>JADKCK010000048.1 GCA_016718845.1 Sphingobacteriales bacterium
CACACAAACAGATAAAAAGTACGTTTTTTGCATTTTTATAGACGATTTAGCTTAAATGAAGCTGCAAAGGTAAGTAAAGCTCATTAGCTTATCAACAAGGCATAAAATAAAAAAATTAGTTTATTATATTTAGTATTTTATGTGTAAATAGATACAAAGCACAAAAAAACGTTAAATTTTGTTCGATGAAAAACAAAATGTCCTTTTAGCCGTTAATTAAGGTATTATTGCCAACGCCCAGATATTTTGGGCTGTTAATTCTTTAAACAACCAAAAATGTACCTATCCATTCGTCATTATTTTAAATGGTTGAGTGTGTGTCTGGCAAGTTTGGCATTATATGCTTGCTCGTCGTGTGCCAACACCAACCAAGCAGATGCCAACGTATCTGCCCAAAAAACAAACAACAATAACATGGAAACCAACAAAACAGTACCTACTAACACCGACAGCCTCGAAACCATTACACTTGGTGCAGGTTGCTTTTGGTGTGTCGAGGCGGTATTTCAGCAACTACAAGGTGTAGTAAAAGTAGAGTCGGGTTATGCCGGTGGAGCTATCAAAAACCCCAGCTACCGCGAGGTATGCACCGGGCGTACCGGACATGCCGAAGCCGTACAAGTTAGCTTTAACCCCCAAGTAATTAGCCTACAGCAAATTTTAGACGTGTTCTGGAATAGCCACGACCCCACAACCCTTAACCGTCAAGGGGCAGATGCAGGTACACAATATCGGTCGGCGATATTTTACCACACCGAGGCACAAAAAGCCATTGCCGAACAATCGCGCAAGCAATTCGACGAAACAGGACCCTACGGCGACCCTGTTGTAACAGAAATTACACCCTTTACCAATTTCTACAAAGCCGAAGATTATCACCAAGATTATTTTGCTATTAATGGTCATGAGCCTTATTGCCAAATGGTAATACGCCCCAAAATAGATAAAGTGCAAAAACAATTTAAAAACTTGTTGAAATAGGGCTGTTGGCTGCAAGCTAAGTAGATAAGTGTAAATAGCATTGTAGTATAGGGTACGCGGAATTTATTCCGCTCGATATGCGCAATGGCCCAATAAATTCCGCGTACTCTTATAAACTAAAACAGTGATTATTGGTAGTTGGGTACTTAATATAGCATCTACCACAAAAAAACAAACAGCCCGCCATAAGTATGGCGGGCTGTTGTATGTAAGGGTTGCACAATGTTGCAACCATCAACAAAGTTGCGAAGACATAATCAATAATTGGTAAAAACTTGTTGAAATAGGCTTGTTGGCTGCAAGCTATTAGGCAACCATCAACAAAGTTGCGAAGCCATAATTAATAATTGATAATCAATAATTAATTAGTTGCTCATTTTCACGCTCATGGGTACATCTTGGTTTGGGCGGTTCATTTGGTCGCAGGGTACGGCAGTAATTTTGTCTATAATCTCTAAACCTTCTACTACTTCGCCAAAAACGGTGTATTGCGTATCTAAAAAAGGTACGCCACCTTGTTTTTTGTAAATTTCGCGTTGTTCGGGTGTTAGTTTTATGCCGCGTTGTTGTTCTATCATGTCCATTTCTTGGTCGGTCCATAATTTACCTTGCACCAAGTAAAACTGCGAACCCGACGACTGACGCTCGGGGTTTTGTTGGTCGCCTAAACGTGCCGCAGCTAAGGCTCCGCGTTTGTGTATTAGTTCGGGTACAAACTCGGCGGGTAGTGTGTAGCCGGGTCCGCCATTGCCAAGCATTTGTCCGGGTTGTGCGTTTTTCGAGTCGGGGTCGCCGCCCTGAATCATAAACTGAGGCATTACCCTATGAAACAAAGTGCCATTGTAAAAACCCTGCTCGGCAAGTTTTACAAAGTTGTCGCGATGTTTGGGTGTTTGGTTGTACAATTTTACTTTTATGTTGCCCATAGGGGTGCTAATAGTAGCCATGCGGTCTTTGGGTTGGCACGAAACTAACAGCAAAATAAGCGTAATAAAACTAAATTGGGAAAAGATTTTTTTCATAGCAAAAGCTAATTTTTTAGATGAACAGATGATGAGTGTGAAGTTAAAGTGCCTTGAAGGTTTCTGGGCTACGTTTATACGTTTAGTATTTAAGCCATAAGGCTAAATTTAGGTGCAAAATTCAGAAATTATTACCAACTTTAGCGCTTTTTGCCCTAATTTAACACAAAAAATGCTTAAATAGCTACATAAAACGTATCTTCGTGCCAATGTTTGGGCAATTGGTGTAAATACATCTAAAATAAACCCCAACTAATTACATTTAAACAGCAAAAAAACTTAGTTTTTATGAAAAAAGTTTTACTAATTTTGTGCTACTTTTTTGCACAAACGTTTGTGTCGGCTCAGACCGAAATACCTAATGCTAGTTTTGAAAACTGGACAGACGAAGGTACTTACGATACCCCCAACGACTGGACAAGCCTAAATGTATTAGCAGCACTAGGTGCGCCTGCCGTAGCCAGTAAAAGTACCGATGCCCAACTGGGTACATACGCCTTAAAACTTGAAACGGTATCGTTTTTTGGCAACAAAATACCGGGTTTGTGTTACTTGGGCGAGTACGAAATCAATTTATTAGACCCTGCTTCGGGTACTTTGTTTGGCAAACCTTTTACAGGTCGTCCAACTCGCTTTAAGGGGGCATATAAATATACGCCTGTTGGTGCCGATGTAGGTGGTATATCGCTACAACTGTGGCGCACTAACCCCGCAACAGGCAAACGCGACACCATTGCCCAAGCTACCTTAACCGCCGAAACAACAAGTGCAAGCTACCAAACCTTTGATTTGCCAGTAGATTATACCAGCACCGAACAACCCGATAGCATTAGTATTGTTATTGTGTCGAGTGCCAACGAAGGGCAATACGAGGTAGGTTCGGCATTGTATGTCGACAACCTAAGTTTGGATTATTTTGCGGTTGGTGTGCCAGTTGTTGCCAACCATTTAGTTAAGCTGTATCCTAACCCAGCCACTAACCAAATAAGCATCATCAGCAATGATTTTGCTCCATTAGGTAGCCAGTTTTTATTGTACAATGTGTTGGGTAAATTGGTTTTAACCCAAATAATAACACAACAAAACACCACCATACCGCTTGGTCATCTGCCAAAAGGCATTTACACCTACACGCTTTGCTCACCCAATGGCGATAAAAGCAAGGGGCAATTGGTAATTGAGTGATAGGCTGTTCGCTTTGGGCTGTCTGTTTTTGGTTATCGGCTGTTCATCTGCCACAAAAAAACACTGCTTACCAACTTATGGGTAGGCAGTGTTTTTTTATTGTACCCGAGAAAGCCAGCAGCCAAAAGCCAGAAGCGAGTAGCCGAAGCCAGTAGTCAAAAGTTCATTTAAGCATATTGCTCTTCGAAATGTTGCATAAGTTGCACTAAGGTTTGCACGCCTGCCAAATCCATGGCGTTGTAGATAGATGCCCTAAAACCGCCAACGGTTCGGTAGCCTTTAATGCCAATGCAATTGTTTTGGGTAGCAAGGTCTAAAAAAGTTTGTTCTTGCTCGGGTTTATTGCATTTAAAAGTAACGTTCATTTGCGAGCGGTCTTCGGGCTTTGTAACGGTTGTGGCAAATAAACTATTGCGGTCAATTTCGGCATATAGGGTATCGGCTTTTTGTTGATTATCGCTGCCAATTTTTGCTAATCCGCGTTGTTTTATCCACTGCAAAGTTAGGTAGCTTACATAAATAGCAAAAACGGGCGGCGTGTTAAACATCGAGCCTTTGGCAATGTGTGTTTGATAATCGAACATAGTAGGTATTGCTCGATTGGTTTTGCCCAACAAATCTTTGCGCACAATAACAACGGTTGTACCGGCTGCACCCATGTTTTTTTGGGCGCCGGCATAAATTACACCACATTGTGTGGCATCAAAGGGGCGCGAAAAAATGTCGGACGACATATCGGCAACAATAGGGCAGTGACTTTGCGGTATGCTGTGCAATTGTGTGCCGTAAATGGTGTTGTTGGTAGTAACATGCAAATAAGTGGCATTGCTTGGCACGTTGTATTGTTTGGGTATGTAGCTAAAATTAGCCTCGCGCGACGAGGCAACTACTGCCACATTGCCAAACAAACGGGCTTCTTTAATGGCATTTTCTGCCCATTGTCCTGTCTCTAAGTAGGCTGCTGTGCCACCTTGCGGCAATAGGTTGTAGGGTATAAGCGGAAACTGTGTGCTTGCACCACCGGTTAAAAAAAGCACTTCGTAGTCGGTTGGTAACTCATAAAGTTCTCTAACAAGTGCGCTTGCTCCGTCTATCACCTCCTGAAAAGCGCTGCTGCGGTGCGATATTTCGAGGATAGACAAGCCACTTCCATTAAAATCGAGTACTGCTTGGGCTGCTTTTTCTAATACACTTGGTGGTAAAATAGCAGGTCCCGAGTAAAAATTTAGTTTTTTCATTGGTAGATAATAAAAAAAAACGTTTTGTAGAAAAATCAGTAGGTTAATTTACCCACAAAAATACGCCAATTAATCCAATCTAACAAATAAACCCTACCTTTGCACACAAAACTTAAGTACTTTTGATTTTTATTTTTGATTAATGAACATAGTTATTATCGGGGCGGGCAATGTGGGGTATCATTTGGCAATAGCTTTGCAGGCTAAGGGCTACAATTTAGTGCAGGTGTATAGCCGCAGCCAAGCTACCTTAGCACCACTTATTGCGGCATTACCAAACATTGCTACCACTACCCAATTAAGCCAATTGGCTACCGCCGATGTGTACCTTATTGCCGTAAAAGACGACAGCATTGAAACCGTAGCCAATCAAATTATCGTGCCACCAAACAGTATTGTGGCTCATACGTCGGGTACTGTTTTGGTAGATGTGCTGCAAAAACATACCCATTATGGCATTTTTTACCCGCTGCAAACCATGCGCCAAAACCAAACCGTAGATTGGCAACAAGTGCCTTTTTGCATACATGCCAACACCCTTCAAACACAACAGATATTGTTTGGTATCGCCCAAACTTTATCGCCCAAAGTATATTTGCTAAACGACCATCAACGCCAAATGCTGCACCTAACGGCTGTAATGGTTAATAACTTTGCTAACCATTTGTTTGTTATGGCACATCAAATATTAAGCAACAACCAACTGCCCTTTGATTTGCTAAAACCGCTTATCCTCGAAACCGCCCAAAAGGTACAAACCCAAACCCCCGAAAGCGTGCAAACAGGTCCCGCCGTTAGACACGACACCCAAACCATTGAGCGACATTTACAATTGCTACAAACATACCCCGATAGCTACACACAACTGTACCAATTATTTACTAAAATGATTGTTAATTATTAATTATTAATTGTAAAAATCCGTGTCTTTTGTGTGCGTAACATAAGCAAACAATCTACCCGTAATGGGGTATTTTTAATCATTTTTAACGCATAACTCGCACTAAATTACACTTGTGTATCTACCAATTAATAAATATTGCCTAACTTTGCAAGTTCTAAATGTATCTGCATCAACCCAAACTGTTTTAATTTTAATACATCAACAACTATGTTTACCTATATTGTTCAACGTTACGACTCGCTTAGGAGTATTGCCCAGCAGTTTGGCACTACCTACCAAGATATTATGGCTGCCAACCAATTAAACACTTTTACCTTACGTATTGGACAAGCCTTATTGATACCTAATGCCCAAACCAACAACTACCAGCCCCAACCCGAGTTAGTGTGGGCAGTAGCCACCGACGATGCCAACGAGTATCCAGTTGCCGTAGAATCGGAAATGCCGATAGACTTGCCTGCCAATCGAGGTGTCGAAATATCGGAAAGAGCCGCAGGTACTACCAACTATACCGTAAAAGCAGGCGATAATCTGTCGAAAATAGCTGCTTTGTACAAAACTACTCCCGACCAAATCAAAAAACTGAACAAACTAACCACCAATGTTATACAAGTTGGACAGGTGCTAAAAGTGCCATCGGTAGCTACCTCAAACCCGCCACCACCACCACCTAAGCCTGCTGCCACAAAAACCTATACCGTAAAAGCAGGCGATACGCTAACCACCATTGCTTGGATATTTGAGGTATCGGTAGAGGATATAAAAAAAGCCAATAACCTAAAAACAAACAACTTGCAAATTGGGCAAGTGTTAAGTATACCTACTAAAAGTGGGTCAAATACCGCTCCTCCTCCGCCGCCTGCTACCACCAATCTAACACCCATTTACTATACTGTAAAAGCTGGCGATGGGCTTTGGGCGATAGCATCGTTGCACAAAATAAGTATCAACGATTTGTTAAAATGGAACAAATTTGCCAATACCAGTGTAAAAATAAACCCCGGACAAAAGCTAATTGTGGGCTATAAAAGTGCCACATCAAACCCGCCACCGCCACCACCACCCAAACCAAGCGGCAACACCAATCCGCCACCACCCATAACACCACCTACACCCATTGTTTTTACAAGCAAAGCCGCCGATAAGGTAAACCTAAAATCGCTAACATTTACCTACAAACGCCTAACATTAAGCAAGTCGGTGGGGCAAGGTGGGCATAATTTGGTAACAGATGTATTGGCAGTACAAAAAATGCTGATGCAACTAGGTTTTTTAAGCTCCGAAGATTTTGACAAAGAACAACCCAAAACAAACACCGGCACTGTGGCAAGCAACACCATACCACAAACCATTGTTGCCCTACAGCGGTTTAACCAAATTGTTGCCGACGAAGACAACGATACCGCCCCCATAAAACCCGATAGCCGCAGTTTGCAATTTATGAACAACGCTGCCTTACCTTTATCAACCACCGAAATTGCTTTGATAGAAACTGCCCGAGCCGAAATAAAAATGCAAGAAGTAAGCGGACGACAACAGTTTATGGAGCCACTTAGCAGCCCCGTAGGCGCTACCGCCACAGGCAATATGCCCAACGATGTACGAAAAGTGCAAACCACCCTGCGAACATTGGGCTACACCATTCCCGAAGCAGAAATACCCAAACCCGATGCCATAGAAGCCATACCACAAAACAAATTAATTAACACCATTGCCGCCATACGCGATTTTCAGTACGACCGCGTTAAATATTGGGTAGGTAAAGATTATGTAACGGGCGATACCGACTACCTAACGGGCATTGTAAACAAAAACAACACCGATTTAACGTTTAAAATACTAAGCGATTATACCCGCTACACCGCCACTTTTACCCTCGACAACGGACAAAGCAAAAAAGTAACTTTTAACAACCACACCCGCAGCGCTTATACCGTAGACCTAGCAGGTATTAGCTTTATTGGCGATGTAGAGCCTACCATATTGGATTTTAGCGAGTACGAAAAAATTGGCTTAAACACCGACCAAGCCCGCTCACTAAAATATGTATCGGAACACGAAGGTAAGTTTGATGCTATTAACTCTTACGACCGAGCCTTGTTTTCGTATGGTTTTATACAGTTTGCAGGCGGCAACCGCGGTTTGGCACCTACTATTGCTCTTTTTAAACACCTATATCCGCAGGCTTTTGCCCAACAGTTTCAGCAATACGGCATTGATGTAGAATACAGCATTGCCGATGGCGACATACAAAAAGCCCAACTTGCCGTTTTTGACCCACGTGTGCAACGATGGCTACGACGTATTAGCGCCGAAACTTTGCTAAAAAACGACAAACGCTTAACTACCCTATTTATAAAAGCTGCCTACAACACCAACATGCAACGCGCCCAAATAGAAAGCGCCGTGCGCCGATATGTAATACCTGCATTAGGCATTACGTTTAGCAAACACCTAAAAGTAGGCGATAAAATTGTACTAACAGCCGGGCAGCCCCTAACGCTTGCCATTAGGTCGGTAAAAGGTATAACGGCTTTGGTTGATTTATCGGTTAATAAATGGATTGTTGCCGCCCGCGACTTTTTTGAAGATGCTATTAAAGTAGTGGCATACACCGACGGTTTAGATACGCTAGACAAACTAAAAACCATTAACGAAACAAAAGTGCTGCGCCAAATAGTAAAAGATGGCGATGAATTGGCAAAAAAACGCATCCAAAGCATTTTAGATAGCCCAACTTTGAGCGATAAAAAGTAAACATAGGAGCAAAAAGGGTATCTGCCCCAAAAGCAAACGCCACATCTACCCTTACAGGCAGATGTGGCGTTTTTATGGCTTAACCACCAAACTTTTCGTTGAATTGAGCCAATAGCAATAGCAATTCGTTAGGCAATTGTTTATGCGCAAATTGTAAGATATGGTCGGGAATTTGGTTGTAAAAAGTGGCAGCTATTGCACCTGCCATACAAGCAATAGTGTCGCTATCGCCCCCTAACGAAATGCCCAATCTAATGGCACTTTCGTAATCGGTGCTGTCTAAAAAGGCAATAATTGCCTCCGGAACCGAGCCTTGACAAGTAACATCAAACACATAACTTGGTCGTATGTCGGTTATGCTGCGGTTTAGGTTATAGGCAAAAGCTGTTGAAATATACTCTTTTATTTGGAGTTTGCTACTGCCTGTTTTGGCTAAAAATACAGCAGCGGCAATGGCTTGTGCGCCTTTTATGCCTTCGGGGTGATTATGGGTTACTTCGGCAGATTGTTTGGCTACTGCTAACACCTCGTCTAGGGTGTTGTAGGCTGCACCAACGGCACTTACCCGCATGCCCGAGCCATTGCCAAAACTGCCATAAGGCACCGGATTGTCGCTCTTTAACCATTGCTTAAAATATCCACCATAGCCGCGTCTAGGGTATTTTCTGCCATATTGCTGAATGGTTTTTGCAAAATCTTTTTCATTCAAAATACAATCGGCAACGGCTAATGTTAAAACGGTGTCGTCGGTAAATCTAGAAAAGGGGGTAAAAAGGGCAAAATTGCTTGTTTTTACACCGCTTCCTTCGTAAGACGACCCAATTATATCGCCGGCAATAGCACCAATTAGTGTTTTTAATTTGTAGGTTATCATGTGTATTTTAAGTTGATGTTTTTATTGCATTTCTTCCCAAATCATTGCCAGATGCACAATGGTAGCTGTGGCTTTTTGCATATCTTGCACCGATACCCACTCGTGACGCGAGTGAAAAGCGTGTTCGCCAGCAAAAATATTGGGGCAGGGTAAGCCCATAAACGACAAGCGCGAGCCATCGGTGCCGCCGCGTATGCTGCTTAGTTTGGGTGTTACACCTGCTCGGCGCACTGCCTCAACGGCATATTGGGCTACTTGTGGGTGTTGGTCTAATACCACTTTCATGTTGCGGTATTGCTCGGTGATGCGCAAAGTAGCCGTTGAGTTGGGGTAGTTGGGCAGTACTTTGTTTATGGTTTCTTGCAGCAATTGTTGGTAATTAAGTAAACCGTTGTCCGAAAAATCGCGGACAATAAATTTAATCGTTGCTTCTTCTAACGAGCCACTAATGCCCAACGGATGCACAAAACCTTCTTTACCTTCGGTTGTTTCGGGTGTGTGGGCGTGTCGGGGTAGAGCGGCAATTATGTCGGCGGCAATTTTTATGGCGTTTTCCATTTTGCCTTTTGCAAAGCCTGGGTGTGTTGCCACGCCTTGTATGTGTATGGTAGCCCCATCTGCCGAAAAAGTTTCGTTTTCGATAGAGCCAAGCGTTTCGCCATCTATGGTGTAGCCAAAGTGTGCGCCTAGTTTTTGCATATCAACATGGTCGGTTCCGTGTCCAACTTCTTCGTCGGGGGTAAACAAAATGCGTATTTTGCCGTGTGTAATTTGTGGGTTTTGCATCAAAAAGTTGGCGGCATCCATAATAGCGGCTACACCTGCTTTGTTGTCGGCACCCAATAAAGTGGTTCCGCTGGCGGTTACAATATCGTTGCCTATTTGTGCCAATAAATCGGGGTGGTCTTTGGCTCTGATAATTTGGGTAGTATCATCGGGCAAAACCAAATCTTGTCCCTGATAATTGTGGTGTACAATAGGTTTTACACCTGCACCGCTGCAATCGGGCGAGGTATCAACGTGCGAGCAAAAGCAAATAACAGGCACATTGCTTTTGGTGCTTGTTGCTGGATGGTGGCATATACATAGCCAAATTCGTCGAGGTGGGCATCGGTAATGCCCATTGCTTGCAGTTCATCTACCAATAAACGGCTTAGGTTTTTTTGCTTTTCGGTAGTTGGCGATGTGGTAGAGGTGGGGTCGGATTGTGTGTCGATTTGTACATAGCGTAAAAAACGCTCGGCTACAGTGTGCTTGATGTTAAGCATAAAGATGGTGAAAATTTAGGTTATAATAAAAAAAGATAAAAATTGATAACACATTACTGGTTTAAGGGGTTGATTGTTCAACGTTAAGCGAGCCTACGCTTGGGCTATTCCATTGTACTTCAACGGCATTGGTATTTTGCCCCGATAAGATGGTTCCGCCCACAACCGTCCAGTTGTAGGTACTGCCCTCAATGGGTGTTACAGTGTAGGTTTGGTTAGATGAGCTACAAGTTGTTGCATTTCCAGTTATGGCAGGTGGCGGATAATTGCAACAAATAGGTTTATTGGTGGTAGATATGGTATCGGCAATAATTGCCAATTGTGTAAAAATGTCGGTAATATCTGTATCGGAGTTTGACAAAACAACTACACCTGTTTGGGTATTAGGGTTAAAGCCAATTTGGGTGCTTACCCCATCATCGCCGCCGTTATGTCCCCACCAATTACCGCCTAGTTTATACCATATCAGCCCTTGTGTGTTGTCTATGGTTGGATATTGGGTTGTTAGTACTTGGTTAATGGTATTGGGCAACAAAATTTGCTGTCCTTGATAGCTGCCTTGGTTGATATACATTTGCAAAAAGCGCGAAAGAGCCCTTAGTGTAGTTCGTAATTGCCCGTCGGGGTAATCGGGGTATCCATATAAACCGTTATCGGTGTAGTTTGTACCTGTCCATGTGTAGGGGTGTACTACTTTGCTGGCATCTAACTCGGATAAAAACCAAGCCGTATAGTTCATGCAAAGTGGCTCAAAAATGTGTTGATTACAATACTCGTTAAAGGGCATATTGCTAATCACCTCTACCAAATAGCCGCACAAAGTAGCCCCTACGTTACTATAAGCATAGTGTGTTTGTGGGGCGTAGTTGGTAAAATTTGCGTTGGCATTGTAATAATCGCCAGCAGGGGTTAAATAATCTTCCAAAAAATCGGCTAAGGCTATTGGGCTATCGCCAATAACATAGCTATTGGTTAAAATATTCCAATTATCTTTTATGCCCGATGTATGGGTAAGCAAATGCCGAAATGTTATGGGGATGTTTGGATAATCGGGATGATTGACTGTAAAAGGCAAGTAATTGTTTATGGGGTCGTCTAATGCAAACAAACCTTGTTCGTATAGTTGCAACAATGCCGTAGCAGTAACTGTTTTTGACACCGATGCCAACATAAAGCTACTATTTGGGGCAACGGGCGTTTGATTCGAGATTTTAGCATATCCATAGTATCCCTCAAAAGCCAATTTGCCGTCTTTAAGTATACTACATGCAAAACCGGGTATATGGTTATTGGTCATTTGGTTAGTAATGTAGTTATCAATGTTGTTTTGAGCAAACGTACCTATTTGTACTAAACAGTATAGCATACAGTATAGTAGTAACCTTTTCATGTAATTTTTTTAGGTAAGATGATGTTGAGCAATATTGCAATAGATAAGGAAGCAAAGGTACAAAAAAATACGTATTGTGTGGATACTTGGGCAACAAAAAAAGCTTAGTACAAAAAAAACTACCTACAAAAATATTGTAGGTAGTTTTTTTTAAAACCTCGAGGTGTTTGAGGGTCGATTTTTGTTTTTTAGGTACTCGAAAAAAGTAACATTTAGCAACAACAGCAACATGCCATAAAAAGTATCTTCGATGGGTATGGTTGCCATTCTGATACCCAAATTTTGGAGGTTATTGTACCAAACAATTTCTTCGGGTATAAACGAGCCTGTGATGATGGAAATTAATTTTTGGATGAAAGCTAAACAAAAAAGGCACTATCAAACAGCCCAAATTAACGGCTAAATACAGCAGTTTCATTTGGTGCTTTTTTGATATTGAGCAGCTTCGCGAAAATATTTTAGGGGTACAAACAGCATACCAAAGCACTCGCCATCGGGCTTGTCGAGGTGTTTGTGGTGTATTTTGTGGGCTTTGCGCAATGCCCTAAAATATACAATGTTGGTGTTTTTAAACCATGGTAGGCGCTGATGTATTAATACATCGTGTACAAAAAAATAAGCCATGCCGTAAAACAAAATGCCCATACCTATAAAAAATAGGTAGTTGTAGGCATTTTGACAACCAGAATAGATTAACAAAGAAGACGGAACGGCAAAGATAAAAAAGAAAAGGTCGTTTTTTTCAAACACCGTTTTATAGCCCGGTTGGTGGTGGTCTTCGTGCAGAATCCACAAAAAACCGTGCATGACATATTTGTGTGTTAGCCATGTAATGCACTCCATGGTCACAAAAGTGATAAGGGTTATTAAAAAGTAAATCATTTTTGGGAAGGTTGAAAAATGGTTGTTTTGTTTTTAAACGTTTTATACTTGTCTATTTAAGTGCAAAGATAGGCAATAAGTAGGTGGTGTAATAATTTTGGAGGATTAAAACGCCACCGAAACATAAAATGTTTTTGGGCTTAATACATATTTAGTTGGTGGCGTAGGTACGAGCGCAATAGGATAAAGTATTTCTCAAAGTCGGGTATCCTTATTCGTTGGCTTAATAGTTGGGTGGTAGAGGTGCGTTTTATTTTGTTAAACAGTTTGCGATAATACCGATAAGCTAAGTACACCCCAAAGCGCGACGAGCTGGGTAGTTGCACAATGCCTTTGTAGGCTTCATCGAAATCGGTGTCAATTTCTTGAAAAATAAGTGACATGCGCTCTTGGCTTAGATTGTCGGCGGTTAAATCCGGAAAATAAGAGCGGTTTAGTTCTTTCACATCAAACTGTAAATCCCTTAAAAAGTTAACTTTCTGAAAAACTGCCCCCAAGCGCATTGCCGACGGTTTTAGCTGTTGATAGGTTTCTTCGTTGCCATTTACAAAAATTTTAAGGCACATCAAACCTACTACTTCTGCCGAGCCAAGAATGTATTGCTCGTAGTTTGCTTGGTCGTATTGCTGTGGATTTAAGTCCATTTGCATCGAGCGGATAAAGGTATTTATCAACTCAACATCAATTTTAAATTCTCTTACGGTTTGTTGAAACGAGTTTAAGATGGGGTTTAAACTAATTTTTTCGTCGAGGGCTAAATAGGTATCTGCCACAAACCGGTTTAGTAGTGTTTGTTTGTCAAAATCATGAAAAGTATCTACAATTTCGTCGGCAAAGCGCACAAAACCGTATAGCGCATAAATGTGGGGTTGTAGGCTTTTTTCTATTAGCCGTATGCCCAACGAAAAAGATGTACTGTATCTTTGGGTAGTTATGGCACTACATTGATAACTTACGCTATCGTACAGCGATTTCATAGGTGTGTGTTTTTTTTAATTATTACTAACAATATAGTTAGCAACTATTTGCCCCGATATAATAGAGGGCGGCAAGCCGGGTCCGGGTACGCTTAATTGACCGCAGTACAACAAGTTACTTAGCTTTTTGTTTTTGATAGCGGGCTTAAAAATAGCAGTTTGCCTCAAAGTATTTGCTAATCCGTAGGCATTGCCCTTAAACGAGTTGTATTGGCTGATAAAATCAGAGATAGCAAACGATTTTTGGTAGATAATTTTGTCTTTTATCGAAAAGTTGGTTTTTTCTTCGATGCGTTTAATGACCAAATCTAAATAATAATTTCTTATTTCTTCGGTGTCGTGTAGCCCTGTTGCTACCGGAATTAGGATAAAAAGATTTTCTTTGCCTTCGGGTGCTACGGTGTTATCGGTTTTTGAGGGGGCGCAAACATAAAACAGTGGCTTGCTCGGAAAAACTTTGGTGTCGTAAATTTCTTTGGCGTGTTGGTTAAAATCGGTGTCAAAAAATAGGTTATGGTGTTCAAGGTTGGGTATTTTTTCGTCTACACCTATATAATATAGCAAACTTGACGGGGCTAACTTGCGGCTTTCCCAATAGGCATCGGTGTAGTTGCGTTGTTGGGCATTTTTTAGCAATTTTGTTTCGGTGTGGTGGTAATCTGCCGACGAGATGACCCAATCAAAATCGGTGTAATTTTTTTTGTTGGTTTTTACGCCTATCACTTTTTGGTTGTTTGTTAGTAGTTCTAACACATCGGTTTGGTAATCAAACTGCACGCCGTTTTCTTTGGCAATGCGCTCAAAGGCAATAGCTATTTCTGCCATGCCGCCTTTGGGGTACCATGTTCCAAGCACAATATCGGCGTAGTTCATTAGGCTATATAAGGCGGGGGTGTCTTGTGGTTTGGCACCCAAAAACAACACCGGAAACTCGAGTAATTGCAGTAGTTTGCTATTTTTAAAATATCGGTTGATGTGTGTGCTAAACGAGCTAAACAAACTAAGGCTAAATAAGCCTTTTAACAATCTAAAGTCAATAAATTCGGTGATGCTTAACGAGGGTTTATAGACTAAATCTGCCATACCTACCTCGTATTTGTATTGGGCATCTTTCAAAAAGTTGCTTAATTTTTCTGCTCCGCCTTGTTCGTGTTGCTCAAACAGTGCTTTTAGCTCGTCTAAATTGGCGGGTATATCCATTGTTTCGTTGTCAAAAAACACTTTATACGAGGGGTCTAGGCGTTGTAATTGCATAAGTTGTTCGGTGGTGTAGCCAAATTGGTTAAAAAAACGCTCGAAAACATCGGGCATCCAATACCAACTTGGTCCCATATCAAACACAAAACCTTGGTCTTCAAATTTGCGGCATCGCCCACCCGGAGTGCTGTGTTTATCTACTACGGTTACTGCATAGCCTTGCTTGGCTAGTACACTTGCGGCAGATAAGCCCGATATACCAGCTCCGATAATTAATACTTTTTTTGACATGAAAGATAGGTTGGTTGTTTGGTTTTTAGTTTTTGGTGTTGATAGCAGTGTTTGCTAACGATAAAAGTTTAGCTGTTGGTGTTGTAAAAAAACGCTTAAAACCCATTATTTGGGGGTTATTGATGGATTTAGGAATAAAGGCTACACACTTGAATGGGTTGTGTTTTGGGGTGTTTACTTTGCTATGGGGGTGCCACCTACTTGGCAAATTAGGGAGTGCCAATCACCACCCCCAAAAGGCATTTACTGCATTAGGTATGCCATTGGTATTTGGTGGGTTTATTTTTTAAAAATAGTGTCCGAAATACCTTTGTTAAGTTGGTAATTGGCTAGTTTTATGTAAATTTTGCCGTTTTTTCGTTCTTTTTCGGGTGTTTGGGTTTTGGGTTTTGTGGTATGCAGGTCGGTGGCTATGCCTTTGGGTAGTTTAAATTTTTTCATGTCTATGGTAAAAACCATATTGTCGGGCAAGCCATACAATAGCTGCGAGTTGTAGGTGTACTCGGTTAAAATGGTGCCGTTAGAGCGGCTTGTTAGCTGCGATTTTAACACCACGTTTTGCTTAGGGTCAACCCAAAACTTAGCCAATACTAAATCGCTGGTATCCGACGATGGAATAATATTGACCACTGTTGTTGATGTTGTGCCAATATTTTCGTTGCCCGAAATAAGGGCAGTATAGGTGTTTTTATTGGCGTTTTCGAGCAGCGATGTAATTTGGTTAAAATGTTGACGCGGTAAAACGGCAATGCTTTTAGATTCTACCTTAAATTTATTTTTTTGCTTAAAGTAAATTTTGGCATTTACGGGCAACATTTTAATAAAAGGCACATCAAGTTTAATATTTGCATCAACGGTATAATCTTTTACCTTGTCTAGTTTTTGCTTTAAATTTTGCAACAAATAATCGGCATTGTTTGCGTTTTGTGCGTAAGCAACAGTGGTAAAAGATACATAAAAAAGGAAAAAAAATACAGTGTTTTTTGCTAGTTGCAAAATCATGATAAAATGTCTTTTTTGTTAAATTGATAGAGGGCAATACCAATTAAGCCAACAATATGGGCTATTAGTACCGCCACCGATTGGAGGATAGCGTCTGTGGGTAGTGGGTCGGCAAAAAAGCTGCGCCATGCCATCATATGTGTAGTAAATAAAAAAGGACGGATGGGGTCGAAAACGGCTACATCGAGGGTGCCAATAATAGTAAAAAAAATGATAATTGCCATAGTGCTAACAATGGGGCCTATGGAGTTTTCGGAGAAACACGATAGGGTTGTTGCTAGGGTAGCAATGGTAATAAGGGCTAAATACGATACGCCAAATCCACAAACAAACCGCCAAGGTAGGTCGTTGGCTTGTAAAATAACTAATCCATCGCTGTTTAACACCATTAAATCGCCGATGCCAAATAGTAATTGGCTAGCAAATATAGCCATAATACCCAACCAAAGTAAAATAACAAGTGTATAGGCATAGCCTGCTAACAATTTGGACAGCAAAATTTGGGTTCGGGATATAGGCTTGGTTAGCAACATACGAATAGTGCCCATGGCTGCCTCGCCCGACACTAAATCGCCGGTAACAAGGGCTACTAATAATGGAATATGAATGATAAGCATTTGCAAGATAATAAATGCCATTAAATAGCCATTTAACATATTGCCCTCAAACGACATAGTTTGCTCAAACGACGACATGATAAACGAAATATAGGATTGTCCATCTACTTTCATGGCAAAAAGTATTACGCTTACCAATACCGTAATGGCGGCTAAACTAATATAACTTCGGGGTTTAGCTGCAATTTTTATAAATTCGTTGTAGGTGCTTTTCCAGAACATTAGGCGTTTATAAGTTTTAAGAAGTAATCTTCTAGTTTTCGTTTCGACTCGATAGAAAAAACATCAATTTGGTTGTCGCATAATAATTTATTGATGATAGGAATTTTTTCGTTGCTAATAGCCACTTGTATTTTGTTGTCCAGAATAGTATAGTTATTTTGGGGCAACTGTTGGGTTAAAACTTGCATTGCCTTTTGGGTATTGCTAACACCAAACAGCACAATTACATCGTTTTGGTTGAGTAAATCTGCCACACTACCTTGCACTATTGTTTTACCTTTGTTGATAATCACCATTCGGTTGGCAATTAGCTCAATTTCGGATAAAATGTGCGACGACAGCACTACCGTTTTGTTTTGCTCGTTTCTTAACTGCAAAATAAGATTACGAATATCAATAATGCCTTGTGGGTCGAGCCCAGTGGTGGGTTCGTCTAATATAATTAACTGTGGGTTATGCAGCAGGGTTTGAGCTATGCCCAAGCGTTGTTTCATACCATGCGAAAAACCACTTACTTGGTCTTTTTCTCTGCCTTTTAATCCCACAAACTCAAGCATTTGGTGTATGTTGTTTTGGGTGATGTTGGTGCCCGATACACGACCAAAAATTTCTAAATTTTTTTGGGCAGATAGATATAAATAAAAATCGGGTTTTTCAACAATACACCCAATTTTACTCAATATATAGTTCCTGTTTTTCGATAATTCTTTGCCAAACAAGCGTATTTCGCCTGCGGTTGGTTTTATAAGCGACAAAATGGTGCGGATAGTGGTACTTTTGCCTGCTCCATTTGGACCCAAAAAGCCAAAAACATCGCCTTTGTACACATCAAAAGTTACCTCTTCAACGGCTTTAAAGTTGCCGTAATGTTTTACTAAATTTTTTACCTCAATGATTTTATTTGGGTCTGTCATGGTCATAATTGGGTGTTATCTTTTAGCAATTTTGTTGCCTGTTAACCGCTGACGCGAGCATTTAAACCGTTTTACTTCATCGTTTCGTAGTTTGTCGTGTTTTGTTTTTCTGCCTGCCATGCGTTTGCGCCACATCTTAAAACTTGATAGTTTCGAGTTTTTGCGCATCAACTCCACAACTGTCTGCTCGTCCAAACCAAACTGGTGTTCGATAGCTTCAAATGGCGTGCGGTCTTCCCATGCCATTTCTATGATTCGGTCAAGGTCTATTGGTGTTAACACACTTGTATTTAGTAAGGTGTTTTGTTTAAACATGTTTAGTGTTTTTTGTTTTTTGGCATCGGTTGCTACAATATTTTACTTCGTGCCAGTTTTTCTGCCACTTTTTACGCCAAGTAAATGGTTTTTGGCACACCAAACAAATTTTGCTTGGCAAATGTTCTTTTTTTACCCCTTGCATCGCACATTAATTTAATTGCCAAATGCTAAAATTAAGTAATGTAGCAAAGCTAACCCAACATAAATACGGAATTTGCAGATAAGCCGCTGTTTTGTTGATGGGTTTAAACAACCAAATCATGGCTATAATACTTGCCCACATAAGCAAAATCTCGACAAGTGCTACCCCTAGCAGTTTAAACTCGAAAAACAAAAAACTCCAAGCAAAATTTAGTACCAATTGTATAGCAAAAATAATTAGTGCATTACGCTTGGCAACACTTGCGGGTGCTTGCCAAATTAGGTACAACGATACACCCATCAGCAAGTAAAGCAGTGTCCAAACGGGTCCAAATAGGTAGTTTGGCGGGTTAAAACTGGGTTTGTTAAGCAAAGCATACCACGTATTGATGTTGCTTGCTGTTGCAATGCCGCCAATACTACCAATTAATAATGGTGAGCTTAGGCAAATGAGTAAAGTTAATCCGTTTTTGATGGTCATTTGGGATAGATATTTAATTGATTTTAAAGCATAATTGTTGGCATTTAGACTAAAGCTTCTTGCTGCATAACAATTCGGTGCAAAAATTGTTGTAACTTTGTGCCTAAAAATAAAAACAAAGTAAATGCTCCATCCTTTAGAACAACATTTACAAGCCATTTTAGACAAAAAAAAAGCGGCTCATCATTACCGCACCTTGCGATTAAATGATGAGCTACTTGTAGATTTTTGCTCGAACGATTATTTAGGTTTATCGGCATCTGCCCAGCTACACGAGCGGATATTGAGCGATATAAGTAACTTAAAAGCGGTTGGTTCTACGGGCTCGCGCTTGTTGCGGGGTAATTATGCCCTGATAGAAGAAACCGAACAAATAGTGGCGCGTTTTCATCGTGCCGAAGCCGCTTTGATATTTAACTCGGGCTACGATGCCAATGTAGGTTTGTTTCAGGCGGTGGCACGGCGCGGCGATGTTATTTTGTTCGACGAGTTTTCGCACGCATCAACCCGCGACGGCATCCGCCTAAGCCATGCTCAAGCACAAAGTTTTAAACACAACGATATTGACGATTTAGAACGTTTGTTGCAAAACAATAGTACAGGCAATGTGTTTATAGCCCTCGAGGCGGTTTATTCGATGGACGGCGACCATGCTTTGTTGTACGATATTGCCTATTTAGCCCAAAAATACGGGGCATATTTGGTGGTAGATGAGGCTCATTCGACAGGTACAACAGGTAAAAACGGCGAGGGCGTGTGTGCATCTTTGGGTTTAGAACAACAAGTTTTTGCCCGTATCCACACTTTTGGCAAGGCTATGGGCGTACACGGCGCAGCTATTTTAGGCACTAACACCTTGCGCAACTACCTTATCAATTTTTGCAGGTCGTTTATTTACACAACTGCTATGCCTTTGCACACCGCATTAGCCATAAAACATGCCTACATACTGTTGCAAGAGCCAACAATGCAAACCCAAATTGAGCAACTAAGGCAAAACATAAGTTTGTTTAATGTACTGATAAAAACACAATTGCCACAAGCCCATTTTGCAAAAAGTTATTCGCCTATTCAGGCTTGGATAATTGACGGAAACGAACCAGCTAGACTTGCAGCCCAACAACTACAAAAGGCAGGCTACGATGTGCGTGCCATACTAAGCCCAACCGTAGCCGCCGGCACCGAGCGATGCCGCATTTGTTTGCATAGTTTTAACACCGAAGCCCAAATAGTAGGCTTGATAGAAACAATGAAGGAAATTAATGGATAATGATTATTTAATCTGCCTAAAAGTTAGGTTAATACGTGGGTTAGTTGGGCGACTAGTTTTGGGTATGGCATGTTGCCAATAATGTTGGGTATTACCGCTCATTACAAGCAACGACCCATTGTGTAGCGGTATTTCATGTTTTTGGTGATGATTGTTTTTTGCTCGCAACAAAAAACGCCGCTCGGCACCCAAACTAAGCGAGGCAATAGTGGGCATTTTACCCAATTCGGGCTCGTCGTCGGCGTGCCACCCCATCGAGTCTTGCCCATGCCGATAAAAGTTAAGCAATACACTGTTAAATGTTGCCCCCGAAATAGTTTCTATTTTTTGTTTTATGTTTAACAATTCATCTGTCCAGGCATTGGGTTGCAGGGTTAAACCCGAGTAGGTATAACTTGCCCCCTCGTTGCCATACCAAGCCGACAAACGCGGTGTAAGTACCTGTTTGCCAAACATACGTATGGTATCTTGTCGCCAAGCAATATTTTTATCCGATTGCAAATAGGCAAATAGCGTGCCTGCTTCGGTAGGCGATAAAAACTGAGGTGCATACCACAAGGTGGCATTAGGCAATGAAATATCTACCGTCATTAGCCAAACTTTATCAAAACGGCGTTTTTTTCTACGGCGCTACCTTGTGTTACTTCAATGCTTTTTACCGTACCATCGTGCGGGGCGGTTAAAACGTTTTCCATTTTCATGGCTTCGAGTATCAACAGGGCATCACCTTTTTGTACTGTATCGCCAATGTTTACTTTGATAGCCAAAATTAAACCCGGCATAGGTGCTTTAAACACGTCGGCTTTGGAGCCACTTTTAGCCGTCATGCCCATACTTTCGAGTAGTAGCTCGGTTTCGTCTTTCAACAAAACGGTATAATTATTGCCATTTACGCGCACAATGGCTGTTTTTGTGTCGTGGTCAATGCTTATCAAACGTATGTTGTACGATTGGTTTTGGCGCAACAAGTGCCATTCGGTGTTTGACAACTGAGCCAAATCAAGGTCTTCAAAAGCGGTTTGCTCGTTGATATCAAACGTATGCTGTTTATTTACTGTGGCTTTGTACATATTTTGTGCAATTTAGGGCGCTAATATCGGTAAATTTTGGCATAAAACAAGCAAACAACATTATTTAACGTTTCTTAAACCAACAATTTGTAGTTAAAATGCACTTTGCTACAAAAAAGGCGTATCTTTGCACACTCAATTAGCCCTATTTTTGCTTTGACAAGTACTATCTGTTCAAAAAAGGCTAGTGTAGTTTGGGCATAAGTTATTTTGTTGCAGATATGTCCTAATTCGTAGATTTGCATTTACACCTAAAATGTTGAATCACCCAATCAAATAACTCAAAAAATCTACTTTTGTTTTTTTATAATTATGGTCAATTTTAAATCAGATGTAGAGGCGATAGATGCACTATCGGCTATGTCGAAAAGTTTGCGCTCCGAAATTGCTAAAGTCATCGTTGGACAAGACGATGTTATCAAAAAAGTATTACTCAGTATTTTTTCCGACGGACACGTACTTTTGGTAGGTGTGCCGGGTTTGGCAAAAACATTGTTGGTTAAAACCATCGCCGATGTATTGGATTTATCGTTTAAACGTATCCAATTTACCCCCGACTTAATGCCCTCGGACATTACAGGTGCCGAAATTTTGGACGAAAACCGTAACTTCCGATTTATAAAAGGTGCATTATTTGCCAATATTGTACTTGCCGATGAGATAAACCGTACACCGCCCAAAACTCAAGCGGCTTTGCTCGAGGCAATGCAAGAGCGCTCGGTAACACTTGGCGGGCATTTGCACCAACTACCTGCTCCGTTTTTTGTATTAGCTACTCAAAACCCTATCGAGCAAGAAGGTACTTACCCCTTGCCCGAAGCACAACTCGACCGTTTTATGTTTAACATAAAAGTAGGGTATCCATCGTTTAACGAAGAGTTAATGGTGGTAAAAAATACCACAAGTAGCCGCAGTGTAACGTTGAACAAACTTATAGATGCCGAAGAAATCATCTATTTCCAAAAGCTAGTTCGCCGTATGCCCATTGCCGACAATGTGTTAGAATACGCCGTAAAATTGGTGGGTAAAACCCGCCCCGGCAGCGATTTGGCTACCCCTGCCACCAACAACTACTTATCGTGGGGTGCTGGTCCGCGTGCCTCGCAGTTTTTGGTTTTAGGTGCTAAATGTAATGCTGCACTTAATGGCAAATACTCGCCCGATATAGAAGATGTACGCTCTGTAGCCGAAGATGTATTGCGTCACCGTATCATCAGAAACTATAAAGCAGAAGCCGAAGGCTTAAGTATGGAAAAAATCATTCAGGATTTACTGTAAATTATTGAGCTGCAAACTACTGTTTGTGCTTTGTAATCAATGTTTGTTTTGTGCCATGTAATGCAAAAAAGCGGTTTTATAGCCTAAAATGGGCTGTAAAACCGCTTTTTTGCGCGCTTTTGTGTAGCTAAACGAAAAATAAGTTGTAATAAAACCATTTAATAGTTGTTAAACTAAAAAATAGTTTAGATTAAACCAAATTATCATTAAGTAACTAAAAAAAAGTTGATAATAAACTAAAATTTCGTTTAATGCCTTATCTTCTTTAAAATGTTGGTATTTGGTGGTTAGTATATCTGCTTATAAAAGCACAATTTACCATCCAACAAACTACACCTCCCATGCCATTAATGCTTCTATATCTTCGCGGCAGATGTCTGTTTGCACGTTGTTGTGTATGGGCGATAGTTGCGATACATAATAACTCGCAGCTACCTTCATCCATGCTTCGCTTTTAGTGTCGGTGTAGTGCAACAACATAGCAAATTGATACAATAGGCTTAGTTGTTCAAAAACATATAGTGCCGTGACTTCGCATATATTGGACGGTAGGTCGGGCAGTTTTTTAGCTAACTCCATAATAGCTTGCAAATGGGTATCGGCAAAATGTTTACAGTTATGGGCGTTGTAAATAGTAGTTATATCGTCGTTCAAAATGCTTAAACCCTCCGATTTAAAGATGGCTCGCAGCATATCTAAGGTCATTATATTGCCTGCACCTTCCCAAATAGGCAACACCATGGCATCGCGCATTAGGCGGGGCATAATGCCATCTTCTATATACCCCAATCCGCCCATCAGCTCCATGCACTCGCGGATACTGTATACGGCGTTTTGGGCAGTTGCTTTTTTTAGCATGGGTGTTAGCAAGCGTATCAGCTCCATGTATTTTGGGTGATGATTATCGGCTTTGTCCAATACTTGTATGGTGTGAAAAGTGAGGTAAAAATGGGCAAGGTATTTCGAGCCTAATTCCCAAAGTTTGTGGCGTATTAGTGCATGTTCAAGTGCGTTAGTGCCAAAGGTGGTGCGGTGACATAAAAAATGGTAGCTTTCTACCAAAGCTCGGCGTGTAAGCCCAATTGCCGATACCGAATTATAAAGGCGCGAAAGGTTAATCATGTCGGTCATGATTTTAAAGCCTTGCCCTTCGGTGCCAACCAATTTGGCGGGGGTGTTGGTAAAAATGCACTCGGCACTTGCCATCGAGCGCACGCCCAATTTATCTTTCAATCGTACAATATCTAGGCTATTTTTAATGCTTGTAGATGAGTAGGGTTCGACTAAAAATATAGACAAGCCTTTTGTACCTTTTATAGCGGGGTTTGTGCGGGCAAGTGCAAAAATAATTTGGGCATTGGCATTGCTACAAAACCATTTTTCGCCATTTAGCCAATAAGTGCCGTCGGCTTGTTTGGTGGCTGTTACCAAATTAGCTCCAACGTCCGAGCCGCCTGCTTTTTCGGTCAAAAACATAGCACCCGTGTATAGTTCGTTGGCATTTTGGGTGTAGATGTGGGGCAAAAGGCGTGTTTTATCCTCATCGGTGCAATACCTATCAATTAGTCGGGCAACGCCATCGGTCATGCAAAGGGGGCAATATACGCCTGCTTCTGCCATCGAAAACAAAAAACCTGCTGCAAAACCTAACTGATGCAACTCGGCGGCAAAGCGTTGTCGCAAATCGGGTTGCCATTTTACACTAAACATCTCCGATTGTACAGCAAGGTCTATCATCTGCCAATAAGCCGGATGAAAGTTGATTTGATTGATGGTTTCGCCCAGATGATTGCGTTTGTTGAGTTGTGGCGGCTGTTTGTCGGCGGTGGCTGCCAAATGTGTTAGCTCGTTAGCGGCTTGATTGCCCAAACGGTCTAATTTGGGGTGCATATATTGGTAGGCATCGGGCGATAATTGGCTGCTTAAAAAGTGCCGAAATGCCAAATCGTGCCGAAAAAAATTGCTAAAAGGCACAAATTGGTTATCTAAAACTTGATTGGACATGGGGTTTTTTGATTATTGATTGTTGATTATTTGTGAAAATCCAGCTGGATACACCAACTGTTCAAAACTTAGGGTAAGCCAATCAGGGTTTGTATACTTGTCGAATGGTTGCTGAGCCTGTCGAAGCACATCGCCCCAAAAAAAACTTTTCGGTATCAAGCGGTCGTTGAGCGTAGTCGAAATGTCTGCTTGACCATGCTTCGCAGCAAACCTAATTGGTCATTGATTATTTTTATACAACACCAACTGCACAAAACCCTTCGACCATTGTTGTTGTACTTGCCAATGGGTTTGGAGTTGGGTTATTTCGGTAGCCGAAAAATCGTTGGAGATGTTGCTGTATAGCACATACTCAAACCTACTAATTTGCCCTTCGTCAATGCGTTGTAGGTGGGTGGTATCGTTGTTAAGGTGGGTTTGTTGTGGGCTGTTTATCAACGGGAACTTACTACCAACGGCAGTTTTAGGTATTTTTTGTTGTTGTAGATAGGTGTCGGCTTGTTTTTTTAGGGTAAAATAAGGCATTGATGCCAAGGTAGCGTCCCAATCGGTGGCAATGGGTTGCGGATATATCCACAAATGACCTGTTATTTGTGCTATCAGCATCAGCCCAACAAACAAACGCTGCTGTGTGGGTTTTAGGGTAGTTAATAGGGTGCAAGCAAACAATAAAACAAGCAAATAATGCACTATATAATAGCGGTGCATGATGGGTATTGCCCGAAACGAAACAGGTAAACCGCTTATCATCAGCCACACAAAAAACCAAGCAATGAGTTGTTTTTGTGGCAACGAAAGTGCGGTAAAATGTTTGTTTTTGTATCCAAGCCATGCTATTATTAACCAAATAAACAGCCTACCTTGGTCTAAAAAGCGCCATGCCAATATGCACCAATTGTATAATGCACCTTGTATGGTGGGCACATGATAATTAGTTGCCCAATTAGATTGGTAATTCTCGAGCCAAAAACCTGTTTGTTGATGATGATACACTAACCAAACAAATAGCAAAATAGTAACGGGTAGATAAGCAAGCAAAAAGGTAAGTTTATGTTTGGTTTTAAGGGGCAATTTGGAGGTGAAAACATATACAAAGTGGCACAAAAATACGGCAGGAATATGGATAACACCCCGCAAACTAACGGCTGCCATTAGGCACAAACCCGCACTTAATACAATTGTTTTTTGCGATACAATGCCATATAAAGCCATCAAGCTGCCGCAAACAAGTGCCACATCGGGCGTGGCTAAGGTGGTTTGGGTAAGCAAAGTTGGCTCGGTAAAAAGCATCAACAAGCAAAAAAATAATAAATGATTGGGTAAGTTAGTGTTTGTTTGGGTGTTTAAAAAATAACGTGCCAAACCCAAATATGCCCAAGCAATGCCCAACAAAAAAGGTAGGTTTGCCCAATGCCATACAGCAATATTTTTATGGAAACACTGCCAAATGTGGGCTATATAATAGGCATAAAATGGCGGATGCCCAGTATCTAACAATAAGGGCAAAACAAGCTTTTGGCAATGTGTATGGTAATAAAATTGTGCTGGATTGGAGATTTAGCGCCACATTGTCCCAAAAATAAGGAATTTGTTGGGCTAAAATAGTAACGAACACATAAAAAACAAGTGCCAATAGCAATAGATGGCGCATCTGCAATAAGTTTTAATGATTATGGAGCCAATAATAAGGCAATTACTTTAGGCAAAGATAGTTTAATTTTAGACAAAAAACCAATACCACCACATTTTTTGTGGATTTTATCCGTAGTGTTGGGGTTTAACCCGAACTAAATTGCAACGCCAACAAATGTGCCTACTTCTTTTTTGTAGCCACAAAATATACCCTTGCAAGCGGCTTTTTGCATTTTTTTTCTAAATTATGCACAAAGTTACCTTTGTCGGAACTTTTTTACCTATCTTTACGTTCTTTTTCAAGATTAGCTATTTTGTCACCCAAATACCGACTATCTACCCATTTTTTTATCCGCCATTTTTAACAACCAATACGCAATTAAAACCATGAATCCGTTTCAGCAACACATTAATCAGCTAAACACTACCCACGATTTTTCGGATTTGTACCGATACTCAAGCGATGGCAATATCAATTGGGCATACTATTACTATATGTTGTTCCGAAAAATACCCCTTGAACTGGCGTTTAACTACCTGCAAATAGATAAAAACACTTTTTTACCCAAACTAATCGAAACCTTTGGCGATGATTTGATACGCATTACCAACGAACATTTTGTGGACGACGACGACCATAAAACCAAAATAAGTGGCTTTGTGTATGTGCTAAACAACGAAATACTACTAAACGCCGAACACTCGTTGCGTGTTTATCATGCCGCCGATACCGACCAAAGTATTTTGGACAAAATTACCCAACTAGTACTCGATAATTTATGGAAAGATGCCGACCCCATTGACAAAATCTTTATCCTAAACACGCGCCCGCACACAGGTTATTATTTCGATGATTTTGACATAAAATACAAACCCCTTGACCTGCAAACCAACTACAACGACGACCTACTGCCCGTTGATACCGTAATTACCGACCGCCTATCGAAAGAAAAAGACAAAGGTTTGGTGATACTGTATGGCAAACCCGGCACCGGTAAAACATCGTACATACGCCACCTAATACACCACATAAAAAAACGCAAACTGTTTATACCACCCAGCCTTGCCCAACACATTGCCGACCCGCAATTTATATCGCTGCTAAATAGCTACCAAGATTCGATTTTGATTATCGAAGATGCCGAAAATATTATTCAGCAACGACACGCCCAAAGTAGCAGTGCCATATCAAACTTGCTAAACCTAACCGATGGCTTGTTGTCCGATTGTTTTAACATTCAAATCATCTGCACCTTTAATAGCGACATATCGGGCATAGACAAAGCCCTTTTGCGCAAAGGTAGATTGATTGCCAAATACGAATTTAAAGAACTAAACGCCGTTAAAGCACAAGCCTTGTCGAACCTATTGGGCTACACAACCACCATAAACACCGCAATGACCATTGCCGATGTGTATAACCAAAACGATTTAGAACCCGTAGAAGACCGCAAATCTATTGGATTTTAGCTTTCCGTTTTACAAAAAAGGCAGTTTCTTACCCGAAATTGCCTCTTTTTTGTTTTTTTCATCAACCTCTTTTGAACTTTCACAAATTAATAATCAATAATTAACAATTAATAATTTACCATTAATCCCATGCTTATTCGCATCGTAAAAATGCAATTTATACCCAGCCAAGTAGCTTTTTTTTTGGCTTTGTTTGATGCCCACAAACACCTTATCCGTAACTTTGAGGGTTGCACACACCTCGATTTGTGGCAAGACACGCATCACCCCAACCTTTTTTTTACCCATAGCCATTGGCAATCCGAGCAACATTTGGCACAATACCGAGACTCTGAACTATTTGCTAAGGTCTGGAAACAAACCCGACAAGGTTTTGAAGTACCTGCACAAGCGTGGTCGGTGGTATCGGTTATGGAGTGCTGAAAATAAGTGCCTGATGTTACGCATGCTCTTATCGTTATCAGTTAGTTATACAATATTTTGTGCCAAAAAACGTTAAATCTACCGTCAAAGTTAAATACTAAGCCGCAAAAGCAGTATCTTTGCGCGGTATAATCTAAAATAAGGTCGTTTTCATGAAGTACATTGCTTTTTTACTTGCACTATTTATGCCTTTGGAGGCAGTTTTTGCACAACAAGGTGCCCCCGTTATGCCACCTGTGGCAATTATTAGCGGACAAATACAAAATCCGCCAACCACCAAAGCTATTGTTATTGTTAAACCCAACCCCTTTACCAACGAGCAACTTACCTACGAGGGTGCGCTTGATGCACAAGGGCGTTTTAGCATAAAAACCGATTTTCCGTTGGGCATCGAGGCAATGTTTCAGTGCGGACAAGCACAAGCCATGCTGTTTGTAGAGCCGGGCGATAGCCTACACATGCAAGGCAATGCCACCGATTGGATAAACAGCCTAAAATATAGCGGCAAACCACAAAGTGCTCAACAAAACGAGTACCTGCGCCAATTTTATCTAACGTATAAAGACAAAAACATAGATTTTGCCGACCCAAACAAAGTGCGTAACCTTGAACCTGCCAACTATAGGTTGTATTGTGACAGCCTGCGTACTGTAATGACCAACTTTTACGACCAAACAAAAACAGGTAAAACTTTATCGCCATTTTTTGAGGTATATGCCAAAGCACAAATAGACTACGACTACGCCATGGCATTGCTCGAGCATCCGTCGCAGTATGCCCGTGCCAAAGGCTTGCAAACCTTTAATATCCCGCAAGACTATTACAGCTTTTTCAACACTTTTCCGGTCAATAATAATTTTGCCATCTTTACACCTATATATCATCAGTTTGTGGATATGTTTGTGTCCGAGTTTTTTGCACAGCAGGTTATCAACACTACCCCAAACTACGACATGCAAGGCTATTATGCCGACCGATACGAGTTTGCCAAAAAGTTTTTACAAGGCGAGGCACTCAACTTTGCCCTTACCAAATCGGTAGTTGATGGAGCTACGCGTGGCTCGGTAGAAAAAGTGTTGGATAAGTACGAAGACTTTAAAAAAGTAAACACCCGCAACGAATATTTGCAGGTGTTTGAGCTATTGCGTAAACAATTTACGCCCATAAGTGCGGGGCAAGTTGCCCCCGATTTTACCGCCTACGACCTAAACGGGCAACCCATTAAACTAAGTAGCCTAAAAGGTAAAGTGGTGTACATTGATTTTTGGGCTACATGGTGTGGTCCTTGCCGACAACAGTTTCCGGCAGAGCGCGAGCTACATAAAAAGTTTGAGGGCAACAAAGACGTGGTTTTTTTACTGGTATCAACCGATAGCAAACCCGAACCTTGGAAGGCTTTTTTAGACAAAGAAAAACTACCCGGCACCAATGTATGGGCAGGCGACCAATACGCTGCCGTAGCAAATACCTATAATATTACAGGTATACCGCGCTTTATGCTGATTGATAAACAAGGCAAAATTTTTAGTAGCAACGC
Organism: Sphingobacteriales bacterium; assembly: GCA_016718845.1. Classification (GTDB taxonomy): domain Bacteria; phylum Bacteroidota; class Bacteroidia; order Chitinophagales; family UBA2359; genus JAEUUX01. Next base: position 29,346 of record JADKCK010000048.1, read on the forward strand.
CCGCCGCCCCGCCGACACCCGTATCGAGGCAGATATACGCGCCTTGTTGCAATAACTGTTCAGGGCTTAAAATGCCACCTACAAAAACACATTAATTTTTAAACGTTTTAATTTCAATTTTTATGGACATCACCGGAAAACTACACAAAGTATTTGCTGCTGTACAAGTATCAGAAAAATTCACCAAACGCGAATTTGTTATCGAGCTAAGCGATAACTCGCAATACCCCCAATACGTTATTCTTCAACTAACACAAGATAAGGTAAGTTTGGTGGATAATTTTGACGAAGGTGCAGAACTTACTGTTTCTATTAACCTTAGAGGTCGTGCTTGGACTAACCCCAAAGATGGCGAAACAAAATACTTTAATACCTTAGAAGCATGGCGCATTCAATCGGCTAATGGCTCGTCGGCACCAAGTAACAGCCGCCCACAACCCAAAACCGAAACCGAAACAACTCGCCCTGCGGTTACAGACGCATCCAAAAGCGAAGAGGTAGACGATTTGCCTTTCTAAACACTTCTTATTACAAGACCTTATAGGCATCAAACCTATAAGGTCTTATCTCGAGTGTTTAACGCCTTTGATTAAATATTGCCGCATACTATTTTGGCTAAAAATCACCAACAAATAACCTTTTTTCACTCAATTATTCTTATCTTATGTCCTATAAAATTGGCTGTGGCAAAGCCGACATAACTGTTTTTGTATATGGCAAGGGCATGATGGGCTATGGTATGCACCCTAATGTAGCCAAATCTGTCGAAACGCCCCTTTCGGTTCGTGCTTTTGTGCTGCAAGATGCCCAAGCCAATAATAAAGTGACAATGGTTGTTGCCGAAATTTGCTTTTATACTATTGCTTTAAAAGATGCAGTGCTAAAAAAACTACAATCCGAACATCCCGAATTAGGCTATACCAATGCCAATTTAATGTTATCGGCACAACACACACACAGTGCAGCAGGTGGTTATTCGCACCATATACTATACAACCTAACTATACCCGGGTTTCAGCCGTTGGTGTTTAACAAAATTGTTGAAGGAACCATAACCGCTATCTTACAAGCCGAAAACAATTTGACAGATGCCAAAATAAATTTAATAAATGGCGAATTTGCCCCACATCTGCCCATAGCTTTTAACCGCTCTATGTTGGCTTACAACAACAACCCCGATGTAAAAAAACTAACCAACAAAGAAAACCATTTGGCTATCGACCGTACCATGAAACTGTTGCGTTTTGATACACCCGAGGGCAAACCCATTGGCTCGATAAATTGGTTTGGGGTGCATACCACCAGCATATCAAACGACAACACCCGCCTTTGCTACGACAACAAAGGTTATGCCGCCGCCTATTTTGAGCAAGACATACAACAACAAACCAACAACCAACAGTTTATTGCCGCCTTTGCCCAAGATGTAGCCGGCGATGTAAGCCCTAATTATAAGTGGGATAAAGACAAAAAGTGGATGCGCGGTAAATATAAAAACGACTTTAAAAGCGCCCAATACAACGGCAAACTACAATACCAAAAAGCCAAAGAGCTGTTTGATGCCGCACCCACCGCTACAACAATAAATGGCAACATTGATACCGAATTAATGTTTGTCGATTTTTCGCAGGTAGACATAGACCGCCAGTTTACAAACGGTGTAGCAGGTTTACATACCGCACCCGCCGCACAAGGGTTGGCGTTTTTTATGGGAACCAAAGAAGGTCCCGGAATGCCTGCCGCCTTAGCTCCATTTAGTAAAGCTGCCCTAAGCGCCGTTAAATTCTACGAAAAAACAGCTTTTAAACTATTCGCAAGCCGTAAAATACGCGAAGATATTGACCAAAAACACCGCGCACATGGTGTTAAGCACCTATTTATGGAGTCGGGGATTGGTAAAATTTGGGGTACTCACCAAATTAAAAACTTAGTAGTGCCGGGTTTCGCCGACCTTAGCATAAAATACTTTAAAGAGTTGGACAAATTGGGCTTTACCAAACGCACCCCTTGGGTTCCGCGCATATTGCCTATTCAAATTGCTATTGTTGGGCAGTTAGCCATTTTGGGTATCGCCGCCGAAATTACCACCGTAGCAGGGCAGCGTCTTAACCAAACCGTTTTATCTATCCTAAAACACAAAGGCATTCAACAAGTTATTATCAATACCTATTGCAACGGCTATCACGGCTATATTACCACCGCCGAAGAGTACGACAAACAACAATACGAAGGCGGACATACCATTTTTGGACGTTGGACATTGGCTGCCTATCAAACCAAATTTAAACAACTTGCCTTGCAAATGTTAAAACCCGCCAACGAACGCCAAATACCCAACCTGCAACCCGACATTTTTACCCCCGAAGAAATATGGTACGGCTTTGATGAGGTAATGCCACAAAAACAAACAGCTAATACCTAAAACCGATAGCAGCATATAGATTCGCCAAAAGCTAAAAAAGAAATGAAATTGTATTTTGGTGGAGATATAACCAATCACTTAACCAAAGATACACCAAAAACGGACTTTCCTTTTGTAGGAAAGCCCGTTTTTTTGAGTGGGATTTATAAACGTTGAGTTACCATCATTATTGCACTACCACTTTTGTTAGCGTATAACTGTTGCTGGTTTGTATGCCTATCAGGTATATGCCACTACCTTTATTGCTTAAATCTAAGGTTTCTTTTTGCTCAAAATGCGTTGTTTGTTCGATGATTAACTGCCCTATGGCATCGTATACCCTTATTGTTGCAAGGGTGTTGTTGCCCGATTCAAGGTTTATGATACCCGTGCTTGGGTTTGGGTAGATGCGGATAGTTGAGTTACTGTCTGCCGAATTGATGCCTACAGCCTCGCCTGCACAAACACAACCAAACTGTACCACATCGTTTTGAGTATCGGGGTTGTTATCGTTGCAGGCATTGCCTATGTTAAGTTCTAAAGCGGGGCAGTCGTACCAAACGGGGCATTCGGAGCAGCCCATACAAGGTATAATGTCCGATACATCGATGATAAATTGTTGTCCGTTAGCATCGCTTATTACCAAATAAAATCCCAAACTGTTGTACGAGCTAAACAAAAAACTCCCCCCCGTTATGTTTGTTTGGTTATAAGTGCCTGCCACACTATAAGGTGCTGTACCACCTTGGATAAATACCGTAACCGTGTATTGACCGCTAATTTGAGTATTATAACAGTTACGGTTCCAATTAACTTGTAAATTAGGCGAAGCTAGTATTATGGTAACGTATGTGGTAACTATTTGTCCATCGGAATTAGTAATTTGATACACAAACAAATCGCTACCAATAAAATCTCCATCGGGCGTATAGGTGATAGTGCCATTTGGGTTTATAGTTGCTGTGCCATGTGCTGGGTTGGTGGTTGCCATAATGCTTAAACCATCACCTGTGTCGTTTGCCAATACATCTATGGTAATGGCTTGGTCGGGGGTGGTGGTAGCTTGGTCGGGGTTGGCGGTAAAATTGCAATCAATAGAGCCGGCTATGTTAGCAGTTGTACCATCGGCATCGGTTATAGTAATGTTATAGGGCGTGCCGCAGTTAAACGAAGCAGTAAGATAATCACCAAATGTAATAGTACCGTAGTTGGTGGTGTAAGGTGCTGTGCCACCAATAATAGTAGCGTTAATTGCATAAACATCTTCGAATACTTGGGTATAGAAATCGTATACCGTCAAAGGGGTGTAACACGGTTCAATATCTGCCTCGTCAATGCTGTATTGGTTGCCGTTGGTATCGGTTATAACCAACTGAAACCCCGAACCATTGGGTACATTGAAAGATAAACTATCGGAGGTAGTGTTATTGTAAGTGCCTGCAACGGTATAGGGTGGTGTGCCTCCTTCTATGTTTACGGTTACGGTATACTCATCGGACGATACTACTACGTTAGAGCAGTCGCGGATGTAAGTGGCGGTTAAATTATTAGTATCGGGTTGTACATTGATAATTACAAAACGATTGGTAGGAAACAGCGGATATCCAACAAATGCAAAAATGAAATGCATGCCTGTGCCTGCAATAGAAGGGTCGAAGGTAGCCGTACCGTCCAAATTGTCTGTAATGCCCTCGCCTTGCCAGGTAATGTACTGGTCAATTTCGTCTATTTCGTTGTTTGGGTCAAAATCGCTTGACAAGGAATTGAACAAATCAGCAATGGCATCAAACTTAGTTAATCCCAAACTAACTGCCCCATCGCTTAAATAAAAGTTTTGAGGTAAAACTTCATCGGCTTGTGGGCTTCCTTCTGTATTCACGCCTATATCAATCAATAACTCGCCTGCTCCATCATAGCCCTCAAACGAGGGATAAATGGCAAGGCTTTGTTGTGTGCAAATTTGGCAACTGTTTGCGTAATAACCACTGCCAAATCCTACTCCTGTGCCATCGCTTTCGGGTTCTACGCAATAATAAACATCAAACAGACCAGAACCTGCTAAAAAAGGGGTAATTTGGGCGCTAAATCCATCGCCATTATCAATGCCACCTGGTGCATCAAAGAAAAACTGCCCATCTAAAAAATCAAATGTCATCCCAAAAATGTTGTTTTCGTAAATGGTAAAACTAGGGCTATTAGTGCTTAACGGAGCAATTGTATTGATGCTAAGATGAGGTACTTTGAACATACCTGTTTGCGAAAAAATGCAACCATTGGCATCTTGCAAAAAAACTGTCCATAGTTCTCCTTCATGTACCTGAAACAAAAAAGTTCCTTCGTTGTTAGTTGTAAAATTGAGCAACGAACCTGTATCTATGTCATAAACACCATTACCCCAAACGCTGTAAGGAGGCGTTCCACCACTGATAGCTGCCCATGTGTTAGCTGTGTTGTTGTTTAAACACTCATAGCTATAACTTGCAAATAAATACTGACACGAACTTGAACAGGTTGGTATATCAAGTTCGTCAATTATCTTTTCGTTACCTTGGGCATCGGTTATCTTTAGCCAATACCCCGAGCCATTAACAACGTTGAATGATAGGAAATTCTCTGTGAAATTGCTTTGATTGTACGAGCCAGTGATATTGTACGGTGGCGTTCCGCTTTCAAAGTAAACATTTACAAGATATTGCCCCGTAGCCGCAGCATTGCTACAGTCATGCGATGATTCGGCGTAAAGATTGTAGTTACCCCACACCTTAACTACTACTATGGCATTTGCTGTTTCGCCGTAACCATCAATGATTTGATAAGAAAAAGTATCTATGCCTCCAAAATCATCATCGGGTATATAGGTAATGGTTTTGTCTGGATTAATAATAGCAATACCATGTAGCGGATCGCTCACGGATATAACACCTAGGCTAACATCGGCATCGTTATATAAAACGCCTATAACTATGGGTTGATTGGCAATTGTAAAAGCAAAATCAATTACAGCCCCATTGCCACATGGTGATAATCCCGAAATAGCTACGCTTGCGCCTGTTGCATCGGCTACAATTACGTTGTAAGGTGTGTTACAATCATAATTTTTTGTGTAAATGCTGTCGGTTGCAACGCCATCAACGGTATAGGGTGCTACACCATCAATGTTAAAAGAGAGAAAGTAGGTGTTATAACCAAATAGAACAGTGTTGACATTGTTTACAGATAATGGATATGCCTCTATCGCCCAAAAACAAAAAAGAAAAACAGAAAAAAGAAAGGTGCGCTTTTTCATTTGAAATTGATTTGAAAAGTGAACAATAAACCTAAAAACTAGTTGTTTTGATAAGCACAAAGATAGCAATAAAACATTAATTATCAAACAAAAAAAATAAATTTGCTAATTTTTTGCTTGTTTTTTTGGGTAATTTTGTTAAAACGCACCCAAAACAGGCTTTCTAGCGTTTAGTTTGTTTTATAGCTCTGATTTTTTTGCTTATAAGGCAGTGTTTTTTTTCAGAACTATTCAGTAAGCAACTCTTAAAACCTTTTGTTGCAACAGGGTTAATTTAACTACTAAAATTACTCAACAAATATTACACCCATTGCACCACAAATGCCATAAACATTGTACCTTTGCAACGTCAATCAATCAATAAACATTTACACTGCTCACCATATTTACAAATAACTGACAACTAACAAAAAAATGTCAAAAATCACGTATCAAACGCAAGAAACGCCTTTTTACAAAGCACTACAAACCGAAGTAGAAGCTTATTTTGCTACAAAAAACAAAGAAAAAATAGGTAATGCTAGCCTTTATATAAAGGGTATTATTATTTTTTCGTTGGCAGTGTACTTATATGTGCAGTTGGTGTTTTTTACACCTATGTGGTGGGTTGCCATACCACTTGCTGCCATTTTTGGGGTATCGTTGGCACTTATTGGCATGAACGTTATGCACGACGGCTGCCACGGTAGCTACTCGAACAACCGCTTTTTGAATGCTATTGCCGGCTACACCCTAAACTTGTTGGGTAGCGATGCTTTTTTCTGGAAACTAAAACACAATATGTCGCACCACATTTACACCAATATCGAAACTGCCGACGACGACATCGAATCTAATGTGTTTCTGCGATTTACACCCTCGTATCCACGCAATACCTTGCACAAATATCAACACCTATATGCACCCATTTTGTACTCGTTTGCTATGATTTCGTGGGTTTGGTGGACAGATTTTGTGCGCTATTTTTCGACACATATTGGTGCCATTGCCGTGAAAATGAAGGTTAAAGACCACCTTATATTTTGGCTGAGTAAGGCTTTACACATATTGCTGTTTATTGGCATTCCAATCTACACACTATCGGTTGGGGGGTGGCTTTTGGGCTATTTTTTAGTGGTTTGTACGGCGGGGCTAACCATTGCCTTTGTGTTTTTGTTGGCTCATCTTGTAGAGGCTACTAGCCTCGAAACAGCCCCTATCAACGGCTACAAAAACATTGAACACGAATGGGCAGTACACCAACTACGCACTACAGCCGATTTTGCACCCAACAACAAAATCTTAACATGGCTATTAGGTGGCTTAAATTATCAGGTAGAGCATCACCTATTTCCTAAAATTAGCCATGTGCATTACCCTAAATTGCAACCCATTGTGCAACGTGTTTGTGAGCAATTTGGCGTAGAGTACCATTCGTATCCAAGCATGACTGCGGCTATTGCCTCGCACATGCGATTTATGAAAAAAATGGGACGTAGCTAAATGGCATAGCTATTAAGCTACCAAATTGAAGGATATTGCTAAACAGCCGCAAGCCAATAAGCGTTGGCTTGCGGCTAATTGCTAAACCAAACATTTGATACCCAAAATTACATAATTGGTTTTTTATTGGTTTGCGCCAACAGTGCTTTGGGGGTGCCACTCACTTATCAAATTAGGGAGTGCCAAGCATCACCCCCAAAAAAGACATTTTCCGCGTCAAGCGGGGTATTTGGGCTGCCTTCGTTAGCTTAGTAGCATTGACTTTATATGGGTATCAAAACAAAATTACCACATTTTTTAAAAAAACATTTTTTGGTGTTTTGTAAATAATTAACAATTAATAATCAATAATTGATTAAGTATGTCGAACTTAAAAGAAACTATCCAACAACTTGCCGAACAATACCACCCCGATGTGGTAAGGGTTCGCCGACACCTACATGCCAATCCCGAACTGTCGTTTGAAGAGTATAACACCTCAAAATATGTGCAAGAAAAACTAGCCGAATATGGCATATCGTACCAAGCAGGTATTGCCAATACAGGTATTATTGGACTAATAGAAGGGCGAAACCCAAGCAAAAAGGTAGTTGCACTGCGTGCCGATATGGACGCACTGCCTATTTTAGAACAAAACGAAGTGCCTTATAAATCAACCAATCCGGGGGTTATGCACGCCTGCGGACACGATGCACATACGGCAAATTTATTGGGTGTGGGTAGAATTTTACAAAACCTAAAAGATGAGTTCGAAGGTACGGTAAAATTAATTTTTCAGCCTGCCGAAGAGAAGTCGCCGGGTGGAGCATCTATTATGATAAAAGAAGGGGCTTTAGAAAACCCTAAACCCGATTGTATTATTGGGTTACATGTGTATCCGTTGTTGCCCGCAGGTATGGTGGGCTTTAGAACGGGTATGATGATGGCTTCGTCGGACGAGGTGTATTTGAGCATACATGGCAAAGGTGGTCATGGGGCTGTGCCGCAACATTCGGTAGACCCTGTTGCTATTACTTGTCAAATTGTGACGGCTTTGCAACAAATTGTTAGCCGCCAAAACGACCCTACTGTTCCGTGTGTGCTAACTTTTGGCAAGATTAACTCGGTAGGTGGCAGCTATAACGTGATACCCGAAGAGGTAAAACTAGAAGGAACCCTACGAACCATGAGTGAAACATGGCGAGCCGAAGCCAAAATACGGATTGAACGCATGGCAAAAGGCATTGCCGAAGGTATGGGTGCTACTGCCGAAGTGAAATTTGTACAAGGGTATCCGTTTTTAATAAACGACGATGCCCTTACCCTGCGATGCAAAGATGCCGCCATACAGTTTATGGGCAACGAGCAGGTAGTAGATATACCAATGCGAATGACCGCCGAAGACTTTGCCTACTACACACACGTAGCCAAAGGTTGTTTTTATCGGATAGGTACGGCTAATTTTGAACGTGGCATAACCTCAAATATACACACCCCAACCTTTGACCTTGACGAAGAAGCCCTACAACATAGCATGGGTTTGATGTCGTGGTTGGCACTAAACGAATTGAAAAACTAAATTTTACCCAAATGAACATTTTACCACTGCAAAACGGTGGTTTAAGTAATTAATTTGGGCATAATTTTTTGTGTGGTGTTGTTTAGCTGATAAAGTTGCTGTATCTTTGCGCCATATTCTAAAAGTAAGGATAGCAATACTAAACTCAAAAAAAAACATTAACAATGATAAACGATAACAAAAATACTATTTGGTTTGTAGGCAGTTTGCTGGTGTTGGCTGCTATTTCGCGGGTGTTGCCGCACCCTGCCAATGTTACGCCTGTGGCAGCAATGGCACTATTTGGCGGAGCTTATCTAAGCAACAAACGTTGGGCATTGCTGCTGCCTTTGGCTTGTATGTTGTTCAGCGATTTTTTGCTGCAAATAATGTATTGGGCAGGTTTGCGTGCGTATACTGGTTTTAGCGATATAATGCCTTTTGTATATGGCTCGTTGTTGCTAACGGCTTTGTTGGGTAGTACTTTGCAAAAACGCCTAACCCCATTGCCCATTTTGGCATCGAGTATGGCAGCATCGGTTATTTTCTTTTTAATTACCAACTTTGGCGTTTGGTTGTCGTGGATGCCACATACCTTTGATGGTTTTGTACAATGCTATACACAGGCTATACCATTTTTTAGGGCATCTGCCTTAGGCGATTTGGTGTATACGGGTGCTTTTTTTGGCATTGCACAAGTGGTACGCAGCCAGTTTCCGAAATGGAATTGGGCGTAAAGTATCGTTATTTTTAACTGATAAAAATAAAAACACCTGTTGGGATTTTTACCCGACAGGTGTTTTTTTGTGTCTACATTTGCTGTAATAAAGTTTGCACTGCTCGATTATCGCTTTCGAGCCGAAAAAAATGGGGGTTTATGGTGGATATATCTACCCAACGAAACACAATTTGTGGCAACAAATGGGTGGCTAATGGCTTGTTTAAAAACACAAAATTGGGCGGAGCTTGTATGCGGTAATAAACACATAAAACTTGGGTATTGGGCGAAAATATAGATTGTATGAAAAAATCGGTGGTGTAGATGTGTGTTAAAACCTCAATAGGGCAGGCACATTCTTCGTCAAACTCGCGATGCAGTGCATCAATTGTACCTTCGCCAAACTCAACACCGCCGCCCGGTAGTTTGGTTAGGTATTGGTTGTCAAAAAGTTCGTCGGTTACTAATAGTTGTTGTTTTTCGTTTAGCAATAGTCCGTAAACCCTAACAGTGAAACGAGTAATTGACATAGATGGCTTAATTTGGGGAGTTGTTTTGTATTTTAAATATGTATAAATTATATACTGCTAGTTTAATTGGTAAACTTAAATGCAGTAAAAAATGCGTGAATTTGTGGCGAGTTTATTTTGCCCGATGTACCTACTACCGATAGCATACACACTTTATCGTTTCGTCTGACCAATAAAAATCGCATATTTTTGTTGGGCATATTGTCAATTCGTACTTCGCCTATTCGGGCTAATTGTTTATCGAGTTGATAAGGTTCGTTTTTGATGATGTTGGCTTTGTTGGCGGTTACTAAATCGGCAATGGCTCGGTCGTAGTAGGTGTTATCGCCAATAGTATCTTTTACAGGTATATAGATAATAGAAAAATAAAGGTCGTTGTCAAAATCATCGTAGTTAAACATGGTTGTCATCATACCCAATGTGTCTTCGTAGGATACGTCTTCGGGTTGTTCGGGCAGCAGTGTTTCAAAACCTTCGGCATTGCTTCTAAATGTTTGCCAAGGTTGGCTATAAAATACGCCATTGGGGTTGTAGGTTGATATAATTGGCTCGACGGTAAAGCCGCGTTGTTGCAATAACTCAATTACGCCGGGCAGGTGTAGCGTACCAACTGCCATAAAAGTACTTTGTTGGTGCATGATGCTGTCCATTCGATGAGCCATTACTTTATTGCGGTTTTCGACCAATGCCACATCAAAACCCGAGCCTTCGGTACCTTCGTTTTGTTTGTAATAAGCCAATAAAGCGTCTATATTTTGTGCTTGATAAATTTGTATCAGTTCGTCCATATCCATTTGTTCGTTATCTGTTTGGGTGGCATCCAAAAGCATTTGTGCTTGTTCTTTTAGGGGTATTCGGTCAAGGGCATCAAATTGTTCGGTTATTGTTTCGATGCCAATTTGCAACATGCCATTTTGGGCGCCTAAATCGGACAGGTATATGTCAAGGGCTTTGTCTTTGTTGGTCGTCTTTTTTTTGTCTTTACCACCCATTTCACTAGCAAGGCTCATTAGGTAAAAGGGTTTAATTTTGTCTATATTAAACATAATTGCCAATGGTCCCATTTTTTCTACTAGGTAAGCGCGTACTTTGGTGTATTGTTCGGGTGTGTATAAATCGCGGAGGGTGACATCGTGCATGACAAAAGTTTTCATCATCCCCAAATAATCAATTTTGTCCATTAATATTTCGGTGGCTACGGCATCGCAGCTATAAAATTTAGCCATCACCGAATCGGCAAATTCAAACACCCGCGAGTCGGTTACGTGTATGGTTCCGTATAAATACGAGGTAGTAGGTATGTCGGTACGTGTTATTTGCCACAATAACGACGGGTATTTGCGGGCGGCTGTACTGCTACTGTCTTGTGCTTGTGCTGCAAAAGTTAGCAAAAAAAAAGAAAGTAGGGGAATAAGGTATTTTTTCATGATGTGGCGAAGGAGTGAAAAGAGTGAAATGAGTGAAAGAGTGAAAGAGTGAAAGAGTGAAAAGAGTGAAAGAGTGAAATGGTGAAGGAGTGAAAAGAGTGAAATGGTGAAGGAGTGAAATGGTGAAGGAGTGATGTGGGGATGTGGTGAAATTTACTTAATTAATAATCAATAATCAATAATTAATAATCAATAATTAATAATTAATAATCAACTTTCTCTCCTTTAAGGTTAATTAAAAATCGTTGGTTGTTTTGTTCTACTTCGGCAACGCCATCTTCGAACCATTGGGCATCGGTGTATTGCATAGGTATTGTCATTTCGCCGTTTGGGTTTATGTAGCCCCAAAGTTCGTTTTGCATAACCATTGCCATGTTGTTGCTAAAATCGTGGGCAAAGTCGTATATAAATGGAATAACGGTTTCGCCTTGTTTGTTTATCCAGCCCCATTTATTGTTTAGTTCAACTAAGGCTTTGCCATTTTCGAACAAATAAGCTGTTTCGTAGAGCATATCTATTACGGTTTCGCCTTGTTCGTTTATCCAGCCCCATTTATTGTTTTTTTTGACAAGAGCTAAGCCATTGGCAAAGTTATAGGTATTTTCGTATTGTAGGGCAATTATTTCTTCTCCGCTTTGGTTAATCCAGCCCCATAAGCCATCTTTTTTTACTTTTGCCAAGCCGTTAGTACCAAAAACGCGGGTGTCGTCGTATTGTAAAGGTATAATTTCGTTGCCATTTTGGTCAATCCAGCCCCATTTATCGTTTTGGCGCACGCGTGCCATGTTGTGTTGTGTTTCCATACCTTGGTCGTAGGTATTGGCGGGCATTGCTTCGCCTTTGGTGTTCCAAAATACCCATTCGCCGTTTTTTATACCAATGGCAATACCTTGGTTAAAATCGTAATATTTGCTGCAATAAACGGCTTCGTTAAGTGGCAAGTTGGCAGGCGAGAAACCCCTATTGCGTGGTGTTTTTTCGTTGTTTTGCATATCTTGTAGTAAATCGTTATTTTTGAAAAGTTCGTCAAATACATCAGATTTTATGGTCGAAGTTGATTTAATCACCGATTCGAATTCTTTGTCAATGTCGATTGTTTTGTTTGGCACTGGTGGCGGTAAATTAGCGGGTATATTTAAGCCTTCGTCATCTTTGTTTGTATCTTCTGGTATATCCTCTGGGTCGGGTTCGGCGCCTGCTGTTGGTTCAAACGGTTGGTTGGTGGTATTGTTGTTTTCGTTGTTCTTGTTTTCGTTTTCTATTTTTATGGCTGCTTGTGTTTGGGCATCTTGATAGGCTGTTTCGAGTTGCATGACCAAATCGCGGATGTGGCGAGCAATTAAAAAATAAGGTTCGTCTTCGGATTGCCATTGATTGCTCGAAATAGGGCGTTTTTTGGTTGCTTCGGTTTCCTGAGGGTCGGGCAGCACTACAAGGTCGGCTATAGGTAGCTCGTCCCAAAGGCAAAAATCAACGATAATAGGCACTAATTTAATTTCTCCTTTTTGATATAAATCGAGGGCAAGCAGTAGTTGGTTGTCGTAATAAAAATCGGAGTTCACATAGTTATCGCTGATAAGTAGCAGTACTATTTCGGCTTTTTCGAGTGCTTTTTTTATGGTTGGGGCTACTTCGTCATCGGGCATTACCAAACTACTTTCAAAAATAATATCTATGGGTAATTTTCGGGTGCGTTTTTTAAAAAAAGCTAATTGATTGAGCAACTTTTCCGATCGCTCGGTGTCTTGTGGTACATAGCCCACAAAAAGTGTGATGTCGTTGTCGCGGATGCTAAATGTTGGTTGCATAGTGGTGAAAGGAGTGAAAAGGGTGAAGTGGTGAAGGGAGTGAAGTGGTGATGTTGAGATGTGGTGATGTTGAGATGTGGTGAAGGGAGCGAAGTGGTGAAAGGAGACTATGTCAATCTATGCATCTATGTGTCGAAAAAAATAGTATAGGTCTATGTGTCTATGTCAATCTATGCATCTATGTGTCGAAAAAATAGTATAGGTCTATGTGTCTATGTCAATCTATGCATCTATGTGTCGAAAAAAATAGTATAGGTCTATGTGTCTATGTCAATCTATGCATCTATGTGTCGAAAAAATAGTATAGGTCTATGTATCTATGTCAATCTATGCATCTATGTGTCGAAAAGATATTTTACTAGTGATGATGTTTTGATGGACGTTGAGCGAAGTCGAAACAGGTGGTGTTTGAGTTGTTTATTTCCTTTCGTTGGCTACTAAGCAGTTGCTAACGGCTTCTTCAAATTGTCTGTTCCAGTCGTTGCCCCAGCGTTTTATCATTAGTTGGGTGGCTTCGTTATTGGCTTTTTGGTGTTGTGGCAACGATTTTCCGGTGGCGATAAATTCTAAGCCAAATTTTGCGGCGGCTTGTGTATAGCAGGCTATTTTTTGCTGATTAGGTGCTTTTTCGCCCACCGCCATATAATATTGTGCTACTATGGGTGGTGTTTTAGTTGTTGGTTGTTGCGGTTTAGCAGCCTCTACTTTTGTTGTTTGAGGCATTATTTGGGTGGTGGGTGTTTGTTTTTGGTCGGGTGATACGCGTTGTTGTTCGGGAATTACTTTTTTTGTGCCATTTGGCATGGGTAGTACAGCGGGCATTTGGGCGGGTTTTGAGGTGGGTTCTTGGGTGGCGGTTTTTGCTGACTCGGTGAGGGTGTTGGTGTTTGCAGTTGCGATGTTGCTTGTACTGTTGGTGTTTGCCGAAACATTATTGGTTGCATTGTTTGGGGTGTTGCTTTTTTCTGATTGGCAAGCAAATAATAGCGTTAAAGCAAATAAAAAGATGTATTTTTTCATGTTTAGGTAAATTAAATAGGTTGGATAGTTTATTTTTTGATGGTTGGTATTTAGTGGCGCAAACTAAACACTTTGTGGGCAGGCAAAAGGTGCAATCAGCACCGAATATGGAACTGCGCGAAGCAAATGCATTTTATTGGTTTGTGCAGATGTATTAACAAACGCCACTAGTTGTTAGTTATTAATGGGTCGTTGGTTGTCCATTTTATCCAAAAGTTGTTGAGTTCGTCGCCGCCTACTAGGGTTAGTATGCTTTCTTGTATCATTTCGAGCATTGCCAAGAAACGCACAATGGCTTTAACTCGGCTTTCGAGGCAGTCGTCGAATAGCTTAACAAAATCAATAGTTTTGGTATTGTCTTGTGCAAATAAATTGTGGAGGTATTCTTTTTGGTTGCCTATAGTATACGGTATACGCACCATTTGTACGCTTACTTTAACTTCGCGTTTTTCGTATCGTTCCATTATTTTGTTAAACACTTGCATTAGTTTAAACAGCGATATGGTTTCGAGTTCGGCTTCGGTTTCGTATTGTGCGGCAATTTGGGTAATTTCTTGTTCGAGGTTGCCGCGTTTAAATTTCAGTTGTCGTTCATCTTCTAAGCTCGACATGGTAGCTAGTACCTCTTTAAAAGCTTTGTATTCGAGTAGTTTGTCTACTAGTTCTTGGCGCGGGTCAATTTCTTCGCCTTGTTCGTCTAGTTCGCGGCGGGGCAACAGCATTTTGGCTTTTATTTGCATAAGTGTAGCTGCCATTAGCATAAACTCGCCTGCCACATCAATATTCATTTGCTCTAATTGGTGCAAATAGTGTAAAAAGTCGTCGGCAAGTTTAGCAATGGGTATGTCGTAAAGGGATATTTCGTCGCGTTGTATAAAAAATAGCAACAAATCGAAAGGACCCTCGAACTGCGGGAGGTGAATTTGATAGGTCAAAATTTATATTTTTTTTTCAATAAGCTATTAGCTAAATAACCAAACAGCCAAGCTATCCAGAACGATGTTAGGGCATAGATGAGTATGGGTTTGACCATTTCTTGGTTTTTGATAAGTGTACCAGCAATTAAGATGGCAAGGGCGGTGTTGTGCACCCCCGATTCGATGGCGGCTGTTAGGCGGTCGCGGGGTGGCAAGCCCCATAATCGCAAAAAATAGTAGCCAAACCACCAACAAGCGGTGAGTAAAGCTAAGGTGTAAGGTAAAATATGTAGGGCTTCTGTCCAGGTTAAGCCTGTACCACCTTGGCTTTCGCCGGCAAACATTTTTATACCAAACAAGGCAAACAGGGCAACTAGCAATATGTTTTTCATCATTGCCTCGATGCGTATTGCCAAAGGTGGGTATTTGTTGCGTATCCAGATGCCGAGGCTTGCCGGGATAATGGTGACAACAAAGATGTGTATCATGGTATCGGCAAAGGGTAGTTCTATTAGTGTGTTGGTATGTAGGTAAAAATCGAGGGCTAAATTAACAATTAGGGGTATGGTAAATAAAGTGAGTAGGCTATTTAGGGTGGTTAGCGATACCGACAATGCCACATTGCCACGTAGCAAATAGGTAAGCAAACCCGATGTTGAACCACCTGGACTGGCGGCTAAGATTATCAAACCAACTTTTATTTCGGGCGATAGGTTAGACATAGACGCAATGGCAAATGCAATAAGCGGTAGGGCTATCATTTGCGAAAAAAGAGCGGCAAATAGGGCTTTGGGATGTCGGAAAATATGCTTAAACTCGGATATGGTTAGCGATAATCCAATACCAACCATAATGAGGGCTAAAACAAAGGTGACTAATAAATCGACAGGTACAATATCCATTTATGTTTTATTAGAAAAGGGTTTGGGGTAAATGTAGGGTAAATGAGTAATTCATGTTACGCAGGGATGTTAAATAATTAAATGGCATGGGGCTTTGGCGGTAACTTGTTATTAGTTTGCTACTACTTTCGGCCCATTAAAAGTTTGTTACTTTTTTTCTTGACAAAAAAAGTAACCAAAAAAGTCAAGGCGGTATAGTAATTGGCTAAAATGTGCAACATTCCGCTAAAAGATATAAACTTGCACGCCAAACGCTTTGTTTATCGGTTTTATTTCTTGGTTTGGTGTGGCGTGCTTCAAACAGTATATCTTTCTTAACGCTACATTTATGCCCCAATAAATTTCTTAACGCCAATTCCTATAATGCCAGTTCAGAAGAAACCACATACGAAACCGTGCATAAAAATGCAAAACACCTTGTTATTGGATTAGACTGCGTAACATCAGTGAGTAGGTGAAATTAAGAAAAAAATATTGATTTTATATTATTTAAATAAAATTAATTTTTTTTATTTAAATAGCTTTGCAAAGTCAACAAAACTTCACAAAGCTATTATTGTAGTTATATGCGTTTAATATCGGCACCTAGTGCTATCAATCGTTTATCAATGTTTTGATACCCGCGGTCTATTTGCTCGATGTTGCTGATAACGCTTTTGCCACTTGCCGATAATGCCGCCATAAGCAACGACACACCTGCGCGTATGTCGGGCGACGACATAGGAATACCCCTAAGCGGGTATTGGTGGTCTATGCCAATAACAACGGCGCGGTGTGGGTCGCAGAGGATAATTTGTGCGCCCATATCAATTAGTTTATCTACAAAAAACAAACGGCTTTCGAACATTTTTTGGTGGATAAGCACGCTGCCTTTTGCTTGGGTGGCTACTACCAACACAATGCTCAATAGGTCGGGGGTAAAGCCGGGCCAAGGGGCATCGGCAATGTTAAGGACAGAGCCATCAATAAATTTTTGTATTTCGTAGTGTTCTTGTGCAGGTATATAAATGTCGTCGTTTATAAACTCCATTTTTATACCTAACTTAGCAAACACGTTGGGTATAATGCCTAATTGGTCTATGCGGGCATTTTTTATGGTAATTTCGGATTTGGTAAGGGCTGCCAAGCCTATAAAGCTACCAATTTCTATCATATCGGGCAAAATGCGGTGTTCGCAGCCGCTTAGGGTTTCTACGCCTTCGATGTGTAATAAATTAGAGCCAACACCGCTTATTTTTGCGCCCATGCTGTTTAACATTTTGCAAAGCTGTTGTAGGTAAGGCTCGCAGGCGGCATTGTAGATGGTGGTTTTGCCTTGTGCCATTACTGCGGCAAGTAATACATTGGCGGTGCCTGTTACCGATGCTTCTTCGAGTAGTATGTAATTGCCGGTTAGTTGTTCGGCTTCGATAGAGAAAGTGCTTGCCTCGTCGTCGTATTTAAATTGGGCACCCAGCATTTGCAAGCCCAAAAAGTGGGTGTCTAATCGGCGTCGCCCAATTTTGTCGCCACCGGGGCGCGGCAAAAAGGCTTTTTTAAACCTGCCTAATAAGGCACCAATTAACATAACCGAGCCACGTAGTTTGCCTGCTGTAAGTATGTATTGTTCCGAAAAAATGTAATCTAGGTTTACATCGTCGGCTTGAAAACGGTAGGTATCGTCGGATAGTTGTTGCACTTTTACGCCCATATCGCCCAAAATGCCAATTAGTTTATTTACATCTTCGATGTTGGGTATGTTGGATATGGTGATGGGCTGGGAGGTGAGCAATACGGCGCAAACAATTTGTAAGGCTTCGTTTTTGGCACCTTGTGGCACAAGTTCGCCTTTAAGCGGCTTGCCTCCTATAATTTCGAACGCATTTTGTTTCATTTGTGTAATAAGCTTTGATAAAAATAAAGGCGACCTAAGTAAAGATCGCCCTTGTTTGATTGGTGGTATTAACTATTTTTTATTTTTATTTTGTTTATTGGTTTGATTTTTAGGGTCGCTGCTTTTTAAAAACAACTTTTTTTTGTGTTTGCTTTTTTGTTGCCGCTGTTGCGATGCGTTTGGTTCGCTGATAAGGTTTAGCACGCCTCCCGACAGCCTGAGCAAGTCGCCCTTAATAATTTCTTCGTTTATAGAGTCTTGGTTGTTGGTTTTACTTCGTTGAATGGTTTTCATGTAACCAAATGCGGTGCTAGCTAATGCGGTTTGGTGGTTGAGGTGGGGTGTTTCGATGGCTTTTTGGACAAGTACCTGCACGTTTTTGCCATATTGTCGGTTTTTAATGCGGGTTTGTGGATACGATAAGGCATCGGGGCGGCGGTTAATTACCTCGGGTTTAGGCATTGGGTAGGGCGAGTCGATGTCGAGTTGGTAGTTGGCAATGATGTGTAGATGATCCCAAAGTTTATGTTTAAAATCCTCGACGTTGCGCAGGTGTGGACTTAGTTGCCCCATAATATCGATGATACTATAGGCAAATTGGGTGCGTTGGTTGCGGTTGGGTATTTCAAGTGCGTGTTCTATTAGTCGTTGCACATTGCGCCCGTACTCTTTGTAAATAATTTTATTGTAGCTGGTGTAATAGGTTATGTTTTTGCTCATGGTTATTTGCTGATGTGGGTACGGTTGTTATAGGTGTTGGGTGTTGCGCTGGCTTTTTTTCTGGGGGTGCCACCAACTTTGCAACTTAGGGTAAGCCAAGCATCACCCCCAAAAAAGATATTTACCGCGTCAAGCGGGGCTTGGCAGGCTTTGGGATAATGGTTTAACCGATATTGTATGGACTAGGGGTAAAGAATCTCCTCGGTAATAAAGTTTATTAAGGAGGAGATTCTTTTATGAGGGTTGATTAGGTAAGTGTTAGGCGAGTGTTGGGTTTGCTGCTTTTTCGGCTATTTCTTTTAGTTTTGCGAAGGTAACCGAGCCGGGGCGTTCTAAGCCTAAGCCATAGGCACGCGACCAGCACAACGATGCCATTACACCCAAGGCGCGCGATACGCCAAATAGTACGGTATAAAAGCTGTATTCTTTAAAGCCATAATGTAGTAACAAAGCGCCCGAGTGTGCATCGACGTTGGGGAATGGGTTTTGGATTTTACCTGTTTCGCCCAAAATACGTGGAGCTACGTCGTATACGTTCCAGACTAGGTTACAGAGTGGGTCGTCGGGGAAATGTTTTTTGGCAAAATCTTGTTGTGCTAAAAAGCGTGGGTCGGTGCGGCGCAATACGGCGTGTCCGTATCCGGGTACCACTTGTTTGTTGGCTAATGTTTGTCTGATGTATTCTTCTACTTGTTCTTTGGTAGGTGTTTCGGTGCCTAGTGTTTTTTGCATTTTAAATATCCAGCTAATTACCTCTTGGTTTGCCAAGCCGTGTAGTGGTCCTGCCAACGAGTTCATGCCGCTAGAAAACGAGAGGTAGGCATCGGACAACATAGAGCCTGTTAGGTGTACGGTATGTGCCGAGCCGTTGCCGCCTTCGTGGTCGGCGTGTATGGTTAGGTATAGGCGCATTAGGCTTTTAAAGCTTGGGGTGTCTATGCCCAACATGTGTGCAAAGTTACCTGCCCAATCTAGGCTAGGGTCGGGGGCAATGTGGTTGCCGTTATGAAAACTACGGCGATATATGTAGGCTGCCAAGCGTGGTAGGCGGGCAATTAGGTTCATGGCATCTTCGTAGGTATGTTGCCAGTAGGTGTCTTTGCCTATGCCTTTTGCATATCCTGCGGCAAACTCCGACTCGGTTTGCATAGCCAATATGCCTATGCTAAATTGGGTCATGGGGTGTGTGGTAGCGGGTAGTGCTTCTAGGGTATCAAAAACATGTTGAGGGATGTTGGCTCGGCGGTTCCATTCTTGGCTAATAAAAGCTACGTCTTCGGGGGTAGGTAGCTCGCCGATAAGCATTAGGTAAAAAATGCCTTCGGGTAGTGGTTCGGTGTCGCCTTCGGCTTTTGGCAGTAATTCGCGCAGTTGCGTGATGTTGTAGCCTCTGAAACGGATACCTTCTACGGCGTCTAACACAGAGGTTTCGGTGAGCAAACCTTTAATGCCTTTCATGCCACCAACTACTTGGTCTATGGTATATTGTCCTACTACAACATTACCATGTTCTTTTACAAAGCTTTTTAGTTCTTGGGCTAAGGGCAAAGCTTTTTCTGAAAATTTCGACTTCAGCGTGTCCATTTTGGGTTATTATTTTAACGATTGATTGTTTAGAGGGAGCGAAATTACGCAATATCTCTGATTGTGTATACTAAATGTTAATTTTGTGCTAAAAAAATGGCTATTTACTGATAAAACACCCTTAAAAGCGGCTATTTGGGTGTTTAGTTGAGGCAAATGAGGTGTTTGGGGGGGATTTTTAGCATACAAAACAGAGTAATTTTTTATTTTGTGTTGGATTATTAGCTACACAACAAAGTTGTTTTTAGGTGGTTTATTTTTGCAAAAAGCAACAATAGTTTCTTGTATGTATAACGTTTTGACAACACAATTTGTTGTGTTAAAATAGCATTTTGAGGTTTTATTTTGGGTTAATGTTTGTGCATAAAGTGTCAAAAAGTGTTTTATGAGGTAAATGAAATTTGCTTGTATTTGCATATAAAGTGGGCTGCTCTACAATTGTAGGGCAGCCCAATTTGTTTTATATTGGTTCTGAAATTTATTTGCTTATTTTACTGTTTATCCAGTCACAAATGCCAAGATGAGCTTTTAAAAATTAAATTATCTTTTTCGAATTGCTCGAAAATAAGAAGGTATTTTGATATAAAACCCTTTTTTTATTGATATATCGTTTGCTTTCAAGTTGTTCTGCCAACTTCAATAATAATAGTGCTACCTCTGTTTCTGGGGTGTCATATTTGTTCAAGAACTGGCGAAGTTTAGGAATTTCTAAGGATAAGAATTTAGCGTTTTTCAATTCGTAATGGCATAAAGTATACAAAGCAATGCAATTTGTTGAATAGTTTTTTACATGAATACTATATTTATTAGGCATAATTTTTAATAAATAAACCAATGCGGTATCGTATTTTTTGTTTTTAAAATAAGATAAAGCAATTAAGTAAATAATAGCAACTTGGTGTGGTAACTTGGATGTAATATTTAAGCAATTATCAGCCCAAGTTTTTCCTTGTTCTATAATGTCATTGTATTGTTTAGTTCTTGAATATATAAATAGTCTAATCATGTGTAACCGTTCAGTAATATGTAGTAATCTTTGAGTATTGGCTTTATAGTTAGTTTTATTGTTTTCTATCAGATTTTCTATAGCATCTACTTCTTTTAACCATTGCTCATGGTTTTCTAAATCTATAAAAGGTGAGCTTGCTACCCAAAAAATACACCTAAACATATCCTCTGCATATTCTAAAAAATCGGTTTTAATAAAAAAAGGATTTTGCTGCCAAATATTTTTTATTTTTATGGTATATAGATGGTCACTATTATTTTGTTTCCGAAGTGTGTCAAATTCTTTTTTAATGTATACTTGTTGTAGGTAATTTCGAAATGAATCGCTAGCAAGGTTGCTAAGTCTTTCTACTTCTTCGCCTAAACCATTAATAATATCTGCGTCTTGAGGCATTAATCGGGCGTTTAAAAAAGTTATTTTTTTAGAAACGATGCGAAGTTGATTGTGCAAATTTATTTCATCTTGACTTTTTCTAATCTGCTCTCCAATGATACACATGTTTTCATACGTCATGTCTTTAAAAGAATAAGCCATAAGATAAGAAGTTTCTAGTTTTTTTATTCTTATAATTAAATCGTACAACTGATGCGATTCAGCTATTTTAAATGCTTTTGTTAGTTCGTCTAATGCCCAGTTGAAATGGCGCAATGAGGCATAAACGCGAGCATTGTTGATGTGCATTTCTGTTATCAATCGTTCTTCATCAACCTCCTCTAAAATAGATTTTGCCCATATATCCAATACCTTTTGGTGTAAATAAACTTTTAAAACAGCCAACTGCTCAATACCTACTTTTTGGCATTGAGCAACCAGTTTTTCATATTCATAGTGATCCATTTTATCCAAAAAATGAAAAATTTGCAAGTATTGATTATCCTTACCTTGTTTTTGTGCTTCCATTGTAAACTGTCTTTTTTGAGATTTAGACATATTTCGGATAAGTGTGTGTAACTCTAATGACATAATTGATGCGTTTTTGTAGTTTTTATAGTGCAAAGATACGCCTTTAAATTTTTATTCGCACTACTAAATGTTTTTTTATCTTCTGTGCTTTATTATCTTAGACTTTACATTTTTTTAGGATACAATCAGCTAATAAAATACTGATTACTAGGATGTTACGTTACTAAAAAAATAAAATTAGCTTTAGAAAGCTAATAATTGTTAAAAAATACACAAAATTAATGCTCTTATGGCACAGACATTGCCACTTTTTAGGCGAATTTAAAATGTTATTACCTCTCTAAAAAGTCAAAATGATGCGCATTTTTTTATTACTTACATTTTTCTTATCCTGCCTATCCTTAAAGGCGCAAATTTCAGGCACTGTATTTCGGGACTATAATGCTAATGGCACACGCGAAACTGGTGCAACCTTTAACGAACCAAGCGTACAAGGCATTACTGTGATGGCATATAGTGCCGCAGGTACAGTTATTGCCTCTGTCAGTTCATCAGCAACAGGTACGTATAGTTTTCCAGCAAGTGGAGCAAATGCTGTACCTAGTGGCACTCCTGTCCGACTAGAATTTACGGGTTTGTCACCTCAAGATTACTCAGGGCCCGCAGGCGGAACAAGCATACAGTTTGTTACGGCAGGGGCATCGGCTACAAATGTCAATTTTGGCATCAACTATCCACAAGATTATTGCCAAGCAGACCCAACTCTAATTACTTCTATCATGATTTTTAAAAACCCAGATAGATTTGATGACACCGCTCCGGGTTTAGTGGGAAACCCCTATTTAGAGCGAAATACTGATTCAGGCGATATAGACCAAGATAATATTTTTGCGGGAGTCCCCGATGTAGGGGCTTTGTACGGTTTAGCGTATGCCAAAACAAGTAAAAATATATATTCTTCTGCTTTTCTGAAAAATATGGTCGGTTTTGGACCTGGCAATGTAGGTATAGAAGGCTCGACTGGTGCTATCTACAAGGTAAATGTAGATGGAACATACAGTGTTTTGCTAGACATATCTCCTAACTCGCCTACCAACCCCAACCCCGCATTGTATAGTACAGGTGTTAACCCACACCCCAAAACAGGTACTAATTGGTTTTGCGACGATGCTTGGAAACAAGTGGGCAAAATGAGTTGGGGTGACATAGAACTTTCTGACGATGAACAGACACTATACGCCATGAATTTGTACGATCGTGCCCTGTATCGAATCAATGCCAATACAGGTGTTATATTAGGTACGCACAAAATTCCAGGCATAATAGGCGGGCCTACTTGGAACGAACCAGTAACGACCAACGAAGAATTAGATTTACGCCCTTTTGGCCTCAAATTTTGGCGTGGCAAACTATACCTAGGAGTGATGAATACTGCCGAAAGTTCGGATAATCCCAATAATTTGCGAGCTTATGTTTTTGAGTTTAATCCCGACACCAATACCTACAATACCACTCCGGTTACTAGCTTTACCCCCCTCAACTACGACAATGGCTTTGAACCCTATTGGTCGGCAACTGCCTCCAACAATGAAAACAGAAGCCCACTACTAACCGACATAGAATTTGTGGAGGACGATATGTTGCTTGGACTTCGCAACATGGCTTTGGACGTAAAAGCTAATCGAAATGGAACAAATTATGGACCCGACTGCACCAAACCTATAGGTTCGAGCAATGCTGCAGGAGTTCTCATCAAATCTTGCTTTAATGGCACTACTTGGGATGTAGAAACAAGTGGTAGCTGCGGCGGTGAGGCTGGCTATAATACCACTACTTTTTTCCAACAAAACGTAAAACACTCTCCCGATTATCTAGGTTCATTGGCAGTTTTGCAAGGGTCTAATGAAATAACGGCAACCGTTATTCCGGGCTCCAATTCGGGTGGTACTGCATTTGTTTCTACCAATACGCATACTTGGGGACCTACTCCGGGTGAGCATAATAAAGTTTATAGTGGCGAAAGCGACTACGACAACGATGGCGACCCCGATGTGGTGAATAAAGCCAATGGTTTGGGCGATATTGAATTGCTATGTAATCCTGCCCCCCTCGAAATTGGCAACCGTGTATGGACTGATGCCAACAGCAACGGCATACAAGACGCAGGCGAAGCAGGTATTGATGGCATTACCGTTGAACTCTACGAAGGTACAACCTTAGTAGGAACAACAACAACAGCTAATGGCGGACAATGGTATTTCAACAACAGCAACGTCAATCAAGGCGGAGCAACCGAACTTAAGCCCAATACAGCCTATACTATTCGTGTGCCAAGTGCGGCTATTCCCAGTGGACAAACCCTAACAGGCACCAACACCGACGGCACCACCAACGGCGACCTACGCGATAGTGATGCTACCCTAGTAAGTGGCAATGCCGAAATAGCCTACACCACAGGCACTTATGGTCAAAATGACCATACTTTGGATGTTGGTTTCAAGGTTGCTTGCAACCTATCAGCATCTACCACCGGCAACGAAACCAATGTAAGTTGCAATGGCGGCAGCAATGGTGCTGTTGGCGTAACTGTAAGCGGCAACCTTGCACCAGTTACCTACTTATGGAGTAACGGAGCAACAACCGGAAGTATTACTAGTTTAACCGCAGGTACTTACACCGTAACTGTCACCGAAACACCAACTTGTACTGCTGTAGCATCTTACACCGTTACCGAACCTACTTTGTTAGATGCCACTTGCACTAAAACCGATGCCACCACCATTGGTGGAAACCAAGGCACTGCTAGCACATCAGCAACAGGCGGTACTGCACCCTACACCTATTTGTGGAGCAATGGCGAAACAACGCAAAGCATCAGCAACTTAACCGCAGGCACCTACGGCGTAACCGTTACCGACCTAAATGGTTGTACGGCTAATTGTATGGTAACCGTGCAAGAACCTAGCTGTAACTTATCTGCCACAGCAACAGGTACTAACGTATTGTGTAATGCAGGCATAGGTGGAACAGCAACCGCAACCGCATCGGGCAACCTAGTACCCGTGACTTATTTATGGAGCAACGGTGCAACAACTCAAAGTATCAGCAACCTCACCGCAGGCACCTATAACGTAACCGTCACCGAGGCTCCAACTTGTACTGCCGTAACGAGTTACACTGTTACCGAACCTACTTTGTTAGATGCAGCTTGCTCTAAAACCGATGCCACCACCATTGGCGGTAGCCAAGGTACTGCAACCGTAAACGCAACAGGTGGCACTGCACCCTACACCTATTTGTGGAGCAATGGTGCAACAACTGCAAGTATTACAGGCTTAACAGCAGGTACTTACAGCGTAACCGTTACAGACTTAAATGGATGTACCGATAATTGTAGCGTAACTGTACAAGAACCAAGTTGCAACCTATCTGCCACCGCAACAGGTACTAACGTATTGTGTAATGCAGGCATAGGTGGAACAGCAACCGCAACCGCATCGGGCAACCTAGTACCCGTGACTTATTTATGGAGCAACGGTGCAACAACTCAAAGTATCAGCAACCTCACCGCAGGCACCTATAATGTCACCGTCACCGAAACCCCCACTTGTACAGCCGTAACGAGTTACACTGTTACCGAGCCTACTTTGTTAGATGCAACCTGTACTAAAACCGACGTAACAACAAGTGGCGGTGCAGACGGAACAGCTAGCACATCGGTAACAGGTGGCACAGCTCCCTACACCTATTTGTGGAGCAATGGTGCAACTACTGCAAGTATTACGGGCTTAACCGCAGGCACTTACACCGTAACCGCAACAGATGCAAATGGTTGTACGGCTAATTGTAGCGTAACTATCCAAGAGCCAGGTTGTAACCTATCAGCCACCACCACAGGCAACGAAACCAACGTAAGTTGCAACGGTGGTAACAATGGTGCTGTTGGCGTAACAGCAAGCGGTAACCTAGTACCGTAACCTATTTGTGGAGCAACAACGAAACAACACAAAGTATCAGCAACCTAACGGCAGGTACTTATACCGTTACCGTTACCGAAACCCCCACTTGTACAGCCGTAACGAGTTACACTGTTACCGAGCCTACTTTGTTAGATGCAACCTGTACTAAAACCGACGTAACAACAAGTGGCGGTGCAGACGGAACAGCTAGCACATCGGTAACAGGTGGCACTGCACCCTACACCTATTTGTGGAGCAATGGTGCAACAACTGCAAGTATCTCGGGCTTAACCGCAGGCACTTACACCGTAACCGCAACAGATGCAAATGGTTGTACGGCTAATTGTAGCGTAACTATCCAAGAGCCAGGTTGTAACCTATCAGCCACCACCACAGGCAACGAAACCAACGTAAGTTGCAACGGCGGCAACAATGGTGCTGTTGGCGTAACAGCAAGCGGTAATCTAGTACCCGTAACCTATTTGTGGAGCAACAACGAAACAACACAAAGCATCAGCAACCTAACGGCAGGTACTTATACCGTTACCGTTACCGAAACACCAACTTGTACTGCCATAACGAGTTACACCGTTACCGAACCAACTTTGTTAGATGCAACCTGTACTAAAACCGACGTAACAACAAGTGGCGGTGCAGACGGAACAGCTAGCACATCGGTAACAGGCGGCACATCTCCCTACACCTATTTGTGGAGCAACGGCGAAACGACCGCAAGTATCTCGGGCTTAACAGCAGGCACCTACACCGTAACCGTTACAGATGCAAATGGCTGTACGGCTAATTGTAGCAGCATCATCACCCAACCAAATGCCCTGCCCGACTTATCGTTGGTAAAAACAGTAAACAGTTCAATAGCTACTATTGGCAGCACTGTCACCTTTACCATTACCGTAAGCAACGACAATGCCGTTGATGCAACAGGCGTAGTTGTTACCGATTATATGCCAACGGGTTTAAGTTTCGTTACTAGCTCCGACCCCGCAAACGTAACCAACAACAGCGGCACTATAAGCTGGAACATTGGCAACTTTGCAGGCACCGATGCCCCCAAAGTACTAACTATTACCGCTACCGTAAATGCGGCTGCCAATAATGCAACAACGGGTGAAGGCGTACATATAAATAAAGCCGAAATTACCGCCATGAACGAACCCGACACCGATAGCACACCCAACAACAACGTACCGGGCGAAGACGACATAGACGAAGTTTGTTTAAGCGTACCTATTGATTTATGTAATTTCCCTACAAGTGGTATTACTATTACAAGCGGAGCAGGACAGACTAGCTATCAGTGGTATTACAGCACCGATGGTATTAATTATACCCTAATGACTGGCGAAACAAACCAAACACTAAATGTAACCGTACAAACTATTGACAATTTGCAAACCGGTGCTACACAAATGTATTTCAAAGCAGCCTACAATGGCAATGCCATTACGGGCGGATGCGGAGACACCATGTGTTGCCCAATTATCATATCCATTGTTAATTGCTGCCAACCTAATAAATGTATTAATATTGGCATTGTAAAACACTAATCAATGCCAGTAAGCAATAAAATTGGGCTGTCTCGTACTTTCGAGACAGCCCAATTTTTTATACACCCTAAAATAATCAAGCAAAAAAAAATTGTGTTGAAAACTTAATTCGGCACAAAATTTGCTATAAAATCTGTAAATTTTAAAACACAAAAAATTAACACCATGAAACTACAATTTCACACATGGTTTAACCCTAAAAATTCCTTTCAAATGGAACTATTTCTTCTTTTTAAGCCCAAATTGCAAAGGTTTATTTGGGCAGGGCTATTTTTGTTGCTAACAAAAACAGCAAATGCACAAGTAAGCGGCACGGTCTTCCGCGATTTTAATGGTAATGGCGTGAAAGAAACTGGTGAGCCGTTAGTTTCTAGCATTATCGTCAATGCGTATGATAATATAGGTGCTTTATGTGGTACAGCAACCTCTGCGGGAGCAACAGCACCCAATTACACACTCACTGGCTGTAGCGGTAATATTAGGGTAGAATTTGTACTACCCAATGCCAATAATTGTATTGATGCTAATATAGATTTTAGCTCTACAAGTGGCGGTATATATGGCTCATCCGTTCAGTTTGTAACGGCAACAAGCACTAATGTGAATTTTGGTATTAACAACCCGGATGATTATAATACGGGACCGTTAAACACCAATATTTACATACCTACTTCTTCTTGGGGATCCTACAGGTGGCGGAACCTCGGCAACTTTCAGTTGGTATTCAGGTTATCCCTATACTTATACAGGGAATGAGCCTTTAGGTTCAAATCCACCAACTAATGTTGCTTCAAGTGAAATAATGGGTGTTGCTTGGGGGAATGCGTATAGCAAGCATTCTCAAAAATTATTTACATCTGCATTAGTTAAACGTCACGTAGGTTTGGGTACATTAGGAACAGGTGGTATTTATATGCTTACTCCAACAGGAGCAACTTTTACGGTAACCCCTTTTTATGATTTAGATGCAAATGGCTATCAGACTAGAGCAAATGGCACTTGCGGTTTGGCGTATGGTAACAGTTCAAGTTTTACGGTAGATGCCACAGGACAACAAGTTACCTATAACGGAACAATTGATGCAAGCGGCTCTCCTTGTGGGCTGGGTGTTGTAGGCACGAATGATACGGAACGACAACTTCCTATCAATATCGGCAATTTCCCGAGCTACGACCCAGCAGCCTTTGACCAAGTAGGCAAAGTAGGTATAGGGGATATTGATTTTAGTGACGACGGTAAATATCTATTTGTAACTAATCTATACACTCAAAAAATACTTCGCTTAGAGTTGAACGATGCCATTAATCCTACAGGAGTGGTAAGTGTACATATTTTTGATTTACCTGCTATTGGCTGCAATAATGGAATACTACGCCCGTGGGGCTTAGATTATCATAGAGGAAAATTATATATTGGAGCAGTATGTACAGGTGAAAATGGCGGTTCAAATAACAATACTGGCGCACCTACTGACCTTTATGCTTATGTATTGAAATTAGATAATCCTTTGGGAAGTGGTACAGTTAGTAATACACCTGTCGTTACAGTTCCTCTTAATTATAGAAAAGGAGATCCTTTCGGATCTTCACAAACCAATATCAACGAATGGTATCTTGGACAAATAATACAGGGATATGGTGTTGAATGATAATAATGCAGGGATTGGTACATATCCACAACCTATTTTATCCGATATTGAGTTCAATGATAGAGGAGACCTTATTATGGATTTTATGGATAGAGCGGGACATCAGTTTGGTCTTCAAAATAGAAAATTTTTGACCAATATTGCCACTACTTTGGTAGCAGATGTGATAAGCGGAGATATTTTGATTGCAGGTTATAATTGTAATACTGGTAGTTACGGAATTGAGAATAATGGTTCGGTCAATAAGGCACCACCTATAATGGAGGTACGGAAATGGCAAGGAATAGGTTGGTGAGTTTTTAAAGTGATAAAATTCAGGGTTCGGACACCTGAAACGTCCAAACGCCATTTTATTGATTTTTTTTCAAAAAAAACCTCAATTATTGAATGTTCTGCAAAAAGACTACCTAAACAGTTACAAGCGAGATATTTGATTGCAGGTTATAATTGTAATAACTGGTAGTTACGGAGTTGAGAATAATGGTTCGGACACATCACAAGGCACTACCTATAATGGAGGTACAGGAATGGCGAAGGAATAGGTGGTGGTGAGTTTTTTAAAGGTGATAAAATTCCAGGGTTCGGACACCTTGAAACGTCCC
>JADKCK010000049.1 GCA_016718845.1 Sphingobacteriales bacterium
CTGCTCCATCTTCGTCCAACTGATTCATCATAGCAATAATGGCCACAAACCACCCAATACCCGCTAAACCATACAAGCTAATTTTAGTTTGTTGTTTGTGAAAACGGATGTTGTGCAGGCTAAGAATACCCGAGATAGCACCTTCGCGAATGTTTGTTTTATAGTTATAAAACAACAAATCGTTGTTACTAGTAGGTAATGTATTATTACCATCACGTCGGTAATCTGGTGTTCTGGTAGTTGTACCGTCTAATGCTTTTACTGCCTCGTAATTATCATCACCACCGCCTAAAGCTATATTAGGAGTGTGGTTAGTGTCAATACTGCGGTTCCAGCCCTTGCGCCTGGCTGTTCGGTCCATAAGCGCACTCATCATAAAGTTGGTCGCATCGAGAAGATATAACCAAACGATTTTGCGAATATGAGCGTCATAGCTCAAATTAACCTTACCATCGGTTGCCTTACCTGCCAAACCTGTTTTATTGTCACCACTTACCAAATGTTACCTACATCAATACCACTTCCCCAACGGTCGCGTGGGCGAGCCGGAAATTGTACTTATGATCCTTGATTTGTCTTGTTGGTCTTGTCGGCCTTTAGGTACGAAGTTTTTATATTCCTTCATCGTTGTAGGCAGGATAAGGATAGGTTCCTTTTACTTTCTCCTTCTGACGATCTGTCACTGTCTTCAGCCTTTGTTCGTCTTTGCGGCATCGTCTTGCATAGGTATGCAACTGATGAAGCAAACAAGAAAGCAAAGGGCTACAAGCAAGAGTTTCTACTTTGCATAAGCGGAAAATTTTGTCGTTTATCTAAATTTTTTTACTTTGTTTGGAATATTGACCTTTAAAGCACAAAATAGTTACTTTGGGACATGCAAAAGTTTTAAAATTTTTGGTGCTTTTGGTAAATATTTTGGTATTACCGTTTTAAAGGTGGTTTTGGGGCATTTATCAACGATAAAAGCCTTTTTGTTTATGTTAGACGAAATTGAGGGATTAGATAGTTATTTTTTACATGCTATTTATTGGCATTATATCCTCATCATAGTATCTTGCTAAAACCAATATAATTTAGCACTAACGGCATTTGTATGGGCAATTATCGGGTAGCCCACAATTTGCGCGCAATGTACGAATTATTTTTTGTTTGGAATGCTTTTTTTTATTTTTGGTGCTTTTTTTGACAAAAATGTTGATTTTTGTTCTCTTGCAAGCCTAACAAGGCGCAAAGATAAACGATAATTTTTGATTTTTTGTTCAATAAGCACTTTTTTTGCTATTTTATGGCAATTAAGTGTTTTATGGGCTAAAATGCCTTAGTAAATACCCATAATTTTGTACTTTTGCGGTTTTAAAACAATAAATTAAAAGCACAAAAAACGGCGTTATTGGCTATGTTTTGCCATGATATTTTATTTTAAATGATTTAAAAAAATAATATTTTGCATTTTATAAACAATAATGAGTCATTGTTGTGCAATAAAATAGTACCTTTGCAGCTGAAAAATTATCTTCATCTAAAACACAATTTACGAATATGAAACAACTAGGGTTCATGTCATTGGTATTTGTATCGTTGTTGGCTATGGCTAGCTGCAATAAATCCAATGTTTCGCTCGATACAGCAGCGGCTCAAAGCACTGCTGATTCGTTGATTACCGTACAAACCAAATCTATCGAAGATTCGGTTAATACGGCTTGCCAAACTCGTTTAACCACCGAAGTAGCTGCTAAAGCCGATTCGATGTTTAAAGCAACAAGCGCCTGGCTGCTGCCATGCTGCTCCAGCGGGCAAATAATTTATTCATCTAACCAAAAAAACAATTTGTTAAAATCGCAGACATCATGAAAAAATTAACATTATTTCCAATAATCGCATTGGCTATTGGCATATTGGTTAGCTGCAATAGCGCACCCGATATGGAGGCTATGAAAGTTAAACAAGCCGCAATGGTCGACTCGTTGGTAAGCGTAGGTATTAGCACCAAACGCGAAGAGTTAAAAATGGAGTGCGAAAAAACTGTGCAAATGGCTATTAAAGCTCAATTCGACTCTTTAACGGTTGCTGCTACTACCGTAGGTAAAGGCACTGGCAAAACAACCCAAAAACCAGCTCCTAAGCCCGCTCCAAAACCAGGCAATAAACCAGCACCAGCTCCTGCACCAGCACCAAAACCAGCTCCAAAACCAGCACCAACACAAACCGAAATCCAAAAAGGTCGTGGTGGCGCTATTGAAGTAGGTAAAAACGTAGAGCAACAAAAAGAACGCGGTGGTGTAGTTGATCCAACTAAACGCGAAGACAACATCATCCAACAGAAAAAACGTGGCGGCGCTGTTGCAGTACCTCCTCAATAGTATATAAAATCTGTTATTTTTACAAAAATAGCCTATGCCCACTATGGTATGGGCTATTTTTTTTGCAAAACATACAATAATAATTTATTATTTATAAAATATGCTCCATCAAATAGATTTTTTGCAACATAGCAATACCAATCGTTTTTTTTTAATGGCAGGCCCCTGCGCCGCCGAAAGCGAAGAAATAGTAATGCACATTGCCGAACGAATTGTAAATATTACTAACCGCCTACAAATACCTTATATCTTTAAAGCATCGTATCGCAAAGCCAACCGCTCGCGTTTAGACCTCGTTTAGGCATTGGCGATGAAACAGCTTTGAAATTACTACGCAAAGTACGTGCCGAGTTTGGCGTGCCTGTTGTCACCGACATTCATGCTGCCGACGAGGCTGCTTTGGCTGCCGAATATGTTGATGTGTTACAAATTCCAGCTTTTTTGTGCCGACAAACCGATTTGCTTGTGGCTGCTGCACAAACGGGTAAAGTGGTTAATATCAAAAAAGGACAGTTTGTATCGCCCGATGCTATGCAATTTGCTGTTGATAAGGTAAAACAATCGGGCAACAACAAGGTAATGCTAACCGAACGTGGAAGTATGTTTGGTTATCAGGATTTAATCGTTGATTTTAGAGGCATACCTACTATGCAAAGTTTTGGCGTGCCTGTTGTACTCGATTGTACACACTCGTTGCAGCAGCCTAATCAGGCATCGGGGGTAACGGGTGGCTTGCCTGCCCTTATTGCCACTATCGCCAAAGCGGGTATTGCTGTAGGTGTTGATGGTTTGTTTATCGAAACACACCCCGAACCCGCAAAAGCTAAATCCGACGGGGCTAATATGTTACCTTTAGATAGACTAGAAACGCTACTCGAGCAGCTTATTAGGGTGCGCGAGGCTATTTTGTAAGCAGCAAATAAATTAACACAATTATTTGAACCAAACCAAAACGCAAAACACCGCTTTTTTATAAAAAAACGGTGTTTTGTTTAAAAATAGCACAAATAAATACATCTGCCTAATTTTTTAAGCAGATGTATTGTGTTTAAAATCAAATTTTTAAAAACAATAATAGTTTATACTAATTTATCGGCGCAGCTTGAGCTGGCAAAGGCATCGGGTTTTACTTTAAAGGCAAAGCCCATACCCATAATGTAGCCAATAGCTTCTTTAAGCGCCACATTCGATTCAAATTGTGGGTTTGAGTTGATGTCGGCATGAACTTCTAAATCTACATCATATTGGTCAAGTAAATCGCATAGCTCGTAGGCAATTTGAATTGATTTGGCTACTTCGGTTATCATCCTTTCTTTCAAACTCATGCGGTTTTGTGCCGATTCTGTGTGTACATACATAAACCCACCGCGTTTTTCGCGCAAAAAAACAATCACGGTTGCAAATTCTGTGTTGCTACTGTAACCTGCGAGTCGGTACTAATGCAAACCTTCAGGCGGTTGCCTGCCTTTTGTTCTCGAACAATAGCTTGTTCTAAGCATCTTTTATAGACAAGATTTGTTCGCCATTAAATGTTCTCCATTTCATAGCTATTAAATTAAAAATAAAAAATTAGCCCGCGGCAATATACCGCAAACTAGTATGCTTAACAACCAAACCAACGACAAAGTTCCGCGAGGCAAAAATAATGTGCCGTTTGGGTTGACTTTTACGGATAAACGCAAAAAACCCCATACAGATTCTTTCAAATCTGTATGGGGATACGTTACTATAAAGGGATACTGCTTGCTTAAATGCTTAAGCCTTTGTGCGGAGTCGGGCTCGAACCGACACAGGGGTGAACCTACTGGTGTTTGAGACCAGCGCGTCTACCAATTCCGCCATCTGGGCAACATTTTTTTTCATAATGAACGTGTTTTGTGTAACTGTTTCATTAAGACAACGCAAAGGTACGACAAGTTTTTTTAACGCGCAATAGGTAACGCATTTTATAGTAACATTTTTTTATTTCTAATAAAAGGTGGCTCTTTTCTGTTTCGTCTTCGCTGGCGGTATAGGCTTGTATTTGGGCAGTTGTTTGGGCGTGCAATTGTTGTTCTAGTGCGTTAATTTGCTGCTCGATGCGTTGATGAGCTTGTTCGTCAAAGTTACTTTGCAGTTCCATTAGCTCTTCGTTTATGTCCATCATGTCCATCAAAAAATCGGGTGGCAAGGTATAACGCTCTCCCTCTTCCAATAAACCGTATAACGCTAACACATATTTTATGCGGCTGTCGGTATCCGACAAAGTTTTGTAGGCTTGATTATTAAGCGTTGATAGTTGTAATACTTCTTCTTGTTCATCGGTACTCGACAGGGTATGAAAGTCGGGGTGGTGCTGCTTGCTTTTTTGCAAAAATCGTTGTTTAAGCACCTTCTCATCTACCACAAAAGAAATAGGTAAATCGTAAAACTCAAAAAAATTCATGTTAATGTATAATAGCCTGAAATAGTGATGAAAGCGAAGTAATAAATTAGTTGCTATTTTAATTAACAACAACTAAAATATTCTACTACTTTTTTTAACTTTTTAGAATAAGCAATACTACGTCCGCTTTCTTCGTACAACAAATAATCGAAACCTACGGCAGTAGTATCTTGTTTTAGTGTGTTCCAAATTATCCTGTCCGAGTACTGCGGTTCGTAGTCGGCATTAGGTTTTATGGCAGGTGTGCTAAAATCTTTAGGTTCAAAAAAAGTGTCCATGCGTTTAAGTAGGTAGTTCTCTTTGTCTTTTTCGGTTGGCTTTTCGCTTACCTCCAATAAGCCATAATCTAGTAATGCCTCGCTCGGAAAATTTTCTTTGTACAAAATCTCGCCTTTATTATTGGTAATTGTAAAGCTTATTTGGGCAGCGTTAATTTTGTTGCCAACCAATGTTAAACTAAACGTATCTTCGGCATTATTGTTCGAAAATACTCGCTGATGCGTTACTTTTTTCAGCATTTTAGTATCTAGTGTCACCAAAGAGGCTCCGCTTTGCTCAGATAAGCAACGCATGAAAAATATAGTAAGCAAAAAACTTACGCCGCTGCTAGTGTTATATTACGTCTCATGTCAAAAAATATTGGGTAGTGTTAAAAAAGTAAAAATTAATGCAACATTGTTGCAAGATAAGTAGAATGATTGTACCTTTGCGGCAGACTTTAAGAACGCAAACCTTGGTATTACATTGTTTTTTAATGCCAAAATAGTGCCTAATTATTATTTTTTATGTAACTTGACTTATATCTTGCCACTTTTGCTTACCAAACAGTATGCTAGGATAATTTACTAATCAATACTCTTAGCTCATTAAAACAAACGTTTTTAAGCTCTTAAAGCCATTAATCCACTAAATAGTATTTGTTCGACCAATTTTATTAGCCAATGTTTATTTTTGTAAAAAAAAATGTTTTTGCGTTTTTGTTACTACAAACTTGTTTTTTGATGGCACAGCCTAATTGCCAACTAACTATTAGCGGTGTGGTGTTGGATACCGACACACACGAGCCACTTTTGTACACCAATATTGTAGTCGTAGAACTAAACAAAGTGGCTATTGCCAACGACAACGGACAGTATACCATAAACAACTTATGCCCAGGCACTTACACCCTTACTTGCTCGCATTTGGGTTGCGAAACAGTTTCGCAGATACTACACCTTACCCAAAATACCACCTTTAATTTTAACCTACCCCACGCCACTAATGTGCTTCACGAGGTAGTGATAAAAAGCGAACGAACAAACGCCCCTATATCGCAGGTAAGAAACGAACTAAACAAACGACAGTTAGACGAAGTAAAGGGCAAATCGTTGGGCGAGGCTTTGGCTAATATTAATGGCGTTAGCACCCTACAAACAGGGCAAACTATTGTAAAACCAGTTATCAATGGCTTGCACAGCCAACGAATACTTATCATGAACAATGGCGTAAGACAAGAAGGTCAACAGTGGGGAACAGAACATGCCCCCGAAATTGACCCATTTACCGCCGGCAAACTAACCGTAATAAAAGGCGCTAATGCCGTACAGTATGGCTCTGATGCTATTGGCGGCGTTATTTTAGTAGAACCTAAAACCCTACCATCAGAACCCAGCGTAGGTGCCGAACTTAATGCCATAACTGCTAGTAATGGTCGTGGGGGTACATTAGCGGGTATGGTAGAGGGTAAATTTAAACGCCTAACTGCTTTTGCTTGGCGATTACAAGGCTCCGTTCAACGCTCCGGAAACTTAAAAACACCCAACTATTACTTAAAAAACACCGGAACCGAGCAATATAACTTCTCCACAACCTTAGCTTATCACCAAAACAACTTTAATGCCAATTTATTTTACAGCCAATACAACGCCAAAGTAGGTATCTTTGCCGGCGCTCATATCGGTAACCTTACCGACCTACAAACTGCCTTCAATTCTCCAACCCCATTAGTCTCCGCTAACTTCGATTATGCCATAAACCGACCCCGACAAGCTATCAACCACCAATTACTGCGCCTAAAAACATCCTATAACACCGCCAAATTAGGCGATATATCCTTATCCGTAGCCCGACAGTTTAACACCCGATTAGAATATGATAGCCATAGACCCTATAACGACTCCTTGACTAACGCTAACAAAGCCGAACTGCGTTTTTATATCACCACCTACTCCGCCGATGCCATTTGGCAACACCCACATAAAAAAAACCTTAGCGGTACAATAGGCATTAGCAGCTTGTATCAACAAAACCAATTTGGCGGACGTTTCTTTATCCCCGAGTTTAACGCCTTTACAAACGGCATATTTGCCATAGAACACTGGCACCACAAAAAATGGCACCTCGAGGCTGGCTTAAGATACGACCACCGACACATGCAAGTGTTTTTGCCCGAAAAAGAAAACGTGTATCCCAAAAACCCACAATATACCTACCAAACTATGTCCGCTACAACGGGCGTTATATATTACCCCAAAACAAACCTACAGCTAAACGCCAATTTTGGTACGGCATGGCGAGCGCCGCATGTAAGCGAGCTGTTTAGTAATGGGGTGCACCACGGGTCGGCTTCGTTTGAGGTGGGAGATGCTACGATGATACCCGAAAAAGCTTATAACACCATTGCAGGGCTAACCTACAACACAAAAAACCAAAAGCTATTGCTGCAAACCAATATCTATTGCAACCTAATCAATAATTTTATCTACCTACAACCTCAAAACACCACCATTTTAACTATCCGAGGGGCTTTTCCGGTATTTGCCTACAAACAAACCAATGCCTTATTAACCGGTATCGATTGGCAGATGAGTTACCAACTTACGCAAACCTTAAAAATAAACCATAAAGGCTCGTATTTGTATGCCTACGACCGCACACAACATCAGTTTTTGGTGATGATACCCCCAACACGCCTCGAAACAGGGGCGGAGTACCAACTGCACGATACCAAACACTTTACAGACAATTACGTGTCGGTGTCGGTGCAAACGGTGTTCGAGCAAAAAAATGTACCACCTAACAGCGACTTTGTACCGCCGCCGCCAGCTTATACTTTATTAAACGCACAAATTGGTACTAACTTTGCAATCAAAAAGCAACACATTAAAATAGGTTTGTCGGGCAATAATTTACTTAATACTACCTACCGAGATTATTTGGACAGGTTTAGATACTTTGCAGATGCCATTGGAACTAATGTAAGCCTGCGTATAACTGTACCGATAGGGGCTTTAAATGTACCCTAATTGCCAACACCTCCTTTTTTTATCGCTCAACTAACTAATGTTTACCATTCAATAATACAGTGCATCTGCCCTTAATTCTTAAAACCCATGCTTTTTTCTACACAATAGTAGTAACTCGCTCATTTATCGCCAAAAATACCTCATCTACCCAAATAATTACCAAAAATTTAATCACCATAAAATTTTAACAACTCATGACCGTATCAAAAAAACTTTCAGCTTTGTTTTTTGTTGCTTTTGTTGCTCAATGTAGCCTGTACACAAGTTGTACAGAAAAAGATAC
Organism: Sphingobacteriales bacterium; assembly: GCA_016718845.1. Taxonomy (GTDB): domain Bacteria; phylum Bacteroidota; class Bacteroidia; order Chitinophagales; family UBA2359; genus JAEUUX01. Next base: position 8,356 of record JADKCK010000049.1, read on the forward strand.
TGACCCCGACGAAGAACAAGAACTAATTACTACCCTAAAAATAGTGGCAACAAACAGCACCAACCCTTCCGATGTGCGCACTTTTATGTTTAAAGACCTTGACGGAGCTGGCGGTAACGAGCCAACCATAGACAACGTTTCTTTGGCTGCCAACGAGGTATATAATGTAGCTATTGAGGTGCTAGATGAATCAAAAGTACCCGCCGAAAACATAACCGCCGAGATAGCCGCAGAAAAAATGATCATCAATTATTTTTTGTACCTAGTGTAGGTTTAAACTTAACTAATACTTATCAAGACGCAGACGACAACAACCTGCCCGTAGGTTTGGCTACTAAATTTGCCACCGGAGCCGTAAGCACAGGTATACTTACGGTTACTTTAAAACATCAGCCGGGTACAAAAGACAACAACATTGCTACAGGCGAAACCGATGTACAAGTAAACTTTTCGACGGTAATACAATAAGTACCCAACAACTATTACCTCAATTAAGCCCCAACTATTGTTTTTGTTTGGGTAGCTATTGTTTTACAAACAGCTTTATTGTTAGCAATAAAGCTGTTTTTTTTTGGTTTTGGTAGATTAAGTAAAGCATCTTACAAAACCAAAAAAACTAAGTGTATTGTTAAATTAGTGGTAGTTAGTTGTTCATCTGCTAATAAAAAAAACTAAACCTTGTAACTAATAATTAGGTTTTGGGCGATGAAAAAAAGCAAAGTACCCAATAATTATTACCCCAATTAAGCCCTAACTATTGTTTTTGTTTGGGTAGCTATTGTTTTACAAACAGCTTTATTGTTAGCAATAAAGCTGTTTTTTTTTGGTTTTGGTAGATTAAGTAAAGCATCGCACAAAACTAAAAAAACTAAGTGTATTGTTACATTAAGGGTAGTTGGTTGTTCATCTGTTAATAAAAAAAACTAAACCTTGTAACTAATAATTAGGTTTTGGGCGATAAAAAAAAGCAAAGCACCAAACAACAATTACCCCAATTAGTTGGCAATAAGCTAAAAGCATTTATCCAATCATCTACCAAAATTAAATTTTGTATTACTATATGACTTTGTTATCATCGGTACATAAAAAAAGAAATTTTTTGTAGCAACAGGCTATTTTTTTAAGCAAAACACAACAACAACTATTAAAAACACTTTGTTTAAATAAAGTGAAAATTAAATTGTTTAACAAAAAAATTAGGGTAGATGAGCTGTTACTAAGGGTAAAAAACACGTAATTTAAGGCGGATAAACAACAAACTTGTACAAGTAAGCTTTTAGTAGATACGGGTAGCGTTCCACTTTATTTTGGTAACGTTCCATTTCTTTTTGGTAACGCTCCATTTAATTTTGGTAAGGTTTCGGAACGTACAAGTAACATTTCAGAGCATACAAGTAAGGTTTCAGAGCGTACAAGTAAGGTTTCAGGGCTTACAAGTAACATTTCAGGGCTTACAAGTAACGTTCCACCTCGTAGGATTAAAATTCCACTATATATGTTGTTTGCTAAAAATAATTTAAAGGCTTACCTAAACTAATGAAGATACGACCGAATTATTTTTTTTTATTGAGGTTGATAATATGTTATCAAACAAATAGCTTGTTTTTAAACACTAATAAGGTATGCTATTCATCTTGCCAAATAATCTTTTTATAAAATCAAACAAAACAAGCTAATTAGGCAATGTATTGATGATAAAAATTAATGGGTTCATACTAAAAGTTAGTGTTTTATCAAAATGATTATTTGCAGTGATAAAAAAACAGACGGTTGCTTAGTTATTATAGTGTTGGCAATGTAGCTGATTGGTTATAAACAATAGTGGATAGTTTATATCATCATCAACAAAAAAAGAAGTAAATACCGTTTGTAGTTATTGTTTATAAAAAGTAACAAAAGTATTAGTAAAAAAAAGAGAGGGTATTTCTTAATAATAAGAAATGCCCTCTCTTTGTATTATATCATACTACGGATTAGCGCATCACCACAAATTTAGCATGTTGTTTGGTTGTACCATTGTTTAGTTCAACAATATAATAACCGGGCAACAATTGGGTTACGTCGAATGATACTAAGTTGCTACCTTGTGTAGTAATAAGGTTTTGAGTAATAGCTAAACGACCAGTTATGTCTAGTACTCGTACATTTACCATTTGCTCGGTAGCAGCGTCAAACAATACGTTGATATAGTCAATGGCAGGAACAGGTGCAACTGTTAAGTTGTTGATAGCTGCTGCATTAGCGGCAAGTTCTGTTTTACCACTACCTACTACTTCTTTGTATACCGAGTTAGCGTAGATATAATCGGTGCAGTTTGCACGACGCACGCCACGACGATAGAATGTAGAGGTGGTAATAGCAGTTGGGTCGTAGCTTATGTTAGTTGCACCTGATATGGTTGTCCAGCTCCAGTTGTCGCTGCTTGTTTGCCAGATGTATTGGAAAGCTCCGGTACCACCTGTTGGGGCGGCTGTTTCTACGATAGCAGATGGGTCGAAAGGAGCAGCACCCGATTGGTAGTAACCTAACGAGCCTGCTGTTGTTACATTGTCGCAAGGACCACCTGTTGAGCAGTTAGTAGTTACCGACGAGGTAGCTGTACAGCCGTTTGCGTCGGTTACGGTTACGGTATAAGTGCCATTAGCCATGTTGCCGATAGTAGCTGTTGTAGCTCCGTTACTCCATGCATAAGTGTATGTTGGTCTGCCACCAGTAGCAGTAGCTGTAATAGTACTTGTGCTACCATTACAAATGCTGTTGGTAGTTACGGCTACACTAGTTACAGTAACTAAGTTAAAGTTAAAGTCGCCTTGATTATCTACACCATTAGAGGAGAACCAGCCCGATGCGCCAAATGCGGTTGATTGTAGGTTAGCACCATTACCGATTTGCAATGGGTGCATGAAGCTGCTTATATTCATAACGGGGAAGCCAGTAACCGAGATAGTGCCGCTCATGGTAGCATAATAGCACCAAGCTGCACCGCCGCCACTAGTACAAAGAGCATAGTAAGGTGTGCCTGTACAAGTTTTACCCGACAAGGTGACATCGATAGTGGCTACTAAGCCAGTGTTGTTAGTAGCTGTGCCTTGTAGTTTAGCTGTACCATCGTTGTATTCGGTTAAATAAACGTTGTTTGCGGTATAACATCCACCTTGGTTAAACAATATCATCATGTAAGGGTTATTTGTACAAGATGAGCCGCAATTGTCTAAGGTATTTTGTACCTGATAAACATTGGTAATATTAGAGCAAGTAGGTCCTGTACAAGTAATTACATCAACAGATACCCAGGCGCTTTCGCCGCCAAACACGGTGCAAGAAGTACTATTTGGTGCTGCACAACGACGGAACCATTTTTTAGCAGTGACACTACCTGCTGGTGGGTCGTAGCTGGCGTTAGTAGCTCCTATTATTTGGGTAGCTGCTGCCATGCTTGCTGGTGGGTTAGCGCCTACAAAACAGAACCATTGGTATTTTACGCCGCCACTAAACGAAGTAGTTGACGCATTGATACTGTTGATAGCAGCGGGGTCGCCGCCTATACATATTGTTTGGTTGCCACTAATAGAGCCGCCAGTAATATCGTTGCAATTAACATCGTTATCCAAGATAGTTACAATACCTGTACCATCGTTGATAGTAGCTCCGGTAGGGTTTGTTAGGGTAACGGTAAAGGTTTCGGTAGGTTCGCCTATATTATCATCTAAAATAGGTACATTTACAGCAACACAGGTTTGTCCTGCGGGTATGGTGGCAGTAGCGGTAGTGCTAGTATAGTCGCTGCCTGCTATAGCTGTACCGTTTGAGGTGGTATAGGTAACAGTTATTGGCGATGTACTTGTTGCCGATGCACAAATTTGTAGGGTAGCGTTTCCGGGGCTTTCGTTAACGGTTATATCGTTGATGCTAATGGTTGGTAATGTAGGTGTTACACCATTATTTAAACCTGCATCTATGGTATTTTTAGTTTCGCCTGCGGCTACGGTAAATAAGTCGGTACAAGCCGAGCCACTCAAAAAGGCATTAACATCGCTGTCAATGGCATCGTCGGTGCCTTGGTCTTTGGGGCTTACATTGCTGTAGTTCCAGGGTTTGTTAAAACATACGCGGTAGCTACCTGCTACCAACGATGAGATGGTGGTGCTGCTAAAACTGTATAGTCCATTGGCATTACTTGTTGAAGAACCTAACCAGCCGCCAGTTGCGTTATATAGGTTTACGGTAACGCCGGGTAGTCCTACTTCGCTGCCACCATCTTGTATACCATTGTTGTTGGCATCAAAAATACTTTATCGCCAATGGTAATGGTGGTGCTGCCTGTTGGGTCGTTATCCAAGATAGTTACAATACCCGTGCCATCGCCAATAACGGCATTGGTTGGGCTGCTTAGGGTAACATTAAAGGTTTCGGTAGGTTCGTTTATGGCATCGTCAATAATAGGTATGGTTACGTTTACACAAGTTTGCCCTGCGGGGATAGTGGCAGTAGCGGTGGTGGTAGTGTAATCTGTACCCATCATAGCTGTACCGTTGCTGGTGGTGTAGGTAACGGTTATTGGCGATGTACTTGTTGCCGATGCGCAAATTTGCAGGGTAGCTGTTGGATGAACACCTTCGGTTACGGTTACATCGTTGATGCTAACGCTAGGTATATCTTGAATTGGGTTGTCGTTATCCAAGATAGTTACAATACCTGTACCATCGTTGATGTTAGCGCCTGTTGGGCTGCTTAGTATTACGGTAAAGGTTTCGGTAGGTTCGTTTATGGCATCATCAACAATAGGAATGCTTACGTTTACACAAGTTTGCCCTGCGGGTATAGTAGCAGTAGCTGTTGTGGTGGTGTAATCGGTACCAGATAAAGCTGTACCGTTGCTGGTTGTATAGGTAACGGTTATTGGCGATGTACTTGTTGCCGATGCACAAATTTGTAGCGTGGCTGTACCTGCGTTTTCTGTTAACTTCACATCGTTTATGCTAAGTGTTGGTAATGTAGGTGTGGTTGCATTATTTAAACCTAGGTCTATGGTATTTTTAGTTTCGCCTGCTACTACGGTAAATAAGTCGGTACAAGCGCTTCCGTTAGTAAAAGCATTGGCGTCGCTATCTGTTGCATCGTCGGTGCCTTGGTCTTTGGGGCTTACATTGCTGTAGTTCCAGGGTTTGTTAAAACATACGCGGTAGCTACCTGCTACCAACGATGAGATGGTGGTGCTGCTAAAACTGTATAAGCCATTGGCATTGGTGGTTGTTGAACCCATCCATCCGCCTGTTGCGTTATATAGGTTTACGGTAACGCCGGGTAGTCCTACTTCGCTGCCACCATCTTGTATACCATTGTTGTTGGCATCAAAAATACTTTATCGCCAATGGTAATG
>JADKCK010000050.1 GCA_016718845.1 Sphingobacteriales bacterium
CGACCACGAGTGGTTTAATACGTCCCAACACTACTGCACTACATGTTCGTCTAACTCGCTTTCCAAAGCATATTGTTTGCCGAGTTACTTGGTATGGTTATCCTCGCCCAAGACATTTACACTGTTACATGCAGATGCTGCTGTAAATACTTTGTCATTACCTCAAACGTCGGTGTATTTTAGTGAGTGGATAATAAACGTTTGTCCCGTTTCGTTAATAGTTCCGCCATTTAATAGTTTAAAGGCAGTGGTGTATGTATCTTTTAAGCCATCGTCGAGGGTTAAGCTGTACGCAAATCTTTGTTGCTTTACCGCAAACGAGCTTTTTACACTCCAAGTAGTGGGTGTTGTGGTAAAGGTGGCAGTTATGGTTACTGTAATTAGATATGGGTACAGGTAAAACACTAATAATATTTATGGGCGATGGTAACCGTTAATGTGCCAATTTACTCTGTAACGGCTGTTAAGGTGTGATGGATTACCCTTGGGGCGTTAGTCCATAACCCTCAACTATATGCAGGCCCGAGGTGTCGGATTACCTAAAAAGTGTTATCGTCATAAAAATCTACTCGGTTCATACTTATATTGTTAGTTGCTGCGGGTACAAAAGGTGGCAGGGACCCAGCAGAACTTTCGCCGGCATTGGTCGAAATGTTGGGTTTGTGTCCCCAAACCAAACAAAAGGTTTGGTTCGCCTAGTAAATTTAATTTCGCGGATACCCAAATGAAAATTGCCTGCATTATTACTCGATGGAAACTCGATATACGAAATTGAAGAGAAGTTGAAGTTTGCAAAAGCGCTCAACAGGATAGTTATTTTTTCCAGCCATTGCCGTGCTTTGCCCTGCTGCCAGTAAGTAGCTAAGTTTAAGATGGTAGTGGTGTTGCCTTGCGGATAAAGGCGTATCGGTGACCAGTTGGCGTTATTGTCAAAATCTTTTAAAGTTAGTTCAAGGGTGTTGTTACCGCTTGCTATTGGGTTTGCATCGGCGACCACAAACTGCTAGCGTTGCCACAAAGATTTAGTTTCACCCAGCCCGTTTGTGTATTATCGTCACAGCTGTTGTTACCGGGGTTTGTTACTTGGCCTGTTATTGTTATTTCATCATCCACAAAAAGTGGATTAGCGGTGTTGGTTGAGTAATAGATACGGTAGGTGGTGTGATTGGGCTTTGACTTAACGGTAATAGTTGCGATTATTTGATGTGCCTTCTTGCAAGTTGTTGTTAATGGCAAGCTTTTGGGTTATAGCACCTGCTGCCGTTGCCAAATTAAACTCGTAGGGGGCGCTTAGTCTTCATAATTACTGTAGTTCCGTTATAAAAATCTACGCGTTGTATAGTGGTTCGCTGCTAGAGTGTGGTGGCTGTTAAGTTAATATTTGCGGGTGCTAAAGGTGCTGTTGTTGCTGGGCGATGTTAGGTACCCATGAATGGTGTGGTTGGGTTAACTGGTAATAGTTGTGGTGTTTGATGTGCCTTCTTGCAAGTTGTTGTTAATGCAATAGCTTTTAGGTTGCGCTACCTGCTGCCCGTTTGCCGATAAACTCGTAGGGTAGTTAGTCTTCGCCAGTACGTGGTTCCGTTGGCAAAATCTACGCGTTGTGGTGGTGCCGCTGCTTGGTGTGGCGGTGGCTGTTAGGTTAATGTTTGCTGGTGCAATAAAGGTGCTGTTGTTGCTGGGCGATGTTAGGCTTGCCGTAGGTGGTGTGGTTGGGGTAACGGTAATAGTTGTGGTGTTTGATGTGCCTTCTTGCAAGTTGTTGTTAATGGCAATAGCTTTTAGGTTGTAGCTACCTGCTGCCACGTTTGCCCAATTAAACTCGTAGGGGTAGTTAGGTCTTCGCCAATTTTTGTGGTTCCGTTGTAAAAATCTACGCGTTGTATGGTATTGCCGCTGCTTGGTGTGGCGGTGGCTGTTAGATTAATGTTTGCTGGTGCAATAAAGGTGCTGTTGTTGCTGGGCGATGTTAGGCTTGCCGTAGGTGGTGTAGTTGAGCTAACGGTAATAGTTGCGGTGTTTGATGTGCCTTGTCGGTTGTTGCTATCGGTTACTCGTGCGGTTAGGTTGTAGCTACCCACTAATAAACTAGATGTGGTGTATGAATAAGGAACGCTTGTATCTTCGCCCACTTTATTAGCATCAACAAAAGCTCTACTTTTTGCACCGATGTACCATTATAAATACCCGGCACCGTTTGTATGGTGATGTTGGCGGGTGTTGTAAAGCGGCATTGTTGGTAGGCGATGTAACAATAATAGTAGGGTTATTGATAACCGTAATATTTATAGCCGCAGGTGTACTGATAATTCCGTTGCTATCGGTTGCTTTTAAAGCTCATTTTGCTTATGCCGTCTGGTGGGCTATTCCAAAGGTAGGTATAGGGCGTGTGGTATCTTCGCCCAATTGAGTAGTTCCACTTAAAAAACTCAACTTTGGTAAGAGTTGCGCCCGATGCAGCACTTGCTATGGCTGTTAGATTAATGTCGGGTACACAATAGTAAAAAATACTACCATTGATAGGTCTGTGTTAAGCTAACCGAGGGCGGATTGGCGCATTAACCGTAATCATCCGAGTTTCGGATATGGTTGAGGTGCTGTTGTTGGCATAAGCAATAGCCAATACAGTATAAGTACCTTGTGAGGCATTAGCCCAAGTAAAAGCTACGGGGCGATGGGGTATCTTGCCCTAAATTGCGCTATTGGCATAAAATTTTACCCGCTGAGTACTCAGGTTTGTGCCTGCTGTGGTAATTACCGACACCACAATGTTACTGCCCGCCGTAAAGATGGCATTGTTGTTTGGGCCGTAAGACTGATCGTTGGCAGTACTGGCGGGCTAACGCTAATGTTGCATGGTGCCGGAGTTGCCTGAGCACCCGTTGTACTGGTAACTTTGGCTGTTAGCACGTAGCTACCATTAGATACGCTTGCCCAATAAAATAAGTAGGGCGATGTGCTATCTTGTCAATTCACGTGCCGTTGGCATAAAAAACTACTTTTGTACAGTTACACCGGCGGGTACAGTAGTAGTAGCGGTTAGCAATACAGTAGCGGGCGCTACATAAGTTGCCCCATCAACAGGAGCGATAATGCACGAAAGTGTTTGAGCAGCCGAGTTAATGGGTGATACAAGCCAAAAATACACCCAAAGCGTTAAATGTAGTGTCGATGTAATAAGTGTAGGGTGTTTTTCATAATCCGTAAATGTGAAAGGGGTGGTGATTTGCGCGGTACAAATTAGTCATAAAATTGTCATTACCACCAAGAGTTACCCCTCACCGACTTAGCTTGATTATCTTCGCTACTTTTTGCGTGCTAGTTATTTTGCATAAAGACAAACGCCAGCAAGGTGTTAGGCCCCTGTTGTACATTTGTTTGGTTAGATATAGATAGGACATTAACAAGCTTTCATGGCTACCTCAATTTCTGCTATTGTTGTCGGGAAGCCGTCCATTAGGGTCTATATTTTTACCCTCGGCGTAGTTACCACAATATCGTTTTCTGTGCGTATACCAATGCCTTCTTCGGGTATATAGATGCCGGCTCGCGGGTAAACACCATACCTGCTTGTATGGGTTTGTAGGCTAAACCAACATCATGTACATCTAAGCCTAAAAAGTGCGAAGTGCCGTGCATAAAATATTTTTTGCTGTTAAGCGGCCAATCGGGGTTTTGTTTGTCCTATATCGTCTTATGTAATGAGGGTTTAGCCCAAGCAATTCGGTTTCCATTATTTTACCTACTTGTTTGTGGTAGTCGTCAATCAAAACACTGGTTTTAGTAGTTCTTTGGCGGTGTTCATTACGCTGCAAAACGGCATTGCCACCACATCGGCTTGGCGTGCCGAGAAACGACCACCACTGGAATAGGAGAGAGGGAAATCGGCTGGCATAGTTGCCATATTCCGAGGGGCAAATCCATCAGCAATAAATCGCCATCGTTACAAACTTGGTTGTTGGCGGTGTAGTGCAAGCACCAACATTTTTGCCCGATGCAATAATAGAGCCGTAAGCACACCTATGGCGCGGTTACGGATAAACTGGTGTATTAGTTCGGCTTCCTTCGTACTCAGTTACGCCGGTGTTTACAAACTCAACACCCTGTCAAAGGCTTTGCGGCTAGTGGTATTAGCTTGTTTAAGTAGTTCAAGTTCGGCTTCCGATTTTACGGAACAATTGGTGCATCAGCGAGCCAAACGTTTGAAGGTATGCAATGGATAGCGGTTAGCATTTCGGCGGCAAAACAGGCATCGTGGTCGGGTACGTTGGTGCGCATACGGGCATGCTCGTTGGTGTTTAGGTAACACGCATCTGCCATATACATAAGTGTGGGTAAATGAGCAGGTAGTTGGTCGCTCCAAAATATTTTGGTAATGCCCGATGCCTGTTTAGCTTCGTCTTTGGTGTATTTATGTCCTTCCCAAACAGCAATATGGTCGTTTGTTTCTCTAATAAACAATACTTCTCTAAACTCTTCTTTGGGGCAATCGGGGTATAAAACCAAAACAGTTTCTTCTTGGTCGATGCCTGTTAGGTAAAACAAATCGGAGCTTTGACGGAACGGATGTGTTCCGTCGGCACTGCGCGGGCATTCGTCGTTTGATGTTACTACAACTATACTATTGGGTGCTAAGGCGGCTGCCAAACGTCGGCGGTTTTCGACAAACAAAGCGTTGTCGATGGCGGTATACTTTTTGAGCATGAAAAAGATTTTTGATACTTGTTTGAACTAAAATTTTTTTGAAAGATTAAACGGTGGCTAAGTCAATTTTTTTTGGGCTTCGCTATGGGCTATTAGTTTATCTAATCGGTTTATTTTGGTGGTTTCTTGTTTGGCAGCCATTACCCAATGGGTCATGGTTTTTTGGTAAGATGGGGCTTGGTTGATAAAAAAAGCCCACGCTATGGAGTTGTTTTTAAACCTTTGCTCTAAATGCTCGGCAAATGCTTGGGCTTCTTTTTCAAAGCTATATATCCTCGATTTTTCTTCTTTTCGCAGATTAAAAATTTCTAAACCTTTCGGATACATCAAACCTTGTTTGCTTAGCTCTTCTATTTTTTTGATGTTTATGTCACTCCATATACTGTTGGGTTTTCGCGGTGTAAAACGTATCGAGTAGCTTTCGTGGTCGATAGATTTGCGGACGCTATCTATCCAACCAAAACAAAGTGCTTGGTCAACCGATTGCGACCAAGTAAGGCTGGGTTTATGGCTGCCTACTTTGTAAAAACCAACAATTAACTCGCTGGCTGTTTCGTGGTTTTGCTTATAGCCAATCTCTAAATGCCAATTGATTTTCAAAAATACAGGCTTAGCGTTTTAATAGTACAAAGATAATTGATGTGATTGAAACAAAAAATTGACTCAATCAATTAAAGCGCCCAAAAGTAGGTAAAATTTGCGAATTGGAGGTAATATTTTGCAAAGAATAAAAAATGGGGTATATTTGCGGTTTATTAGGGCTTTGGGCTATCTGCTTTGGGCTATCTGCTTTTGGCTATCGGCTGTTGGTTTTCAAATTTCACTCTTTCGCTCCTTCGCCACATCACCACATCACCACATCGTACGTTTCCTTCAAAGAAGGCTATATTTGCGTGTCAAAAAGGCTAAGAAAAAAGGGAGTAGAGGAAAATAGAACCACATCTGGTACAAGATACCGTTGGCGATGATAATAACTACTCCCTACATCATTCAAGACCCCGGACAGTTCACCATTGGCGGCCTGCGTTACGATGATAGTATCCTAATGATGTTTTCTTGGTTTGTACCATGGCGCAAAGTGCCATTACCATTTTTAACGCATTTAAACATTTTTATCATGTCACGATCACAAAAAACGGTTACAAAAAAGTAGGTATTTGTTACATTGGAGCTGATATTCCAACAAAGTGGTGGACTTTTACTACGAAGATGAAAAAAGGCAATCATAAAGTAGTTGCAACAACTCCAAAAAGCTGGTAGAATATCTCAAAATGCTGGCAAGCAAGTTTAAGATACATCTTGTTATGGAAGCTACGGGACCACATGCCCTAAATCACACTACATGATAATAAGATTATGTTTTTTCTGTTATCAATCCGGTGCCAAAGCAAAGGCTTTATGCGCTCCAAAACATGACCCAACAACGATAAACAAGCCGCAAAGCACTCATGCGGTTTGGACGAGGAAGCAACCACCTTGCTTTGTGATGCCAGGTGTCGAAAAGAGCAGCTAAAACAGCTTTTGAGTGCCTTAAATGCCCTAAAAAGGACAAGGGCGTCTCGAAAACCAAATACACGCTCAAAATCAACTTCTTCATCTAAACGAAGCGATAGCAACTATTTGTAAATAGAAAGCCCAAATAGATGCACAAATCAAAGAACTACAAACTCAGATTGATCAATTGGCTAATGATAACTACAAAGAGATGATTGATAATATCTCTACTATCAAATGTGTTAAACACACTGCTCGTGCGGTGGTAGCAGTTACTGGTGGTTTTGCTAATTTAAAAGCGCCAAAGAAGTCGCAAAATTTGTTGGACTATGTCCAACCGAGAACGATCGGGAGTTCTGCGAAAAGGTTCAAAATACCACAAGGGTCGGACAGGTCAAAGCTTCCTTTTAACTGTGCTGCGGTCAGCCATTCGATATAATCCTCAATGCAAAGATTTGCCTCTCGACTCATCGCCAAAGGCAAAACGGAAAAGTGGCTCTTACTGCTGTCATGCAAATTATTACGTATTATCTTTGGCGTTGCCAATCGGGTGAAAAATATAACCCTAATTATAAACCAAAAAAATTGATTGATTTTTTCTTGTTTTTACCTTAGTTCATCGCCACATCGCCACATCACCACATCGCCACTTCACCACATCACCACATCACCATGATAACCGAAGCTTTTTTGCAATATATATGGCGTTTGCGCCGCTTTGATACCCAAAACTTACTAACCACCAACACCCACGAAACAGTAGAAATACTACAAACGGGCGAGTTAAACAAACAGTCGGGTCCCGATTTTTTTAATGCCCGTATACGTATTGGCGATACTGTTTGGGCAGGTAATGTAGAGGTGCACATCAAAACATCGGATTGGTTAAAACACCAACATCAGCACGACAAAGCCTACCAAAACATTATTTTGCACGTAGTATCTAAGGGCAGATGTGCCACTATTGCGTGCCGATCGCTCGGTTTTACCTGTTGTGGAGCTACAAAATCGCATTTCGCCTGTTTTGTACCGCAATTATCAGCAACTACAATACACCGAAGCTTGGGTGCCTTGCGCCAAACTCATCAAGAATATTGATTCGTTTGTGCTAACTAACTGGCTCGACCGCGTTTTGGTAGAACGATTAGAACAAAAAACCGAGCCGCTGCTGCAAACCCTACAGCAAAACAATTATAGCTGGGAAGAAACTTGCTATCAAGCAATTGCCCGAGCATTTGGCACCAACATCAATGCACAACCCTTCGAGATGTTGGCACGCTCGCTGCCTTTGGCTATATTGGGCAAACACAAAGACCAACTGTTGCAGTTGGAGGCAATGTTGTTTGGACAAGCGGGTTTGCTCGACAAAACTTTCGACGAACCGTATCCCCAAAAACTAAAGCAAGAGTATCAGTTTTTGCAAGCCAAATTTGGATTAAAACCTTTGTTGGCTCACTCGTGGAAAACAGGCGGTTTGCGTCCACCTAATTTTCCTACTGTTCGTATTGCCCAATTTGCGGCACTTATTCATCAATCATCTGCCTTGTTTTCTAAAATTTTAGCCGCCCAAACGCCCGACGATTATCGCCAACTGTTTAAAACCCACCCCTCGGACTATTGGCTTACCCACTATGTTTTTGGCAAAACGTCGAAACCTGCCGCCAAAACATTAGGGGCTAATAGTATTGATGGTTTGATTATCAATACCATTGTGCCGCTTTTGTTTGTGTACGGAGCCGAGCGCGGCGCACCCGAGTTTCAGGACAAAGCCCTTGAATTGCTACAAGCTGTTGCCGCCGAAAGTAACAGTATTGTTGATGAATGGAAAGCTATTTTAGGTACTTATCCCATAAAAACCGCCGCCGACACCCAAGCCCTTTTGCAACTTAAACACCACTATTGCAACGAAAAACGCTGCTTATTGTGTATGGTAGGCAATAAAATAATGGAGGGAGGTAGATAGGCAAAATAGTTGTTTGTGAGATACAAACAGCGGTATGGGGTAATTTTTGTATCAATTTAACCCCATATCTTGTTAACTCTCTTCGAGTTTTTGTGTTTTTATAATCTATATAATTTATAATTTGTATCGTGTCTGCTTTTAGATTTAAGCAATTTACCATTGAGCAAGATAAATGTGCCATGAAAGTAGGAACCGATGCCTTACTGCTTGGCGCATGGGCAGACTGTAGCCATGCCACTCGGGTTTTGGATATTGGCACAGGTACAGGCGTATTGGCATTGATGTTGGCACAACGCGCACCACAAGCACATATTGATGCTATTGAGATAGATGCCGCCGCCGCCGAACAAGCTACCCAAAATGTGGCACGCAGCCCATGGCAAAGCCGAGTGACGGTATACGAGGTATCGTTACAACAGTTTGCCGCAGCAAATCCGCTGCCTATTTACGATTTGATTGTGAGCAATCCGCCTTTTTTTCATCAATCGTTAAAAACACCCGACCCCAAACGTGCCCAAGCTCGCCACACCGACAGCCTTTTGCACGATGTTTTGCTGCATAACACCGCACAACTGCTATTGCCCAATGGTAGTTGTTGTTTTGTTTTGCCTACCAACCAAAGTGCTGGTTTTGTGAAAAAAGCCAATGCCAATGGTTTGTATCTACACAAAAAAACGGCTATCTGTACCCGCCCAAACAAACCGCCAAAGCGCGTTTTGTTAGAACTACGGAAACAGATAGCCGAACAAATTACCTACAACGAGCTAGTTATTGCTATTGCCGATACGCATTATACCAACCAATATAAAGAGCTAACCCAAGCTTTTCATACTATTTTTTAGCTGTTGCTTTTGGAGGGCTATCCGCTGTTGGCTGTCCGCTACCCGGTACAAGCCAAAAGCCAGCAGCGAACAGCCATTAGCCTCTTCTAAAAACTATAACTATAGCTCAAAGCCGATATATAGTTGGTTCGAGCATCTACGCGATTAACATTTTTTTGGTAAAAGAAAGTCATATCGACAGTATTATGTACATCAAAACGATACGAAACACCTGCTCGTCCTGTAAAACGTGCCAAGGGGTAGCGGTCGGGGCGATACAATTGTGTGTGTATTTCGGCAGATACATAGGGGGTTAAATACCAATTGTGGCTGTAACGTAGCTGTAAACGACTGCGCAAAAAAGTATTTATCCTAAAAGGATTGTCTTCTAAATCCCAGCCTCGGTATTGTTGTTGAAAGGCTTCGCGCAGCGACAAGTTAAAACGTCCAAACTTGTGCGAGGCGCTAATGTCGGCATAAAAACGTTGTCGTTGTTCGTAAAAATTTGCCAGATTACGGCTGTTTGTTATCCGATAAGCAGCCGACATTTTTATGCCCTTTGCCAATTGATACTCGATGCCTAACTGATAGGCTGCACTTGTTAGCTCGGTGTAGTTTTCGCCCCACAAATATTGCTGCATAAAACTAAGGCTTATGGCTTTGCTTACTTGCTTGTTTAGGTTAAGCGACAACATGCCTTGAGCATCGTTTTGTGGTTGTGCATGGGCAAAGTTTGGTAACAACGCATCTACCCCAAACCAAATAAACAAACAAACAAATTGTGCGATAAAGAGGTGTTTTATTTTTTCCATTTGCGGTAGGTATAAGTGTATGTTTTTTCCGAGATAAGTTGTTCGCTGCCATTATAGGTTTGTCGTTTGGCTACCAAGCCTTTGTTGTTGTAAATGTAGATGTATTTTTTGTTTAGCCGATTAGACTCATCGTACACCAACATTTGGGTGCGTTGTTTTTGGGCATTGTAAACCGATACCGATTTTTCGGTTAATTTGTTATCTTCATCAAACAACAATTGTTCGGTTTCGTCGCCCCAACGATTATAGCTGTAAGTGTGTCGCTCTTTTAGCTTGTTGTTTTTACCATAAATGGCATGTTCCATCAAGCGGCCGCGTTTGTACACAAATGTTTCGCGGTTGTTTATTTTGTTTTCATCGTCGTAATTTATTGTTTCGATGGTGTTGCCGCGTTTGTCAAAACTTTCGACACTTTTTTTGGTCTTATCATCTTTTGTGTCTACTATCGCTGTTTCGGATAAACGGTAGCGTTGCGCCGACTTTTTACTTTGGGCAAACGTACCGTAACTAAACAGCAAAAAAATAAGTGCAACGAGATATGTTCTGGTGTAAATCATGTTAGAATAAGTTTTGGAAGTTGGTTTGGAAGAGGCTTTGGGCTACTGGCTTTTGGCTTGTAACTTGTAGCGGACAGCGGACAAGTTATTTCAAAATAGTTATCTGCCCAACATCTACAATTTGTTTGTTTTCGGTAATTTCTATTTCTTTTGTAACAGCTATTTTGGTGGGCGATACAAAAGTAGAGTCGTTAGAGTAGGCATAAACGCTGTATTTGCCCGGATAAAGGTATTGAAACTCAAACTCGCCAGCTGGGTTGGTGCGTATCCGGTCGGCATACGAAATATCATCGTCAAAAACTAAGTACACATACTCATCAACTGCCGGAAACTCGCCCAAGAGTAGCGTAAAGGTAGTGTTGTAATCGCGGGTATATACATTGCCACGTATCGAGGCGTTACCGCCAAAGCCTTCTTGTTTTTCGCAGGCGGTTAGTAGCCATAAGCTAGCTAGTAGAGATAAAAAAACTGTTTTTTTGAACATTTTAGTGAATTTTAGAAAAATTTAGAAAAAATTGGCTGGATAATTGGAAGATAGCTTGTTTGGCTGTATCTTTGTTGTGCCGTAACCACAAACAACTAAAAACAATAAAGTATGATTATCGAACGCACTCCAAACGAAATCATTATTCGTTTACCCCTCAATACAAAAATAGACGATTTGCAAGCTATCGTAAACTATGCACGATACTGCGAATTAACAAGCTTGTTTAGTTTTAAGCAAGAGGAAGTTGATGATATTGCCCAAGAAATAAATAGTAATTGGTGGGCTGAAAACCGTAATCGTTTTATTAAATGAAAATAGTTATTGATACCAATATAGTGTTTAGTGCAATACTCAACTCATCGAGCAAAATTGGTAGAATATTGCTCGATTCAAAGCCTTATCTGCAATTTTATACTTGCGAATTTATGAAAGGCGAATTGTTAAAACATCGGACAAAATTGTTGAAAATAACCAAATTAACTGACGAAAATTTAGATGAATTGCAAGAGCTTGTTGTATCTAACATTAAGTTTGTTAACGAAATTTTAATACCAGAGAGCAGTTTTATAGATGCGGAAATTTTATTGAAAGACGTTGACTTAAACGACACCCCTTTTGTTGCTTTGACAACTTACTTAAACGCAAAATTATGGACAGGTGATAAGAAACTTTATCAAGGGCTAAAACAACAAACATTTGAACATGTGATAGATACTGCCGAATTATTTGAAATGCTGGACAAACTCGAAAAACAATAAAACTCCCTGCTTTATCACCAAAGCAGGGGATTTTTTGCCCCCATAAATACCAATAGGCTTAGTTGTTGTTTGCTATTTCTAATACCTCAAAAAAGGCACGCTCATTTGTTTGGCATTTTGTTTATACCACTCAAAATCGAGGTTGTTAATTAGCCCGTCGAGGTTGGTGTCGGCGGCATTGTATACATTATTGGTGTTGTTTTGTATTTGTAATAGCCATGCATTAAAATCTAAGATTTGCACAGTGCCATTGCCATCAATATCGGCGGCAAACATGCCATATACGTTGGGTTTTAGGTAGGCTTGTGTTTGCCCATACGCTCGGGTTGCGATAGGGATAAAACTGTATAGGTTGCTATTGTTGGGCAGCTCAATAGGTGCGGCACTCATTACAGGCAGATGATTGCGGTGTTTTATTGCCACATAATAAGCTCCGTTTGGTACATGCTCAAAACTAACTAAACCGCTTATGGGTGCATCAAAATCGGTGATGGTGCCATCTATCAACAAAAAAGCTGCTTTTTGTGTTAGTACTATTGCGGGGTTTGTTGCATCGCGAAGCTCTAACAACAGCCAATCGGTTACATTATTGGGTATATTGGTGGGCAGGGCTACTGCCTCATCGCCAAAATAATAAAAAGGTGCTACTCTGTAAGGTTGTGCTGTGGGTAACAAACCCGCTGCTTTTAAGGTGGCGGGATTGGTGTTGCTGGTGCTGTTAAAATTGCCCTGTAGCAATACTTTTAGGCGTGCTGTTAGCACACAATTGGGCAAAATTTGCACGGTTTGTGTAGCAGTACAGCCCAAGGGCGATGTGTAGCTAACTACATAGGTAGCGGGTGTGCTGGCTGCCAAATCAATTAAACCGTTGTTGGCATTGATGCTTAAACCCGCAGGTATGGCGCTAAATGTACCGTTTGGGTTGCCCGTTATGGTAGGGCTTGGATAATCGTTATTGGCACAAAAGGTGTTGTTGCTGTAGCTAAATGTGGCTTGGCAAGTATTTAATTGGCTAAAACCGCAAAGTTGTACATTATCTACGGCTGCATAAAAATCCCAGCCGTTGCCGTCGGTGTAGGTAAACCTAATTTTAAAAGCGGCATTGATATATTCCGACACATCTATGGTGGCTTTGGGATAGGTGCAGCCCCACCAGCCGCAAGCCATGCTTGTTTTTTGCATTACTGTTGTCCATGCAGTACCGTTCCACACTTCTGTTTTAAAACTACCTGCTATGGTATTAAAGTTGTAATCGTACTGTAAACTTACTTGGTTATAATTACTCAAATCTATGCTGGGCGATGTAAGTTGAACCGTTTCGCCTCCATTTTCGTCAAACGCATCATCGTCGAAAAAAGCCATACAACTGCCGTCCAACGAGTGTCCGCTGGTGGTGGTGCCTATTTGCCATTTAGCTGCTGTGGTTGTGCCAATGGCGTTGTTTGTCCAGCCATTTGGTAGGTAGCAACCCTCAAAGCCCTCGAAAAACAAGACCGAACAAGCACACTGCATTGGCGGACTTACATACTGCCGCGATGATACACAACTGTTGCCAAAAACGTTATCGCTTATGGTTACATTTACGGTGTCGGCGGTTATGGGTAAATTGGGTATGGTAATGTTTTGGGGTGTTGTAGTATATGTTTGCGGATACGGCACATCATCTACCCAAATAGTAAAACCGTTGCTGTCGGGTGACAGGTGATTGTGTCCAACACTAAGGTCTAAATTATAGGTGCTGCTATTGGTGTTACAATTAGTAGGCGTAAGGCTTATTATGGCTAAATCGGCGGTGGTAAAAAAGTTTGTGGCTGTGCTACCTGTACTGCCGTCGGCACAATCGGCAAAAACTACGGCTTGGTAGTTGGTACAAGGCTGTAAGTTACCAATAAGGTTGCTTACATTAGGCGGCAAAAGGGCATCAAACACGGTTTGGTTGGTGGCAATGTTGCGTATTTGGGCGCGGTAATTGTAGCTACTGTTGGCAGGAAAATAAATTAAATTAACCGTTGTAGCACTTGCTTTTTGCACAATTACACCGTTTATAGCCGCCGGATTAAGTTGTAAGATGGTATCTTTGGCATACACATTGGTTTGGCAAGTGGGGCGCAGTTGCACTTCGTAGGGGGTGCAGGTGGGCAAGCCCGTAATGGTATAACTACCCTCATCAACCAAAACACTATTTACCCATGTTGTTGTACCTTTGGGTCGCCACCTAATGTTTACGTCCAAACCAGTATCTAACCAACTAATGTTTGCTCCGTTTGTTACTAAATTTAGCTGTATGCCCGTTAAGGCAACCGTATCAATAATTATGGATTGCGATAGCGGCGACACACCACCATTGGCACACAAACTATACACATCGGCACGATACCCCTTGCACGCTTCCAAAGCGGTAAATACCTTAAAGGTATCGGTGGTAACAAGGCTATCAAGCAGCATATTATTGGGTAATTGCCTAAGTGTAACGGCAAATTGTTGGGCTTCGGGCGGGGCTATCCACGTAATTTGGCTGCTTTGGTTTTGCCGATTATACAAAAACAAATTGCTGATACTGTGGCAATTAGTACATTGGCTAAAACAAGATTGTTGTACAATATAATGGGTAATGCTGTTGATAGATGCCGCCGAAAAAGCCGTTGCCGAGCCAGTAATGGTTGGGCGCATAATAAAGTTGGTCGAGGAGGGGTCGTGCAATGCACCAAAGTTATGCCCCAACTCGTGTGCCGACAACATACGCATTTGCAAAAAAGTATTGCCTGTTTCTTGAACAACGCTATATCGGGTGTTTTTACAAACACTTGCAATAGCGCCCAACCCCACCACTTGTCCATCAAAATCGCTACCCGACCATAGTTGTGCCACATTGTAGGGTTGCATAAAACCGCTATTAGTGCCATTGCCCCAATCCTTAAAATTATTTAATAGTGTGCTTGAGTTGGTGGCTGCTCCCCATGTATCGCAAGTTGGGCAGTTAGACACCAATAACTCGCTAACCGTAAAATGTATGCCAACAGCGGCATAAATGGCTTGGTAATTATTTACTACGGCAAGCAAATATTTGGCTATGCGTTGTGGTGTGCCAATGCGTTGCAACAAAGCATAATCGGTGGCAAGGGCAAGTTGTGCCTCTTCGATGCAACTGGTACTATTTGGGCGGTTTAGTGGGTTTTGGGGCAGATGAGTTTGGTCTAAAAACGACGAGTTGGCACCGCAAGAGTTTGCTTTATTGGTGCGTACAGCATCTGCCCTATACATAATTAACTGGTTATTGTTTGCCCCTATCACAAAATCCGACAAGGGTTGCACCGTCCACTCGGTTTGATTTTTATCTACAAAAGTAGCGTAAAAAACTGTTTCGTCGAGGGTTAGCTGTGCCGTTTGGTTGTTTTGGGTTTTGGCAAGATAATGTATTTGCGTATCAAAAGGCAATGTTTGGATACCTTTGGGCGTGGCGCTATTTAATGCAAAACTTGCAGAGCAGATGCTGTAGGGCTGTGTTTGTATCTGCAACTTATGCGTAGCGGTAAGTTGCAACTGTATGGGCAAGGTGCTTTTGGGCAGATGAAGGGCGCGGTTAAGTGCTGCCAAATCTAAGGTTAATAAGCGGTAATCGGTAAAATGAGCGCTTATTATTTTTTGGTAAGATGTGTTGGCAGTTAGCTGTTTTGCCTTGATGGTGTTTTGTGCTTGCGCCTTTGTAGTAGGGTAGGAGAGGAGTATGCAAACAAAATAGGCAATAATAAGGTGTAGGTATTTCATCGTTCAAGGCTTAAATTTCTTAGATTAACCGATGTTACCCACAAGAGGACACGGATTTTAAGAAAGGATTATCTTATCTGGATTTAAAAAACCCGAATTTAAACAAAAACCAACTTACCCCTCGGGGTTAGTATAGTAATAGGCTTTTAGGCTAGCCACATCGCGCAAAAAGTCAATTTTTTCTACATCAACCCTATGAATGTTTAAACCTGTGCGTTGTTTTAGGTCTTCGATGAGTAAGGCTTGATTTTGAGGTTGTATCATTTCTATTTTTTCGTACACTATTGGCTTTACTGCCTCCTGAAAACGCCTAAAGTTGCGCTCTAAATAATACGGAATACCCATTATCACTAGGTTAATAAACAACATTTCGGGGTAGTTGTTTGCTAGCGCATTAACCAATCCTACGCCAATAACAATAAACAAGTAGGTCATTTCTTTGATAGGCAACGTGCCTGTGCGGTAGCGTAAAATAGAGAAAACAGCAAACATACCCATGCCAAAGCCTGTGCCTACATCAATGCTCATCATCACAAAACAGATAAAGAAGATAAGCACATTAAACACGTAAAACGTAAATAAAAACTCTTTGTTTTGCTGATAACGGTAGTATATATTGTGGATAATAACGTAGGCAATAAGCAGGTTTATGATAAACCTAATAATTAGTTCGGTGGTGCTTGCCCATTGAGCAGCAGTTATAAAAGAATTAAAATCCATGATGTGTAGCAACATTTTTGTTAATGTGAATTAGTTTTGGTTTAAAGGTGTTGTATTTTAAGTTAGGATGAACAAAGTGCATACCCATACAATATTTACTAACACCACTGGGCGATATACGATGCGATTTTAAAAAATTAACTACAGGCGATTGTCGCGAGGCATGAGGTTGTTTTACCTCAATAATAACTAGCTCGTTCCAGTTGTAATTTTGGTTGGTATTGTACTTACAAAAACTAAGGTTTAGGTCTATTGTTACGCGTTCTTCGAGGGTTTTATGCGAAAATGTAAGGCGGTTATAATACACCCATAAAATAGGTAATAACTGGTTTGTGGTGTAAGGTAGGTGTAGTTGTGCGAACAATTGGTCTTGTTCCGATAAATTTTCGCACAAATAAGGCAAAGTTACTCGGTTTTTTATGGTTTGTCCCTTAGCATTTTTTACCTTTGCCTCCATAAATATGGTATTGGTAGATGCGTATCGCCTAACACGGGTTTTGTATCGAGTAGATTTGCCATTGTGGTGGTCAAAATAACACGTAAAATTAGGCGTATCGAAATACAAAGTTTCGTAGGGCATTAGGCGAGCTCCGTTAATCTCAAGTAAGCTATAGTTGGCTGCTATGTCCTTTAATAATGTGGGTAGTAGTTTGGCATGTATGCAATATTTGGTATCCGAGCGGTTTTGTAACTCTACTCGTAATAAATCGTCTAAGCTAATAGACTCAAAAGTACTTAAGATAGCTTCTAAGTCCGGTGGCGTATCAATAATTTGGGTATTGTTCATTGGCAGGGTATTTATAAGGGTATGTGCTTATTGTGCGGCAAAGGTAGTAAATGTTTTGTTAAGAAATTGTTAAGAAAAACAAAAAACTTACGCCTTCAGGTTTAAAAAACTTTAAGGTGCAATGCCTAGCTAATTATTAAAACATTTAGGCGGCTGCAAAGGTAGGTATTTAATTTTTGTTTAAAAAAACTTTTTTTCCGTCTTTCCGAATAGTATGTTCGGTAAACAAGTTCGATTTTATCATTTTCAGGTCTATAAATTTATGAAAATCAACCAATTTTTTATTTTAGGGCTTATTGTTGTTAGCTGTTTGTTTGATGTAGGTTGTGGAAACGCCAAACATACACAGAGTAAAAAAGGCAATACAACACAAACTGCCAAACGACAGCCTATATCGCAAGTAACAATGGCTACTTTCGACAGCAAAGTATTGAAAAACGATAAGCTAATTATCGTAGATTTTTGGACAGATTGGTGCGGACCCTGCAAGTCGTTGGCTCCGGTTATGGAGGAACTTGCCTACGAATATCGCGACAAAGTGGTGTTTTATCGCATCAATGCCGAAAAAGACAATAACGTATACCTTACCATTGATTACGAGGTAAGAGGGTATCCAACTATTTTGTACTTTAAAGGCGGTAAAAATATTGACCGCCAAACGGGTTCTATCCTCAAAGAAATGATTAGTCAACGCATCGACTCTAATTTAAGTAATAAAGGCGTGCCAGTTGAACAGAAGAGAGAGGGTGATAAAGAAGAATAAGCTAAAAAGAACAAATCCGTCTGTTTGCAAACAGACGGATTTGTTCTTAGTTTAGGCATATTATATCATCAATAACTCTTCTCGTCGTCGCCTTCGGGGTCGTACAAAATTATTTGTTCTTCTTTTTCGGCGCTTATTTGTGCCACGCCTCTGTTGTCGGTGGTTACTATGCCTTTTACACAAACGGTTTTGCCCATCAGGTATTTTTCGGGTTGATAGCTAAAATTAGCTTGGTTTTTGCTCCAAATAGTTACTGCAAACACCGAGTTGGGGAACTTACGGTCTAGGTTTATAAAAACATGCCCGTTTTTACTTTTGTAGGTACTTACTACTTGTCCGCAAATCATTGCTTTTTTGCCTGTATTAGCTTTCATCGCAGCTTGTACGGTGTTAAAACAACCGGGTGGCAGGCTTGGCGGGTATATGGGCAATGCCTCGCCTTTATCGCTGGCAGTTTGCCATTGTGTTAGGTCTTTGGTTTTTTCGAGGCGTTGTTCGGTGGTATCGGCAAGTGCCGGAAAAAAGTCGATACCCGTTAGCAACTCAATGCTATCAATGGTGGTGGCATAGCTCATCACAGGATACTCGCATTTGGCATTTGGCATCAAAAAGGCAATGGCATGTTTGCCTGTGGGGTCATCGTTGTCCAATATCACCTTATAATATTGCTTAGGTACGCTTACTTCGTTTTTGCCAATAGTGGGCAGGTCTTTTTCTAACAAAGGTCCCGTTACTACATATACTTGTCGGTTGTTGGCAATCACATATTGGCGTATGTAGCTTTCTAAATCCGACCAACGCTCGCGGTTTAGTTCGGGTTTTTGTGGACTCATATTCGAGTAGTAATAGCTTTCGCTAAGTGCCTTGTACGACCACCTAAAATCGGCAGACGGAGCCAAGTGTCCGCGGTCGTAGCCCGAGTTCCAATAATCAATACTATCTGCCGAAAAAGTTTTAACGCCCTTATCAGGTCTAAAATCGTTGGTGCGCCCGTTTGTGCCATAAATAATGTCGGGGGTGATGATGTGTGCTACCCAGCGTGCTTGTTCGTGCTGTTCGTCGTAGTTAATTATCATGGCGGCATGTTTTACCAACACATCGGTGGTTTTGGGGTCGGGCAAACCTATTTGCTCTAAATTAAACCTAAGCCGTTGTAGTTTAAGGTCTTCGATGATAGCGGCATATCGCTGTTGTTGCTCTTTAAGGCTATCGGCATTAATTTGTACAGCCTTAATTTGTTGGTCAAGTTGTTGGGTTTGGGCAGATGTAGTGCTACCTAATAGCAAGAACAATCCGCACGTCCAGATAAATAAAAAGTGCTTTTTCAATGAATGTATGATTTTAAAGGTAGATATTTGGGTGGAATGGGGGTGATTTATCGCTTGCATTGTTTTTGCAACCAACTTAGTTTAGAACGTTAAAGGTAGAGTATGGTTTAATGCCCTATGCAAGTGCCAAACAAAATGACCGCCAAATGTAAAAAAAACGGAGTAAATGAGCAAATTAAGTACATTGTGCGTATATTTGCACCATTATTGAAGCATTAGCCCATGAAAACATTTTTTTGCATTTTACTGTTACAACTTGGCTGGGGATTTTGGCAAACCACTAACCAACTTACCCGCAATGGCAACCAACTGTATAACCAGCAACAGTACCCCAATGCCGAGGCGGCTTATCGTCAATCAATTAACAAAAAAGCAAACGATGCCGCTAATTTTAACCTTGGCGACGCACTTTATCAACAACAACAATACGAAACCGCCGCACAACAATTTGCCCAAACCGCACAAACATCGCCCTACTATGCAACTAAAGCACAAAGTTACTACAATTTGGGCAATGCGCTGTATAAAAACAATAAAATAGACGAATGTATTGAGGCATACAAAAATGCCTTGCGCCTAAATCCTAACCATGCCGAGGCTAAATACAACTTGGCATACGTGCAAAAGAAAAAACAACAAGACCAACAAAACAAAGACGAGCAAAACAAGGACAAGCAAAACAAAGACGAGCAAAACAAAGACCAACAAAACAAAGACGAGCAAAACAAAGACGAGCAAAACAAAGACGAGCAAAACAAAGACCAACAAAACAAAGACGAACAAAATAAAGACGAACAAAATAAAGACGAACAGCAAAAACAACAAGAAAACCAAGATAAGAACAAAGACGGACAACAAGACAAACAAGACGAACAAAATCAATCGCAAAACGGCGAGCAAGGCGAACAAAAGGACGCTAAAAGTGGCAAACCAACCAAAGGTTTAAGCAAAGAAGAAGCTACCCGCTTATTAGAAGCACTAAAAAACGAAGAGTTAAAGGTTCAACAAAAACTTAAACAAGCACAAGCCCGACAAGGCAAACGTAATGCACAAAAAAATGACAAAGATTGGTAAAAACACGCCCTTTCTCTGGGTTCTTTGGGGCTACCTACTCTTCTTTTGTTGCCATAATACCATGGCACAATCGCCTTACTCGCTAAATTGGCCACGCGAAAGCATTATTATTGGCACAAGTAGCGTGGGCATTGGCACGTCTATTTTACTCAAAAAAAACAAACCTACCCTTACCGAGGCACAAATTGCAACGGCAATAGCTAACCCACAATGCCCCCGTTTTGAGTGTTTTGTTACCCGTAATTGGGACACCAAAGCCCAACATTTTAGCGATGTTTTGTTGTGGGGTTCAATGGCAGTACCTTTGGTGTTGTTTGCCGACCCAAACATACGCAAAGATGCCCTAACTAACAGCACAATAGGCATAGAGGCTTATTTGGTAACGGGTGCCTTAACTAATTTAACAAAAGAACTTTTTCAACGAAAACGACCTTTTGTATACAACCCCAATGCACCATTGTCGCTTAAAATGCAAACCGATGCTACTTCGTCCTTTTTTTCGGGGCATACCTCTTATACTGCAACAGGCTGTTTTTTAACCGCCAAAATGTACACCGATTATCACCCCAACTCAAAATTAAACCCTTATATCTGGACAACCGCCGCATTAATACCCGCCATACAAGGCTATGCCCGTGTAAAAGGAGGCAAACATTTTGTAACAGATGTGGTAACGGGCTATTTGATAGGTGCAGCAGTAGGTATCTTAATCCCCGAATTGCATAAAATTAAAAAATAAAACCCACCAATACCAACCACATAACACTACAAAACGGTATTAGTTAGCGTATTTTTCAAAAAAAAAGACCTTCTGTAAACCTTTTTCATAGTAATTTGTTGTACGTAAGCATGTTGTTTGTTTTCCATAGTTGTTTAAAGTGATGAAATTATGTAAAGGTAAGCCCAGCCAATTACTTGGCTGGGTATTACTGTTTTGGGCGATGTGGTAATAAGCTCAAATTTCCAAAAATATACCTTTATCTTGAACAAATATAGCATTAGCTTGTTATTGCTATGATGTTGAAAAATGTTAAGAAATTGGAGTGGAAAATGAGCCCAGCTAAACGTTTAGCTGGGTTTTATTTTGGGGCTATTTATTTGCTTCCTAAAAAAAACAAAAAAACAAAGCCAAATCAGCTAAATATTGCCATAAATGCTGTATTTTTGCAGATAAATTTGGGTGATAAAATTGTTAGTACCCCACAATAATAAATCTTAATTTGTATCCGATGCCATCAACCCTTCCAAATCCACAAAAATTACTTAAAACGTATTTCGGTTTCGATAACTTTCGTCCACTTCAAGCCGAAATTATCGAAACCATAGCCACCGAGCGCCGCGACGTATTAGTGTTAATGCCCACAGGCGGAGGTAAATCGGTGTGTTATCAAATTCCGGCACTTATGCACGAGGGTTTATGCGTGGTTATATCGCCACTTATTGCCCTTATGCGCGACCAAGTAGCCGCACTTAAATTAAACGGTATAAATGCCGCTTTTTTAAACAGCACCCAAACAGCTAACGAGCAACACCTAATAGAAGAAGACTGTTACAGCAATAAAATTCAACTACTGTATGTATCGCCCGAAAAATTACAAACCGAGTGGTTCAAAACCTTTCTGTCGCGCATCAACATTAATTTATTTGCCATCGACGAGGCACATTGTATATCGTTTTGGGGACACGATTTTAGACCCGAGTACAAACAACTCACCTATCTAAAACAAGCCTATCCCAACATACCCATTATTGCCCTAACAGCCACCGCCGATAAACTTACTCGCCAAGACATATTAACGCAACTTAAGCTCAACGAGCCGCAAGTTTTTATTAGCTCTTTCGACCGACCCAATATTTTTTTAGCCGTAAAACCTGCCCAAGACAGAGTAGGCGAAATTGTTAAATTTTTGAAAGCACACCCCAACGAAGCAGGTATTATTTACTGCCTTAGTCGCAAAGGTACCGAACAATTAGCCCAAAAACTATGCGACAAAAATTTTAAAGCCGCCGCTTATCATGCAGGTTTAAGCCACCAAGAGCGCTCAAAGGTGCAAGACGATTTTTTGAAAGACCGCACCCTTATTGTTTGCGCCACCGTAGCTTTTGGTATGGGTATAGATAAATCTAATGTGCGATATGTGGTACATTATAACCTGCCCAAAAACATAGAAAGCTATTACCAAGAAATAGGCAGAGCCGGACGCGACGGAGCACCCGCCGATGCCTTGCTTTTTTATACCTACAGCGATGTGGCTATGCAGCGCGAAATGCTCGAAGAAGAAGAAAGTAGCATTAAAGAGGTGAAATTAGCCAAATTAACCCGCCTACAACAATTTGCCGAAAGCCACCTTTGCCGCCGCCGCACTTTACTTGCCTATTTTAACGAAAACCTCGATAAAAACTGCGGAAAATGCGATGTGTGCCGCTCGCCACGCCAAACTTTTGACGCCACCACCGAAGCACAAAAAATATTATCGGCTATTAGCCGAGCCAATCAAAACGAACCCACAAGTGTTATAGTAGACATTTTGAGAGGCTACCGCAGTAATAAAATAGTAAGCAATAACTACGATTTGCTTAAAACCTTTGGCGTTGGACGCGAACACAAACCCATAGAATGGAGCGATTATATTGCCCAACTAATTGGCTTGGGCTACGTAGAAATTGCCTACGACCGCAACAACGCCCTTACACTTAGCCCACAAAGCAAAGCAGTGCTGTTAGGTACCGATAGGGTAAATTTGGTAAAAGCAATACCTTACGAAAAAACAGCTACCCCAATACTACCCGACCCCGCTGCCCTCGACTTATCGGGTTTCAACAAGCCACTTTTCGAGCATCTGCGCGAAGTGCGCCTACAATTAGCCGAAGAAGCTAGCCTACCAGCCTACCTTATTTTTAGCGACAACACCCTGCGACTAATGGCAACCTATATGCCCAAAACCGAAGCGGATATGTTGGGTATTGCAGGCGTAGGAAACCGCAAAATGGAAAGCTACGGACATGCTTTTTTGCAGGCTATCCGCGAGTTTTTACAAAACGACACCCAAGCACCCACCTCAAATAACCCACAAACCCAAACTACAACACCCAACAACTCGCCACCCAAAGCACCGACAATTGCACAGTATAGGGCATTGTTAAAACAAAAACTGACACAGTTGCGCCTGCAACTAGCTAACCAACTAAAATGCACGCCCGCAAGCCTTTTTGTAGATAAAGACTTGGACGAATTGAGCGCTCAAATGCCCGTTACGCCCCAAGAAGTGCTAAATATAGTAGGCAAAAAAAATACCCAAAGCCAACAAATAGCCACCGACATAAGCAACGAAGTAAAACATTTTTTGACCAACGAGGGCGTAATGATGAAAACTAATAGCCCAAAAATAACCTACGCTTTTTTGCAACTAGGCTTAAATGCCGACCAAATTGCCGAAAAACGTTTTATAACCGCCAACACCGTTATTGGACATGTTGCCGAGCTGTTCCAAAATGGCTACGACATTGATTTACAAGAGTTTATGGAACCCGATGAATTGGCAGATATGATGCCCGTTTTTAAACGTTTGGGTGTTGAACAGGGCATAAAACCATTGTACGATGCCTTTGATGGTAAATATAATTATGGCAAAGTGCGTTTGGCTATGGCGTACTTTAACAGAGATGAATGATGATTTTAGACTGTTGGCTATCTGCTTTAGGTAGCTTATACCCGCAGGTTAAAAATAAGGTTTTGGTCAGATGGATGGGGGTTTTGGTAGATGAAAGCAGCTTTATTCTAAGGCGGGTCATAGGTGTCGAACAGGCAACTGCAAAGTCCTATTTGTTGAGTATCCAAAAATAAAAACAACAGAGAGGACACAAACGTTTTGTTGGGTGTTGGTTCAACAAAAGCTTTATGGCTTAAATTTATATCATCATTTATTTAAATTCATTATACTTTTATACGAATTACCATCTGGATTTACATAGTTTTCATCGGCTCCGTTTTGTATAAGCAATTGGCATACTTCAAAATGATTGTTTATTGCCGCCCAAATCAAAGGCGAAATATTTTTGTAATTGCTATTAAATGTAACTTTTAGGTTAAGGTCGGCTTTGTATAGTATCAACAGTTTTATTTTCTCTAAAACCTCTTCGTGCACTACGCTGGTCAATACCTCAAATATTACGGCATTTTGCTGACGGTAAGTATAGTTAGGGTTGGCACCTTGTTGTAGTAAAAAAGCAAACATTTGGGGACTACAATTTAGGGCATTGTGCATCAAAGTCGATTTTTTTTCGGGGTCGTTGCTGTCCAATTGGGCACCAGCTTTTAGCAGCAACCTTATGGCATCAACATTTTTTTCGTCGTGGCACACAAAATCGAGTACCGTCTTTTTTTCGGCATTGTTGTAATCGTGCAACAACGGAAAAGGCTGTTTCAGTAGTTTTGCAGTAGTGGCTACATCGTTGTCGTGTATAGCTTTTATCAATGCCAATTGTTGTTTATCTTTAAACAAATCTTTGCCAGCGTATATATACTCACTTTGTTTATAGATGGCGGCATTTCGTCGGTCGTATTGGTATAGAACGCCAGGTCGAATTTAATTTAATAAACACCAAAGGCGACAATACAATAGCAGCACCTACATATTTTGCCCAAGGATACGGTATTATTTTTAAAACGATAAGAATGGCTAAAATAACCATACCTATGTACATAAAGGGGGTGCCTAATCCCTGCGTTGCAGCATCGCCACCATCGCGGTGAGGGTCAAATAATAGGCTTAATACGCCAAAGGTGGCAAATGCAATGCCTAACCAGTGAATAATATTGGCAGCTAAACTAAAGTAGTTCATGGTTTATTTGATTTTATAAGTTACTAACCCCCTGTTACGCAGTCTATGTCAATAACAAGGTGTTTTGCATTTTTATGCCCAGTTGTGCAGCTGATTTCTTCTGAACCGGCATTATAGGAATTGGCGTTAAGAAATGGGCATAAATGTAGCGGTATTTAAGACACGGATTTTACGGATTAAACACAGATTAAGATGGATTTTTATTTAGTGCCACAGGAAGTTTAGCACAAAGATACACTAATTTATTAAAATTTGGCGTGTTTGGGTAACTAATTTGTAGATTTATTTTTGAGCGTGTTAAAATCCCTCTACAAGTTTCGCTTGCTAAACGTTTAATCGGCTATTTTTTAAAAAAAAGAGGTTGAAATACGTACGTTTCGCATTAATCTGCCTCTATAGTGAGTTTGCCCAACCATGCCCACATTTGTTTGTTTATTTAGATTTATTGCCTAAATAGCAGGTGTTATTTGTTGTGTTTGTTAAAAAAAAACGCCAAATGCTTATTTTTTGAACTAATTGCGCAAAAATTTGTTGTAAAACAGTAAATTGCATCACTTAAAACCAACAAACATGCGCGAATTTATGGCAATTATTCGTCTGCCCGACGAATTTACTGAAGATTTTGTTCGACTAATTCCACGGCAGCGTGCAGCAATTAATTTACTTATGCGCGAAGGCACTATAGTTGCCTACTCGCTATCTGCCGACCGCACCATGCTTTGGGTTACTATCCGAGCAAACAACAAACGCGAAGTACGCGAGATTATAAAATCGTTTCCGTTGTACGATTACATGAAAGAAACTATTGTAGAGCTTATGTTTCATGAGCAAGCCAGTACTTTAATCCCCGAACTATCGCTTAACTAAACACCAACAAACATTAAACAAGGGTGCAAACAAAAAGCGTTTGCGTTATCTATCTACAAAAATGAAAAAAAACATCTATTCTTTCTCTGTTCCAAACTTACAAGGCAAAGAAATTTCGCTGAGCAACTACCAAAACAAAGTAGTGCTGATTGTCAATACGGCATCGGAGTGTGGGCTTACGCCACAATTTAAAGACCTTGAAGAGTTGTACAAAACCTACAAAGATAAAGGTTTGGTGATATTGGGTTTTCCGTCGAACCAATTTAGCAACCAAGAGCCACTCGAGGGCGAGGCTATCGAGCAATTTTGCGAACTAAACTACGGTGTTAGCTTCCCAATATTTGACAAAACCGATGTTAAAGGCGAAACAGCATCGCCATTGTTTAAGTTTTTAAGCAATAAAAACGAAAACGGCGCAGTGGGTTTATCGCCAAAATGGAATTTTCAGAAATACCTCATCAACCGCCAAGGCGAAGTGGTTGATTATTTTTTGCCCATCACCACACCAACAGCCGGCAGGGTAAAACGAGCTATCGAAAAACTGCTGTAAGGTGCTTATCTATATTCACTATCCATTAACTTAGCTTTGAAAGCCAAAATACTAATTGTTGAAGACGAGCTAATTATCGCACGCGAGATAAAACGCACCATTGAGCGCCTCGGCTACGAAACACTCGAAACAGCCTCGACCGCCCAAGAAGCCTTATCAACCATAGAAGCACAAAAGCCCGACTTGGTGCTGATGGACATACACATAGACGGCGAAACAGATGGTATTGAAACAGCTATTTTAGTGCATACGCTACACCAAATACCTGTTATATTTTTAACCGCTTTCTCGGACGAAGCAACTATTGAACGAGCCAAAGGTGCCGAACCTTATGGTTTTATTGTTAAACCCTTTGACGAGCGCGACCTAAAAACCACCATCGAAATTGTGTTGCACAAACATGCCAAAGACCGCGAACAAGACGAGCGCGAATCTAAATTGGCACAGGCTTTTTCACACATCGAGCAAATGGTTATTACCGTAAATACCAACTTTACCATTGAACTGCTCAATAAAGCCGCTGTGGAATTGACACAAATAGACCGCCACCAATTGCATCACCTAAACGATGCAGTACTTTTTTATGCGCCACCTCGCAAACGTATTGATTGGAGCAAAAAATTAACTACTCAGGACGAACTACCCAAAGAAAAACTACTCTGCTTTTTTCCAGAAACAGGCAACGAATTGCAACTGTTTGTTAAAATTCACCGCATTACGCTTGACGACGAAGAAGAAACAACTACCGGCTGGACATTTGTGCTATCAGCCACCGAAATAACCGACAAACCTACCTCGATAACCGCCACCCTAAACGCCAATAACGACGACGAACCCGCCGGAGCTAAATACTTTTTTGCAAAAAAAGGCACAAAATACCACAAAATAAACATCACCGACATTTTATGGATAGAAGCCCTCGAAAACTATGTGGTTATACATACCATAAAAGACAAATACACCGTGTTTTCGTCGATGAAAAACATCGAACAAAAATTATCGCCCGATTTGTTTTTTAAAACACACCGCTCGTACATTGTTAATCTCGACAAAATAGAGGGCTACGAAGAGGGTTTTGTGCAGATAGGGGGCAAACCGATACCTGTTAGTAGGTCGGCAAAAGACGAGCTTAAGCAAAAAATACATTTACTGTAGTTAACAATTGGTGCAAAACGTAAAAGTTTTGCACCAATTTTTGTTATCCGCCATTATATCTGTTTTGTAAAAAATTTAGCCAAATTGATTTTAGCAATGCCTCAAAAATTGGCAAATTATCTTTACCTTTACGCCACGTTTTTAGCCCTTTCACTTATTGTTTATATTATGCTATCACTGCTCGAAAAATACCAGCGTTGGTTAGTACCTATCGCTATTTTTGCCCTATTGCTATCAATTAGTTTTTCGTTTAAAGGCAGCCAAACCACTTGGATATGGTGCCTTTTGTACCACTTACATTGGTGGCAATAGCTTTGATAGCCGCCAGAGTTTGGGTAATGATTGAACAACAAAAACAACAAGCAAAAATCAATCAAATTCAACAACATTTGATGGATTTAGCCGAGTCCGCCAAAATGCCTTAGCCAAACTGTCGGCACGCGAAACAGAGGTATTGTTAAAAATTGCGCAAGGCAAAACCAATCAGCAAATTGCCAACGAATTGTTTGTAGAATTAAGCACTATCAAAACACATATAAACAATGCCTACAAAATATTGGGCATAAACAACCGAAAAGATGCTATAAAAGCCCTAAATGATGCCCCAAAATAGGGTGGATACACAATTCCACCTATGTTACACCTTTTATCCACCCACAAATATTTGGAAACGGGTGTTGCCGTATGGTATCTTTGCATCGTTCAATCATTTTAAAAGTTTTTACGTATGCAAGCAAAAATTTCATCTTCGGTTATTTTGGGCATTATTGTTTTTGTAGCCCTTGTTCCTATGTGCTTTTTTATTGGCAACAATAAAGCGGTTTATTTACTTACCGCTAACTACAGTTGGTTAGCTTGGGTTGCGGCTGTGTTAGCTATGGCTTTATGTGCCTTTTTTCGCAATTATTTTTCGTTGAAACAGTTAACGGCTTTGTGCATTTTTTTTGTAGTAGTGCCTTTATCTTTTCGGTTTAATGGGCAACACCTCTATTTTGTATTTATGAGCCATGCCCCCGCCTTGGCTACTGCCTATTGGTCAACGGCATTGGGTTTGGGTATTAAATGCTACAAAAAAAACAAAACAACCATTTAGTTGTTAACCCGCTTTACCTTACACAACCCAAAGTACGGTCACTGCCTTGTGCAAGTACTTTGGGTTGCTTAAAATAGGCTGTTTATTGGCAGATGCCATACCACAGTTAGTATTTTATTGAATTTAAATCACCTATTTTATTGTTAAAAATGATACACTCTACTACTGCTCGTGTATGCGTAATTGGTGCTGGTTGTTCGGGCATTACTGCCGTCAAAAACCTATTGCAAGTAGGTTTAACAAATGTGGTATGCTACGAAAAGGGCAATCAGATAGGTGGCAATTGGGTTTATTCGCCGCAAATAGGGCATTCAAGTGTATTTTCAAGCACCCACATCATCAGCTCTAAAAATTTGTCGCAATTTGCCGATTACCCCATGCCCGCCGATTATCCCGATTATCCATCGCACAAACAGCTATTAACGTATTTTCAAAATTATGCACACCATTTTGGGGTAGATAAACACATACGCTTTAACACCAGCGTAGTTAGCGCGCAACCTATCAACAATAATCGTTGGCAAATACGTTTAGCCGATAATAGCACCGAAGAATTTGACTATTTGTTAGTTGCAAGCGGGCATCATTGGAACCCACGAATGCCCCACTATCCGGGTAATTTTGAGGGGCAACTACTTCATTCGCACGAGTTTAAAACCACCGAACCGTTTAAAGACCAACGAGTTTTGGTGATTGGCGGCGGCAATTCGGCTTGCGATTGTGCCGTTGAAACCTCGCGGGTATCGTCGTTTACGGCTATTAGTATGCGGCGCGGCTATTATATTGTGCCTAAGTTTATGCTTGGTGGTTTGCCTACCGATGTATTAAACCAACGCATGTTATGGGTACCCGAATGGCTGCGTGGAAAACTGCAAAAAATTGCGTACCATTTAATTGTTGGCGATTTGGCACAATATGGTTTGCAGCGCCCCAAACATAGCTTATTGGAAGCCCATACCACCCTAAACTCCGAGTTATTGTATATGCTGCGACATGGC
Organism: Sphingobacteriales bacterium; assembly: GCA_016718845.1. Lineage (GTDB taxonomy): Bacteria > Bacteroidota > Bacteroidia > Chitinophagales > UBA2359 > JAEUUX01. Next base: position 29,539 of record JADKCK010000050.1, read on the forward strand.
AAGGTAGCAGCTCGCCGCGATATTGCCCGATTTGAGGTAAAACTGTGCATTTACCGATGGTATTGCCGAACAATACGATGCTATTATTGCCGCTACGGGTTATCAAATTACGTTTCCGTTTTTCGATACCTCGCTTATTAATTATACCGAAGGCGATGTGCCTTTATATTTACGCACCTTTCATCCACAAATGCACCACTTATTTTTTATTGGTTTGGTACAACCTATGGGCTGTATTTGGCCCCTTAGCGATGCACAATCAAAATTGGTAGCCAATTACATAATAGGCAACTATAAACTGCCCACTGACATGAGCAAATTAATAAAAGAAGATGTTGACTCTATAAAAAGGCAGTACATAAAAAGCTCGCGCCATACCATAGAGGTAGATTACCATAAACATCTTAAAGAACTACAAAACGAACTACCCAAAGCATCTGCTTTGTAGAAGAGTTAATGTAGGGTTAAACTACGTTTGCCGAACTTATGGGGCGTTTTGGGTCAAAATTTTTGATTTGTCACCAATGCTTGCAACCATTTTGTGCTTTTGAGCATCTACCCCAAACAAGCTTTTTATTTTTTTTGCCTCAAAATATTTTATGAAACCAATTTTATCGCTGCTTTTTTTACTAATAACCCCTTATTTACAAGCGCAAGTAACAAATGTTTACGAATTTCTAGACCTATCGCCGTCGGCACGCATAACGGCTTTGGGCGGGCTACAAATTGCCGTAGTAGATAAAGATTTGGGCTTGGCAGCGCAAAACCCTGCCTTGTACAATGCCCAAATGCACAATCAACTGTTAGCATCGCATAGTTTGTATTTGGCAGATATTGGGCATGGATATGTGGGCTATGCTCGGCAAATTGACACCACACACCATATAACGGTAGGTGGCGGGCTTAACTATGTGTCGTATGGTAATTTTGACCAAACCGACGAGTTTGGTAATATAACAGGCAGCTTTAAAGCGGGCGAGTATGCACTGCAGTTGGGTGGAGCTTGGCAACACAACAATTTGTCGTTGGGGGCATCGTTAAAGTTCATTCTTTCATCGCTCGAAAGCTACAACTCGTTTGGTATTGCCACCGATTTAGGGGCTACTTATCATCTGCCCAAACAAAATTACACTTTTTCGTTGGTGCTGCGCAATATAGGCGGGCAGGTTACCACCTATGCCAACACCCGCGAGCCGCTTCCGTTTGATATACTGTTGGGCGCTTCGCATCGGTTTACGCACTTGCCCTTCCGTATATCAATAATGGCACACGACCTTACCCGCTGGAATATTCGCTACCCGCGCAACAACAACAACATTATTGTATTAGGTGCCGATACCACATCCAAAGAAAAAACCTATTTTGTTGACAACCTTTTTCAACACCTAAATTTTAATGCCGAGTTGTATTTGGGTAAAGCACTATGCCTGCGTGCTGGTTATAATCACCAACGCAAACAAGCTATGGCATTAAACAGTTTCCGCACAATGGGCGGTTTTTCGTTTGGCGGTGGCATTCGTATCAAACGCATCGCCATCGATTATGGACGTGCCATTTATCACCCATCAAGCTCCGACAACCATTTTAGCTTTATGTTTAGCTTTTAATTCAAGCAAAAAATACTTTGCATTGGTATAGTAAATAAAAAAAACACAACAAGAGACACGGAGAACACAGAGGAAAGAAATCTCCGTGTTCTCTGTGTCTCCGTTAATAAACTAAAAAACAAAAATCTCGAGCCTCCGTTGTAAACAAAAACAACAAGAGACACGGAGAACACAGAAAAAAAATCTCCGTATCCTCTGTGTCTCCGTTTAAACTAAAAACAAAATCTCCGAGACTCCGTTGTAAAATAAAAAAACAACAAGAGACACGGAGAACAAAGAGAAAAAAAAATCTCCGTGTTCTCCGTGACTCCGTTGTAAACTAAAAAAACAAAAATCTCCGCGTCTCCGTTGTAAACTAAAAAAAACAACACATCAATCAATTACCTATTTTCACCACTTTTTTAACCGTCCTATTATTTGCACTTTGCACCACTACCCAATAACAAGCATTGGGCAAGTTTTGGGTGTTAAATATAGCAAACTTGTTTGTGGTAGCATAAATAACCCGACCTGTTCCGTCCAACAGTTGTATGCTGTTTTGGGCGGAACTATTGGTTTGTACACTTAGGTAGTTACTAATGGGGTTTGGATAAACAGTAATTTCGGGTACTACCTCTTCTCCTATTCCATCTACAAAAGGAGCCGTAAACCGACACAAAACTACGCCATTTTGCGTACCCAACCATGCCTCGGTATCGGTTTGCAGTGCAATGCTGCTAATATGGTTGTTAGGCAAAGCACTATTGTTGGTATTTACATTGAGCCAAGTATTGGTTGGTATGGTAAAAATAACTAAACCGGTATCGGGTGTGCCTATCAAAACTTGCTGTTTGGTGTTGGTCTCAACGGTATTTAGGTAGTTGCTTGGTATGTTGCTGTTAAGTGTGGTATAAGTTTGGAAACTGTTGGGCGGCACAAACGACGTTAAACCATGAAAAGGCGATGCCAACCAAATGGTATTGCCACTACCCAATGCCATTGCCAAAATAGTGTTGTCGGGTAGATTTGAGTTGGCACCTGTTAGCGCAAAAAAATCGTTGTTATTATAGCCCACCAAACCCGTATTTATGGTGCTAAACCAAGGTTGTTGGTTGGCATCAAACACAATATCGGTTACATTATTAAGGGTAACGGCTGGGGTATTAAAAAAGTAAATTGTCCAATTGCCCATAGCATCTAATACCGACACGCCACCCGATGTAGATAACCATTTTTGTTGTTCTGCATCAATGTAAATATTGCGCACAAAACTATCGTTTAGCAGGCTATTGTTGGTGGTAAAAGCCTGCCACGTGTTGCCGTTATACATTGCCAAGCCTGCGGTATAAGTACCCACCCAAACGCTATTGTCCAAATCTATTGCAACAGCCCTAATCTGATTGTCTAATAAACCGCTGTTTTCGGTCGTAAAAAACTTGCCAGTTATTGTTGGTCAAGTCACTTGCCAAACCATTATCGGTGCCAATCCATAAGGTATTTTGGGCGGCATTAAACGCTAAACATCTAACCACATCGGACGGCAAAGGCGAGTTAGCCATGTTGTAATGCTGACTTACGGTTTGTGCAAATATCGTTTGGGTATAGCAAAAAACAAGTGCAAAATAAAGTTTTTTCATGATAATAAAGGATTGGTAATTAAATAGATGATGATTTGTGCGAAAAAATCCAACAAAAGAGGTATTTTTGTGACGATGTTGTGATGTTGTGATGCTGCGATGTGGCGATGTAGTGATGTAGCGATGTAGTGATGTAGCGATGTAGTGATGTAGCGATGTTGTGATGTAGCGATGTAGCGATGCTGTGATGTTTCGATGTTGTGATGTAGCGTGGCGGTGTTGAAAAACAACAGCGGGGGGGGGGGCTGGAGTGCGAAAATGCGCATTTTGTGATGTGGTGTTTCGATGTGTTGAAAACAAACATAGCTAGTGTAGGTCTATGTAACTATGTCAATCTATGTATCTATGTGTCGAAAAATCAGCGTTCCATTTTGTGATGTGCGATGTTTCGATGTGTTGAAAACAAACATAGCTAGTGTAGGTCTATGTACCTATGTCAATCTATGTATCTATGTGTCGAAAAATCAGTGTTCCATTTTGTGATGTTTCGATGTGTTGAAAACAAACATAGCTAGTGTAGGTCTATGTAACTATGTCAATCTATGTATCTATGTGTCGAAAAATCAGCGTTCCATTTTGTGATGTTTCGATGTTTCGATGTGTTGAAAACAAACATAGCTAGTGTAGGTCTATGTAACTATGTCAATCTATGTATCTATGTGTCGAAAAATCAGCGTTCCATTTTGTGATGTAGCGATGTTTCGATGTGTTGAAAACAAACAACAGGGTGCGTGTAAATCGGTTATGGTGGTGACATGTGTCGACGGTCCTTTTGTGATGTTTCGATGTGTTGAAACAACATAGCTAGTGTAAATCTATGTAACTATGTCAATCTATGTATCTATGTGTCGAAAAATCAGCGTTCCATTTTGTGATGTTTCGATGTTTCGATGTGTTGAAAACAAACATAGCTAGTGTAGGTCTATGTAACTATGTCAATCTATGTATCTATGTGTCGAAAAATCAGCGTTCCATTTTGTGATGTAGCGATGTTTCGATGTGTTGAAAACAAACATAGCTAGTGTAGGTCTATGTAACTATGTCAATCTATGTATCTATGTGTCGAAAAATCAGCGTTCCATTTTGTGATGTTTCGATGTTTCGATGTGTTGAAAACAAACATAGCTAGTGTAGGTCTATGTAACTATGTCAATCTATGTATCTATGTGTCGAAAAATCAGCGTTCCATTTGTGATGTTTCGATGTTTCGATGTGTTGAAAACAAACCAGCTAGTGTAGGTCTATGTAACTATGTCAATCTATGTATCTATGTGTCGAAAAATCATAGTTCCATTTTGTGATGTAGCGATGTTTCGATGTGTTGAAAACAAACATAGCTAGTGTAGGTCTATGTAACTATGTCAATCTATGTATCTATGTGTCGAAAAATCAGCGTTCCATTTTGTGATGTAGCGATGTTTCGATGTGTTGAAAACAAACATAGCTAGTGTAGGTCTATGTACCTATGTTAATCTATGTATCTATGTGTCGAAAAATCAGTGTTCCATTTTGTGATGTTTCGATGTGTTGAAAACAAACATAGCTAGTGTAGTGTCTATGTAACTATGTCAATCTATGTATCTATGTGTCGAAAAATCAGCGTTCTATTTTTTGATGTTGCGATGTGGGGATATGGTGATGTTGTGAAAACAAACATAGCTAGTGTAGGTCTATGTACCTATGTCAATCTATGTATCTATGTGTCGAAAAATCAGCGTTCTATTTTTTGATGTTGCGATGTGGCGATTAGCCTGTAGCTTGCAGCTTGGTTCGATGTAGCGATGTGATGATGAATTAAAACAATCTTTAAATTTCCCCAAAAATATGCCTAGCAATTTACACCTTATATCTTTTGATGTGCCACACCCACCCGATTACGGTGGAGTGGTAGATGTGTTTTACCGCATAAAAGCATTGGCAGAATTAGGCATTAAGATACATTTACATTGTTTTGAGTACGGTAGGGGACAATCCGACGAGTTAGAACGGTATTGCCAAACAGTTACTTATTATCAGCGGCACACGGCTTGGTCGTCGGTATGGCAGCCGCATATTGTGGCATCAAGAAGCAACAAGCAGTTGTTAAAAAACCTATTGACCGATGATTTTCCGATACTATTCGAGGGCATACACACCTGTGCTTTTTTAGACCATGATAGTTTAGCCAATCGTTTAAAATTGGTTAGGTTGCACAACATCGAGGCTCATTATTATAGCTACCTTGCCCAAAACGAACCTAACTTGCTGCGCCGCGCCTATTTTAGCTCCGAGGCATTTAAACTACAACATTTTGAGCGCAAATTAGTCGCTGCACAACATTTATTAACCATTTCGCCCAACGACTTTGCTTATTTTAGCCCCTTATTTGGGCAAAAGGTGCATTACATACCCGCTTTTCATGCCCACAACGAGGTAGTTAGCCCAATCGGTAGAGGGCAGTTTGCTTTGTATCATGGCAATTTATCGGTGAACGAAAACTACCAAGCCGCCATGTTTTTGGCAAACCAAGTTTTCAACGACCTGCAAATACCACTTATTATTGCCGGTAAAAATCCGCACATTAATTGGTTTAATGCCCTACAAAAGTACAGCCACATTGAGCTATGTGTTAACCCATCAGAGCTAGAACTGTTTGAGCTAATGCAAGATGCACACCTGCATGTATTGCCTACTTTTCAGCCAACAGGCATAAAGCTAAAACTATTACATGCCCTTTATACGGGTCGTTTTTGCTTGGTGAACAACTTAATGGTGCAAAATACTGGCTTAGAATCTCTTTGCAGCGTTGCCAACTCGCCCACCGAATTTAAGGCAAAGGTACAACAATTATTTGAACTTGACTTTACCCAAGATTTATTAAACACCCGAACCGCATTGCTACAAACCACCTTTAGTAACCTAAACAATGCCCGCAAAATTGTGGATTTGTTGAGAGAGTGAGTTTGATGAAAAAAGAGGAAGGTAGCACCCGCTTACCGAACTAAAGCTAGTGTTTGTTTTGTTCTTATGATTATCAACCTTTAATAATACCAAATGCCTCCTGTGATTACTCGTCCTTTAAAATCGCCCTTTCATCGGTTTTTACTTATTGTTTTTGTTGTTACCAGCTTTGGTAGTTTGGGGTTGTATGCCATTTATAAAGCCAACGTAGTTTCCCGAAATTTAGAAATACTACAACTTACTGTAACTAATAAGTACATCTCGAAGCTAAACAACGGAACTTATTCGCTGAACTTTGAAGCTTTAGAAAGTAATAAAGTGTATGGCATTTCGATAGGTAGAAACATAAGTATCTACGATAGTATTTTGATAAAATCCATCAGTTTAAACCAAAAATACCTTTTCTATATCGAGCGTAATTTTTTTACTAATAAACCCGAGCCATTGGGCATCAGTAAAATAACTAACTTAGCAGATTACGTTTTTTACCAAAAAAACTATTCCTATTACAGTTTCATGGGATTTTTTTTCTTGTCTATGTCTGCACTAATGTTTATTATGTACTATACAAGCAACAAAAAGAGTTACTGCTAAAAACGTCCTTACAAAAGACGCAAACCTAAATAAACAACGGCTGTCTCAATAACCTTTAAACGCTCGCAAGACGAGGCTATTATCCTATCCACAAAATTTGTTGCAGTACACATTTTCTAAAATCTGTGTATAATCCGTAAAAAATCCGTGTCCTTTTGTGCGTAACATAAGTAGGTAATTACAAAATCGTTTTTCGTTTTGGTTTTTAACTTGTAACTTTGCGGCTTCAAACTAGTAGTTTAGCTGTAAACTAAGGTTTCATTTATTCATTACATAACGTTAAAAAAATGTTTTTTCCAATTAAACGCGCTTTACTAAGTGTGTCGGACAAAGAGGGTATTGTAGAACTTGCCCAAATATTGCATAACTTGGGGTGCGAGTTAATATCGACAGGCGGAACAGCCAAAGCACTAAGCGATGCGGGCTTACCCATCACCGATATATCGAAAGTGACAGGCAACCCCGAAGCCTTTGGCGGACGTATGAAAACCATTTCGTTCCAGATTGAGTCGGCATTACTTTTCGACCGCGATCGCGACGCTGCCGAAGCAGCAGCCCTTAATATTCAACCCATCGATTTGGTGGTGTGTAACCTATATCCGTTTGCAAAAGTATTGCAACAAGGTGCCGATTTTGACACCCTTGTAGAAAACATAGACATTGGGGGTCCTACGATGATACGCGCCGCAGCCAAAAATTTTAAGTATGTAGCCGTTGTAACACAACCTACCGACTATGCCGCGCTAATACAACAGCTAAGCGAAAACCAAGGTAGCTTGTCAATAGCCTTTAGACAGCAACTAATGGCAAAGGCATTTAATCATACCGCCGACTACGACGCACTTATAGCTACTACCATGAGTCAATCGGTGGGGCAAAACGCGCTTCGCTTGAGCTTTGAACAAGGCGAAACGCTGCGCTATGGCGAAAATAGCCACCAAAAAGCGACATTTTACCGCCAAACAGGCGCTAAAGTGTCGCTTTTTGATTTGGAGATACTGCATGGCAAACAGTTATCGTTTAACAACATTTTGGATATTAACGGAGCAATACAGTCGGTACGCCAACAAAACTTGCCTACTTGCGCCATCATCAAACACAACAACCCTTGTGGTTTGGCAAGTGGCATAAATCAGGCGGCAGCCCTCGAATGGGCATGGGCAGGCGACCCCATATCGGCTTTTGGGTCTATTATTGCCTTTAATACCACCTTAGAGTTATCAACAGTTGAGTTTTTTGCCCTTGATAATGCCGACCGTTCGAAACGCAAATTTATCGAGGTAGTGGTTGCTCCACATATCACGCCCCAAGCCTTAGCCTATTTGCAACACCACAAAGATTTGCGCGTGGTGCTGTTTAACCCCAATAGCCTACCTGCTACCTTACCCGATTACCGCTTTTTGAATGGCTCGTTATTGGCTCAAGATGCCGATACGGTACTGTTTGATAAGTTAGATTTGGTAACAACAACGCCCTTTGAGGTAACAGCACATACCGATTTAATTGCTTTTGGGATACATGCCATCTGCCAAATAAAATCGAACAGTATTGTTATTGTGCGCCGCCATAATGGCTATTTGCAATTGTTGGGCATGGGTGCAGGGCAGCCAAATCGGTTAGTATCCACGCGTTTAGCTATCGATAAGTGTCGCGAAAACCTACAAAACGAATACCACGGCACCGATTTTGAGGCGTATTTTATGGAGCAGATGCAGCAATGTATCTTAATATCAGATGCGTTTTTCCCGTTTGCCGATAATGTAGAGTTGGCAGCGGCAAGTGGCATTAGGTGTATTGTGCAACCGGGTGGTTCTATCCGCGATAAATCGGTTATTGAGTGCTGCAACACACTTGGTGTGGCAATGGTGTTTAGTGGCACAAGGCATTTTAAACACTAACAATGTGGTGATGTTGCGATGTGGCGATATTGGGATGTAGCGATATTGTGATGTAGCGATGTTGTGATGTTGTGGTATTGTTTAACCTCTTATGTTGAGCGGTGCTTGGTGAGCCTGTCGAACCAAGCCCAAATGAGGGGTACTTAATCTTACCCAAAAGCAAACTGTCCTCAAGATATAAATCTTAAGGACAGTTTGCTTTTTTATTTGATGTTGTGATGTTTCGATGTTGTGATGTTTCGATGTTGTGATGTTTCGATGTTGTGATGTTTCGATGTGGCGATGTTGTGATGTTGCGATGTTGTGATGTTGTCGATGTTGTGATGTTTCGATGTTGTGATGTTTCGATGTTGTGATGTTTCGATGTTGTGATGTTTCGATGTTGTGATGTTTCGATGTTGTGATGTTTCGATGTTGTGATGTTTCGAGGATGTTGTGGTATTATTTACATGTTGAGCGGTGGCGGCCGCCTCAAATGACTTTCATGTTTATGTTGTGATGTTGCGATGTGGCGATGTACAGATAACCATAGTAAGTTACCAAACTACTATTTCACCATTTCACTCCTTCACCATTTCACTCTTTCACCATTTCACTCTTTCACCATTTCGCTCCTTCACCACATCACCACATCCCCATATCGCTACATTTTAATAATTCAACAAAGTGGCTATACGCAGGGCAAGTTTGTCGGCATTAGGTAGCATGGCTCGTTCAAGGTCGGTGTTTAGGGCAACGGCGGGCAGGGGCAACGCGCCCAATACATCAACGGGTGCATCGAGGTAGGTAAAACAATGTTGCCCAATGCGGGCGGCAATAGTTTGCGCAAACGAGTTTTGCTCACTTTCTTCGGTTAGTACCAACACTTTGCCATGTCGTTTTACCGATTGATAGATGGCGGTTTCGTCGAGGGGGTTTAGGGTGCGCAAATCTACAATTTCTATACAACCCTCGAATTGTTTGGCGGCTGTTTTTGCCCAATATACCCCCATGCCATAAGTGATAATAGTTAGCGAGTTGCCTTTGTTTATTTGCTCGTTGTTGGCATGTTGTACTATGTTGGCTTTGCCAAGCGGCAAAATATAATCTTCGTCGGGTTCTGCCATTTTGGCATCTTCGGTGCCGGGTACTTTCGACCAATAAATGCCTTTATGTTCAAAAAACACTACGGGGTTGGGGTCTAAAAAGGCGGCTTTTAGCAAGCCTTTCATATCGGCGGTGTTGCTGGGGTACACTACTTTTATGCCTCGTATAGCCAACACACTCGACTCGATGCAGCCCGAATGATACGGACCTCCGCTGCCATAAGCCCCAATAGGTACGCGAATAAGTGCCTGCACCGGAAACTTGCCATTGGTTAGGTAGCACGATTTAGACAGTTCGCAAACCAATTGATTGATGCCTGTCCAGAAATAATCGGCAAACTGTATCTCGACAATCGGTTTTAAGCCCACGGCAGACATGCCAACGGTTGAACCTACCAAATATGCCTCTTGAATGGCGGTATTAAACACGCGGTTGTCGCCATATTTTTCGGCAAGGGTGGCGGCTTCTCTAAAAACGCCGCCTAAGCGTCTGCCTACATCTTGCCCATAAAAAAGTGCTTCGGGATATTGGCGTAAGATTTCGTCCATTGCCAACAAAGCGGCATCAACCATTACCACTTTGGGTTTGTTGGGAGGTGTTCGGTTGCCTTTTTCGGTGGTGATAGGTGTGGGGGCAAACTCGTGTAGCATTACCGTTTTCGGGTCGGGGTTGGGTGCAGCCACGGCTTTTGCAAAACAATCGGCTACATATTGGGTAACTTTTTGCTCTATCTGCCCTAAAGTATCTTCGGTAATGTGGTTATCAAGCAAATATTGGCGCAATTTGGGTAGTGGGTCGCGGGTTTGATGTTCGTCAAGGTCGGGTCGGTACCATTCTTTTCGCACACCCGATGTATGGTGATTTAGCAGCGGCACTTTGGCATGAAATAGGCGGTCATGCAGCGGGCTTCGGCACCGCTTACCGATATGCCCCAGTCGTTGTCTTGCACCAAATAAATAATGGGTAATTGTTTAAGGGCAGCAAATTGCAATGCCTCGGACACTTCGCCTTCGGTAACGGCATTATCGCCTATTGAGCAAACAACCACCGATTTTGGAGCATCGGCAGGCAACAAACCTTGTTGTTCTTTGTATTGTATGCCTTGTGCCATGCCTGTTGTAGGTATAACCTGCATACCTGTTGCCGATGATTGATGTGGGATGAGTGGATAACGCGGATCGCGCGACGAAGGGTGACAATAATACGAGCGCCCACCCGAGAAAGGGTCGTCGGCTTTGGCAAGTAGTTGCAACATTAGGTCGTAGGGCGAAAAACCCATGCCCAGCAGCATAGCATCGTCGCGGTAATAGGGCGATGCGCAATCGTGAGGCAGCAGTTGCATGGCTGTTGCTAATTGTATTGCCTCGTGTCCGCGGGCATTGGCATGTACGTATTTGCAAACAGAGCGGTTTTCTTCGTAGATGTTAGCCATACAAAACGAAGTATACATTAGTTCGTAGGCACGCAATTGAACGGAAAAATCGGTTTCGATAACCATTATTTAAATGAAGAATGAAGAATGAAAAATGCTTGGTGTAGGCTACAGATAAGTCTGCCAAAATTTTTGTGCGAAAGGTAGCGTTTTTTGTGGCGAATAGTGTGGATATTGTTGTTGTTTTTTTTGTGGTAATGGATTTTAATAGTAAATTGGGGTAACTTAGCAGTAGATTATGAACTAAAAATAATAATGTGGTAGTGATTATGAGCAAGATGAGTGAAGATTTGGGGAACACCTACTATCAAAAAACTTTTGGAAAAAGCGCGCAATAGGTATTTTTATAGCATTGTTTAACTGTTTTATCTTTCAAACAAACGGTTTCCTTCTGTCTATATTTAGTAAAGATAGGTGGGATATTTAACACACAACACCAATAACACATCATCCACCTAAACACCCAAAATACATCTTCCAATCAGCATTTTATTTTTTTGTTTTGTTTTCCAAAAAAAAGCCGTAATTTTGCGCCCCAAATAATAACAACATTTAACACAACCATTTAACAATACTATGGGACGTGCATTTGAATACCGACGCGCCAGAAAAGAAGCCCGTTGGAACAAAATGGCAAAAGTATTTACGCGCATAGGTCGCGAAATTGCCATATCGGTAAAAGAAAGCGGACCCGACCCCGCTACTAACGCTCGTTTGCGTACAGCAGTGCAAAATGCCAAGTATGCCAATATGCCCAAAGAAAGAGTAGACTCTGCCATCAAACGTGCAGTATCTAAAGATACCGAAAACTACCAAGAAATGGTCTACGAAGGTTATGGTCCATTTGGTATTGCCGTAGTTGTAGAGTGTCTAACCGATAACCCTACCCGAACAGTAGCCACCGTCCGAACAGCTTTTAACCGCAAAGGTGGAGCATTAGGCAAAACTGGCTCGCTCGAGTTTTTGTTCGACCGTAAATGCGTTTTCAAAATCAAAGCCGAAGGACAAAACGTTGAAGACCTAGAGTTTGAACTTATCGACTATGGCGCCGACGATGTACAACTAGACGAAGAAGAAGGCTTAATCTACATTTATGCCCCCTTCACCGACTTTGGACAAATGCAAAAAGCACTCGAAGAAAAAGGTCTTGAAGTAGTTAGCTCCGAGCTAGAACGTATCCCAACAAATACCATCCAACTAACACCCGAACAAGTAGAACAAATAGAAGCACTCATCGAAAAACTAGAAGAAGACGATGATGTAGCTAATGTTTTCCACAATATGGCTTAAGAAAGCTACAGGCTGTTGGCTACCCGCTACAAGCTGGTCGAAATGGGCACTTCGACTACGCTCAGTGACCGCTTCTTATGGTTGTTGGGCGTAGTCGAAACACCTCACTGCTTCAAAACCTAACAAAAGAAGTGTTGCAACAAACATTGCAGATACTGATTTATCGCAAAGCCATTGCAACAAAAAAACAGGCGGTCTCAATTTTTGAGACCGCCTGTTTCTGTTTGTGATATTTGGTAGATGATGCGTAGTTTAGGTTGTTGCTGTTAAACAAGCAGCAACCCAAACTAAACAATCATTTAAAGCAACTATTTAATCAACACTAAAGGTTTAACTACACTATATTTGCCTGCTTGAACAGTGCAATAGTAAGTACCTGCTGTTAGGTTAGATGCGTCAAAGTTGGCAATATAGGTGCCTGCCTCGTGCTGTTCGTTGTTGGTAATTGTAGTTACTTTTTGACCTGTAATACTATACACCTCAATAGTTACGGCAGTTGCTTCGGGCAAGCTGTATTCAATGTTGGTGTTGTTAGCAAACGGATTAGGTGCTACATTTACGCCAAATTTCCAAGTTTCGGTTACGGTAGTTTTGCCACCAGGGTTAGTATTACAAGTTGGTATCGGCGATGCACACAAACTACTAGCAATAGTAATGGTTGTACAATAGTCGCAGGTTAAATTAGGTGTTTGTACAATAGCACATACGTTATAAGTACCTGCTGCTCCGTAGCTATGGGTAATGGTTGAAGTGCCTGTTTGATTTGGGCTACCGTCGCCAAACTGCCAAGTAATGGTTGCCGATGTTGGAATATTGCATCCCAATGCAAAAGTAGCTGTGTAGTTGATAGGGTTGCTAATAGGTATTGGTGGTGGAGGTGTGCAACACGCCACTTGCCATGATAATTGACAAGTTGGGCAACCACTAGTACAACCCGTTACAGTTAAACTACGACAGAACTGATAATTACAAACCTGACCTGTTGGTAGGGTGACTGTCACCGATACACATACATTGTAAGTACCTGGTGCATAAATGTGCGTAACAGGTGATAAGTTAGCAACCGTTTGCGATGCACTTCCATCGCCCCAAATCCAAGTAACTGTACCTGTTGAGCCTGTTGGGAAAGTACAACCCAAACTTAGGGTGGCTTGTGGTACTAAGGTAGTAGAACCTGCTACTTGCACACAAGCAACAGTGGCGTTAATGGTATTACAAGTTGGGCATGGGTTTTGGCAAGCCTCAACCACTACTTGTTGGCAGAACTCAAAGAAGCATTGCTGACCATTGGCTAAAGTAATAGTTCCATAAGTGCATACATTATAAGTACCGGGTGCATAGTTGTGTATAACCGACATTGGAAGACCGCTGTAGGTATAGTTAGCAGTACCATCGCCCCAAGCCCATGTGGCATTAATGGTTGCACCTGCTGGTATTGGGCAGGTCATGCTAAAGCCCATTTGTCGAACAAAACTGCCAGTAGCAGTAGCTACACATTCGCCTTGTACCACCGCAAAACTAGTGCATGTTGGGCAAAGATTAGGACATGGCTCAACAGTGATGGTTTTACAATAATCAAACTGACACACTTGCCCGTTGCTTAGTGTGATACTTCCCCATGTGCATACATTGTAAGTACCTGCTGCATAGTTGTGTATAACCGATATCGGAAGACCAGAGTAGGTATAGTTAGCAGTACCATCACCCCACGACCAAGTGGCAGTTATTGTGGCTCCTGTTGGTATAGCACAGTTCATGCTAAAGCCCATTTGGCGGATTGAGGTGTTTGTTGCTGCATTATATGTGCAATCGCCTTGTGTTACAATAAAGTTGTTGCAATCAGGGCATGGATTTTCGCAAGGTAGAATAACTATTGTTTTGCAATAATCAAATGGGCATTGTGTGCCATTGGCTAAGGTTATTACGCCGTAAGCACAAACGCTATAAGTGCCGGGTGTATAGTTGTGGATAACAGATACCAAAGCACCGGTATAGTTGGGGCTACCATCGCCAAAGCTCCATGTCATGGTGCCTGTTGCACCTGCTGGTATCGCACAAAGTAAACCTAAACCAACTTGGCGGGTTGGAGCTGCCGTTCCGTTATAAACGCAATTGCCAATAGATACACTAAAGTCGTTGCAGTTGGGGCAAGGACTGGGACATGGTTCAACAACAATGGTTTTGCAAATCTCGAATGGACATATTTGCCCGTTGCTTAGGGTAATAGTACCATAAGTACATACATTGTAAGTACCTGCTGCATAGTTGTGTATAACCGATATTGGAGGACCACTGTAGGTATAGTTTGGACTTCCATCGCCCCACGACCAAGTGGCATTTACCGTTGCACCTGTTGGTATCGCACAGTTCATACTAAAACCTACTTGGCGAGTAATACTACCTGCTGTAGTTACGCAATCGCCTTGTGTTACGGTCATGTCGGTACATGTTGGGCAAAGATTTTCGCAAGGTAGAATAACTATTGTTTTGCAATAATCAAATGGGCATTGTGTGCCATTGGCTAAGGTTATTACCCCATAAGCACAAACACTATAAGTGCCCGCCGTATAATTATGTATAACAGATGCCAATGGACCCGTATAGTTGGGGCTGCCATCGCCAAAGCTCCATGTCATGGTGCCTGTTGCACCTGCTGGTATGGTACAAAGTAAACCTAAACCAACTTGGCGTGTTGGAGCTGCCGTTCCGTTATAAACGCAATTGCCAATAGATACACTAAAGTCGTTGCAGTTGGGGCAGGGACTTGGGCAAGGTTCAACAACCAAACTACGACAGAACTGGTAACTACAAACTTGTCCGGTAGGTAATGTAACTGTTACCGATACGCATACATTATAAGTACCGGGTGCATAAATGTGTGTAACCGGAGCTAGGTTAGTGACTGTAAGCGATGGGCTACCGTCGCCCCAAATCCAGGTAACAGTGCCTGTTGAACCTGCTGGGAAAGTACAACCTAAACTTAGTGTGGCTTGTGGTACTAATGTGGTAGATGCTGCTGTTTGTACGCAAGTAACGGTTGCATTAATGGTGTTACACGTTGGGCAAGGAACATCGCAAGGTGGAATAACTATTGTTTTGCAATAATCAAATGGGCATTGTGTGCCATCTGCCAAAACAATAACGCCATAAGCACAAACACTATAAGTGCCGGGTGCATAGTTGTGGATAACAGATACCAAAGCACCGGTATAGTTGGGGCTGCCATCGCCAAAGCTCCATGTCATGGTGCCTGTTGCACCTGCGGGTATGGTACAAAGTAAGCCCAAGCCAACTTGGCGGGTTGGAGCTACTGTTCCGGCGGTATAAACGCAATCGCCAATGGATACACTAAAGTCGTTGCAGTTGGGGCAAGGACTTGGGCAAGGTGGTACAACAATGGTTTGGCAAAGTATATAGTCGTAGATTTCACAGACGTCTCCATTTGTTAGATTAATTTGTTGTACCCTATGACACACATTATAGGTGCCGCCTGTTGCGGGGTAAGTGTGGGTGACGGGTCCGTATGGATATGAAGCAGAGGAGCCATCGCCAAAATCCCACCAAACACTACCGCCTGCAATGGTGCTACTAGGTGTACAGTTTACATTAAAAGTAACTTGTGGTACTAACACACTTGGGTTTGTAGGTGATGGAATACAAGCTATTTGATACGTAAAGTCGGAACAGTTGGGGCAAGGGTCACAATCTTCAACGGTTATTGTTTTGCAATAATCAAATGGGCATTGTGTGCCATCTGCCAAAACAATAACCCCATAAGCACAAACGCTATAAGTGCCGGGTGCATAGTTGTGGATAACAGATGCCAATGGACCTGTATAGTTGGGGTCACCATCGCCAAAGCTCCATGTCATGGTGCCTGTTGCACCTGCGGGTATGGTACAAAGCAAGCCAAAGCTAACTTGACGAGTTGTGCCTATTTGTGATGATGTACAATCGCCCATCGTGACACTAAAATCGTTGCAGTTAGGGCAAACAACCGTAACGGGTGCGCAACGGTCTTCGGGGTGGTCTATGGTTACGGCAGTTAAGGTAACATTAGATATGGTGGTAGTAGGTGTTCTGCCAAGTGGTATGGTGGTAAAATCGCCTAAGTTTTGGGCAGTTAAAGAGGCATCTATTTCGCGACAATCGGTGGGCGATGCGGCTGGCAACATACCTGCGGGGTCGGTTGCAATGGCGTGAGCATCGGGTGTTGCTGTTTTGGTAGCGTTGGTGCTAAGGTAATAACCCGATAGGCTACTAACTACGCTTTCGGTGGCGTTAAAACGTGGGGTAGTGCGTTGGTAATATCGCATCCAGTTGGGTGTGCCATTGGCTGCCAATTGTAATAAATAGGTGCGGTTGGCTGTTACTGCGCCTGCGTTGCTTACTCTAATGCTACCTGCTACCGCAAAACCGCCGCCAGCAATAGCCGTATTTAAAGCGGGCACAATACTTTGTGCATAATGGCTAGCTTGGTTGGGGTTGTTATACACAATACTAGCAATTTGGTTGCCTGCACCGCTTAATTGCCAGAAAATAGTGCGTGCTGTATTGGTTGTTACATTGCCATTAAAACCTACAACGGTTAAATTGTTCGATACGGGGTCGACAATTAAATCTTGACCCGACGAGGTTTGTGTGCCACTTAGTGTTTGTGCACGTCGCCAAACTTCGGTGCCGTTAAAATAGATACGCATGGTAAATGCTCTGTTAACCGATGTGGCGACCGATGCATTGCGGTACTCGCCTGTAATGGCAATACCCGTAGCATTGACTATTGTACCTGAGGCATTAGGTATTAAATCTTTGGTGGTGATAGATTGTTTGGGGTTCATGGATTGTGCCACATTGGTGCTGTTGGCATAACGATTAAACCAAACTAAAGTACCATTTGAGCGTACACGACCTACCGACACGTGGAAGCGGTTGTTGCCGGTATTGCGGGCGCTACCTACAATAAATACATCGCCATTGGGGGCTGTTTCTACCGACACACCTGCTTCGTCGAAGGTGTTGTTGTTGGTGAAGTTGGTGCGTGTCCATAATACATTACCTGCTGCGTCTACTTTTACCAAAATCATTCGTTTAATGATGGTGGTAGTGTTGGGTATTCGGTAAAGGGTGTAGCCGCTAATATAATAAACACTTTGGTTATTGGGTACGGCTATGGTGGCATCGTCCATGCCATAAACGGGCGTGGGCGTTGGCAGTACGGTTGTCGAGCTAATTTCGGTGGTGGTGGTGTTAAAACCTGCTTGTATGTCGGTGGCATACCACGAACTGTTTGCACCGGGTACGTGTATGGTTTTGGTCCAAAGAATGTTGCCATTTACATCGTATTTGGTTAGCAAAATACGGTTGAGGGTTGAACTTGCTGGAGAGCCTGTAGTGGTGTTGCCTACCGACATGTAGAAACGAGTGGCATTGTTGGTTGGGGTGTCGTAGCCCGACAAACCTGCGCAATACTCGTCGGTGCTTTGTAGCATCAAAGTATTTTGGAATACTTGTGCCGAAGCATTGGTTTGAGCAAAAACAAGAACTAATGTACAACAAAGTACCCATAGTTTTTGTAAGACGGAATGTAAATTTGTGTGTCGCATAGAGTTGACTATTTGATGATTAAAATTATTGTTGATTGTATGCCTTTTGTGTTGGCGATGATGCAAAGGTAACGGGTTGTAATAAGGTAGGCAAATAAACTTTTTGGCGATTGTCGGGGAAAAAACCTTGAAGAAACGTTTTAGTAGCGCAATTGTGTGCTTTTTTGCGTATTGTGTTGGGGCTTACCTTGCTTTGGGGGTGCCCGCAACTGTGCAATGTATGGAAAGCTAAACATCACCCCCAAAAAAGACATTTACCGCGTCAAGCGGGGCTGGTGCAAGTTTTTGGATAATAACTTGACAGCCCAAGGACTACATTACCTAGTAATGTTTTTTGGGAACACGTTTTAAGTAGGCATTTGTTAGTGCTTTTGTGGTGTTTGCCCAAGTGTGCGTGTTTGATAATGCAAAGGTAGCGGGTTGTAAGAAGGTAGGCAAATAAACTTTTGGGCGATTGTCGGAAAAAAAAACTACCTCAACCATTAGTGGTTGAAGTAGTTTTGGATAAATTCGAGCTTCCAAAGCCGGAAATCAACCGATAAGTTTATAAAATCAATGAGTTATTCATTTGACAGCACTATTTTTTGTACCTTTACACCTTGTTTGCTTTGCATCTTACAAAAGTAAACCCCTGTTGGTAAGTGGCTTAAGTTGTAGGTAACACTTTGCCAATTATTGCCTGCTGGCAACAAATAGTTAGCCACTTGTTGCCCGGTGTTGTTATAAAACACTATTTTTGCGCTTTCGTTGGGCAGTGCAAGATACTCTACGGTTAAATTACCTGTTGTTGGATTGGGATAAAATAACACATCGTCAAAAAGTGTCTCGACAGTAGCATCGGTTTTACTGCTACCCGACGAGCAATCTAAGCGGGTACGGGGGGCATTAACTTTAAAATTGTTGCCACTAGTAACGGTTATTTTGTAAATATCTGCATCGCCTACACAAATACAGCTATCGGGCGGAATGGTAATGTTGTTTGTAACAAGGGTTGTTAAGTTTTTGACACTGATGGTTACAAATTTAACCAAATCGAGGTTGCAAAGGTAAAGCGGTCCTCTTTCTTGTACTGTAGTGCTGCCACTGCCAATAATGCGCTCTAAGTTAATGACACCTGAAAGTGTTGCCGATGCGGCTGCCAAAGTTCGTGCATAGGGGCTAAAACACTCGGTAGTAGTTGGTGTAGGCTGGCAACAAACCGTGCGGATGCGGACTAGATAATCTTGGTCGGGAGCTAAACCATCAAGTATAAACGATTGTTGTGTTGCGGGTTCGGCTGTTACTAATATAGGAGCGCCCGTAACGTTTGTTACCATATTAGTAACCCGTATTTGATAACCAAGTGCTCCGTCAACGGCGTTCCACGAAAGTACCACACTATTATTAACGCCCGTATTTGCTTGGGCATTGAAATTAGTTGGTGCTGTACATTGAGCAAAGGCATTAACTATGCCTAAACAAAGGCATAATGCGGCTATAATAGCTTGTCGAAAAGATAGTAAAAGTAGTTTCATGATTGCTTTTTAATAGAAATGAAAAACTTTGGTAGAAAAGTGATGTAAAGTTACAAAATATTTTGCGTAATTGCGCAAAAAAAGTCAAATTTTGCAAAAAAACAAAAAAAAAGTTGGTTTATCCAATTGTCAAGTTAATTGTTATACAACCATCAATTATTTAGCGGCACTATGCACGACAGCAAATTACTTAAATTACTCGAAACTATTTTAACCGATGCCACAACGTTTGGATTAACGCGGCGGCAGCAGCAAAATCGCTTGCGCCGTTTTATTGCCTCGCCTTATTTTGTGTACGATAAAGATAAAAATGTGCTGCCTTTATTTGATTATTTGGTACAATATCTGCCTAAGTTTTCGCACCCCAATTTAGCTCGCCAAAAGGTAGCCCAACATTTGTTTCCGGAGCGCGCTTTTGATGATAAAGTGTACCAAGACCTGCGCCGAACCATGGCTGATTTAAATTATTTGCTAGATAAGTACATAGTATCCACTTCTATTGAGCAAGATAAACAAGAAAGCATACTTCCGTTACTTGATTTTTATACTCGTCACGATGTAGATAGCCAAACAACACATGCTCAGTTAATACAAATGGCTCGACATGCCAACGAACAAAGCCCACAAAATGCAAACTTTTATTACAATGCATTTAAATTATCATCGCAAGAAGGGGCGTTTATGTCGTTGCAACCTGCTAACGAAGAGCAAAATTTGCCACAAATACAGAAAACGACTTACAATCTTGACATTTTTTTTATTCTGTCTAAATTAGACCAATATTGTCATTATCTAACTTTCCAAAAAATACGCTCTGTTGATAATTCGCTACCGATAGATCCCAATATTTTACAATTTATTAGAGAGAGTAAGTACATGGAATTACCCATCGTAAAAATCTATTACAATGCTTTTATGCTTTTATATGACCCAAACGAAGCCAATTACTTTATGGAGCTAAAACAGTTACTGCAAAAAGAAAGCCATTTATTGGACAAAATGGATTTGCATAATTTGCATACCCGATGCGAAAACTATTGTACCTTAAATATACTGTCGGGCAACAACAACTACCGCCGCCAACTTTTTGAACTATACCAAGAACAACTAGAAAGCGGCATTATTTACATTGACGGTTGTTTGGATATTCGTAAATTTAAAAACATTGTTACCTTAGGCGTTTGGCTGCGCGATTTTGATTTTACTGCCACCTTTATTGAGCAAAACAAAGACCGCATACTTAGCCAGTATCAACAAGAGGTATACCATTATTGCTTGGCTTACCTATATTTTGGCACCCAAGACTACGACCGCGTAAACGAACACCTAAACCTTGCTCAACAACAAAAACGCTACTATAATATTACCTACCGCACCGATAGCCACAAGTTGCAAATAAAAATGTATTACGAGTGTAACGAACAAAACTTGCTAAATGCCAAACTTAATACCTTTACTGCTTTTGTGCGCAACAATTTAGGTACAACGGGCAACTCGCAATTAGCCAACCAAAATTTTGTGAAAATTGTGCGCAAACTACTTAACATTATAGAGCTACCCAAATTGTATGGCACAAAAAACACCAATCAACAAAAAACCGAGCAACTAATTACCGAAATACAACAACTATTACAACACGAAGCCTACATAGCCGAACGCCCTTGGATAGTGGATAAACTAAACGAGCTAAAACATAATTACCCGAACACCAACAATAAAGTTAACACAAAAAGCATTACTAAACCAAATCTTAATCACTAAACTGTTTTTTAGTTGGGCAGATAATTTTTCGTTGGTTGTAAAACTAAATCTTAGTTGATGAACTAGCTTTTCGTTTAAAAGAGTATAAAAATACAAAACGAGCAATTTTACCCTAAAAAATACGGTAAAATTGCTCGTTTTTCGCTAAAAAATAGCTTTTAAGCTTATTTTTGTGCCAAATAAACACCTAATAAAATAACTGCCATGCTTACAAAATATTGCCAGCTAATGGTTTCGCCGTCTAAAAAGCCAAGCCCTACCGATACCAAAGGTATTAGGTAGGTAATAACACTTGCAAAAATGGCATCGGTGCGTTGTGTAAGGCGATAAAAAAGCAAGTTGGCAATTACTGTATTTACCGCAGCCAGTATCACCAAATAACCCAAAGTTACATAGCCGCTTGGGTGGGTTACAACAGTTTGTACAAAATTGCCTGAAAACAAAATAATGCCCGAGGGTATTATCAACAAGCTAAACGAACCTAAATTAATGGCTGCTGGTGGTATATTTTGACAGTATTTTTTTACCGTATTGGCACTAATACTGTATAAAAGGGTAGCCAAGATAATCAACAAACCATATTGATAGTTGCCTGTATCGGTAATATTACCATTGTTAAGTACCAAAAAAACGGCTCCGCTTAAGCCAATCAATACACCCAATAATCGGTTTAATTTAAACGATACGCCAAAAGCCGTAATACCCAACAACAAAGTAAACAAGGGTGTTGTGCTGTTTAGTATGCCCGATATAGAGCTGTTGAGGTGTTTTTGCGCCGCAGTAAATAAAAACGGAGGTATGCCGTTACCACACAAAGCTATCAGAACAATATACCGTAACTCGCGTAAAGATAATTTGGTATAGTACCTAAAAAATAACGGAATAGTGACAAGAGCCGCAATAAACAAACGGGCTGCGGCTACTTGTGTGGGGCTAAATGCCACTAAACCGCGTTTCATTAAAATAAACGAACTGCCCCAAATTAGGGTAATAAGCACTACTAATAACCAGTTTTGTAGCTTTGATGACATCTTTTTTTATGATGATGATGAATGATAAAGGCTTAGTTTATGGCAATATAAAACACTAAACGCCCACAATTTTTGTAGCAAAAAACAAGTTATTTAACCAAATAAACACCTGCTAAAATAATAAGTGTGCCGATAAGGTGATAAGGGGTAATAATTTCGCCGTCCATAAAACCCCAAAATAGGGCTACTATGGGCAATAAATAGGTAACGGTTGAGGAGAAAAGCGGGTCGGTTTGTTGGGTAAGGCGATAATACAAAATGCTGCTAAACGCCGTACCTGTTATTGCCATTAGCGATACATAGCCTACCGCCTGTTGTGCAGCAGCACTGTTTGATACTTGTTGCACAAAATTGGTGCTTAACAAATAAATAATGGCAAAGGGTGCTACCAAACACAAAGCCACCGTATTGATAATTACCGCCGATACACTGTGCAAGTGTGTTTTTATGGTGTTCGAGCTAATGGCATAGCCCACAGTTGCCAATACTACTAACAAAGCATAGGGGTATTGGTTGTCGTGGGTTTGGTAATTTTTTTGCATCATCAAAAAAACAGCTCCGCACAAACCCAACATAACACCTATTAGTCGGCGTTTGGTAAAGTGTGCATTAAACACCAAAGCCCCTAATACTAGTGTTGATAGGGGCGTAAGGCTGTTCAAAATACCTGTTACACTGCTGCTAATGTGCATTTGGGCAGTAGTTAATAACAAAGTGCTTATGGTATGCCCCGACAAGGCTATCACCAAAAAATACTTTAGTTTAGTGCGCTCAATGTTGTTTCGATGATAAATCAAGAACGGAAATAAACATATGCCCGCCAACGCAACGCGCAAAGCCGTTACTTGATAGGGCGAAAAAACGGCTAAACCCATCTTTATGAGTATAAAAGTGCTACCCCAAAATAAGGCTATGATAAGTAATAATACCCAGTTTAATAACGAGTGGTGATTCATTTGTAAGTTGTAAATTATAAATTGTAAATTGTGCGTTTTTGTTGTTAAACCCCCAGTTCTAAATGGTTTATTTTTGACCAAATCACCACCACCACACCATGCCGTTTTCGTTTTTATAGACCAATAATCCTCCCTAAGTGGGCTGCAAACATGCTTTTTTACCCCCCTTACAGGTTACCCCTTACCATTTACCATTTATAGATTACCCCTTACCATTAATGTTATTGTTGCGTATGTATAAGTTGTTGGCGATAAGCTTTAAAGATGTTAGACTTAGTGATAAAGCCTTTGTATTGTTTGCCTTCGACAACGGGTAGATTCCAAGCATCGGCATCGTCAAATTTTTTCATAACGGCTTGCATGGTATCGGTAATTTGGATAATAGCTGGGGGCTGTTGAATAAGTCCTTTATCGGCAATACTTTGGCTTAAATCGGTTTTGAACATAATAGGCAAAATGTTTTCGAGCAGCACAAAACCTATAAATTGCTGTTTGTCATCTACAACCGGAAAAATGTTGCGTTTTGATTTCGTTACAGCATCTAACAAAACCGAAAAAGGTGCATCGGGCGATACAGTTTCGAAATTAGTTTCGAGTAGTTTTTCTATTTTAAGGTAGTTTAGTACGTTTTCGTCTTTGTTGCGGGTTAGCAATAAACCTTGTTCGGCTAGGCGCTTTGTGTCCATCGAGTAAGGTTCAAATTGGCGGCAAATGGCATACACTAATGCCGATACTAACATAATAGGTATCATTAGTTCGTAGCCATGTGTAAGCTCAAGTATTAAAAAAATGGCAGATAAGGGGGCGTAAAACACACCGCTTAACATACCTGCCATGCCCACCATTATAAAATTACTTTCGGACACTTGTTGGCTAGTAAACATGTTGATAGACCGCGAGAGTAAAAAACCTACGTATCCACCTACAAACAACGAGGGTGCAAAGTTGCCACCATTACCCCCCGACGAAAGTGTAACAGCCGTAGCAAATACTTTTATAAGGGCTATGGCAGCAATAAAAACCAGTATTTGGTAGGGTTGTGTAATATAATCGGCTAATAGGCTGTTGTGTAGTAGGGCTTCGGGGTTGCTTTCGGCTAATAGGGTAATGCTGCTATAACCCTCGCCAAACAAAGACGGAAACAATATCATCAACAAAAACAATATGCCGCCGCCAATAATGCCGCGTAAATAGGCATTTTGAGGTAATTGTTTAAAAAAATGCTCGACACGGCGAGTAGAACGTGCATAATAAATAGCTACAAAAGCAACAATGTTGGCTAACAAAAAGTAATAGGGCAGGTTGTAGTAATCAAAGGGTTGTTTAAGTACAAACGAGAACAAAATGTTTTCGTCCAAAATTATTTTAGAACACAATGCCCCACACACCGCCGACACCATTAAGGGCACATAAGCGGTGGTAGATGCTCCGGTTAGTAAAACCTCGAGGGCAAACACCACACCTGTAATAGGCGCATTAAAAGCAGCACCTATACCTGCCGCAGCACCACAGGCAAGCAGTAGGCTGCGGTCGCGGTAGTTTAAGCCCACTATTTGGGCTAAATTTGAGCCTAATGCAGAGCCTGTAACCACAATAGGAGCCTCTAAACCCGCCGAACCACCAAATCCAACCGTTAAACCACTAGTTATAATATGGGCATAGGTATTTTGAGGCTTTATGCAACTCGATTTTTGTGCTATGGCATACAACACACTGGCTGTACCTTTGTTTATTTGCCCATTAAGCACATAGCGTACAAAAATAATGGTTAGCAATATGCCTATCGTCGGAAACACTGCCCACCAATAATGTCCTATTATTTGGTTTTCATCGCCTAATATTAAGTTTCGGATATGGTGTACCATTATTTTAAGCAAAACTGCCATCAAACCTGCACATATGCCTACAATGATAGATAAGGTTATTAAAAACTGATGTTGATTTAGTTTTATTTGTAGCCATGCAAAAATTGGCTAAATTTTTTTTCTAAAAATTGATAGATCATGATTTAAAAATAATAAGTGAAGTGGTGAAAAGAGTGAAGTGGTGATGTGGCGAATTGTGATGTGGCGAAGTGGTGAAATTGTGATGTGGCGAAGTAGTAATACTGGTAGCAGCGATACTTGTATCGCCTAGGCAATATTTGTATGGCATTGCAGCGCAAGTATTAATCTCAATGTGGTGATGTTTAGATGTGGCGATGTGGGAATGTTGTGATGTAGCGATGTTGTGATGTGGTGATGTTTAGATGTGGTGATTAGCATGAAGCGGACAGCCAACAGCTAGTAGCCGTTTAATTAACCTTATCCATTTCGGGGTAGCTAATGCGCACGTGGTACAAGCTGCGCAATTGTTTTTTGAACACTTTGCGCACCACTGTAATGTCTTTAAAACTAAGTGGGCAGTTGGCAAATTGGTTAAATCGTATTTTGGAGTCTATGATGCTGTCTACCAATCGGTTTATGTCTTCATCGTTGGGGTTTTTTAGGCTACGACAAGCTGCCTCTATCGAATCTGCCATCATCACAACGGCTGTTTCTTTTGAGTAGGGTAGAGGTCCTGGGTATCGGAACAGTTTTTCGTCGGCATCGGCATTAGGGTTTTCTTTTATGTAGTGATAATAAAAGTACTCCATACGCGATGTGCCATGGTGCGTGCGTATAAAATCGGCGATGATGGTGGGCAATCCGTTTTGGCGGGCAAGGTCTATACCATCAATTACATGTGCTTTAATAATTTGGGCACTTTGTATGTAGGGTAGGTCGTCGTGGGGGTTAGTTTCGGTTTTTTGGTTTTCGATAAAGTAGCCGGGTCTAAGGGTTTTGCCAATATCGTGGTATAGTGCGCCTACTTTGGTAAGCAGGGCATTGGCACCAATGGCAGTTGAGGCGGCTTCGGCAAGGGTTGCCACTTGCAACGAGTGCCAAAACGTGCCGGGTGCTTTGTGCGATAACTCTTGCAACAAAGGATTGTTGAGGTAGCTAAGTTCGGCAAGGGTAATATCGGACACAAAACCAAAAAGCCGCTCAAAAATACTGATAAGTGGATAGGTAAGTAAGGTTAAAAAGCAATTAATTACCAACCAACCCACATTAATTAAGGCTATACCTTTTAAGCTGCCCTCTTGTATTAGTATAATGCTTACATAACTAAGCTCGTAAATCAAAAAAATGATGGCGGTATCAATAAAAAACTGCGACCAATAGTAAGTTCTTTCGTTTAACGTAATGGCTGTTAAACCTACAAGGGCTTGCATTGTGGTAAACTCGTAGCTCATTGGCACTACAAAACTAGCCAATAAAACAGTGGTGACATGTACATATTGCGCCACCGATGTGCCAAAAAAGTTGCGCATAATAATAGGTACTACACAATAGGGTAGCACATATAGGCTAAGGGTGGCATTGCTAGATTGTTGCAACTCGGAGGTAAAACGGGCTATAAGCAAAAAAATGGCAATGTTGCTCAATATAAAACTAAGGCTAAATAGATTGTCAAAAATAGCTCGATGAAAAGTTTGGATAAACAGCATGAGTGCGCTAATTATCAACAAAGTAAGCAACATATAGCCTATATTTACCCCATAGTGGTTGAGCATATCTGTTGAACGACCCGAAAAAACAGCCGTTTCGTAGGCTTGTTTTAACGACAATAGTTTTTGATAATGCAAAGGTTGCACAATTACACCTTGCCGTATAATTTCCTCGTTTTGTTGTACTACACCCTCGGTCTCAAACACATTGCCTATTTGTGTACTTAGGGCTTTATCGGTTAATGCCTTGTTGCATTGTATGTTGTAGCGTAGTTGTTCGCACACCATTTTTTTAAACACATTGGGCAAAGCTACATTGCGGTTGCTGATATATTGGCATGCATCGGGTATCGAGGTAAAAAAATCGTCGGTATTACGTGGCGTAGCTTTGTTGCCCTCCATTAGGTTTATTTGCGATAATAGTCCGCTTGTTTCATCGGTTAGTGCATTCTGTTTGCACGCCGAGGGGTCAATGATACCAATAGCATACACCGACTCTAACAAAACAATAGCGTTGTTGGCAAACTTTATCGAGTCGTTTTTATTAAATTTAGTGCCGCTTATCGAGTCGTTTTTTAGTACCTTAAACTGGCTTTGATAATTGGCAACCAAACGCCTACGGGCATCTAAGGCTACCGTAGTATCGGTTTGATAATAGGGTATAAAACCACCAATAATGCGCTGTTTCTCTACAGCCAAACTGTCGGCTTGTTTGGCTATAGTAAACTTAAAGGGCGCGTACAAATCTTTATACAACCAAGGTTTGCCTAATTCAAAGTCGTAGCCAAATTGTTTGCGCGGAAAAATAAAGAAAATGATTATCACCGCCATCGCTACAATAAAGTGGCGGGCAAGTGCATGATGATTATGAACGATAAACGCAACTATATTGCGCAATTTAATTGATTTCATAGACAACAATTAGGGGTATTGAGCTTGTTTAAACACGCCTCACAAATGTAGGGCTTTTTTCAAAAATAATGGCTTATTATCGCCAATAAATCTACTAATGTTGTAAAGATTGTGTATCTTTGCCCTATTGTTAACACTAAATAAACTACTTCTGTTATGCCTAACACCTTAATAGACATAAACCAAGCCATTTTTACCCCCGAAGAATATATCGCTTTTGAAGAACAAAGCGACATAAAACACGAATTTGATAACGGAAAACTACGACCTATACCCGGAACAACAGACCAATACAACAATATCGCCTTAAATTGCGCCTTTATTTTACGCCAAAACCTTAAAGGTAAGGGCTGTAGTACATTTATGGAAAGTGTAAAATTACAAGTAAATCCTACCCGTTATACTTATCCCGATGTTTTTGTTTGTTGCGACGAACGCGACACAAACGACCATTACATTAAACGCTATCCCGTGTTGATTATAGAAGTATTATCGCCCACTACTCGCTTTTACGACCTAACCGACAAATTTATTCAGTACCGAAATATAGATACTCTACAATATTATATAGCTATAGACACCGAAAAAGTGTTTGCCCAATGTTTTTTAAGAAAAGAAAATAACGACTGGGAAGTAGGTATTTATACAGATTTGAACGAAACCATCGAACTGCCCAATTTAAACATGTCAATATTGCTTACAGATGCCTACCAAACCAACTAATACCTTTAAGTTGATAGATAACAAAAAGGCACTGTATTTTAACCATTCAGGGATGATACGATAACAAACTTACCCACAAAAATCTGTCGTAGTACCAACAAAAAAGTGGCACTGCGACATTTTTTGTAGCTACTTCCGCAAAAGTTCGTTATTTTGATGCCTATTTGTAGATAAAATGGCTTTTGGGGTGGTAGTACTAAATAACCGATACAACCGCAAATTGTTAAAAAGCTATTCACACAATGTGGTGGCACTTGTTTTTTAGTATGTAAGTTGCAAACTAAAAGATAACAGATTTGGTAGAAAATCTCTGTGTTCTCCGTGTCTCCGTTGTAAATTAAAAAACAAGCTGCTGTAAATTGAGCAACCATTTACTACGTTGCAATGTCTATATCAAACTAAATTGGCACTAATTTTGACTTCATCACCACATACATCACTACTAAAACTACCTTATGGGCAATAGTTACCTGCTTACTTTTTTGTTGTTTTTTGTTTTTACAAGCAATTTATCGCTTTATGCCCAAACAAACAACAATACCCAAAACCTTACCGACATGCAGTTCCTGTCGTATGGCAAAATACCCACTTGGACAGGCGTAGCCTCCAATTGGCAAACCTCCACGCCCACCATCAACCTCTACGATACCAAACGCTACAAAGGTCACTCAACCTATGTAATGAGCGTATTAAAGGGCTGCAAAAATTTTAGCGAATTTAAAAACCTAGTTAGCACCCCCGACCGCCGCCAATATGTACCGTTTTTTCTGTACGATTTGCGCACCATGCCCATCTCTATAAAAAAACAAAGCTATAATTGGGCAATTTGGGTAGAGGATTATAACTTTACCGACACCGACGCGCAAATAACCGAACTGCTGTTGCGTTTAGCCCAGCTAATACCGCCCAAAGTACCCGGTTTTAACAACAAAGGCATTATATTGTTGGCTACCAACGCCACTACCAAACTTCATCAGCGCCTATCGCCTAAACTGTTAGCCAATGGTTACGCCACTTTAACCATCGAAGAAATGCGACAAAAAACAGGCAGTCGCAAACAACAAGTATTAAATGCAGGTACTGTTACAGGCAAATTAATAGTAGTGAACAACAACCAAGAAGCCCAAAAACTGTTACCCACCGATATTGCCGTATACAATTATGTACCCCTCGAGGTGCCACCCGTTGCGGGCATCATCACCCTACACCCACAAACACCCCTATCGCACACCGCCATTTTAGCTAAAAACCGCAAAACCGTTAATGTATACGTGCCAAGCCTTAGCAGCATTAATGGCGCCGATAAATACGTGGGCAAAACCGTAACACTAAGGGCTTATGGTCGCGAGATATCAATGTATATTGCCAACACCAACCTACCCAACACCCAAACAACACCTACACAAGTACCTTTGCAATTGCCCACCGCCTCAAAAGCATTGGGCTACAAAGTATGGGCTTTTGACAAAACCGCCGAAAGCCTATTAACCATCGAAAACATTGGCACCAAAGCCGCTAACTATGCCCGCTTGCAACGTTTATTGGGCGATGCGTTTGTACGCAAAGGCTATGCTGTAGGGTATCAACCCTATTTTGAGGTAGTAGCACAACAAGCACAACCTTATATCGACCAACTACTACAACAAAAAAAACAACTAAGCAAACCCGACATAAACCGCTACCTACAAAACATACAGCAGTGCATCAAAGAAAGCAAAGTGCCACCCCAAACCATACAAGCCATACGCCAGCTTATTCAAAACCAATACCCATACAGCCGCATACGCCTACGCAGCTCTACCAACTGCGAAGACCTACCCCAATTTAACGGAGCAGGTCTTTACGACTCAGAGGGCGTCGATGCTTGGCAATCGAACAAAAAACTAAGCAAAGCTATCTTAAATGTATACGCCTCGTTGTGGAACGATAGGGCATTTTGGGAGCGCGACTACTTTAACATCAACCAACAACAAGCCGCCATGGCATTGCACATAAACGAGGCTTTTGACGATGATAACGAACTAGCAAATGGCGTAATCTTAACCGAACCCGCCGCCAAAAGTATCAAAATATTGGTAAACATACAAGCCGACGACGTATTAGTAACCAACCCCACAACCGCCAACGAAACCCCCGAATCGTTTTATATTGACCCTAAACTAAAACAAATTGTTGCCATAAATAGCTACTCAAGCCGTCAAAACATATTGCTAAACTACCGCAGCCGCCAATACCTTGTTGAGCAGTTAGCCGACATAAGCACCAAAACCCATGCTTATTTTACGCAAAATAAAAAAGATTATGGCGTAGATATGGAGTTTAAAATTGTGTGCAACAACGATGGTACTTTACAACTGTTTATAAAACAAGCACGCTTATTGCAAATTGTTAATGGTGAATTGTAAATGGTAAAAAAAGGCTTTACTAATTTTACTGAATTTTGAATTTTGGACTGTTGGTGTTAACAATAGTACGCTGCAAAGGTTTTATGTTAGGCAGAAATAGGTAACGGTTTTATTTTTAAACCCCGAAGGGGTGGTATGATTATAGAAATTTATTATTACACACAAAAAAAAATGCCAACTGCTTTTTTAGGGCAGTTGGTATTTTTTTGTGTAATAAACACTCAAACGCACCAAATTTCAATACTTTTGGGTATCTTTGTGCTAAACTAAACAAGTGTAAGTTTTTTACAACAACCCCCTTTTTTATCATAATGGCACAAGCTTTCTTATCCAAATACATTACCCTTGCCGTCCAAAATGCCCCGTGTATCAACTCCTCCTCCTTTGGAGGAGGCTGGGAGGAAGCTAAAAAATAAACTACTTATAAAGCAACCCCAAGCACTTTATTTACGTCTATGGTATAAAGCCTATATCTTATACCATTGAAAAACATTTTCCGATGATTAAACACTTACACTTATCCCTTATTTTTGTGGCGATGCTACTAAACCTAAACAGCAGTAGCTGGGCGCAAACACCCGCATCAAGTGCTTGGTGTGCAGCCAATGCCTATCACCAAAACCGCTACGATACCGACAGCAACTATCAGCAGCAGTTTACTAACCAACAGCAACTAATCTACAACAAAGTTGTTGAAATGGCACATCAGCCCAACACCGAGCGTAGTTTGCACGTATTGCCTATGGTGGTACATATTGTGTCGCCGCCCGGCACGCCCGTTGGCACAGGCAACAACCTAACCGATGCCCAAGTGTTGGCAGGTTTGGCATTGCTTAACCAATCGTTTAGCAACACAGGCAGTTTTCAAACACCAAGCGGTGTAGATACCGAAATACAGTTTTGTTTGGCACAACGCGACCCCGCAGGGCAACCCACCAATGGCATTACTCGGCACAGCAGCCCCATTGTTGCCCAAGCCGATTGTGGCGGTAACGCCTTTAACTATGGCGACGAAAATCAATTGTTTGATATTGTTAACTGGGATTGTTGCCAGTATATAAATGTGTATCTTGTCACCGACATTACAGGTGCCGGCTATGGCTGTAGCGTGGCGGGTTATGCCACCGTTGGCTCTGCTTGTGGATTTATGATTCAAGAAAGCCAATACTGGAACACCATCAGCGGCACACAAGTTACTGCCCACGAAATGGGGCATTTCTTTGGTTTATGGCACACTTTTCAGGGCGGTTGTGCCAATACAGGTAATTGTTTAGCCGATGGCGATGCCGTTTGCGATACACCACCCGACAACGAAACTTTTAACCCTTGTGTTGCCAATACTTGCAACACCGACACCCCCGACCTGCCCGACGATACCCAAAACTATATGGACTACGGTGCTTGCCAACCTTGGCATTTTACACAAGGACAAAAAGACCGTATGCTTGCCACCCTCGAAACAGTACAGTCTTGCCTGCTTAATTCTATGGGTTGTTTATCACCCTGCCCTGCTCCACTTACAGCATCGGTGGCGGCAAGTGTTACTAATGTGGTGGTTGGCACTACCGTAAACTTTACCGGCGCGGCTACCAACGCCAGTGGCTATAGTTACTACATAAATCCTGCATTGCCTTTTGCCAATACCTTAAACAGCAGCTATACTTTTAATAGTATCGGCTCGTTTTGGGTAAAATTTAGAGCCATTAGCAACAACAGTTTGTGTATTGATGCCCTCGACTCGTTGCAAATAACGGTATCGTGCAATGCCAATGCCTTATTTACTGCCAGTAGCACAAGTATTAACGAAGGCACAACCGTTAATTTTACCAACAACAGCACAGGCGGCACAACCAATGCTTGGACATTGAACAATGTACCAATTAGCAATGCCGTAAATTACAGCTACACCTTTAGCACCGCAGGCAACTATTATGTTTGCCTAACGGTTAGCAACAATATTTGCAGCGATATTTATTGCCAAACAATAGGCGTTGCCCCCGATGGTGTGCCAACGGGTTGTGCAGGCAATACGTTTCAGAAAAGTTACGGAGGCAATGCCGAAGACATAGCTGTTAGCGTAAAAGCCACCACCGACGGCGGTTATGTAATAGCAGGTTATACCAAAAGCTATGGAGCCGGCGACAACGACGGTTTGTTGTTTAAAACAGCCGCCGACGGAAGTGTTATCTGGACAAAAAAAAATAGGCATTGGCGGTTACAACGAGCAATTAAATGGCGTTAAACAAACCGCCGATGGTGGTTATATAGCCGTAGGTTGGTCTTACCCGGGTGTATTGGCACCCTGTATAGGTAATCCGGAACAAACGGGTATTATTTGGCGATTAGATGCCAACGGTAATACGCTATGGCTAACAAAAGTAAACGGCAACACCAACAACGGAGAAGTAATTTACAATGTGGTAGAAACCGCCGATGGTGGTTTTACTTTTGTAGGGGCTACCAACTATGGCTGTAGTGTGGTAGATGCTATGGTGGGTAAAGTAGCTGCCAATGGCACCATGCTTTGGTGCAAACAATGGGCAAACGACAACGGCAGTACCGATGTGCATGTAAATCTAACCACCGACCTAACAGGTAATATTATTGTTGCAGGTTATACCCGCTCGTATCATGGCGACCCTAACTACGACAACTACCACAACACAACCATTAGCAAAATAAATGGGGTAGATGGTAGCTTGTTGTGGAGCAACGAGTATTATGGGCAAAGCAATGTGGCAGGCGGAAACGAATTTTCGGGCAGCGTAAAAACTTTACCTAATGGCAACTACTTGTTATCGGCAGTGCTAACACCTTTGTACGATTGGGGTTCGCCCGAGTTTACCAGCTCGGCAATTATAGAGGTAAGCTCAACAAACGGCGACATAGTTTGGCAACGAAACTTCACTTTTGCTGCTACTAATCAAGCTACCATTGGCGAGGTGTTGTACAATGCCACTAATCAGCAAATAGCTTACGTATTTAACGATGCCACCACCCTTACCCAACTAACCGACGGCACAATAGGTATTGGCACAGCTACCAACACAGGCAGTAGCCTTAACCATACGTATTTGGGCTATGGCAACTTGTACGCCCTTGATAATGTAGCCGATGATGGGTATATAATTACAGGTTATCAGTTGGTAGGAGCCCAACGCGATATTTATTTGGGTAGAGTAAACACCGAACTACTAACACCCGGCTGCGAAAACTCCCCGCTAGAAATAGCTAACAGCAACCGCTTGTTTATAAAAACTTATAGCACCTGGACAATTAACAACATTGATAGCTACATACAACCCAACCAAAGTATTACCACAACAGCGGTTGAGTTAAACGAAACAGGTGAATTGTGTTCGACCAATTGCGAAGAAATTTGTGACAACAACCTCGACGACAACAACAACGGACTAATAGATGAAAACTGCCCCTGCCCCATCTTAACGCTAAACGCCGATACCAGCATTTGTGTTAGCCAATCGGTGCAGTTAGATGCCAGTTTTGGCTTTGATACCTACCAATGGACACCCACCACAGGCTTAAGCAACCCCAACATACGCAACCCCCTTGCCACACCCACCCAAAGCACCAACTATACCGTAACAGCCACCAAACTAAGTCAAAACAAAATTGTAAATGGCGATTTTAGCATGGGCAATGTAGGCTTTGCCAGTGGACAAACCTATTCTAATACCTACTCGCCTTGCAATTATTATGTAGATTCTCTTTGGTTTGGTAGTTTATTTCCCGAAGCCGACGACCACACACCCACCACAGATGGTATGTTTATGCACGTAGATGGCTGCCCAGCAGCTACCGTTGTATGGCAACAAACCATCGCCGATATTATACCCAATACCAACTACAAATTTGCATTTTGGGCTACCCGAAGCGATGTAAACCCACCTATCTTTGAGCTACACTTTATAGGTAATGCCACCAACGACAATTTGTTAGCTACACAGTCGGTAACAGAACCTTTTGTTGTAAATTGGCAATGGGACGAATATGGTATCCCCATCTGGAACTCGGGTAACAACACCGAGCTTACCATTCGTATCATTAACCTCGAAACCAATGGCATGGGCAACGATTTTGGGTTAGATGATTTTAGTCTTCAACAAATTTGCTCCGATACAGCGCACATTCAACTCAACGTATTATCCGACAGCCTCATCTACCAACAAAATGTTAGCTGTGCATCGGCAGGTAAGGTAATTGTTAGCGGAGTAAATGGTTTGCCACCTTATCAATACCAAATAAATGGTGGTGCATGGCAATACAGTGGAACTTTTAGCCCACTCGATGCAGGTTCATACACCATCATCACCAAAGATGCCAACGGTTGTACCGTAACGCGCACGCTAATAATTGGCACTAGCAACACGCCCATCAACCTAACCCTCGACCAAATACAACACGCCAACTGCAACACATTAGGGGCAGTGTGGATAGGCATAACCGATAGCACAAGCATATATTACCAGTATGTGCTAGACAGTACCCTTGCTCAAACAAATGGCGTGTTTACCAACCTAACAGCAGGCGAGCATAGCGTTACCGTAAACAACGATTTGGGCTGTTCGGCAACCCTTACTTTTACTATCAACAACAACGGGGCTATCACCGATACCCTAACGCAAACCAGTTGCAACCCCGCCGATGTTGGCACGGTAACCAATACTTTTGTGGCGATGAATGGTTGTGATAGTACCATTACGGTTATCACCACATTATTACCAAGCATCACCGATACCCTAACGCAAACCAGTTGCAACCCCGCCGATGTTGGCACGGTAAGCACTACTTTTGTAGCGATGAATGGTTGTGATAGTACCGTTACGGTTATCACCACCCTAATAGCACCAATTGACTGCAACGACAACGACTGCAATACCACCGACACCTACAACGACCAAACTTGCCAATGCGACCACACCGATATACTACCACCCAACTGCAACGACAACAACCCCAATACCCTTGATACGTATAATGAAACAAGTTGTGAGTGCTTACATACCGAACTTATAACGTTGCTGTTGCCCAATGCTTTTTCGCCAAACAATGATGGCGTAAATGATTTTTGGGGGATAACAGGCTTGGGCATCAACACCATTTACCTAAGTATCTACAACCGTTGGGGCGAAAAGGTATTTGAAACCCACAACCCCACTGATACTTGGGATGGCAAATACAAAGGTTTTAATTGCGAAATAGGCGTGTATGCGTATTATTTAACAGGCACATTTAACAACAACGAAACTTTTGTACGCAAGGGTAATATTAGTTTGGTAAGATAAATTGCCAATTATCGATGGTTGATAATGGATGGAGTTATTACTACAACAAAAGCCTTGAGCATTGCTCAAGGCTTTTTTGTGGTAAAAAAGTATAGTGTTTTATACCTACATAAAATTGATTGTTGGGGTGTTGCGCTTGCTTTTTTTCTGGGGGTGCCACCAACTGTTAGTGTTAGGTTAAGCCAATCATCACCCCCAAAAAGACCTTTACCGCGTTAAGCGGGGCAGGCGCAAGCTGTTTGTAATGGTACAGTATTGTTTTTAGTACTGCTTTATGTTGGTAGTACTATTATTTAG
Organism: Sphingobacteriales bacterium; assembly: GCA_016718845.1. GTDB lineage: Bacteria > Bacteroidota > Bacteroidia > Chitinophagales > UBA2359 > JAEUUX01. Next base: position 66,042 of record JADKCK010000050.1, read on the forward strand.
GGAAGCACATATAGTATTTGGTAACGGGCATGGCAAGAGCGGCAATATTTAGGTAATCCGATGCTTCGGTTATTTTTTGGGTGGTGCCGTTTTTAAAGGCAATGTTTATTTGCGTGCCTTTATAGCTATAGGCGCTGTTGCTTGTCGAGTCGGTAAAAACGAGGTAATTAGCTTCGTGTTCGGTAAGGTGCATGGTGTTGATGATGCGGTTGCGATGCTCTTCTACTTTTTGTTCGTCGATGGGTTGTGTGTCCATTTCTATTTTTAATAGTTGGCGGCTACTTAAACCCTTTGCCAAAAACGACAAAACTTTGTCGGGGTGTTGCTGCCATACTTTGGTGGCTACTTCAATGTCGGTATCATCGAGCAGGGCAAATTGGTCGAGTAGGTTGGGTTGGGCTATAAAGTGCAAGGGTAAAATCGTTGGTTAAAACAATTGCAGGGCAGGCGATGCAAACAGTTGTTGCCCTTGTTTGGGCGCTCTTTGGCGCGTTGTAGTAGTTTAACAAGCATAGCTTCGGCGGCTACTACGGTTTTGTGTGTAGGAGTACTTGCCAATACATTAGGCGGCGGGCTATCAAAAACTGCTCGACGGAGTAAATACCTTTGTGTTCTACCACAATATGGTTGTCGCGCACATCTAACATTTTTATGATGCGTTCAAAGCCAATAGCACCTTCATCTACCCCCGAAAAAAAGCTATCGCGGTTTAGGTAGTCCATTCTATCCATATCTAGTTGGCTGGATACCAACTCGTGCAGGTAGGGTTTTGGATAATCGGCTTGAAAGATAGAGATAGCCAACGACAGCCGCCCCCTAAAATGGTTGTTTAGGCGCTCCATAAATAAAACCGAGAGGTCTTCGTGCGATAATTGGCTAACTAAACTGTGTTCAAGGGCGTGCGAAAATGGACCATGACCAATATCGTGCAACAAGATAGCTATGGTAACGGCTTCGGCTTCGGTGGGGTCAATATCTATGTGTTTTGAGCGCAGTACTTCGGTGGCTTGTGTCATAAGGTGCATAGCGCCCATAGCATGATGAAAGCGTGTATGAACTGCCCCCGGGTATACATACGAACTTAGCCCCAGTTGTTTAATGCGGCGCAGGCGCTGAAAATAGGGATGTTCGAGCAAATCAAAAACTATTTCGTAGGGTATGCGAATAAAACCGTAGACGGGGTCGTTGATAATTTTCTTTTTGTTCATGTTGTTGATAATAGGGCGAGGTAAATTAAGGTACAAATGTACAACATTTTGTAGAAAAAATGCTTTATTGTGGTATTTTGATTGGGTTGATAGTGTTTGATGGAGATAAAAAAAGCCCCAGATACAGGTATTGTATATGGGGCTTTGGAGGTAGGTGCAATGTGTAGTTTTTACAATTCATCGTAAACGTTGTAATCTTTTATGGTGTATTGTTTGTTGGTTGAGTAGTATTCCAATAAATTATCGTTTACAATTAGTACAATTAAGCCTGCTTTTAGTGCTTGTTGTATGATGTTGGGTGCTGCCGAGATACAAGCTATCAAACCCAATAGTTCTTTGTCTTTATGTTCGGGTGCAAAATATAGATAATCGTTTAATTGTTGTTGTATTTGCTCGATGGCGGTTTCGCGGAGGTGGCTTTTTATTTCGGCAATTACCACGCGGTTATTAGTGCCATTGCTAACGCCCAATACGTCAATTTCTATGGTTTTACCGTTTTTGTATTTGCTTGCTCCAAACGAGGTATCTGTTATGCCCAAATCTTTAACCATAATGCTGCACAGAGCGTTCAAGTAAGCCTTCGGTAAACGACCCCCATTTGTTGCCTAATTCGCCTAATTGCTTGTCTACGCGCTGTATTTGGCGGTCGGTTTCGGCTTGTCTTCTGTCTGCTTCGGCTTGTCTTTTGTCGGCTTCGGCTTTTTGAATTTCAAAGTCTTTGGTAAATTCTGCTTGTCTGATAGCTACATCGCGCAGTATTTGTTTTATTTCGTCTATGATGGTCATGTAAAAAAAAATTTGAGGTTAGATTATGTTTGTTTGGAGTAAAGATTACAATTCATCGTAAACGTTGTAATCTTTTATGGTGTATTGTTTGTTGGTTGAGTAGTATTCCAATAAATTATCGTTTACAATTAGTACAATTAAGCCTGCTTTTAGTGCTTGTTGTATGATGTTGGTGCTGCCGAGATACAAGCTATCAAACCCAATAGTTCTTTGTCTTTATGTTCAGGTGCAAAATATAGATAATCGTTTAATTGTTGTTGTATTTGCTCGATGGCGGTTTCGCGGAGGTGGCTTTTTTATTTCGGCAATTACCACGCGGTTATTAGTGCCATTGCTAACGCCCAATACGTCAATTTCTATGGTTTTACCGTTTTTGTATTTGCTTGCTCCAAACGAGGTATCTGTTATACCCAAATCTTTAACCATAATGCGCTGCACCGAGCGTTCAAGTAAGCCTTCGGTAAAAGACCCCCATTTGTTGCCTAATTCGCCTAATTGCTTGTCTACGCGCTGTATTTGGCGGTCGGTTTCGGCTTGTCTTCTGTCGGATTCTGCTTGTTGTTCTACATTTTGTTCCGATAAGATAGCTATTCTATCTAAACGTTTATCGGTTTCGGCTTGTCTGATAGCCACGTCGCGGAGTATTTGTTTTATTTCGTCTATGATAGTCATGTAAAAAAGATTTTGAGGTTAGATGATGTTTGTTTGGAGTAAAGATTACAATTCATCGTAAACGTTGTAATCTTTTATGGTGTATTGTTTGTTGGTTGAGTAGTATTCCAATAAATTATCGTTTACAATTAGTACAATTAAGCCTGCTTTTAGTGCTTGTTGTATGATGTTGGTGCTGCCGAGATAAGCTATCAAACCCAATAGCTCTTTGTCTTTATGTTCGGGTGCAAAATATAGATAATCGCTTAATTGTTGTTGTATTTGCTCGATGGCGGTTTCGCGGAGGTGGCTTTTTATTTCGGCAATTACCACGCGGTTATTAGTGCCATTGCTAACGCCCAATACGTCAATTTCTATGGTTTTACCATCTTTATATTTGGTTGCTCCAAACGAGGTATCTGTTATACCCAAATCTTTAACCATAATGCGCTGCACCGAGCGTTCAAGTAAGCCTTCGGTAAACGACCCCATTTGTTGCCTAATTCGCCTAATTGCTTGTCTACGCGCTGTATTTGGCGGTCGGTTTCGGCTTGTCTTCTGTCTGCTTCGGCTTGTCTTCTGTTGCTTCGGCGCTTTTGTCTGTTTGGGCTTTTTGAATTTCAAAGTCTTTGGTAAATTCTGCTTGTCTGATAGCTACATCGCGCAGTATTTGTTTTATTTCGTCTATGATGGTCATGTAAAAAAAATTTTGAGGTTAGATGATGTTTGTTTGGAGTAAAGATTACAATTCATCGTAAACGTTGTAATCTTTTATGGTGTATTGTTTGTTGGTTGAGTAGTATTCCAATAAATTATCGTTTACAATTAGTACAATTAAGCCTGCTTTTAGTGCTTGTTGTATGATGTTGGGTGCTGCCGAGATACAAGCTATCAAACCCAATAGTTCTTTGTCTTTATGTTCAGGTGCAAAATATAGATAATCGTTTAATTGTTGTTGTATTTGCTCGATGGCGGTTTCGCGGAGGTGGCTTTTTATTTCGGCAATTACCACGCGGTTATTAGTGCCATTGCTAACGCCCAATACGTCAATTTCTATGGTTTTACCGTTTTTGTATTTGCTTGCTCCAAACGAGGTATCTGTTATGCCCAAATCTTTAACCATAATGCGCTGCACCGAGCGTTCAAGTAAGCCTTCGGTAAACGACCCCCATTTGTTGCCCAACTCGCCTAATTGTTTGTCTACGCGTTGTATTTGGCGGTCGGTTTCGGCTTTGCCGTTCCGCATTTTGCTCTGATAAGATAGTTATTCTTTCTAAGCGTTTATCGGTTTCGACAGTTCGTTTATCGGTTTCGACTTGTCTGATAGCTGCATCGCGGAGTATTTGTTTTATTTCGTCTATGATGGTCACGTAAAAAGGTTTTGGAGAGAATAGGAGATATGGTTTTTAGGAGATGGTATACTCGAAAAAAGTACGCAACTAATTAATGGGTTATTGATTAGTTACGTACTTGAGGATTGTTTGGGTGGAGCTGGAGGGACTCGAACCCTCGTCCAGATAAATCACCGATAAGCTTTCTACATGCTTAGTTTTGTATTGCTTGTCGGGGTGTGGCCGGAACAAAACTTAACCAACCACTCCCTTACCCCCAATTAGGGTTTCGCCTTTGTGTCGAGGTATCCACGCGGGCTATCTCGATTGTTGTTTTGAAGCTCCAGAAACACCGCCCGCCAATCGAGCGAAGCACAGTGTGGAACTAATAGCGCTTAACTACCTAGAATTAAGCAGCCATTTGGTAGGCGTTGTTGCCATTTGTGTTTTGGATATTCTGATTTACGAGCTAACGTCCAAGTCTCGGCATGCTTACAAACCAACGTCTTTACTGTCAAAGCCAGTACAACCCCATTGTTAATGCAAAGGTACAACATTTTTGCGTTATTTTTCGTTTTTCGCGAATTTTTTTTGTGCTAGATGTTCCTCATTGCGTTGTATTGTTTAAACGCTTTTTAGGGTGCTTAAGTTCCCGAAAGGGCATTTTTTTTGCTTTTTTCGCGTAATTTTTTTGCTGCATCTTTGCGTTGTATTGTTTAAACGCTATTTAAGGTGCTTAAGTTCCCCGAAACAAGATTTTTTGTTTTTTTTAGGGAGATAGGATAATGGTTTGAGGGGCTGTGGTGTTTATGGGCGAACTTGACAGGCTGAAGAGCGGCGTGAAGTCCGCCGATTGCTAACTGTGTGTTTTGGGCAGGCAGAAAACCGTGACTATTGGGGTATAATTGCGTTTTTATGTGCTACTTATTTTTCCCCAAAAAAGCATTTTTTTAGTGTTTGTTGTAAGTTTGTGATTTAGGTATAAAGAGGGATAATGTTTGGGTGATGAGGTATGTTGTTGTTAATCATCATCTCCGGCACCTATACCACCGCCAAAACCATCGTTTACACGTTGGTCGCCTATTCGGGTTCCATAGTGATTATTTATAGTTGGCGATGCGTCAAGTTCTCTGATTCTGGGATCTAAAGAATATGATTTATTGATCACAAGTTGCCAACGGGGTTCATGTAGTTCTTTTCGTGCATCGGAGTGCAATAGTGGATACTCATTAGTAGCTGTATTGGGGTTGTAAAACACAAATTTTACATCACTTTGTCCTTCTATCTTGTAATAATGCCATATTTGATATGGATAGGCAGAAGGTTCGGCGGGTGCATTTTGTATGTCGTTGGGTTTGCCGTATTGTAGTTGTATGCGTCCTCGGTCGGTGTTGTAGCCGTATACACGTGCCATAGAGTAGTTTTTTTCTACTTCATCAACCGATTTTTTGTAGGCTATAAATGCTGCTTCGGGGTTGCTGGGCATACGTTCTGCCCAAAAGTTGTACAAAAATTGGCGCATTAAGGTGCTGTCGTTGTTTACTTTTAGGTTGGCTATGTATTTTTGTTCGTTTGGGCGGGCTACATGCTTGGCGGCTTGGGTGTACAAATCAAGTTCTTTGGCGGTTAGTTTTTGTACAAAGGTGTTGTCTACGTTCAGCGATTTTAGTACTTCGTCGGTTAGTTTTGAACTGCGCTGAAACAGTTGTGTTTTTTGCACAACTAACTCGTTTTTTTTGTTTCGTACTTCAATTACGGCATCGTAGTTGCCCGAGGGTAGTTTGGAGATGTCGAAATCGGCTAAGACGGGGATAACAGCTGCTGCTTTTTGGCGTTTTAGTTTGCGCAGTTCGGCAACAATTTGGTTTTGGGTATCGTTGTGGCGGCGCACAAAGTAGTTGATTAAAAATTCGGTATCGGTTAAGGTGGTGGTGTTGTAGAGTTCGGTGTAAAAGCTAAGTCGGTTGGCGTTTTCGGGGTAGTAGCTTAGTGGGTTTGGATACATGTCTATGCCGCCTTTGGTATAAACGCTTTCGGTTTTGCTGGTTTCGTAGCGGTCGATAAACATCACGCTCGAAAAATTGGCTTCGGTTGGTGGTTGAGCTATGGCAACATCGTTTTTTAGGATAGTGGGTTCGTCTTTGGTGTTTAGGTCTTTTAGAGATACTTCGAGGGTGTAGTTGCCTGTTGGCAGCGAGAAGCGTTTTAGGTCGACCATATCGATATAACTGAGTGTGTCGGCAATGGTTTGGCTGTTAAGTACAAATTTATCGAAAGCGGCAACTTTGGTGTCTTGCAAAAAAACAATGCTTATTTGCACTTGTGCTTGTTTGGCGGCATTGTTTTGTTTGGTAAACGTTAGCGATTTACCACCTATGTACAAATAGGTTTCGAGGTAGGGTTTGTTGTCGGGTGTGGTAAATTGGGCATACGATACTTCGGCTTGTATGGCAGCTAAGGTATTTTGTGCCAATAATAAGGTTATTAATAGGGTAGTGATGATGTTTTTCATGTTTTTTTTGTTTGGGTATTGTAGATGCTGTTTAATACAGGACAAAGGTAGTGTTTTTGTGCCACATAGAAAAATAAAAATTTGGGTGTTTATCGGAACAATTTGTGGTGGTGGAAGATGTGTATTGTTTGACCAAGGTTTAAGAACAGAAAAACGGATTATCTTTTGCAAGACAATCCGTTTTTTGTATTTAGTTGGTGCCGATTTTCATCTTAGCCATTCAATCGTTCCTTGGCTTGTTCACCCATTGCTCGCGGGCTACTCTGCCTGGATAAAGTACGACGGCATCGCTAATAATTTCTATGTCATCTGCATTGAGGTTGGCAAGTTGTTGGAAGGTATAAATGCCAATTTGGTTGAGTTGTCGTTCAATCATTGGGCCTATGCCTTTCATGGCTGCGAGGTCGTCTTTTTGGTCTTCGGTGGCGGTGCCAATTCGGTCGAAGTTAATTAGGCGGCGTTTTGATAGCAGGCGGTCTTCTTCGCTTTTTAGGTCGCGGTTATTTGCAAAATCGCGTGCTTGGTCTACCCATCTTTCGCGTTCAATGCGTCCGGCAAATACTTCGATGGCTTCGTTTACTTTGGTGATATCGTCGGTATTAAAGTTAGCTATTTGTCGGAAGGTATAGATACCAAGTGCATGAAGTTTACCTTCTATAAATGGTCCTATGCCTTTAATAATCAGCAAGTCGTCTTTTTCGTCGGCAGATGCGGTACCAATTCTATCAAAATCGATAACGCTATTTGTTGTTTCGGCAGGTGGATTAACAACGGCTCCGGTTGGTCGCCACCAATCGGGGTGGGTTTCGGTGTTTGTTGTATCGGTTAGTGCGGTTGTTACAATAGGGGCGGTTTTGTTGCTTTGACAATCGGCTAGGTCGTTTTGTAATTGTGTTACGTTACTTTTTTGAGCATCAAATTCTGCTTGCAATTCTTCGTACATAGCCTCTAAGGTGCTGTATTCTTCTTGCATATGCGATAAGTTGGTGCTTAATTCGTTATGGGTATTGCTTAAATTTAGTGTGTGTGTTTGTAGGTCGTGGATAGCTCCGACGTTAAGGTCTAAAGAAGTGTTGTATTTAGCTTCCCATTGGTCGAGTGCTTCGTTGGCTGCATCTAATTGCAATTTTAGTGCATTTAGGTCTGTTTGTAGTATGGCGTTTAAGTCGGCTCGTTTATCGGCTAAGGCTTCTAGTTCGGCTATACGTTCTTTAAGCGAGGCGATATTGTTGGTTTGTTCAACGTATTGATTTTGCCAGCTACTTAGTTGGGTAGTTAAACCAGCTTCGACGGCGCTTGCTGCTTTTAGCTGTCCGTCTTGAGCTAGGGCATTGTTTTGTGCTGCCTCGAATTGTGGCAACAATGTGTTGTATTGCCCTTGTACTTGTGCAAGACTAGTTGATAGTTTTACTTTGTGGCTTTCTAGTTCGGCGATTTGGGCTTCGAGTTGAGCTTTTAGTTTATTAAGTGCATCAATATCGGCATTTAATCCACCAATTTTACCTTCGGCGGCTTGTAGGTTAGCCGAAAGTTGGGTATTTTGGGTGTTTAATTTGCCAATTTGTGCATTTAGGTCGGCAATTTGGGCTTCGAGTTTTGCTTTTAAGGTGTTAAGTGCGCTAATGTCGGCATTTAATCCACCAATTTTACCTTCGGCTGCTTGTAGGTTAGCGGTTAAGGTTTGTGTTTGTGTTTCGAAAGGAGCCAAGAAAGCAATGCGGTTGCGTTGGTCGTCGGATTGTTTTTGCAAATCGCCAAAACGTCCTTGCCATGCCTGTAGGTCTGTGGCTAAGTTGTTGTTTTGAGCTGTCGAGGCGTTTAGATTTTTGACCAAGTCTTGGTTGCTAATTTCCAATTGTCCTGCTTGTGTTAGCAACCCATTGTATTGGTTTTCGGTTTCGGTTAGCTTTTGGCTATACCAATTGCGTTCTTCCGACACCATTTTCCAGCGCGAACGCCAATACAACCAAGTGATAAAGGCACCAATTAAAGAGGCTACCAACAGTAGCGGCAATATTTGAAGTATATCTTGCATTATCATAGTAAAATACAGATAAATAAAGTTAATAATAAAATATGGATAGATTTGGATAACAATGAGTTATTGTGGGAAATAGTAATTGGTTACGCATCTTGCCTAAAAATCATTAAAAGTTTTTTTTGATATGGCAAGATGGTTATTTTTATTGCACAATAATTTCGCATCGGCGGTTGACTTTTCTACCGTCTGCGGTGTTATTGGGTTTTAGAGGTTGTGTTTCGCCTTTTGAGTCTAGTGATACACGATTGGCATCGATATCAATTTTGGTTAGCTCGGCTCTTGTTTTTTCGGCGCGTTGCAAGCCTAATTTTTGGTTTATATCTTGGGCTCCAACATCATCGGTGTGTCCGGTTAGTATTATACGGGCATCAGGTTTTTGTTGGATATAGGCTTTAACGTTTCGGATATAGGCTTGTAGTTCGGGTGTTAGGTCGATGGTAGATTTACCTGTTTCGAAATAAATAATACGCGGTTCTATGGTAATATCTTTTCGATAGCTTTGGTAACGGCAACGTTCATGGCAATGCAATCGTACATGGTGTCTTGAACTGCGGCATAATCGGCTCGCATTTCGGAGCTTGTTTTTATCCGATTACCATCTATACCCAATGCCACCAGTCGGGTTTTAATGTCTTCGGCTCGGGCAATACCCAAATCGGCGTATTTGCTTGGGTTGATTTCGTTTTGCCCATAAATACCTACCACGTTTAGTTCGCGGTCTTTGTTGGTTTTTAGGTAGTTGGCAAGTTCGGTTACGGCTCCGCTTTGCAGGGCGGGGCTAACAAATACCTGTGCTTGTTTGTTACGTGCCTTAAAAACATCTTTCACGTCAACGATGTTTTTAGAGCCATCGCTAACCACAAACGATGCGGGTAGTTTAGCAGGCTCGGCAGTAGCAGCAGCGGGTTGCTCAGCAGGCGGGCTAACGCTTGTGTCAGCCGTTAGCTCTTCGCAGTGATGCTTAATGTGGCAGACGTACCAATAGGTAGCAAAGCCCCACCAGCCAACAAGCGCAAGCCACGACAAGGCTCGCAGCCAAAATGGGCTGCTTATAGGTTGCCTTTCGTAAACGGTGCGCTTAATTTCTTTGTGTTGATAGATTTCTTGTGCCATAAAGAAGATTAAAATGCTTTATGGAGAGAAAATTAAGTTGATTTAAATTGTTTAAGCTATGGTTGTACATGTGCAAACGATAAGCTAATCGTCAATAGCCTAAATATGATTGAACGCGTAAAGATAGTTCAAAAAAACGACACTTGGTAACATTTAAGTTAATAAAGTAGTATTTCGAGATTTTTTTTTTACAAAATCCTAAAAAAAAGCACTTATTAACCGTTTTGCTTATTGTAATAGACTTTTTAATCGGTAAAATGTCACAAAGTATTCATTTTTTTGTTTAATTTAGCGCCTATAAACTAGTAAACAGAAACAACCCGCCAAGCATATTTAAATACTTTGGCGGGTTGTAGAACCAAACTAATCACTATTCCATAAAACACTATGAACCGCTATGCACTTACTTGCGTAAGACAATGCAAAGATACAGCACGATAAAGTAGGGTGGTGTTAAGGTAGGTTAATGTTGTGTTAATGGATGTTAAAGTGCAAAAATAGTTGGTTTAGTTAAGCTGCATTTCGGGTATATTGCCTTCTACAACCAATTTTCCAGCGGTTTTGGCAACAATCTCTTCGACCGACACACCCGGGGCTCGTTCAATTAACTTAAAGCCTTGTGGGGTTACGTCTAATACGGCTAGCTCGGTTACAATCCGACGCACGCAACCTACACCCGTTAATGGCAGGCTACATTGGGGCAGTAATTTCGATTCGCCTTGTTTGTTGGTGTGCATCATGGCAACAATAATATTGGCTGTGCCTGCTACCAAATCCATAGCTCCGCCCATACCTTTTTACCATTTTGCCCGGAATTTTCCAGTTGGCAATATCTCCACTATCCGACACTTCCATAGCACCCAATACCGTTAGGTCTACGTATTTGTCCGCGTATCATAGCAAAACTGGCTGCCGAGTCGAAAAAGCTAGCACCGGGTATGGTAGTAACCGTTTGTTTGCCCGCATTAATCAAATCGGGGTCAACTTCTTCTTCCGTTGGAAACTGCCCCATACCCAACAAACCATTTTCGGATTGAAGAATAATGGTCATGTTTTCGGGTACATAATTGGCAACTAAAGTAGGTATGCCAATACCTAAGTTGACGTAATAGCCATCTTGTAGTTCTTGTGCAATGCGTTTGGCAATGCCGTATTTATCAAGCATAATTTATTGTTTTTTGTTATTTTATTTGTAGTGTTACTACGATGTGTATTTTTACTGCCCAATCTCAATTTACACCAGCTTGTTTTTAAATTTTATAACGGAGACACAGAGAACACAGAGATTTTTTCTGCCTGCTCTAGGGCTTTTTTATTTGTTATTTTTTAGTTTGCAACAGAGACACTAAACAACATAAATTCGTCCTTCTCTGTGTTCTCCGTGTCTCTTGTTGTTTTTTATTTTTTTAATTCGCAACAAATAAGGCACTAATAGCCATCTTGCCCAACCACGCCCTGTGAATAAAGTTGACTACTCTTAAATGTCGTTATCAAATTATGCTTTATGGTTGTCGATGATATTTTGAACTATAGTTGTGGTTGTTTTTAAAATATCAGCGATTTGCTCGGTACTAAATTGGTATTTTGTGTAAAGTGCCATTACCATAGTTGCTCGATTTTCTTCGGCTTTTTTCAGGGCTTGTTCAGCTTTTTTCTGTTCTTGTTCCGCTTTTTTCAGGGCTTGTTCGGTTTTTTTTCTTTCTTGTGCTGCTTCTTTCTTAGCAAGTTTCATTTCTTGTTTAACAGCATCAATACTTTCGCCCGAGTAAGCTTCGTAGATACCTGCTGCCCAAGCTATGTCGCGTTTTGTTGGTTTTAACATATTATAGTTTATGGTTGTCGATGATATTTTGAACCACATTTGTAGTTGTTTTTAAAATATCAGCGATTTGCTCGGTACTAAATTGGTGTTTTGTGTAAAGTTCCATTACCATAGTTGCTCGATTTTCTTCGGCTTTTTTCTGTTCTTGTTCAGCTTTTTTCTGTTCTTGCTCAGCTTTTTTCTGTTCTTGTTCAGCTTTTTTCAGAGCTTGTTCGGCTTTTTTTCTTTCTTGTGCTGCTTCTTTCTTAGCAAGTTTCATTTCTTGTTTAACAGCATCAATACTTTCGCCCGAGTAAGCTTCGTAGATACCTGCTGCCCAAGCTATGTCGCGTTTTGTTGGTTTTAACATATTGTGTTGATTTTGTTGGATTTGGGTTTGTTCTTCAAAAATTGTTTCAAAGTATTCGGGTAAAAACATTAGATTTTTTATAAAAAGTAATAATCTTGCCACATTTATATGCCTATATTGACGCTCCAATGCTAATTCAAACAGTTTTTGTTTAAATTGTAGGCGTTTTTTCGTAATCGTTTGGGGTGTTTAATACATACCAATTAGCCAATACTGCCATTGCAAACGGATTAGCCGATTGTAGCAAAGTTTCTTCGGTTTGGTCTTTTATACGGTAGGTATTGTATTGATAACGTAAAATGGTATCGTAATTATTGCTTTCGTAATAATCGTAATGTTTAGGTGTGTCTTGATGTGTAAAAATAGCCAATGCGGTTATTTTCTGCCCATATTTTTGGTAGATGAGCATGTAGTACACAAACATTCTTTCGGCAAAATCTTTCTCAAAACTCGATTGTACCTCAACGTGTACAAACAACCATTTTTCTGAGCCATTGGTCAAAAATACTTTGACTAATTTATCAGTAATTTTTTTGTGTGGATATTTTGCCTTTACAATGTCGTGTAATTCTTGTTCTAAAAATACAGGTGTTTGGTTCCAATCAATATCGAGGTAAAGTTTGGGTAAAAAAAACAAGATAAATTCGGGCAAAAATTCGGTAATAATGTCTTTCCAAAGGTTATCGTATCTGATACGTACTCCATGTTTGCGCATATGCCAAGCAAATAATTTTCGTGTAGCAAAGATACAGCTTTTTTGCGAAATCATACCAATACAAAACAAAAAAAAGCGACAACTATTTTTAGTTGTCGCTTTTTGTAGCATAATGTTTGGAGCGAAAGACGAGACTCGAACCCGCGACCCTCACCTTGGCAAGGTGATGCTCTACCAACTGAGCTACTTTCGCATAATGTGTGTTGGTACTCGAAAAAATCTTAAAGATTAATTTGGAGCGAAAGACGAGACTCGAACCCGCGACCCTCACCTTGGCAAGGTGATGCTCTACCAACTGAGCTACTTTCGCTTAATAAAACAAGAAACTTAAATAAGTACTCCGGGCGGGACTCGAACCCGCACGGACTTTAAGGTCCACAGGATTTTAAGTCCTGCGTGTCTACCATTCCACCACCAGAGCATTTCTAGAAGTACTTATTTGAGCGAAAGACGAGACTCGAACCCGCGACCCTCACCTTGGCAAGGTGATGCTCTACCAACTGAGCTACTTTCGCTTATTATTGCTAAGGGTTACTCCCAAAAGCGGTGCAAAGGTACAACTTACTTTTTTACCGTGCAACCTTTTAGGCGTTTTTTTTCTTTTTTTTTTCAACGAAATGCTTATTAAGCACTAAAAACACAAATTTTCTTGGCTTAATGCTTGTTTAAACAAACAAATCTGCCCAAAAGTTCCTATCTGTGGTGGATTTATTGTAAAATTATTTTTTGAATACTCAATAAATTAGTGTCTTTCCATTCTTGCAATAAATACATGCCGCGTGCTAGTGTTGATACTTCTAAACTGTTATCGCTTGTTTGTGCTACTATTTTGCCGCTTAAATCTAGTAATTGATAGGTACAATTGCTTGTTTGGCTGTTTATGTACAAGTAGTTAGTAGCCGGATTTGGGCGTGCAAAAATGGCTTGTTTGGGCATCAATAGGGTAGGAGAGGAGGTGATGATGCTTTGGTCTATCTGCATCAAAACGGCATCTAACATGCCCGACGAGTTAATTGTTTCATTGTTTACTACAACCGTATCGGTTATGGCTCCGGCGGTATAACAAAAGCCATTGTTGCCTATGGCTAATGCACTGGCTTCGTCGTAGCTGCTGCCGCCATAGCTAATTGCCCATAGGGCTATGCCATCGGGTGATAGTTTAGCCACAAAAGCATCTTCGTTGCCTACTGCTTGTAACGGATGCACCCCAAACGATAAGGTATTAACAAACCATCCGTTTAGGTAAATATTACTGTTGGCATCGGTGGCTAGTTTATTTAGGATATTGTACGCATTGGCATCGCCAAAAGTTTTTACCCAATTTAGCGTTCCGTCGGCGGTATACTGGGCAACAACTAAATCCGAACCCGAAATAGTTGTTAAGGTATCGGTTTCAAAATTGGTATTGTTGTCGAAATTGCCACCTAAGTAAATAGTGCCATTGGGTGCAGCAACAATTTGACTGCCAATAAAACTTGTACTGTGTATTTGTTTTGCCCATAAAATGCCGCCGTTGGTGTCGTATTTGGCAACAAAGTTGTCGTAGCTGTTGCCCGAATCGAGTATAGTGCTACCAAATAAGGTGGTGCCTTGAAAATTGCCCGATACGTACAAATTGCCATTGGCATCTAAAGCCAACGCCCATGGTAAATCCGATTTGGTGCCGCCTGCTTGTATCTTCCACAACAAATTGCCATTGGCATCGTACTTTGCCATAAACATATCGGTTTGCCCCGCCGAAACCAACGAGTCGGTGTTAAATACTAAGGTATCTTGAAAATAACCTAGTACGTAGCTATTACCAAGTGGGTCGGTTTGTAGGTCGGTGATACTGCCACTGCCTGTGGTACTAATGCGTCGGAGCCATTGCGAGTTGCCATTGGCATCTACCTTAGCCAAAAACAACTCAGAGTCTGCGGTACTTTGGGTTTTGATGCTGTCGGTTTGTATAATTAAGGTATCGCTGGTGCTGCCTGTTAGGTAGCTATTGTTTTGGGCATCTACGGTTATGTTTTTTACGGCATCGTAGCCATTGCTGCCAATTTTGCTTGCCCACACAAGGTTGCCTTCGGGGGTGTATTTGGTTATAAATATGTCTTGCTGCCCATTTGATGATAGGCTAAGGTTGGGGGTGTCTAAGGTGTCGGCAAAGGTGCCTGTTAGGTACAAATTGTTTTGGGCATCGATAGCCATATCAATGGCTTGGTCGTAGTTGTCGCTGCCAATTTGGTTGCTCCACGAAAAACTTTGTGCCGATGCCGCAATGCTGCTAGATAAAAGTAATAAGGTAAGAAACTGAAATTTCATGAAAACTGTTTTTTAGTGCCAATATGCTAAGGCGGTGCAAAGATACACAAAATTAATGGGCTGTTGTTATAGGTTGCCCTTCTAAACGTAAAAAAGCCTAGTTAAGTTGCTTTGGGTGTTTTTTTGTTTGGGTAGATGATGTTGTAGTGTTTGTTTGGGTAAAGTGATTGTTAGGTTAATGAAATGGTTTTGGGTGATGATGCGCATACAAGTTTTCTGGGGGTGCCACCAACTTTGCAAATTAGGGAGTGCCAAACATCACCCCCAAAAAAGACCAATAAATTTACCGCGTCAAGCGGGGCTGTATTAGCCATAAAATTTGGGTGTTGGTTGTAAAATTATGGATAACCGTTTGGGTATCAAGATGAAAAATAGAAATACTAACACAAAAAATCCTACCAAAGAAAATGGTAGGATTTTTTACAAGGGGAAGCGTTGTATTTTTACACACGATTTTTTTCCATATCGTAGAGTAGTTTGTTCACCACCAACTCGAGGCGCGACATGGCTTTCTCGTTTTTGATGATGTAATCATAGGCTCCTGCTCGGATACATTCGAGGGCGGTTTCCATGTCTTCTTGTCCCGAAATCATGACAACTTGTGTATCGGGCGACAATAATTTGATTTGACGAAGTACATCGCTGCCTTTTTGTGCGTCTTCGCGAATGGCGTTTAGGTAGTAATCGAGTACCACAATGTCGGGTTTTTCCTCTTCCATACGGTCGAGGCAGTTTTCGCCGTAAGCAAAAACATTAACCGTAATTGGGTGCTCAATTTTTTTCTCTAGGTTGTGTTTGAGCATGATGAGCGTTTTTACGTCATCGTCTACCAAGTAGATGCGAAAGTTTCTTTCTGCCATAGTATTTGTACGTTTAAATGTTATTTTTATTTTTTAATATTTTGATGATAGTATTTAGTTGGATAAAAAATGCTTAAAAAGCTGTCAGACCGTCGCAGAAAGTTGCTAAGTAAGGGGCTATTTATTTACTTGCACCAATAGAGTCGCAAACTTAGTGTTTTTTTACGAAAGTTAGCATTTTTAGTCAATTTTTTTGCCTTTTTTTTGCAATTAACGCATTTTCTTAGCCATAGTTAAAGCTCCTTAGCACTTTATAAGGCTTAAATAACAAACAGCGCTAAAATTTTCGCACAAAATAGGTAAAAAGTTACCTCAATACCCAAAATAGCCTTACCTTTGCTAATGTTTAAGCAACAAATTGTGTATGACCCAAATAGACCAAACAAAGAAAACTGTAAAAATAACTAAACCTTCGTATTTATATGCCATTGTCAGTATTACATTGGTGCTGTTTATGCTTGGCTTGTTAGGCGTAATTTTATTAGAGGCAAATAAATTGTCGTCGTATTTCAAAGAAAATATTGTGGTGACACTTATCTTGTCGGACAAGATAGAAGCGGGTGAGTTAGATAGCCTAACAACACAATTGAGCAAACAGGTTTACCTTAAAAAAATGGAGTATACCTCGAAAGAAGATGCAGTCAAAAAATTTGCACAACAAACCCACGAAGATGTTGCCGATATATTGGGTTACAATCCTTTGTTTGCTTCTATCGACCTTAATTTAAATGCCAAATACACCCACCCCGATAGCCTCCGAAATATCAAAAAATCGTTTGCAACCACACGAATCGTAAAAGAAGTATTTTACCAAGATTCTTTGGTGGAAGTAATTGACTCAAATACCAATAAAATTAGCTTTTTTCTGTTAATACTAAGTGTCATTTTTACCCTCATTGCTTTTGCATTGATAGATAATACCGTGAAATTAGCTATGTACTCGAACCGCTTTTTAATAAAAAGTATGCAGTTAGTGGGCGCTACTCGTTGGTTTATTGCGGGTCCGTTTATTACACAAAGCTTTTACAATGGTATTACAAGCGGTTTATTGGCATCTGTCTTGTTGGCATCGTTGCTTATTTTTGCACAACAAAATATACCCGAGCTAGGTGTACTACACGAGGCAGGTAAGTTTGTGCTACTGTGCATAGTGGTTATATTGGCAGGTATTGCTATATCATGGTGGAGCACCCGCCGCTCGGTGGTTAAGTACCTGCAAACTCAATTAGACGAACTTTATTAGTGGATAAATTTGAGTGCCTAATGTTCAACTGTAGCAAACGATTACAACTTATCATTTACAACTTATCATTTACAACTTACCCTTTATAATCTACCATTTATAATGACTTACCAAAAACAGCGTTTACTGGGCAAACAAAACTTTGTGTTTGTGCTTATTGGGCTTGCCCTTATCTTAGTTGGCTTTTTTATTATGGCTGGCGGTGCAACCACCGACCCCAACGTGTATCCCGAAGAGGCTATGTATGGCTTCCAACGCACCGTATTGGCTCCATTGGTTATCTTAGCAGGTTTTGCTATGCAAATAGTAGCTATTTGGACGAAAGCAGATATTCCCATTATCCAACAAGATGCCAAAGCTACAGCAACCAAATCGGTTAAACAACAAGTACCCGCAACCAAAGCTCCTAACAAAATTAAGTAAACAAAAAAAGGGCTTCCGTTTTTATGCGGAAGCCCTTCGGTTTTAACCAAATACTATGATTAGTGTTTAGTTGTGTCAGCAGGTGCAGCAGCAGCAGCTGTATCGGCGGCGGCAGGAGCTTCTGCAGCAGGAGCTTCTGTAGCAGGAGCAGCAGTATCAGCAGCTGGTTCGGTGCTACCACCACAACCAACAAATGAAAATACGCCTAATGTTAAGGCGAAACCGAGTGACAAGTTGAATAAAGTCTTACGCATTGCAAATTCGTGTTTAAATGTTAAAAAAAGCACGCAAAGGTAAGTATATTTTACCATTGCGTGTACTTATTTAGGTGTCTTTTTTTTAAAAAAATGTTTTTTTACAGCTAATAAGGGCTTTGGGGGCGTTTTTATAGCCTAAAATGGGGTATAATAGTAATAATTGCCTTATTACTTAGCGACTGCGCAACCATTTTTTGTATAGCATTGTTTGCTGTGCAGTAGGGTTTTCTGCCTTTTCTATCCTATAAATCACTCTTTTGTCATTATCTAAAACTACTTTTAGGGTGCGTAATATACCTGCACGACTTAGAGTTACTTGTACTGCATCGCCTACTTTTTTGCTATCCAATACAGTGCGCATTTGTTGGTCGTTGCTAACACGATAGTTATCAATTGCCAATAGTTCGTCGTTGACATTTAAACCATAGTTAAACGCAGCTCCGTTTCTTAGGGTAGTAGCAACTACAAATTTTCCGTTGTCGGTTTTTGTGGTAATGCCCAAATTTGCTTGATTATTGCCAGCATTAGTATCGTTTAGGCGCAAACCCACATAGCCCAAATACTGGTTATAATCGAGGGTTTGAGTGCCAGCTACGTTGTCCTCAAAAAAAGCATCCATGTTTACACCAGCAATTAATTCGGTGGCTGCTTTAAACTCGGCATCGTGGTAGCCTCTTTGTTCTTTTTGGTAACAGGTTTCGTATAAATACCGCATTACATCTTCGAGGCTTTTTTCGCCTTTGGTGTGGTGTAAAATAGCCAAATCGAGCATATTACCCAATACGGCACCTTTCATATAATAGTTGGTGGCGCAATTAGCCGTATTTTCGTCGGGGCGATAGAATTTTATCCAAGCATCAAAACTCGATTCCGTTACAGGGTCAATCTTGTCGGCGGGCGTAGAGGCTATAGTGCTAATGTTACTTGCCACAACGCTTAGGTAACTATCGGGCAGCATCAATCCAGTGCGGGCAAGTACCAAATCATCGTAATAGCTGGTTACTCCTTCGGCTACCCAAAGCATGTGGGTATAATTTTCGTGGTCGTAATCAAATGGGCCTAACGCAAAAGGACGCAAGCGCTTCACGTTCCAAAGATGGAAGTACTCGTGACTTACTAAGCCCAACCAGCGGTTGTATTTGCCCGACGGGGCATAATCCCAGCGAGGGTAGGTAAGTACGGTGCTGTTTAGGTGTTCTAATCCGCCATACAAACCATCGGTATTGATAACAAAAATAGTGTAATTTTTGCACGGATGATCGTTAAACATACGTTTCTCTTCCTCTACAATGCGTTTTATATCTTCTACCATTTGCTTTTCATCGCCATTGTGGCTGCCCACAATTACTAATTCGTGGGGGATACCACCTGCAACAAAGGGTAAAACGGTTTGGTTGCCTACTTCAATTGGCGAGTCGACGAGCAAATCGTAATCGGGGGCAAAAAAAGTATTGGTTTTGCCAGCCACTTTGTCTAAAGCCGTTGATATAGTCTTCCAGTCTTTGTAGGGGTTAATAGTAATGTGTATGGGCGATGCTTTTTTACCGGCTACATAAAAACAAACGCTCGAAGGGTTAATGCTGGCGTGGGTATCATCAACAAAAGTAGTGCGTACACTTAGCTCAAACGAGTATACACGATAACTAACCTTAATGGCAGATACTCCTTTGCTGGCTACAGCCCAAGTGTTTTTGTCGGTTTTTTGTACGTTTAACGCTCGGTTATTATTGGCATTAAATACTTGTACACTTTCTACCTTTCGCGAAAACTCGCGAACCAAGTAAGAACCCGGTGTCCAAACAGGCATTTTTAAAAGTACCGTATCTTGGCTTAAGTTACTCACGTTCATCTCTACTTCAATGTAGTGAGTTTGTGGCTCGGGCATAGAAAGAACATAGCTAATGGGCTTTTCTGTTACAGCCAATACTTCCTCTGTTTCGGTGGCTGTTGAAGTAAGAAACGACATAAATAAAATTAAAAATTGATTAAACATGCTTAATTAACAGTTGGTGTTAATTGATTAAAGATTAATAAGGGGCGATAAAATGCTGGGCTAATTATTTTTTATCTGTATTACACCTCTAACGGGGCTTTTTTTTTGTATGGGCGATGCTGGGCTAATATGCTTAGGTGTACAAACAAACTCAACAGTTTAGCTTGCTAAATAGGGACCTAAGAATTTATCTCCGTTAAAGTGAATTAAATGGTCGGGATTATCTGCTATCCATACTTCTGTTTCCCATGCAATTTCCGACGACCATTTACGAAACTCGTTCCGTGATAAAAAAGCAGTCACAAATATTATTTCGGCAGTACAATTTTGACACAACGTTTTTAATTCTAAGCGCCTAAGTTCGTTAATTGAACCACTACTATGTACTGCTTCAATGAAATACAACCAATTTTTAGACTTAGAATAGGCAATAACATCGGGTAGTTTATCATGTGCTAATTCAAAAAACTTTAAAGCATTTAATTCGTCTTTATTTAAATGCAATAGTTTTTTTGCGGTATCTCAATGT
>JADKCK010000051.1 GCA_016718845.1 Sphingobacteriales bacterium
TGGGTTAGGGTCGCTGTTTTTAATGGTTCCGTCGTCGCCAATAACTTGTTTCGAGAAAGCGTTGATGCAGCCTATTAGTTTAGATGTATCGTTGGTGTTAATTTCGTTGTTGTCGTCGGCAATCATTTGTTGTACGGCGGTGGGCATATCGTTTTCGTTAAGTGTCAATATCAGCACTTTATAATCGGTCAATAGTCCTTTTTCTACGGCTTCGCCAAAGCCAATGCGGTACATTTCGGTGCCGTATATGGTGGGGTCGTCCATTGAGCAAAGCACAGCTTCGTATCTGTCGGCTTTGTTTTTTGCTTCGGTGTCGTATAATCGTGGGGTGGCGGTCATATATAGGCGTTTGTGGGCGGCTATAAAGTCGTTTTTGTGTACTTTAACAAAAGCCGATTCGTCTTCGCCGGCAAGTTTTATGCCTGTTGTTCGGTGAGCTTCGTCGCAGATGATTAGGTCAAATGTGCCGTATTGTTGCGTATTAGGGTTTTGTTGCAATGCTTTTGAGCGTTGGCAATTACCTGTATAGATTGATAAGTAGAGAATACAACGGTTAAACCCTCGTTGGCATTGTTAGATAATGTTTCGAACTGTTGCACAATTTGGTTTACATTAGTAGATGCCGGCAATGCCAAGTCCACGATGCTATAGCCGTCGGTATCTTCGTTTTTACTTTTCTTTTTGCTTACTTCGGGGTCCGAGCAAATGCAAATGGCATTGATAGGTAGCGATGCTTCGGCAGCCCATTCGCGCAGGCTTTGCCCTAGTAGGGCAATAGACGGAACCATAAACAAGATAAGCCCTTTGTTATGGGTTTCGTTTTCGGCAATTTTAAGGGCGGTAAATGTTTTACCTGTGCCGCAAGCCATAATTAGTTTGCCCCTATCGTTGGTTTTAAAGTGGGCGTTTGTTTTTTGTACGGCTTCGGTTTGGTGTGGATACAAGCTTTTTTGTTTAACCCTTGCTTGGTTGCCCGATAGCCCATCAAAAAGGGCTTGCCAATTGATAGGCGAATTTTCGAGGTCGGATAAGTTAACACGCGATACAGGCGGGTTTTGGTTATGTATGGCTTGTTCGGCGTTGCTGCTCCATTTATTGCTAGTCGATACCCACAATCTATGAGCAAAAGCAATGGTTTGTTGTTGCTCTTCCAAAAAAGTGCGGCTCGATGTAGATAAGAAGGTATCAAGGGCAGCTTTGTCGATATAGCTGTTCTCGTCGAAACACTTACATTGCACTGCCCAATAGTTACCCGTATGTGTTAGTGCTACTAAATCAATACCTGTATCTTGGTTGCCAAACTGTTCGCGCTCCGGAAACTCGTTCCAAAGCCATACTTGTTTAAACAAATGGGCATAGTTAGGGTCGGTTTGTAAATAGGCTTGTATTAGTCGTTCAAAACGGTGTCCTTTGTCGCGCTCCGAAAAAGCGTTTTGACGGAAATGCGTTAGAACATCTTCAAAATGGTTGATGATAGGCATATTGTTAATAAGGTTTGAAAGTTTTTGTTGCTGCCCATATTATAGGTAATGATGTGGGCAACTATACAGATTGTTTAAAAGTTACTTGTTGGCTTTAAGCCACAAAAGTACCATAATTATCTAAACCCACCAAGTTTTTTTTCAAAATGTATGCTTTTAATGCAACCATTAGGCAACCTTGTGCGTCTTAATATCGTTATGTGTGTTAGCCCCCCTCCAACTCCCCCCACGGGGGGAGAGAAAGAGAAACTTTTTTTTGTGTTAGCCCTCCAACTCCCCCCACGGGGGAGAGAAAGAGAAACTTTTTTTGTGTTAGCCCCTCCAACTCCCCCACGGGGGAGAGAAAGAGAAACTTTTTTAAAAACAGTTAGTTTACACACAATAAGGCGTTTAGGGTGGGCGTTTATGCAAACACAAAAACCTATTACAAGGCGGTTTTAGTATTGTGTAAAGTAGTTGTTAGTAGTAGTTGTTACTAAAAAGTAGCTCAACGCAAGCAAATTTTTAGGGGTATTTTACAATTTCTACCCTACAAAGAGCAGATTTTACGCTACAAAGAGCAGATTTTACATAGCAAAGAGCAGATTTTACACTGCAAAGAGCAGATTTTACCCTGCAAAGAGCAGATTTTACCCTGCAAAGAGTAGATTTTACCCTACAAAGAGCAGATTTTACCCTGCAAAGAGCAAATTTTACCCTACAAAGAGCAGATTTTACCCTGCAAAGAGCAAATTTTACCCTACAAAGAGCAGATTTTACATAGCAAAGAGCAGATTTTACATAGCAAAGAGCAGATTTTACATAGCAAAGAGCAGATTTTACATAGCAAAGAGCAGATTTTACATAGCAAAGAGCAGATTTTACATAGCAAAGAGCAGATTTTACATAGCAAAGAGCAGATTTTACATAGCAAAGAGCAGATTTTACATAGCAATATAAGAATTACAAACAGCACTAAAAAAAATGTACACTACTGTGTTCAAAAAAAATAAACGGTATTTTTTGGACAAAATACCATTATTTTACTATTACAATAAACTGTTTTTTGTACAAAGTACTACAATTATTTGCTACAAAACCTTGATAATTAGTTAAGTACATAAATTTTAATTGACAATTAATATAAATTTACAAATAAAAGCCATTGCATTTACCACAAAAGTATTTGGCAATATTTTTCACTTTTAAAATTTGTTTAATCATGTTCAAAATTATTGTTGTTTCCGACTTGTCGAATTTAACCGCATCGGACTTAACGCTTAAAGCCGATACAGCAGCCACGGGTATCGAAAAACACGCCGACCAACTACCTAATGCCGACCCTGAACCGGGTGCATTGCGTATTATGTCGCAGGGGCTTAAAGATAAATTAGCCCTTGCATCTAATTTAGAGTCGCAATTAGCCGAAGTAAAACGCCAAATTGAGTTAAATGCCAACGAGCTTTCATTATCCCTTAAAGGCATTGGCAATTATCTTGAAACGGTTGTCAACAAAACACAAAATCCGTCGTTGGTATCGGCGCTTGGCTACCGTGTGCGCGAAACCGGAAGTACCATAAACGAGTTAGAAGTGCCTACGGATTTAGCTTTGATAGAGGTAAAAAACACATCGGGCATGTTGCGTTTAAGGCTTAAAGCCGTTGATAAAGCCCGTAACTATGGGGTTATTTGGTTTTATGGCGAAACACCACCTACTGTTTGGCCCGACGAGGCGATGAAAGTAGTGGCTAATTCGAGGGGCAACAAGTTAAAATTTAATCGTGGCGAAAGGGTTTGGGTGCGCATTAAAGCCTACGGACCCAACAACACCGAAAGCGATTGGAGCGACGTGGCTACACGTATTGTACCATAACAAACTATGTATGTGCGTGTTTTATCAATAGGGGTAGGGTTTCAACCCTGCCTTTGGATTTAAAACAGAGACATGGAAAACACAGAGATTTTATTTTTTCTGTGCCTTCTGTGTCTCTTGTTGTTTTTTATTTTTTGTGCCACCACAAATAATGCGGCTTTTATCAATTGGTTAGGGGTTTCAACCCTGCCTACCATTCAACCCTACCTACCAATATGATGTGTTTTTTATCAATTGGGTAGGGTTTCAACCCTACCTACCAATATGATGTGTTTTTATCAATTGGGTAGGGTTTCAACCCTACCTACCAATATGATGTGTTTTTTATCAATTGGGTAGGGTTTCAACCCTACCTACCAATATGATGTGTTTTTATCAATTGGGTAGGGTTTCAACCCTACCTACCAATATGATGTGTTTTTTATCAATTGGGTAGGGTTTCAACCCTACCTACCAATATGATGTGTTTTTTATCAATTGGGTAGGGTTTCAACCCTGCCTACCAATATGATGTGTTTTTTATCAATTGGGTAGTGTTTCAACCCTACCTACCAATATGATGTGTTTTTTATCAATTGGGTAGTGTTTCAACCCTACCTACCAATATGATGTGTTTTTTATCAATTGGGTAGTGTTTCAACCCTACCTACCAATATGATGTGTTTTGGGGGTCCCCCCTCTTGGTGTGTTTTATCAATTGGGGGTTTCAACCCTATCTACCAATATGATGTGTTTTTATCAATTGGGTAGGGTTTCAACCCTGCCTACCAATATGATGTGTTTTTTATCAATTGGGTAGGGTTTCAACCCTACCTACCAATATGATGTGTTTTTTATCAATTGGGTAGGGTTTCAACCCTACCTACCAATGTCCCATGTGTGTTTTTCATTGGGTGGGTTTCACACCTCCAATATGATGTGTTTTTATCAATTGGGTAGGGTTTCAACCCTACCTACCAATATGATGTGTTTTTTTTATCAATTGGGTAGTGTTTCAACCCTACCTACCAATATGATGTGTTTTTATCAATTGGGTAGGGTTTCAACCTCTATATGATGTGTTTTTTCATTGGGTGTGTTTCAACCTGCCTACATGATGTGTTTTTATCAATTGGGTAGGGTTTCAACCCTATCTACCAATATGATGTGTTTTTTATCAATTGGGTAGGGTTTCAACCCTACCTACCAATATGATGCGGGGGCCGCCCCGGTGTTTTTATCAATTGGGGCAGGGTTTCAACCCTACCTACCAATATGATGTGTTTTATCAATTGGGTAGGGTTTCAACCTACCTACCAATATGATGTGTTTTTTATCAATTGGGTAGGTTTCAACCCTACCTACCAATATGATGTGTTTTTTATCAATTGGGTAGGGTTTCAAACCTACCAATATGATGTGTTTTTATCAATTGGGTAGGGTTTCACCTACCGTGTGTTTTTTAATGGGTGGGGTTTCACCCACCAATATGATGTGTTTTTATCAATTGGGTAGTGTTTCAACCCTACCTACCAATATGATGTGTTTTTTATCAATAGGGTAGTGTTTCAACCCTGCCTATATGATGTGTTTTTTATCAATTGGGTAGGGTTTCAACCCTACCTACCAATATGATCATGATGTGTTTTTTATCAATTGGGTAGGGTTTCAACCCTGCCTACCAATATGATGTGTTTTTTATCAATTGGGTAGGGTTTCAACCCTGCCTACCAATATGATGTGTTTTTTATCAATAGGGTAGTGTTTCAACCCTACCTACCAATATGATGTGTTTTTTATCAATTGGGTAGTGTTTCAACCCTACCTACCAATATGATGTGTTTTTTATCAATTGGGTAGGGTTTCAACCCTGCCTACCAATTGGGTAGGGTTTCAACCCTGCCTACTAAAAAAAACAAGGCATAATTTGAGACTTTTCTTTTAGGACGGTATTTTTTTGTACCTTTGCGAATAAAAAGAACGATGGATAAAAAAGTCAGTAAATAATGGGTTTTGTCCTGTATGTGGGACGTTAAGCGACCGTGTACAAGAATACAAGACACGCCAGTTACGTCATTTTAGTGTTGTCAAGATGGAGGTAAAAGAATTTCCAATGATTTCTTTTCGGTGTGTTAATGAGGTGTCTAAACAACAAAAACGAAAAGGTTTATCTTGGTCTTCCAACGGATATCGAAACCTTGCTATCAAAACCGCTTACCATCAATACGCCGTCTAAATCGCACAGAATTTTTACAGAATCTAAAATTTCCACTCATGCTCAACAGTTGTGCAACGCATTGTTTGTGTTTTACAGCCAATGTACAAGCAATTAAACCCAAATTAGCAAACAATATAAACACCAACTATTAGGCACCCTTAAACCTAATAAAACATTTACCAATTTTTTGTTTAAACAAAAAGCATTCATAACACATCACTAATGAAAGTAGCCGTAATAGGTTCGGGCGGGCGCGAACACGCCATAGCTTGGAAACTAGCCCAAACAGAAAGCTGGGATAACATATTTACACTGCCCGGCAATGGCGGCATACCCAACAGCCATGCCATAGATACCACCAACTTTGCCCACATCGAAACTTTTTGCCGTCAAAAAGGCATCGAATTGATTGTGGTAGGTCCCGAAATACCCCTATCGGCGGGTATTGTCGATTATTTTCGAACCACCGACATCCTTATTTTAGGACCCACCAAACAAGCAGCCCTACTCGAAGGCTCAAAGATTTGGGCGAAACAGTTTATGCAAAAGCACAAAGTTACCACTGCTGCCAGTCAAACTTTTACCAACTCGTCCAATGCCTACCATTTTATCCAATCGCTCAACAACCAATGCGTAATAAAATACGATGGATTAGCGGCGGGTAAAGGTGTATTTGTGTGTTACAATACCGCCGATGTAACCGACGCTTTTAACGAATTAGAAGCCCAATATGGCAAGCAATTCCCGTTTTTGGTCGAGGAGCTTTTGTTGGGCGACGAAATATCTATTATAGGCATAACCGATGGTAACACTATTCAACTGCTGCAACCCTCGCAAGACCACAAGCAACTGCTCGACAACGACCTTGGTCCTAATACAGGCGGTATGGGTGCGTTTTGCCCCGTACCGTTTTGCAACGATGCCCTGATGCAACAAATAAAAACCCACATTGTAAGCCCTACCCTTAACGGTTTGCAAGCCGAAGGTTTAGACTATAAAGGGTTTATTTATTTTGGTTTGATGATTACCCCAACAGGTCCAAAAGCTTTAGAGTACAACGCCCGTTTGGGCGACCCCGAAACCGAAGTTATTTTGCCATCGTTAAAATCCGACCTATTGCCCTTGGTGTTAGCTTGCCTAAATGGTACATTAAGCCAGCACAAATTGCAGTTTCACGAAGGTTTTTTTGTAGATGTAGTGCTAACATCGGGCGGCTACCCCAAACAATACAGCAAAGGCTACCCAATTAGTGGTTTAGATACAGTGGGCGATGAAGTACTGGTGTTTCATGCAGGTACAGACTTGCAAAACAGCCAAATTGTTACCAATGGCGGACGGGTGCTAAACATAGTTGGGCAAGGTAGCACCCTAAACAATGCCATTGCAAAAGCATACGAGGGTGTAGCAAAAATTAGTTTTAAAGATGCTTACTACCGCAAAGATATTGGGCAACGAAAATCGAGTAATTAGATGTAACAAACAAAAAAACGAGAAAAGCCCCAGGTCTTTTCTCGTTTTTTTAGTATGTTATTCGCCCACAATCAACCTAAAAGTAAGTTCTTTGAGTAGTGCTTCGGGCGGGGCGGTGTTGTCTACGCCTTTGGCTTTTAGGTCGTAGAGGTTTAGCAGGTTAATAATGTTTTTGATTTGAGGGAGTTTATAATGCTGAGCGGCTGTTTTATAATCTTGCAGGGCATAGCTATTGCGCAGGTCAAGGGCGGCAAGCACCTCTTGTTCGGGTTTGTTTTGTAGCTGTAAATACAAAAAAAGTTTACTATAAAACCTATAAAGGCTACCAAGTGTAACAATTAGCGGGTTATTTTTTTGGTTATTGGCAAAATATTCGGCAATAGTAAATACTTTGGTGATATTTTTTTGAGCCAATGCTTTCTGAAACTCAAACACGTTATAGTCTTTGTTTATGCCAATATTATCGGCAACTTGTTGTGCGGTAATATTGCTACCTATTGGTAGGCTAACCATTAGTTTATCTAGCTCGTTGGCAATTCGGGATAGTTCGGTGCCAAGGTAAGTAACTAAGGTCTCAACGGCTTTGCTTTCTATGACATACGATTTGCTTTTTACATAGCGTTGTATCCAGGCGGGTACGTGGTTTTCGTACAGTTTAGAGGTGTTTAGTATGGCTCCGTTTTTTTCGATGGCTTTAAACAGCTTGGTATTGGCGGCTACTAATTTGTATTTATGTATTAGCACTAATACGGTAGTATTGGCTGGTTTTTCGGCATAGCTAAGTAGTTGGGTAATATCTTTCATGGTTTGTGCTTCTTTCACCATTACTACTTGTCGTTCTGCCATCATCGGATACCTACGGGCATTAGTAACAACTGCATCGGCATCAACATCTTTGCCGTATACAATGGTTTGGTTAAAACTTTTTTCAAACTCGCCAAGTACATTTTTTTCGATGTAGTTGGCTACTTCGTCAATAAAAAAAGGTTCATCGCCTTGTAGTAAATAAATGGGGCGATAAACCTTTTGGCGAAGCTCAGTTAATATATCTTCCGACTTATCTGTTTTCATTGGTCTAGGATGTGGAGATGTGGAGATGTGGAGATGTGGAGATGTGGGGATGTGGAGATGTGGAGATGTGGAGATGTGGAGATGTGGAGATGTGGAGATGTGGGGATGTGGGATGTGGTGATATGGTGATGTTGTGATATGGTGATGTTGTGATATGGTGATGTTGTGATATGGTGATGTGGTGATGTTGTGATATGGTGATGTTGTGAAATGGTGATGTTGTGAAGTGGCGATGTTGTGAAGTGGCGATGTTGTGAAGTGGTGATGTTGTGAAGTGGTGATGTTGTGAAGTGGTGATGTTGTGAAGTGGCGAAATGGTGATGTGGTGATGTTGTGAAGTGGTGATGTTGTGAAGTGGTGATGTTGTGAAGTGGTGATGTTGTGAAGTGGTGATGTTGTGAAGTGGTGATGTTGTGAAGTGGTGATGTTGTGAAGTGGTGATGTTGTGAAGTGAAATGGTGATGTGATGTTGTGAAGTGGCGAGTTTTCACTCTTTTCACTCCTTCACTCTTTCACTCCTTCACTCCTTCACTTTTCACTCCTTCACTCTTTTCACTCTTTTCACTCCTTCACTCTTTTCACTCTTTTCACTCGTTTTCAATTTTGTACGAATTAAAAAAGCTGTTCCATTTCATGGATAAAACGCCCCAAAATGCTTCTTTAAAAATGCGTGTACTCATTTTGGATACACCTAGTTCGCGGTCTTTGAAGGTAATGGGTACTTCGGTAATTTTGAAGCCCAATTGCCAAGCGGCAAATTTCATTTCTATTTGAAAGGCGTAGCCCACAAAGCGTATTTTGTTGAGGTCTATTGCCGATAAAGCGCGCCTTGTGTAGCACACAAAACCGGCGGTGGTATCGGCAACGGGCATACGAGTAACTAAGCGTACATACACCGATGCGTATTTTGACATTAAGATGCGGTCGGTGGGCCAGTTTTCTATCTGTCCGCCACTTACATACCGCGAGCCTACCGACACATCGGCACCGCCTTTGGTACACGCCTCGTATAGGTCGAGGAGTTTGGGTGGTGGGTGCGAAAAGTCGGCATCCATTTCAAAAATATAGTTGTATTGGCGTGCCAATGCCCATATAAAGCCATGTATATAGGCGGTTCCTAAGCCCAGTTTACCGCGTCGCTCTTCGATAAACAAGCGATTGGGGTATTGTAGCATCAACGATTTTACAATATCGGCAGTACCATCGGGCGAACCATCGTCTACGATTAGCACATGAAAGTCTTTGGGCAACGAGAAAACGGTGCTAATCATGGCGGCAATGTTTTCTTTTTCGTTGTAGGTGGGTATAATAATTACCGAGTCGGACATTAGTTTTTCTTTTCGTTGGTTTTAAAACGGGTCGAGAGCCAAATTTCGGTTAGTTTTTGTTTGGTATCTTGTGCAAAGTCGCTTTTCATCATCCAGTCGTAGTATTGAGGTTCGCGTTTTAGCACATCAATAACTAGTTGTCCTTTATATTTACCAAAGGTAAAAACAATGTCGCCGGCTTCGTTTTTTTGCATTTTGCGTCCGCTATCCACAAAGGTGTTGTCGGTACTAAAGTTGTGTAAAAATGCTACGTTGGGTTGTAGTTGTTCGGGGTACATACCTAATTGGCCTAATAGTACTTCGTAGGTAGCTTGTACGTCGGCTTGGGCGCTGTGGGCATTTTCGAGGGTTTTGCCGCAATAGTAACGATAGGCGGAGGATAAGTCGCGTTTTTCCATTTTTTGGAAGATACGAAACGCATCGATGAAGTGACGTTTTACGCTGGCAAAATCGAGGTTACATCGCGAAAATTCTTCGGTGATAAGGGGTACGTCAAAGTAGTTCGAGTTATAGCCGGCAATGTCGGCATGGTTCATAAAGTCGAATAGTTCGCGGGCAACATCGGCAAAGGTTGGGCAGTCTTTTACATCGGCATCGCTAATGCCATGTACGGCTGTAACAAGTGCGGGTATGGGTATGGTGGGGTTTAGGCGCATGGTTTTCCACTCCTGCAAGCCATCAACATGTATTTTTAAGAGGCTGATTTCTACAATTCGGTCGGCGGTAATGTTAATACCAGTTGTTTCGAGGTCGAAAACAACTAAGGGGCGTGTTAAATTAAGCAAAGTTTTTGGTATTGATAGATGGATGATGGAGTGGGTTACTTAGCCTTATAAGGTACTTCGGCTTCGGCAAATAGCCGCAGTTCTGCTTTTTCGGATGCTAAAAGTGGATAGTTGCTGATAAACAATTCTTTTGCCTTTGGGTTTGATGATTGGGTGATGTTTCTCATTCCGTAGGTTAGGTTCCATGGGGTAATTTCGGCAAAACTAAATAGGGTTTTAATGTAGGTATCGCAGTGGGCTTTTTATCATTTGGCATGTTCAATTATTACAAACTTTTCTAACTCAATACTCTACCTCTACATTAAAACCTATGCTTGGGGCAATTAGTTTCTCCCAAGTACCTTGGCTGGCTTTGCGGTAAAGTATAGGGGCACCCAAGGGCGTTACCGAAAACGAAAGCCCTTCGCCACGTCGCATTTTTCGTTGTGCCTCGCGGGTGCTTATGTCTTTAGGCACATTTGGGTCTAAATCTTTCACCCACTCAAGGCTAACCACAAAATCGTTTTGTACCTCAATATTATAGGGGGTCAAATCAATGCTTATCCAACCGCTTTTAAAACCTACCTTTTCAACAAACACATTTTGGGACAAAAGGTTGTGTGTAGGCTTGCCATTTTGGGTATCGTAGATGTTGACCCTAAAAAATAAGGTATCATAGCTATTGTGTGCCACAAAACAATTAAACCGACGCACAAAGGTAGGTGTTTTTTTTGTTTTTATTAGCACTCCAAGCTCCGAACCTAAATCGTTTATTTTAAAACCAGCAGTAAATGCCTTATTTTCGGTCTCGCTACCCAAAATACGGGTCTTTAAATAGTGGGGGCGTATTGTTACCGTGGCTAACTCTACGTTGGCGGGCGTTAGATAAATGGTACTTTGTGCCTCGTGTTTTTGCAAAAAATCTGCCAACACCCATATTTGCGTGGTATAACCCACCATAGACAGCCGCAAAGTGTCGGTCGAGGCTATGTTTGGGACAGATAAGGCAAAGTGCCCATTTTCGTCGGATACTGTACCCACATCGCGCCCAACAATGCCAATATTAACAAAAGGTAACACTTGCTTTGTTTGCAAATCGGCAATAGTGCCATTTATTGTTTGGGCAAACGACACTATACTAAATGTACTCAACAACAAAACAAACAAAGATAGCTTCGACATACAATAAAATTTTATCTCCCTAATTAATACACTTTGAACCATAAATAATGTATAACAACAAAGTTGCTTTAGAAAAATTAAGCAAAAACCGTTACCTTTGCAAAACTTTTTCAACAATTTACCTTAAACGTTTTCAAAATTCCTAACATGCACTTACAACGATTTAGCTTTTTGCTCATTATCTTCCTATGCTCTTTCTTGGTATCTTGCTCCGAAACCGACAACCTAATTGATACCGTAAATGCGCCAACAGCCTCATTTACACTACCTTTCAACAACTGCTCGGCTCCTTGCACTGTAGTGTTTACCAACAAATCGTTAGGTGTAGAAAATCAGTACCTTTGGTATTTTGGCGATGGCACAACCGCTACCGATTTCGAACCAACACATCAATACAACACCCCAGGTAGTTACAACATTACCTTGTCGGTTACTAATAATCTGGGTAATTCTACCAGTACTAAACTACTAGAAGTTAACTAATTGTTTCGGCTATACTCAACAACCACTTATGATTTGTGTAACCATCACGTTGTACAAACGTAGCACTGCCACATCACCACATCACCCCCCATCACCACATCACCACATCGAAACATCACCACATCTTATAACATCATCTCATTTTATGCAAAAATCAATCTTTTTCTTTTTTCTTTTTTGGGCGATGCTTGCCGTAGTAGCTTGCAAGCAAAACACTACCGAACCCAGCAGCACAACTAGTGCTAGTACTACACAAGCCAATGCAAGTTTAGCAAGCCTGCTCGACCAATACTACGAAGAGCGGATGAGCTATTACCCGCAAGAGGCAACGCAAAATGGCGATAACCGCTTTAACGACCAATTGCCAAACGATATTTCGGCTGATTTTAGGGGCAAAGTTCGCGCTTTTTATCAGAAATACCAATCCGAAATACAAAAAATTGACCGCAACAGCCTAAACAGCAACGACCAAGCCAGCTACGACATTTTTACCTACGAAATGAAAATGAACCTCGAAGCACTAACCTACGATGCAGCTTGGCAAATACCCTTTCAACAGTTTTGGGGCTTGCCTATCACTATGGGGCAGTCGGGCGGCGGCGAAAGTGTGCAACCTTTTAAAACTGTAAAAGATTACGACGACTGGCTAAAACGTATTACCGCCTTTGCCACTTGGAGCGATACCGCCATTGCCAACTTTAAAACAGGTATGGCAACAGGCAACGTTTTGCCCAAAGCATTGGTCACTAAAATGATACCTCAATGCCGCGATTTGGTAACAAAAGACGTAGCCAAAAGCGTGTTTTGGGGTCCAATAAACAAAATGCCCAAAGATTTTTCGGCAGACGACCGCAAGCGCCTAACCGAAGCCTACACCAATGCCATTACCCAAACCATTAACCCTACCTTTACCAAATTAGCCAACTTTTTACAAACCGAGTACCTGCCCAAAGCACGCACAACGTCGGGTATTAACGCCCTGCCAAACGGCGATAAATACTACAACTACCTAATACGCTATTGGACAACCGCCCAAATGACCCCCGACCAAATACATGCACTTGGCGAAAAAGAAGTTGCACGAATACGCACCGAAATGGACAGCATAAAAACATCGGTTGGATTTAAGGGCGACCTAAAAGCCTTTTTCGAGTACATGAAAACCGACCCCAAGTTCTTTCCGTTCAAAACCGCCGAGAACGTGCTAGACTCGTTCCGTAACATACAAAAAGTGATTGACCCTAACCTCAAAAAAATGTTTGGCAGAACACCTAAAACACCTTTTGAGATACGCCAAACCGAAGCCTTCCGCGAAGCATCGGCAAGTGCCGAGTACATACAAGGTACTGCCGACGGCAAACGCCCAGGTATTTTTTACACGCCTATCCCCAATCCACGTAAATTTAATAGCACATCGGGTATGCAGTCGCTGTTCTTGCACGAAGCTATACCAGGGCATCATTACCAAATATCGCTGCAGCAAGAAAACGAAGCCCTACCTAAATTCCGCCGCTTTTTGTGGTACGGAGCTTATGGCGAGGGCTGGGCTTTATACACCGAATCGTTGGGTAAAGAGTTGGGATTATACACCGACCCCTACCAACACATGGGCGCATTAGGCGACGAAATACACCGAGCCATACGATTAGTAGTGGATACAGGCATACATACAGGCAAAATGACCCGCGAACAAGCCATTAAATACATGATGGACAACGAGGCTATCAGCGAAGAAGGCGCAACTGCCGAAATTGAACGCTATATGGCAATTCCGGGGCAGGCTTTATCCTACAAAATTGGCGCCCTAAAAATACGCGAACTGCGCAACCGTAGCCAGCAAAAAATGGGCGATAAATTTAGCTTGGCTGCCTTCCACGATAACTTATTGGTTGATGGTGTACAACCCCTAGACGTGCTAGAAACAAAAATGAACAACTGGATGAACCAATAAACGTTAGCCAATACTAAAACTACAAAAGCCCCGTAACTTAAAACAAAACCCGATGCTACTTTATTGTAAGGTGGCATCGGGTTTTTTGTTTGGGTAAGATGATTAAATGTATAGTCAATAAAAATATTGAGTTGAGGCAATTACTGTTTGGGTATTAGGGTCAATCTATTTTCACTACTTTTGTTGCCCAATAATGGGTATTACTTATCATCTTTGCGATATAAACACCATTAGGTAAATAGTTTATGTTGATGTAGTTAGTACCCAAAGGCAAGTTTTGTTGTAACACCAAATTGCCTTGGGTGTTGTATAAATAAAGGGTAGTATTTTGGGTATTAGGATTATCAACCACAAAACTTTGTGTACTTGGGTTAGGATACAAAGCAAAGCTAGCTGTTTGGGGTTTAATAGTTTGGGTAGCAATGGGGTTATTTAAGCGCACCAACAACAAATCGCTGCGGTTACTTGCCGAAGGATTAAAAACAGTTCCTAAAATCACTATTTTTTCGTTGTTTTGCAATACTATGCTAGCGGCAATGTTTTGTCGGGTGGTGTCGGCGGCAAATAACCATTTGCCGTGTTGTGCAAAAGTAGTATCAAGGGCGGTTTGGTTAGGATTTAGTCTACAAAGGGCATAGTAATCGGATAAGTAGCCTGTTTGGTAGTTGATAGGTTTTATAGAGCGCCCCAAGCACAACAGTTTGTTGTTTGTTTGCCAAATCATATCCTCAATAAAGTCGAAATTGTTGTTAAAGTTGTAGCTATCGTTTAGGCTTGGGGCTTGGCACAACGAGTCGAGGGTTAATAGGTAAAAATCGCGAGGCATTACTTGGCTATTAATGTGTAGCCCTGCCAATACACTACCATCTGGTCGGGCAAGTAATTTGTTGATGTAATGATTGTTACCTTCATCAACACTAATACCCCTTAGCCCATTTACGGCATAGGTGGTATCAAAGGTTCCGTTGGGTAGCAGTTGCATCACCAAGCCTTGGTAATTTAGCCCGTTGTTATAGCCCCCTGCGCATAATATTTTGTTGTTGGGCAGTACAATAGCGTCCGAGAAAAAGCCTCCATAGCCATGCCTTTGGTGGGTAGTGGTATCGGTGGCGTATCGGTTGGGATATATCAAGATGTTGTTACTAAAATCGAACACTACTTTACCTGTTGTGCCAAAGGTGGTGTCTAGGGTTCCGTTGGCATTAAGGCGTGCTATAGCTGTTTGGTCTTGGTGTACGCCGGCATTAGACGCAAGGGTATAGCCCCAAACCAATACTTTACCATCGGTTTGTTGGCATATATGGGCAGGCATTTCGGTGCTGCCCAAAAAATTAAACATAACACAACCATGGTTGCCAAAAGTAGTATCGGGTGTGCCGTTGGGGTTAAACTTGGCTACACAAAAAGGCTGATACTCAATACTGTCGGGTTGGCGTGCCTGCCCTAGTACCCAAATCATTTGGTCGGGGGTAATGAGCATATCTTTGGGTTCGGAGATGATAAAGTTGCCAAAATCAAAGATAGTGCTACCATTGTTGGTGCCAAAGGTAGTATCTATTTCGCCATTTTGGGTTAGGCGCACAAGGGCTGCATTGTTATCAAACACCCCTCCGGCACCAATATTGCCAACAGATGCCAACAGCACCAATTGGTTGTTGTTGGTAAGGGCTACTTTAATGGCTTGGTCGGTATAGGCTATGTGGATGCGCTTAGTGCCATTGTTGGCAAAGGTAGAGTCGATGGGGTATTGGGCAGATGCGGCTTGGCACATACACCACAGTATAAACAAGAAAAACGGTTTTTGCATAACAAAGATGATTTAGGATGCAAAGCTAAACAAAAAACACCAACTATTTTACACTAAGGTAAACAATTGGGGTTTTTAAGTTCCTATTTTTTAGCCAAAAGTATTACGTTTGTGGCGAAGTGGTGAATGAGTGAAGTGGCGAAGTGGTGAATGAGTGAAGTGGCGAAGTGGTGAATGAGTGAATGAGTGAAGTGGTGAATGAGTGAAGTGGTGAATGAGTGAAGTGGTGAATGAGTGAAGTGGTGAATGAGTGAAGTGGTGAATGAGTGAAGTGGCGAATGAGTGAAGTGGCGAATGAGTGAATGAGCGTAGTCGAAACAGGAGGGAATGTGGTGATGTAGCACTGCTATGTCTGTAACGTTGATGATACAAATCATAAGTCATCATAAAAACCATAAAAAATCAGCGTTCTATTTTGCGATGTGGCGATAAATCACAAAAAAATGTACAAGCATTCTAGTGCCAAAATATAGACAATACTATATTGCCTTAAAAAAACCTTCGAGGGAGAAAACTAGGTTGACCTACCCCAAAGAGAGGTGGCTATGAATAAAAAACGGAGTGTTGTTCAATGTTGTTATTTAATTTGTTTCGGTATAGGTTAATTTTCAGAAATAATGCGTACCTTTGTGGGTGCAAATAACTATCAATTTTCAATTTTCCGAATAATAATGACCACCGAAAACGAGACACTTATTACCGAAACTCCCTCAAAGAAAAAAAAATCTGTTGTGCGCGAATGGATAGAAGCCTTGTTGCTGGCGCTGATAGCAGCCACCCTCATCCGTACTTTTTTGATAGAAGCCTATACCATACCTACCTCGTCGATGGAAAAAACCCTTTTGGTAGGCGATTATTTGTTTGTGAGCAAACTTAACTATGGTCCGCGCATACCTATTACGCCTTTGGCTTTTCCGTTGGCACACAATACCATGCCTTATACCAATGGTAAATCGTATAGCGAAGCCATAAAACTGCCTTACTACCGCCTGCCCGGTTTTTCGAGCATCAAAAACAACGATATTGTGGTATTTAACTACCCCATGGACGATGAACGCCCCGTTGATAAGCGCGAAAATTACATTAAACGCTGTGTTGCACTGCCAAACGACCAACTTCAAATTGTAAATCGCCAATTGCAAATTAACGGACAAGCGGCTTATATGCCCCCAAATATGCAGTTCGAGTATTTTGTGCAAACAGAAGATAAACCTATCAACGAAAAAGCGGTATTAAACATGGGTGTCAACGAAGGAGGACAAGTTATATCCGACAGTGGATTTTTGTACAAATATACCCTCACTAATCAAAACCTACCCCAAATAGCTGCCCTGCCAAATGCTACCTTAGATACTATTGTGCGACCCAAAGGCATCTTTATCCCCGAGGAACCCGTTTTTCCGCAAGACCCCCTGCATTATGCTTGGAACATAGACAACTACGGACCGCTTACCGTGCCTGCCAAAGGGCTAACTGTTACCCTCGACTCGGCTAATGTGGTGCTGTATCGTCGTATTATCGAAAACTACGAGGGCAACACCTTAAAACAAGAAGGTAACAAGTTTACTATCAACGGAGAAGAAACCAATCAGTATACCTTTAAAATGAACTATTACTTTATGATGGGCGATAATCGCCACAACTCTGCCGACTCGCGCTATTGGGGCTTTGTACCCGAAGACCACATAGTAGGCAAAGCCGTCATGACGTGGCTGTCTATCGAAGATGGTAAAATACGCTGGGATAGGGTGCTGAAATGGATAACAAACAACTAAGCACCAAACACAAACAGCCTGTAGCATTTGCTACAGGCTGTTTTGTGTATTATGATACCCTTATGCCGTTGCGGGTATCGTACAAACAACAATTATTGGCAGTGGCGTAGAAAAAATGTTGCGATTTACTTTACACTTTTCATGTCTTTCGATGTGCCAGCTATTTCTCTGCCATTTTTATCAATATCAAAGCTGCGTCCGTTTAGGGTAACTTTGGCTTTGCCATTATAAAACTCTTCGGCGGTGTCGTAGTAAGGGGTAATTGGTTTGTTATTATCATCAACAAAAAAGGCTTTACCACCGTTTCGCACTAGTAGGCGGTCGTCTTTAAAGGCAGGGGCTACGTACTCAAATAAACCCGATTGGCGTATGTCGTTGGCTAACCTTTTTAGCTTTTGAGCATGGGTTTCTGTTTGTTGCACATCAACAGACGAATTGTTGTCTGACTGATTGATAGATGATGGAATGGGCTTTAAACTAACTCCTTGTTGTTGGGATCTACTTACCCATGCGGGCAAGGTATCTATTTCTCCTGCAAGATAACCTTCATACACTTCTATCAAGTTGTTTAAGTTGTACATTTTACTCAAACGACTATAATAGGTGGTGTCCAAATTTTTTATACTGTCGTTTAGCTTTGTTGCCGTTGCATAAGGGCTAGTATCATAGCTATCAGGAGGGGCATAAAAATAACACACGCCCAAGGCATGTAATATATCGGCTTGGCAGAGTAACGAGTCGGTATTGGCGTTTTTGTTGATTTTTAGAAAACAACCATTTATTTCTTCTAATTTGCGAACAGCTTGTGTTAAATCGCCTTGTTTGTAGGCGCGCATAGCCCATTTGTAATTGGCAACCCCCAAGTTGTAGCAGTTTGTTTGGTTGTAGTTGGTGCTATCTAGGGTATTTGTTATTTTTTCGGATTGTACTTTCCATTTATAGCTGGTGTCAATTTGTCCGCTATTTAAGGCAATAGCAATGGCGTTGTTTTGTTTGGCTTGTTCGCTCATTGTTTGGGTTACAAAAGCGGGCGACAGATTGGTAAGCATAAATACCCATTGTACAGCCGCCAAAATAATGGCTACAAAAACAGCTAAACCTGCAAATGTACCCCACGACAGTTGCTGCCATGCGGTTTTAAAATGCTCGTTGTGTGCCAAAACCTTGTCAATTTGTATGTTTTTGCGGTCGGGTGGCGGTGGGGCATCTGTGGGTTTTGGGGCAGATGATTTGTCTAAATCGGCAAATATGTCGTCGTTTTCTAGCTCAATACTAGGGGCTACTTCTTCTTGTTGATAGCTTTGTTCATAGTTGTTTCCGCCTTTGGTCATTCTTCGGCTTCGTTGGCGTGTCTGTATCTTATCTAAAGCTTCTTTTTGTTCTTTTAGTAAATCGGTGCCTATTTGTTTGGCGTAGGCATTGTTGGGTAGGTTTTGCATGGCATCTTTTACCAAAATAGCCAAAGCCAAACGCGCGGCTTTCTCTAATGGTGGTTTAAACGACAAATAGCTTAACAACTCTTGGCGTACTTTGGGCTGTAAACTACCTGTTTGCAACCATTTTACTTGTGCCAATTGCAACAAACTTTGGTTACTCAACACATCGGCGGGCAGTTGTTGGGCATCAACAAGGGCTTTGGCAAGGGCTAAGGTAAGGTTCCAGTTAGGCTCCGGATAAAGGGCAGTACAGCAAAGTAGGTCAAATAGTTCGGGTGGTAGTTTTTGGTGTAAATCGTCCGATACATCGGTTTGGCTAATGGCTATCCCCTGCGATGATACCGCAAAGCGCTGTTTTAAGGTACGAAAAGTAGGCGGTGCATCGCCCGTAAGTAACTCAACAATGGCGGCTTGACCTTCGGCGGTGGCGGGCACTATCGGAAAAACTTTGCTTAACAACTGCTCGCGGTAGTGCCAACTGTTAACAGGCTCGGGCGTAACAAAAATGCGTTGTTGCCATGCCTCGAAACTGGGCAATACCCAATGATTAAGGCGCGTTT
This sequence comes from Sphingobacteriales bacterium, assembly GCA_016718845.1. GTDB lineage: Bacteria > Bacteroidota > Bacteroidia > Chitinophagales > UBA2359 > JAEUUX01. The sequence continues at coordinate 19,358 of JADKCK010000051.1, forward strand.
CGATGGTGTGGATAAAATACTCGCCATTTGACACTATCAACAAACGATGTTCGGGGTATAGTTGTTGTAGCCGCTCGATGCTAATGCCGTTCATAAATTCGGTTTTGTTCCAGCACCAGCGTGGGTCGTGTCGGAACAAAAATTTATCCACCAACACTTCTTCTTTTATCAAAGTATCTATCCAATACTCAAAAAAGCGTGCTTGGTAATCGTCGGTGCTTGCCGAGTCTATCAACACCAAATATTCGGAGGGGCGCGATTGGTGCCGCTCGACAAAGGTTGGCATACCTGCTGCCCTAATGGTTTGCTCAATGGTTTGGCGCACATCAATTTGCTTACGGTCGTGTATTTGGCGTTGTCGTAGGGCGTTTGCCCCGTCGTACATGTCGCGGCTAATTTCTATGTGTTGTGTTTGTGCAGGGAAAACTAATTCGTAGGGTGGCTCTATTGGCTCGTTGGCGGTGGCTAACAAAGCCAAGCGTTTTTTGTATTGTTCTAACAGTTTGCGATATTGCGCGTTGATAGCCAATTGGCGCACATTGTACCACCACAAACCGTATACTATAGGTATGCAACACAGCAACAACAAGCCCAAATTTAGCCACACAATACGGCTCCAGTTGGTTATTTTTTCGGCGGGCATGGTAACGGCGCGTACATCTCGCAACGGTATACGATTAGGTTCGATTATTGGCGGAGCATCTTTGGGGTTTCGCCAGACGTGTATTTGGGCGCTGTAAGTAAGCTGTTGTGCGGTATCTTTTTGGCAGATGCTAGACAGGCTAATGTTGTACGTTCCGGCTTTGGTAAAAGGGTAATAAACAAGGGTATCGGTAGCAACAAACGAACTATCGTTTATTTGCCACTTAAAATAGGTATTTTGGGCAGATGCGTTTGTGCGTTGTATTTGGGTGGTATCGCCAACAATTATTTTACTGGTGTCGGTTAAAAAACCAAAGGTAGGTTTTGTTAGGGTGCAGTTGGTATCGGTTTTGCCATACAGCCAAATCATCATCGCCAATAAACCCAATAAGCCAAACACCAACAGCCCCACCAAATATTTTTGGTAGGGTGGGGTAGAGGCGGCGTTTATTTCGCCTATGGTGTCGTAATCGCGGAGGGCATCGTTTTGCAATTGTTGTACATACTCGTTGATGATGCGCTTAGCCTTTTGCTGCTCGGCGGCATTTTGGGCAATCAACGGAACCAATATATCTGCCAACTTATCGGGTTGTTGTACATAATCGGCACCTAATGTGTGTAACACTTGCTGTATGCGCAGTATCTGCGGCATACCAATACTAATGCCTTCGGCTTGCAATCGAGAAAGGAGTTGTTGCATGTAGCGATGTTACGATGTGATGATGTGGCGAAGTGGCGATGTTGTGATGTGGTGATGTAGCGAGGTGGCGAAGTGGTGATGTAGCGAGGTGGTGATGTAGCGAGGTGGCGAAGTGATGATGTGGCGAAGTGGTGATGTAGCGAGGTGGCGAAGTATTTCACTCTTTTCACTCCCTTCACTCTTTTCACTCCCTTCACTCTTTTCACTCCCTTCACTCTTTTCACTCCCTTCACTCATTTCACTCATTTCACTATTTCTACTGTGTTCTTAAAAAATTAAATTCACCTTCGTTAATAAAAACAACATCTTCGAACCCTTGCGAGTAATCGTATAGTTTAGCATTGATAGTGCCACGTATGCGTCCGCCAATGGCGCCATACTCGGTAATTTTGATGTTGGTATAGGCTATTTGTTGAAAAGGCAGTGCTCCGGATACTTGTATCTCAAAGTATTTATTTACATCGGGGTAGGTTGGCGGAAATGTTTCTTCGAACTTATAAAACTGAGCGATGGTGTCGGGCAGTAAAATTTTTAGGTAGGCAGGCATTTCGTTCCACAAAGCAACACCTTCTAATACTGTTGCATTAATACTATCAACAACACCTGCGTGGGTTTCGTCGCTAAAAAAGTTGGTAAAAAACACTGTTTTGCCATCAACAGCATCGGGCCCGCCTACAATTTTAAACGTTAATTCGTTCTCGGCAACGGCTGTTGTGTCGTCGGGGTTAGTGTCTATGGGATCATCGTTGTTTTTATTACAGCTCCACAACGAAAAAAGGGCAATACAGCATACCCATGTTAATAAATAGTTGCATCTTTGCATAACGAAAAAGGGGGTGTAAATGGTAAATGGTAAGGTGTAAATAAATTCCCCCTATTTGGAGGGGCAGGGTGGGTTAAATAAAGTAGTACAAAGGTACGCACAAACTTTTAACTTTGCAAATAAAAATTTTGCCGTTTATCGCAACTTATTTGTTTCCTTTTTGATACACAAACAAGTAAATTGTAACTTTAACAATGTGCAATCATTAACTTAAAGGTCTCCGAGCATGGGTCGCAATACAATATCTTCGACAACGGTTCGTTTTGATAATTGGTAGCAGTCGGCTATGGCTTGGGCAACGTCTTGTGTGGGCATTAGTCGGTCGGGGTTTACGGGCACGCCGTCCCACGACGAGGTATAAATGGCACCTGGCACAACGGTTGTAACTTTTACTTGGTGTTGTTTTAGCTCGTGTCGGAGGCTATGCGAAAACCCAAGCAAGGCATGTTTTGATATGGTGTAGGCTGTGCAATTGTCTAAAATGGTGCTACTTGCCACCGAGCAGATGTTGAAAATATGCCCGCTTTGTTGGGTAATAAATTGGGGCAATAAGTTTTTGGTTAGATGATAAGCACTATAAACATTTGCTTGCATCATTTGTTCTAATAATCCGTCAGGTTCGGTTTGCAAGTTACCCGTCACAAATATACCGGCATTATTGATTAGTATTTCTATTTTGTCGCAATTTTTTAGCACAAATTGGGCAAATTTTTGAGTATCGCTTGTTTTTGATAGGTCGGCACTTTGTGTTAGTAGCTTTGGGTTTGGATAAAGTGCTTGCATATCGGCACTTAGTTGCTCAAGTGCTGCTGCGTTGCGTCCGCAGGTGATAACGTTAAAGCCTTTGCTAAGAAACAACTCGACTAAGGCTTTCCCTAAACCCTTCGAGCCTCCGGTGATAATGACAAACATGTTTTTTAAGTTGTAAATGGTAATTTGTAAATGATAATTGGCGTTTTTTGCATTGTAAATGTTTAATTGTGGGCTGTAAAATTACTATTTTTTGGGTAATTGTTAGTTTATTGGGTATTGTTAAATGACACTTTGTGGCTTTTTTTTGTTTATTGGGCAATTATTAACGTTTTTTAGTAGTTGTTGTTTAGTAGTTGTTAGTTAATTAACTGATGTTACGCAGCCCATTTCAATAATTGAGTATTTTGCATTTTTATACCCATTTTCGTATGTGGTTTCTTCTGGACCGGCATTATAGGAATTGGCGTTAAGAAATGGGCATAAATGTAGCGTTAAGAAAGATATACTGTTTGAAGCACGCCACACCGAACCCAGCAATAAAACCGATAAACAAGCTGTTTGGCGTGCAAGTTTATATCTTTTAGCGGAATGTTGCCCATTTTAGCCAATTCCTATACAGCCTTGACTTTTTTGGTTACTTTTTTTGTCAAGAAAAAAAGTAACAAACTTTTAATGGGTGGGTAAACAGTAATAAAACGACAACAAAGTAGCAACAAAGCCCCATGCCACTTAATTAGGTAACACCCCTGCGTAACATGAGTTAGTTAATGCTTATCCAGCGTTTGCTATTTATAATTTGTTGCAGGGCATTTATACCTTTTTGTTCATCAATCATTTTTACAAAACTTTATGGGTTACAATAAAAAGGACTGGATTTTTTATGGTCGTTTAAAGCGGCATTTGGTACAGGTGTTTCACTTTGTACAAACAGGGCGTGTAATGATACGCCTTAACACCGAAGGTTTGCTCGAAGAGATATTAGTTCCGCCCAATAGTAGCCAAAGTTTTAGTTTTTTTATTGATGATGAATTATGTGAGTTAAAGGTTGTTTATGATGCCAACAAAAACACGTTTGACTATATTTTTGAAGACCATCGCTACTCGACAAGCCGCTTAGGGCGTTGGTATAAACAACAAGATTGGTTAGATAAAGGCAAAGTTGTTGGTATCATTTTACTAGCATTAGCTATCATATCGCCCATTGCTTATGCCATTTTGCACAAAGAGCATACCCAAAACCAATTGCTAACAGGCATGACCACCACAGCCCAAATACTTAACTTACAGCAAACCGATGCTAAACATGGTGCATTGGCAAACTATCATTATACTTTCAACCAACAATCGTTTAACCAAACAACCCAAGTTTGGTACAACAAACAAAGCAAACAGTACGAAAGCCCAAACGGTTTGCCCATTAAACAAGGTAGTAGCTTTGAGGTTTTGGTAGAACCCGATAACCCCAAAAACAATCGCCTGCTGTTTGACCACCCAACGGATACCGAATTAGTACAAATGAAAATAGCTACGCGCAATGTGTGTGTAGCCAATAGCCCCAACAAACCCACCGACCAAGCCATGATGTATTGCGATTGCCAAATACGGTTTTTGTACGAACTATACGGCATCGAAAGTTTGGCATACCTATATCATCAACAAACAAGTAGTGTTGATAATCCGCATTATAACTTAGTAACTTATGGTAACTTTATGACCCGAAAAGGAATAAGAGAAGTGCTGGAAAGATGCAACAAAACAATTGACAACGAGCAATAGGCAATTGCTACCGATTATCAAATTATCAATCATTATTATCAAGCAATATTTTTTTGATAGTTTGGGCTTTTAGCAAGCACTCGTCGTACTCTTGTTGTGGTGTGGCATAATGGGTTATGGCGCTGCCTGTTTGTAGCGATAGGTATTGGTTTTGTTGGTTGTATAGCAAAGTGCGTATCACTACATTAAAATCAAAATTGCCATTAGGGCTAATATATCCGATAGCACCCGAGTACATACCGCGCCTTGTTACCTCCAATTGTTCAATCATTTGCATAGCCCTTAGTTTAGGTGCGCCGGTCATGGAGCCCATCGGGAAGGTAGCTTGTAGGGCATCGGTAAAATGGGCATCGGGGCGTAAACTTGCCGATATAGTAGAGATAAGATGATGCACCGTTTTGAAGGTATATACCCCAAACAACTCGTTTACCTGTACGGTTCCGCGTTTTGCCACCTTAGATAGGTCGTTTCTGACCAAATCTACAATCATTACATTTTCGGCTCGTTCTTTGGCGTTGTGGTAAAGCTGTTGCTTTAGGGCTTCATCTTTTTGTGTATCTTTGTGTCGTTTTATAGTGCCTTTTATGGGTTGAGACACCAATTGATTGTTTATTTTTTGCAAAAAACGCTCGGGACTTGCACACAGCACAAATTGTTTGTGGTATTTTACAAAAGCAGCAAAAGGTGCTTGTGTTTGTTTGTTTAGTTGTTCAAAAACACTTGTTGGATTGATTTGTGCATTTTGGGCATAAAACTCTTGGCAAAAATTAGCTTCGTAGATGTTGCCGCCTAATGTGGGTTTGTATTTGGTTTACTTTGTTGATGTATTGCTGTTTGTTTAACCTATTTTGCAGCACTATATTAGGTGCAGGTACAGTTACAATAGGTGTTTGTGTTATTTGCTGTTCGATGTGTTGAGCAGTTAGCTTTTCGTCTAACCAATGTATTGTTGCTTGTTGATTTTTGGTAATTGCTACCACCACATCGGGACGAAAGAAATAAGCAAGGGGCATTTGCACCCCATCAAAATTAGTTGATTGTAGATTGGTTTCGGTTTGGTTTTTGGCATCATAACTTATCATACCAAAAAGCCAATCGTTGGTTTGCTGGTGCAATTGTTGTAGATTGGTAAAAATATTGGGCTGTTCATCAAATGGTGTGGCGCAATTAGCCACTGCCACCAAATACTCGTATTGACTGTATTTGTCGGCAGCATACAAATTACTATCTAAACAAACAGCTACTTCAAAGGCACTTGCCCAATGAAGTAGCTGTTGTTTAAATATCCCTAAATCATCAAAATTAATTGATTGAGAAAAACGCATTTTAATTGTTGATTATTAATGAGTTACCTGATGTTACGCGGAGTCCTATTTTAGGGTGTTTATTTAGGACACGGATTTTACAGATGAAACACGGATTAAGATGGATTTTTTCGAGAAGATTAGTGTTAGATTCATCTAGTTTTTACTACTGATGTATGATTGCGAAATAGCCTGTTTATCACCCAAATAGCCCATTTTTACTAGACAATCTATTGTTTAAAAACAAAGAAATAAACCACGCCCTTATTTTAGACTTTTTGTTTAAACTTGGATGCTAAATCAAAATTTAGCTAATCATTTTTTGAAATCCGTGTCAAATCCGTAAAATCCGTGTCCTCGTGTGCGCAACGTGAGTGAGTTAATACATCTTCTAACAACCCCCAAATCTAACCCAAACAAAAGCTAATGACACACACTTTTTTTATGCAGCGCTGTTTAGATTTGGCAGCACAAGGCATTGGCAATGTAGCTCCAAACCCGCCAGTAGGGGCAGTTATTGTTTATCAAAACCGTATTATTGGCGAGGGCTATCACCAACAATACGGGCAAGCACACGCCGAACCTAATGCCATTAATAGTGTTTTACCACAAGATAAACATTTACTAAGCCAATCTACGCTATATGTAAGCCTTGAACCCTGCTCACACTTTGGTAAAACGCCACCTTGCTCCGATTTGATTATAAAAACAGGCATACCCAAAGTAGTTATTGCTTCGCCCGACCCCTTTGAGTTAGTAAATGGGCAGGGTATCGAAAAATTGCGTGCAGCAGGTATTGAGGTGACAATAGATATTTTGCAAACCGAAGCTAATTGGTTAATGCGTAGGTTTTTAACTTATCATCAGCAACAACGACCCTACATTATACTAAAATGGGCACAAACAGCCAACCACTTTATAGCACCTACTAACAAACAACAACAATGGATAAGCAATAGTTTTGCCAAGATGCTTACACACCGTTGGCGAACCGAAGAACAAGCCATTTTGGTAGGTACTAATACCGCCCTTGCCGATAATCCACAACTTACAGCTAGGTTATGGATAGGCAAACAGCCACTAAGATTAGTAATTGACCGTTATGGGCGTTTACAAAACAAACCTTTACACCTACTCGATAATAGCCTACCTACCGTAGTATTTACCCAAACGCACCCAAACCAAAATGTTAATCAAGCTAACCTACAATACATACCCATCAATTTCGAGCATCAGCCATTACAACAAATACTACACTTTTTGTACCAACAAAAAATACAATCGGTTATTGTTGAGGGAGGCGCAGCTTTGTTAAATAGCTTTATTGATGCCAACCTTTGGGACGAAGCACGCGTATTTACCGCACCTATTTATTGGGACAACGGACTAACGGCACCTCTATTATCAAACGCAAAATTACACCAAAAACAAAAAATTGACGATAATTGTTTGACTATTTTTACAAACTTGCAAAAGTAATGCCTTTTTGCTGTACCTTTGCTCGTTAAAATGTTAATTCGCAAATTTTTATTGTTAAATTGCCACTAAATTTTAATTTAAAACCATAGTTGTTATGACACACAACGAAGAAGAATACCTAGAGTTTTTAAACAATTTACCCAGTAATTTTAGGGTAATGCCTCATGCTTTAAGAGTAGGATTACACGAAGAGTACATGCAATTTGATACCTCAATTGCCGAACATTTGGAGGAAATAGACGAACTTACTGCTGCTTTGTACGATGTAAATAGTAGTATAGACCTAAAAAAAGCCATTATTATTGAACTTGCTCATGCTGGCGAGGTAGCCGCTTTGCAAACCCTGCAAGCATACACCGAAACAGCCCCCGAAGAATTACAAGAATGGCTGCAATTGGCTACACACGAGTGCCAAATGTATTTAGAAAGTGATTTGTTGGACGAAAATATAGTGATGATTTCGGGCGGTATTGGTGGCGAGGGGCATCGTATGCGCTATTTTGTAGCACTTATTGCACAACAAACTTGCAGCACAAGCCCCGATATTACTAATTTAGTGCGGGCAGAATTTGAAACTATTGCTCAAGAAAAATGATAGCATCGTCGAATCGTTTGAGGTAGAAGAACAGTTCTATAAATTTATGATGCTAATACCCATGAACGTACCCTTAGACCAATTTATAAGCACCGGAATTGAAGAAATTAACAATACCTTACCCAACTATTTACACAACACTTACATGCTTACCAATGTAGCTATACCACCAAACGAGCACCTTGTTGAGTTTGCCCAAGAAATGCGTAACAGAAAAGAAGAGGATTAGCAACTGTTAACTTAAGTTTGTTAGCTAAAAATAAGGCTGCCCATGCAACCATTTACAGCTTTATACCGACATAAAATCATCAAACAAATGTTAACCGCTCTAAACAAAATTGCTCTAATCTTGTACAAAATGAAAAACATTTTTAATAGCCTTTTAATAGCCTTAGTATTACTTAGCTTTTTCACTAATTGTGGCAAAAACGAAACCGAAGACATTATTATGCCTTATGGTTTTGACTATTTCCCGACAGACAGCAGCACCTATATCATCTACCAAGTAGACTCGGTGTTGTATAGCTCGTTTGCTACCGAGGGCAAAGACAGCGTTTCGTGGGAAGTAAAAGAAGTTTGGGATACCCAATTCGAAGACCTACAAGGCAAAACCGCCCGCACTTTGCTCCGCTACCAACGCCCAACAGGCAACACCACCGATTGGGCAAATATTATACCAACAGTTTGGTACGCCGTACAAGACTCTAACCGAGCGGAACGTATGGAAGGCGAAGAACGTTGGGTAAAATTAGTATTCCCTATTCGCGAGAATGCCACTTGGAACGGCTCGGCGTACATAAACACCACCGACCCCACACTTGCAGCTTACCAAAACTGGCAATTTACTTACCTAAACATAAACACCCCTCAAACTATTAACGGGCAAAATTTTGCAGAAACAATAACCGTTGAACGCACCAACAACGACGAAAACTTGGTAGAGAAAAAACTATACAAAGAAGTGTACGCAAAAGGCATTGGCTCGGTGTATAAAGAAGAATGGGTGCTTAACTTAGGTGGTAACGACATAACCAACCCACAGCCCTGGCCCCAACGCGCCGAGCGTGGCTATACCACCACCAGTAAAATACTATCGTATTGCTTACAGGATTGCGACTAGTAGTCTATCCATTTAATACTGTCGGATAAAGTCGGCACTTTTAGCCCCGTTAGGGGCGTGATATGGGTAGCAAAGAGGTAGATAAACGTATTTTCAGCCCCGTTGGAGTGTAATAGGTTTTTATCCATAAAAAACAGACAAACAGATGTTGCTAATTTACCGATTATAATGGGTTTGCCGAACCATAATATCCGACAGTATTAACTTGAAACACTACTAGTTATTGTGTAGTATTTTTACTCAAAAAGGTCTTGCTATTTTGCAAGACTTTTTTTGTTTTTGGGATATGTACGTACTATCCACCAACTTTTACCCAATTACTGACTGCTGCCATTACCTGTTCAACGCTTATACCGTCCATGGCTTGGTGGGCAATGCCTTGTTGAGCTAAATCGGCTTCGGTAAGGGCAAAATAGTGCATTGCGTTTTTATAGGGCGTATCGGATTGTAACACCACAGACGTTAGCCGAAGTGGGCGCGTGCGCACATAATCGGTGGGCCCATATAGGGCTATAAGTGGTACAGATAGTGCATCGGCAAGGTGCATAACCCCCGAGTCGTGGCAAATAACTAATTGCGCCAATGCCAACAAGTTTAATAAATCGTTGATGTTGGTTTTACCTGCCGTGTTTACAACAGCTTCGTGTTTGGGCAATTGTTGGTCAAGGTGCTTTACAACAGTTTCGTAGTCGCCCTTATCGCCCACAATTACTATTTTATGTGCTGGATATTTGGCATGTAGTTGGTTAATTAACAACACAAAATTGTTGGGATTCCACGCTTTTACACTAAACGCCCCATTTGCAGCACCGGGTTGTATAACTATATAGGGCTGATTTTGCAAACCAAAATCGGCTATTATTTTTGGATTGGCTTGGTAATTTATTTGCGTTTGAGGGGCATTAACCACTGCTTTTTGTTGCCATGTGGCTAATAAATCGAGGTTTAATTGGGTTTCGTGGCGATTGGGTAATACCTCAACTTTTAGCGTTTTTACTAAAATTTCGGACACTTTATTGGCTATTTTTTGCACAAAAGTTTGCTTTTTGTTGGGCAGATAATGTTTAACCGTTAAACCAATGTTTGCAAAATAGGCAACTATTTGTAGCCAGTTGGGTTGGGCATCGAAAGGTAAAAATAAGGCATCGTAGTGCTGCGGTTGTATAACTTGCCTAAAAAACCGAATTTTGTTTTGCCACGAATCTTTTGCGTTTAAATAATGTACTTGGTTGATGTGCCGATGTTGTGCAGCTAATTGCTCAATGCCAAAAGCGTTACCCGTTATAACATCAACAATAGCGTTTGGATATTGTGCGTGTATGTGCGCTATTAAAGGCGTTTTTAACACAAAATTGCCCAAACCTGTGTAGGCAGATAAAAGAATTTTCATGAAAAAGACTTGTTTGATAGATGCTTTGAATGGTAAATTTGATGCCCTTGCCCGCATTTGCGCGCAAACTTAACACTTTGTGGGCAGACAAAAGGTGCGATCAGCACCGAACATGGAACTGCGCGAAGCAAATGCATTTTATTTGCCAAACACTTTATGGCTTGCTAACAATAGGGCTATTTAGTGAGGTACTTATTGCGTGTTTTAAAAAACACCCACTTTATAACAACTTTATTGAACTAAAACTTGTTTATTAGTTACCTTAGCATTACCTACTTTTTGTTTTACTTAAATTACAGTTCATGGAACATTTTATTGACGTGCCAACGCACAATGTGCCGCGATTGGTAATTATTGGCGGCGGTTTTGGTGGTATAGAATTGGCTAAAAAACTAAAAAACAAGCCTGTGCAAATTGTGTTGATTGACCAAAACAATTACCACACGTTTCAGCCTTTGCTGTATCAGGTAGCTACTGCTGGTCTCGAAGCCGACTCGATTGTGTACCCTTTACGTAAGATATTTAGGTATCAACAAAACTTCTTTTTTAGAATGGCACGTGTTACCGAAATTGTTGCCGAACAAAATATTTTAGTAACCAGCATTGGTAAAATTAGCTACGATTATCTGGTGATTGCTACCGGCTCTACAACTAACTTTTTTGGGCTTAAAAACATTGAACAACAGGCTATGCCTATGAAAAGTGTTACCGAAGCACTTAATTTGCGCAGTTTGATGCTTCAAAATTTTGAGGCAGCGTTGCAAATAAACGAACCCGACGAGCAGGCAAGTTACCTTAATTTTGTGGTGGTTGGTGGAGGACCTACGGGTGTAGAGATGGCTGGCTCGCTTGCCGAACTAAAAAAACATGTGCTGCCTAACGATTACTCGGAGTTGGATTTTAAGAAGATGCAAATCTATTTAATTGAGGCATCGGATAGGTTGTTGAATGGTATGAGCGATGTGTCGGGGCGAAAAGCAAGTGAGTTTTTGCAAAATTTTGATGTACATGTGCTGCTAAATACCGCTGTTGTTAACTACGACGGTGTGGTGGTAGAAACAAAAGATGGACTAAAAATACCTACCCGTACTTTTATTTGGTCGGCGGGTGTAATGGGCAATGTGGTAAAAGGTATTGATGTTAGCAGCGTTTTGCGTGGCAATCGGATAGCCGTTGATGAGTTTTGCAAGGTTAAAAATTACCAAAATGTGTTTGCTGTAGGCGATGTGGCTTGTATGATTTTGCCCGATTACCCGCGCGGACATGCTATGGTGGCTCCGGTAGCCATACAACAGGGGCATTTATTGGCTAAAAATTTACTTAATTTGCTACAAAACAAACCGCTAAAAGCTTTTAATTACCTCGATAAAGGCTCGATGGCTACTGTGGGGCGCAATAGGGCTGTTGTCGAATCAGGTGGCATTTAAAACACAAGGTTTAATTGCTTGGTTTATGTGGATGGCAGTACATTTAATGACACTGGTTGGGTTTAGAAACAAAGTAGTAACGTTTTTTAACTGGATGTGGAGTTATCTAAACTACGACCGAGGCATAAGACTCATTATAAGACCCTACGAAAGACATTTGAATGATGAACAATAAATAATACCCCCTACATTATTACAAACACCTTACTGGTTTTAAAAACCGGTAAGGTGTTTTTTTTGCGTTTGATGTTCGAGGGTTAGTTTTTTTTCTCTAAAATAAAATCGGGGCGGTAATGTACAATGTTGATGTACTTATTTTCGAGATAGTCGGGTTGTGGTGCATTGTAGGGCGTTGGCTCAAAATGATATTGAGTGTAAATACCATTTGCGGTAGGGTTTTGTAAACCATTTGATACACCCTCTGCCCCAAAGTTTTTCAACAAATTACCTGCATACAATATCAAATCGTAGCCTTTGGCGGCAAATTTGGTAGGTTTAATGCCATATTTATACACAAAGTTTTGTTTAAATTTGTTGTGGTCGGTATTTTGGTCGTTTATCCAAAACTCGGTGGTATAGTGGTAATCGAGTGCTGCAAGATAAGCCAAATCGAGGTTTTCCATATCAACCCATGTAGGCATACCAAACAGCGTGATGTCGTATTTTTTGCGCAATGCGTATAGTTTGTTCACCAAATCGATGGCGGTTATTTCGGTAAAAGAGGTGACAACTACCACATTTTGTTGGGTAGCCGACAAATATGCTTCGATGTTTTCTTTGCCTGTGTAAGTATAGTTAAACACATCGGCAGTACCGTATTTTTCTTTTAATGCGCCTTTTGCAAAACTAGGGAACAGCTTGGCTAAACTAATTTCGTTAGGTTTATTGCCCGATATAGCTACAATACGTTTGCCGCTGTATGTTTTTTGGGCGTAGTTAAAAATGGCTGCACAATGCGTTTCGATACTTGGATTTACTGCTACATAATACGGATTAGCTGTAGTTATTTGGTTAGAGGGCGAATTGGGCGACAACTCGTAGATTTTATTGGTTTTACAAAAAGCAGCAACCGGTTTTATCTCGCCATTATACAGTGGGCCAATAATTAAGTTAGCTTGTTTTAGCTCGGGTTTTTGTAATAGGTTGGTTACTTTTTCTACGTTATTTTGGGTGTCGTATACTTGTACGTTGGGTGTAAAACCTTGCGATTTAAGGTAATCTATACCTACTAATACGCCCTCGTAAAACTCGACGGCGTTAATTGATTTTTCGGACAACGAATCGAAGGCTACCGTTGGGTTATAATGTTGCGCACTAAATGGCAATAATATAGCTATGTTAATGGGTTTTACCACTGGTTTTGTGGGTGCAGGTGGCTCGGGCTTGGGTAAAGTGTTGGGCGGAGTGGGTGGTTTGCTTGGTTCGGTGGGTTTTGTGGCGGTGGGTTCGGTGGGTTTAGCATCGGGTATAATAGGCTTATCCTCTCTTGTTTTTACAGGTATTTCTACGGGCGTGTAAGTTTGGTTGTTGGTGGGTTTCTTTTTACTGCCAAAACAACCCGTACCGAGTATTAACAGTAAACAAAAAAGAGGAAGGATAAATTTAACTGGTTTCATTTTTTAAAATAATGATTGATGAATAATGATTGAAGAGTAGTAAACAAAACGAGGAGTAGTAAGCAACTAATGCTGTGCACTACGTTATTTTAGCGTTATTTAGTACACAGATTTTACGGATTGGATGTGGATAAGATGGATTTTATTTAATGATACAAGAGGTGACACGATTATAGCAAGATTATAGCAACCAGACGTTGCCCTTTGTGGTTTACATGTTGTAATCAAACACCATAAACATACCTACATGCAAACGTTTAATTTGTTTTACTTATTTTGTGCCAATAACTATTGCCATTTAGCAATATTTGGCAGGCATAAACACCAGCGGGTAAGTTTCGGGCATCAAGGGTGTAGTTGTAAGTGCCTGTTTGTGGGGCTGTTTGTTGCCAATTAGCTACTTGTTTGCCTTGCATATCAAACAAAAAGCCTTGTATTTGTGTGTTAGCTTGGGTGGTGGTGTAGGCAAATGTGGTAAATTGTGCAAACGGATTTGGGTAATTGCTTATGTTTACTGTGTTTTGGGGGGCTAATTGATGTGGTACGTTTGTCACCATGTCTAGGTTAACAATAGCTGTCATTACACTTGTTTGAGTAAAATCATCTACCCGCACCCATATTGGACGCACTACATTATTTTGGGCTGCTACACTTAAATAATCACCTACAAAAGCAAAATTGTTGGCTTCAAAAGGTGTTTCGCTTACTTTAAAGTTAATAAAGTTTTCGCCTCCGTCGGTAGATACTGCCATGTATACATCTGTTAAGTTAGTGTTTGGATAATTGCGGCGGTCGTAGAAAATAAAATAAAGATAGCCAGTTGCTTGGTCAATGGTCATGCCATGATAATATTGTTGGGCTATACCTTCGTCGTCGTTTACACGTTTAGGTTGGCTCCACGATGTACCACCGTCGGTAGATTTTGCCATAAATATGTCAATGTTGTCTAAGCCATTTTTGTCGTCCATCCAACTAATGTAAATGTTTCCGCGATAAGGGCTGTTGCTTAAATCACATTTTATGTTGGTTGATGTTCTAACACTATCGCGGGAGTTACCCTCTACGTGGTAGTAAATGCTGTTTAAAACAGGTGCTACTTGTACATCGTTGTTGAGCCAAGTGTTGCCGTAATCCAACGAGCGGTCAAACTTTACGCCCGTCGAGTCTGCCCATGTTACATATACCTCGCCGTTTGTACCTGTTGCGGGGTTAGGGTCTACTACATCTTTGTACAAACAATCGCCACGTACTTTGTTTATGCGTTGTGGCACCGACCAAGTTTGGGCACCATCAAACGATGCAGCAAATAAGATGTTGGTACTATCGGTTGGGGTGGAGTTAAATCCGCCTTCGTATTCTGTCCAAGTAACATATACGCTGTTGGTGATAGGGTCTGCGTATCCCCATTCTTTGTCGTGTAGTTGTCCGTTGTTGGCAGGTTCGGTAGCTGTACCGTCCGACCATGTAATACCGCCATCTTCTGATTTTTGACAGATTACACGGTCTATATTTTCGGCTAGATGAAAATAGTAAAAGTTACCTACATTATCAACGGTAATACAAGGGTCGCCACGCTCGCCTAACGATGAAGCTAAAAAGTTTTCTGTCCAAGTTAAACCGCCATCGGTTGAATAATACGCGGCATTAAGATTAGCCCCTGCTACTATCACGTTAGTGTTTTGAAGGTCGATACAAATAGCGGGTTCGCTGGGGTTTTGGTTACTGCTTATCAACACATTGGGGTGTTGGGCAGATACAAGTTGGGTGCAAATTGCGGTGATAAATAGTACGAGTAATGCTTTTTTCATAAAATGCTTAAGATTGATGAGCGTGTTTACGTAAAACTACGACACTAAGGACACAAAGGTAAGGTTTTTTTGTGTTCTTAGTGTCGTAGTTTTTGTTTTTTTGTTTTACAACAGAGAAGTTACCAAATTGTTGTTATTTTTCGTCAATAATCTATTTCAGACACTACTTAGTTGTCGTTTGCACAAGGGTAGCAACCCAAAACGCGCACAAACAAAGCAAACTCTTTTAGGTGATTAAGGGCATGAAGTACGTTATCGTTGTTTACATCGCCCAAAAAATCGAGGTAAAATAGGTATTTAAAAGGCGAGCCTTGCAAAGGGCGCGATTCTATTTTGGTTAAATCAATATCGCGCAACGAAAAAACGGCTAATGCTTTAAACAAAGCGCCGGGTGTGTTGGGTGCCGAGAAAACGATAGAAGTTTTGTACAAAAGGTCGGTTGATAGGGCTTGATAGGGGTGGCGCGATAGGGCAACAAAGCGGGTATAGTTGGTGTGGTCGTCCTCGACAGATTGTTGTAAGATGGGCAAGTTGTACAGTTCGGCGGCTTGTCGGCTGGCAATAGCGGCGGTGTCGGTTCGTTGTTCGTCGAGTAACATTTTTACGCTACCTGCTGTGTCGTAGGTTTGTATTTTTTCGGCATCGGGTAAAAGGGTGCGCAAGGTTTGTTCGCATTGGTCTAAGGCTTGCCAATGCGAGTAAACACGTTTAATATCGCCCAAAGCTACATTGGGTAATGTTATTAGGTGATGATTGATGCGCAATACTTCTTCGCCGATAATGTATAGATTGTGTCGCATCAAAAAGTCGTAGTTGCGGTGTACGCTACCTGCTAAGGAGTTTTCGACGGGTACAATGCCAAAGTCGCAGGTAGATTGTACTACATTTAAAAATACTTCGTCGAAGGTGCTGTATGGCACTGTTTGTGTGTTTCTACCAAAATAGGCGTAGGCTGCTTGCTCGCTATAAGCACCATGTGTGCCTTGAAAAGCTATGTTCATCTTTTTTAATGGTAAATTGTAAATGGTAAATTGTAAGTTGTGGATTAAATTATAAAGACTAACTTAGTACCTGATGTTATACACAAGAGGACACGGATTTTACCGATTGGACACAGATTTTAGAGAATGATTTAATGTTGATTTAAAACCTAAACTAAACAAAAATGCCGATACAAACAAGTATCGGCATCATTTGCCTATCATCTTTAAAACTCGCCAAACACGTTACGCAAGGTGTCGGCTATTTCGCCAAGGGTGGCATAGTTATCAACTGCCTCGATAACGGCGGGCATTAGGTTAATATTATCGGTGGCACATTGCTTAATGTTTGCTAAATGTTGTTGTACCAATGCGTTATCGCGTTGGTTTTTTAGTGCTTGCAGTTTTTGTGTTTGTTGGATACGTATTTCATCGCTAATTTTAAAAACGCCCTCAAAAGGTGGTTCTTCGATGGTGAATTTGTTAACGCCCACAATTATTTTTTCGCCACTTTCAATATCTTTTTGGTAGCGATAGGCTGCTCGTGCAATTTCGTCTTGCATATAGCCTCCTTCTATGGCTGCCACCGAGCCGCCCATGTCGTCAATTTTGTTGATATATTGCCACGCCAAAGTTTCTATTTCGTTGGTTAGGTTTTCTACAAAATACGAGCCTGCCAATGGGTCGACGGTATCGGTAACGCCGCTTTCAAAGCCAATAATTTGTTGGGTTCGCAGGGCAATACGTGCGGCGGCTTCGGTTGGTAAAGATAATGCCTCGTCGTAGCCATTGGTGTGCAACGATTGTGTGCCGCCTAAAACGGCAGCCAAAGCCTGCAAAGTAACACGTGCAATATTGTTTTGGGGTTGTTGTGCCGTTAAAGTAGAGCCGCCCGTTTGGGTATGAAACCGCAACATTTGTGCGCGGGGGTCGGTGGCTCCTAATTGTTTGGTGATGTTTGCCCAAATGCGGCGTGCTGCTCTAAACTTGGCTACTTCCTCGAAAAAGTTGTTGTGGGCATTAAAAAAGAACGACAATCGTTTGGCAAACACATTAATATCTAAACCTACTGCAAGGGCTGCTTGCAAATATGCCTTGCCATTGGCTAAGGTAAACGCCAACTCTTGGGCAGCCGTTGAGCCTGCCTCGCGTATGTGGTAACCCGATATAGAAATGGTGTTCCATTTGGGTAAATTGGTGCTGCAATACTGAAAAATGTCGGTGATGATGCGCATCGAGGGTTTTGGTGGATAGATGTATGTGCCACGTGCTGCATATTCTTTTAGGATATCGTTTTGGATAGTTCCCGAAATTTGGTTTAAATCTGCCCCTTGTCGGCGTGCTAATGCCACATACAAACCCAACAAAATAAAACCTGTTGCGTTGATGGTCATAGAGGTAGTTATGTTTTGCAGCGTGATGCCATCAAACAATGCCTGCATATCGTTGATAGAACAGATAGATACGCCAACTTTGCCTACTTCGCCCTCCGATAGTTCGTGGTCGGGGTCGTAGCCTATTTGCGTGGGCAAATCAAAGGCAACCGATAAGCCTGTTGTGCCTTGCGATAATAAATAACGGTAGCGCTTGTTCGATTCTTCGGCGGTAGAAAAACCGGCATATTGACGCATTGTCCAGAGTTGGCTGCGATACATACTGGCATGTACGCCGCGTGTGTATGGAAATTGACCGGGTTGCTCTATGGCTTGGTCAAGGGGGTTATAGGTGGGCTGTATAATAATGCCCGAATCGGTGGTGTATTTATTTGCCATGTGGTGATATTGTGTGTTTAAAAAATCCCTCTGATTTAGGTGTTTTGCAAGCGAAACAACTAAATCGTCTCCCTTTTCAAAAGGGAGAGTTTTAATGCCTTTGTTTTGCAAGCTAAATCCCCTCAATCCCCCTTTTGAAAAAAGGGGGAGGCTAAGAAAGGCAAGTTTGCTTTGCAAACTTGCTTTTGTAAGTTTGTTTATCAATCCAGCATATCAGTCCCCCCTTTTTGAAAAAAGGGAGAATGGTGAAGATGTGTGTTTTTATCTTTGTTCTTTTACTTGCGCAAAGATACGCTTTATTTGGTTACGGAGTCATAATTATTGCCCAAAATATGCTACCTATATTACCTACCCATATTACACTCATACGGAGCGGAAAATCCGAGCATTGCCTCCAAAATTTCGAGTATTACCTCCAACAATTTATACATTGCATCCAAAATTTTGAGTATTGCCTCCAACAAATCATACATTGCCTCCAACAAATCATACATTGCCTCCAATAAATCATACATTGCATCCAAATTTTGAGTATTGCCTCCGACAACCCTTGCATTGCCTCCGACAACCCTTGTATTGCCTCCGACAACCCTTGCATTGCCTCCGACAACCCTTGCATTGCCTCCGACAACCCTTGTATTGCCTCCGACAACCCTTGTATTGCCTCCGACAACCCTTGCATTGCCTCCGACAACCCTTGCATTGCCCTCAATACGCCTTATGTTCGAGGCAATATGCCTTATGTTCGAGGCAATATGCCTTATGTTCGAGGCAATATGCCTTATGTTCGAGGCAATATGCCTTATGTTCGAGGCAATACACCTTATGTTCGAGGCAATACACCTTATGTTCGAGGCAATACACCTTATGTTCGAGGCAATACACCTTATGTTCGAGGCAATACACCTTATGTTGGAGGCAATACACCTTATGTTCGAGGCAATACTTTGTTTTTGATGGCAGTTTCGGCACTTGTGTCGAAAGAAATATACTGTTTTGGGGGCGATACAAGTATCGCCGCTACCAGTAAACTGTTTTTGTTTGGGCGATACAAGTATCGCCGCTACCAGAAACGTATGTTGCATAACGCGAGTTACTTACAAACCTTGTGTTACCAATATCTACCTTCTGCCAAATACATTTGCACATACGCTGTAATGCCATCGGCAAGGCTGCAAAAGGGGGTGTTGTAGCCTGTTGATAGCAGTTTAGCCATGTTGGCTTCGGTAAAATATTGATAGGTGTTGCGTATATCGGCGGGTATGTCAATAAACTCGATGTTGGGTGTAAGGTTCATGGCTGCAAAGGTAGACTCGGCAAGGTGCAAAAAGCTGTTTGCTTTGCCTGTACCTACATTGTACAAACCAGATTCGGGCTGGGTTTGTAGCAAATGCCAACAAATACTTACCACATCTTTCACGTAAATAAAATCTCGCAGTTGCTGCCCATTGGCAAAATCGGGGCGGTGCGATTTAAATAGTTTTAAGCCGCCTGTTTGTTTTATTTGGTTAAAGCCATGCATTATAACTGATGCCATACGCCCTTTGTGGTATTCGTTTGGACCATAGACGTTAAAAAACTTAACGCCATACCAAAGTGGTGGTGTTTGGGTTTGTTGCAATGCCCAAGCATCAAAATCATTTTTTGAGTGTCCGTAGGGGTTTAGGGGCTGTAATTGTGGTACAACTTGGTGGCTGTCGGTATAGCCATGTTCGCCGTTGCCATAAGTTGCCGCCGACGATGCGTATAACAGTGGTATGCCAAATTGTGTGCATAATGCCCAAACTTGTTGGGTATAATGCAGGTTAAGTTGGTCGAAAATAGCCACATTAGTTTCGGTGGTATCGGTACGGGCGCCCAAATGTATAAGCATTTTTATTTGGTTGTAATGTTTGGGCAGCCAAGCAATAAAGTTGCTCCGGTCGATACAAGTATGGTAGTGTTTGTTTTGCCAATTTGGTTGTTTATCGGCTCGGCTAAAATCGTCTACTAAAATAAGGTTGGTATAACCCATTTGGTTTAGGTGGGCTACCATACAACTGCCTATAAAACCAGCAGCGCCTGTTATTATTATCATGATATGGAGATATTGTGATATGGAGATATTGTGATGTGGAGATATTGTGATGTGGAGATATTGTGATGTGGAGATATTGTGATGTGGAGATATTGTGATGTGGAGATATTGTGATGTGGGGATGTGGGGATGTGGGGATGTGGGGATGTGGTGATATTGTGATGTGGTGATGTGGTGATGTGGTGATATTGTGATGTGGTGATATTGTGATGTGGTGATATTGTGATGTGGTGATATTGTGATGTGGTGATATTGTGATGTGGGGATGTTGTGATGTGTGATGTGGGGAATGTAGAGAATGTAGAGACGTAGCACTGCTACGTCTTTACAGCTACGTTTTTACTGCTACGTCTTTATGGTGTGGTGGTGATATTTGTTGAGCGTAGTCGAAACGAGATGAGTGTGTTATCTAGCAAAATTTATTTTTCGTTTGCTCCTTTATCTAACAAAAAATAGCCTCGGTTGGTATCAAACTTAAAGCTGTTATCTTTGGTAAAAGGTATTTCTATGCTTTGCCATTGTGTGGTAACGGGCAAATGTTGGTAGGTGTTTATCACTTTTAACCAAACGGGCATTGTAAAGTTTTTAACATCGGCTTGCCACCTATAGCTAAGTGTTAGTTTGTTTTTTTTGGCATTAACTGTCACCTTATATTGCAAAGTAGGCGGGTTGGCTTGGCGCAAGTATTGGTCAAAGATGGGGCTTAGGTCAATGCCTGCCTTTTGGCTTATGTATTGTTCAATTTGTTGCCCTGTTACAACTTGGTATCTAAAATCTTGGTTTAACTGTTTTAGTATGCTAAACCAAAGGCTATCGTTGTCAATAACCCACCTAATAGTATGTAGCATCAGGGCACCTTTGTAGTACATATCGCCACTGCCTTCTTCGTTTAGGTTGTATTTGCCAATAATAGGTTTATCGTTTTCTACTGTTTTTTGATAACCATTTACGTACTCATCGGCGGCTTTGTCGCCAAACCTGCATCCTACATACAACGACTCGGTGTAGGTACAAAACGATTCGTGTACCCACATATCGGCAATATCTGCCGTTGATAGGTTGTTGCCCCACCATTCATGTCCGGTTTCGTGTATTAAAATGTAATCAAAATCATCGCCCCAACCGCTTTTGCTCAAATCCATGCCCATATATCCGTTTTTGTAGCCATTGCCATAAGCTATGGCACTTTGGTGTTCCATGCCTAAATAAGGTGCTTCAACTACTTTGTAGCCGTCGTTGGCAAATGGGTATTTGCCCAAATATTGCTCGAAACATTGCAACATGGGTTTAGTTTGGGCAAATTGGGCAGTGGCTTTGTCTTTGTTATAGCTCAACACATAATAAGTAATGGGTAGCGTATCGTTTTGGTTGATGTATTGGTCGGATACAGCCACATAATTACCCACATACAACGATATGGCGTAGTTGTTAATGGGGTAGGTAACGCGCCAAGTGTAGCATTGTTGGTTATTTTCGGCAGCCTCCGATGCCACAAACTGCCCATTGCTAATTGCCATTAAATTGTTTGGAACGGTGCAACTAATACGAGCGCCCTTGTCGGGTTCGTCGCTTTGGTGGTCTTTGTTCGGAAACCAAACACTAGCGCCCATACCTTGGCAAGCTACGCCCACAAAAGGCTGGTTGTTGTTGTCTTTTTTCCACACAAAACCACCGTCCCAAGGTGGCATTTTGGCAACAGTGGGTTTGCCCGAGTAGTAAAAACGCAATACATAGCTACTATCTACGTTTACATTTTGTGGTAGCGTAATAAACACGGCATTATACTCGCGGGTATAGGCACACTTTTTTTGGGCAAAGATAATGCTATCTACTTGCAAATTAGCAAATAAATCGAGCTGCATACGGTTTTGTGCCGATGTGGTTTTGAAATAAATATCGTTGTAGCCTCCCAACCATTGCTGTTCGGGCTTTAGGGTAATGTTTAAATCATAGTATTGCACATCAAACCAAGCCCTTTCGGGGGTTATGCTTCCGCGCAGGGTGTCGGCACGGGTATAAATTTTGTGTTTTCCAAAAAGTTGCGTATCTTGCGCCTTCACTACAAGGCTACACAACACAACGGCTAAAAAAAAGAAATACTTTAGCATAATTTTTTAATGATGAGCTGTTTAATTATTAGTTGTTGATTATGCGAGCTAATAGAGCAATAAAAACATAGCATTATCATCAACAAGGATTAAGATTAACAAAATAAGCTCAATTAATACCCCATTAACAATCAATAACCAACAATTTATAAACGATGAAATACTTATTCGTAACCCTTATTTTTAGTTTCACCTTTGGGTTGGTATCTGCCCAAAACAATAGCCCTATTTTGCCCACGCTGCAAAAGTACAGTAATAAAGTGTATGTAGGTAATGTTTCGGCAGATAATGTGCAAAAATATTTACAGCAGCACCAACCCCATTTAATGCAGCCAAATGTTTCGTTGCAATGGCAGCAAACACAGCAAAGCCCTTTGGGTACACACTATACTTTTGTACAACAATATAAAGGTATGCCTATTTATGGCACAAGTATAAAAGCAACCATCAACAAAAGCAATTATTTAGTGTTGATAATGGACAATACCTTTGATGTATCGTTGCTAAAACACCCAATAACACCCAACAACAATAGGCAAGCCAACGCCATTGCCCAGCAGTTTTTGCAAACTAAAAACGAGGCTTTAGACAATGCCCAAACCCTCGTTTGTTTCACATCGCCCAGCACCATTATCGAGGCTATTGTGCTAAAAGCCCATTCAATGGGCAAAGCCGATGCCAACGAGTATATTTTAGACACACAAGGCAATTTGTTACAATCGCGCAACTTATCAAGGTATCATCATCAATGCCGCCACATTAACACCACCGATGCCCAAGCCCGTGTGTTTATTCCTGACCCCCTCACATCTGCCCAAAAGGTATACGGCGAAGGTGGCAAATATCGCGATAACAACGATGCCGATGCCACCGAACTAACCAATCAATTGAAAGACGTTACCATACCCGTTACCCTCGAAAACGGTTTTTACCAACTAAAAACCGACTATTTAGAGATAGCCGAGTTCGATGAACCCAACGTATTACCTGTTACTTCGGCAACCCCCGTGTTTAACTTTACCCGCTCGCAATCGGGCTTCGAGGACGTGAATGCTTACTATCACCTAAACACTTATCGCAACTATGTATTGCAATTGGGCTTTACCGACATGGTAGCTAAAAAACTGCTAGTTGACACACACGCCTTAAACGATGAAGACCAATCGAAATATGTGTTTTACGACAACACCCCCCATTTGGTTTTTGGCGAAGGTGGGGTAGATGATGCCGAAGATGCCGACGTTATCATACACGAAATGGGACATTACCTATCCGACGCTGCCTGTGTTAGCTGCAATGTGGATAATAGCAATAGCGGCAACGAGCGTGTTGCCCTCGACGAAGCTTTGTGCGATTACCTTGCCACCTCGTACTCAAGGGGCATTAGCGATTTTAGGTGGGCAGATATGTTTTCGTGGGACGGCAACAACGAGTTTTGGAGCGGGCGCGATGTAAATACCAACAAACATTACCCCGAAGATGTGGTATCAAGCATTTACCAAACTTCCGAGATATTTTCGTCGGTTTTAATGGATATTTGGGAAAGCATTGGCAAAGATGCCACCGACCAATTGGTATTGGCATCGTTCTACAATTTTACTCAAGGTACCAACCTTGCCGATGCCGCCGAGGTATTGATGATAACCGATAACGAACTTTTTGCAGGCGCACATCAAGACTCGTTATACAAATACCTATCGGCACGCGGTTTGTTGTTGTACCAAAAACCCAATGCCGGCACCGATGCCACCGTTTGCCTTGGCGACACTATTACATTAGGCGGAAACACTATTGTGCCTGCCAACGCACAATTTTTCTGGACACCCAGCACCACTTTAAACGATGCCACATTAACCAACCCTATTGCCAACCCCGACCGCACTACTTATTACGTTGCCCACATTATAAACCCCGATACCAACATAGAATACACCGACTCGGTGAAGATAAGCGTAAATTATTGCCTCGATACATTAGTCACTAACATTAAGCTACTAAACACCGATAGATTTTTGAAAGATAGGGGCGACCTTGTTATCCAAATTCCAAACAATACGCAAAATGCCCAAGTGCAGTTATTTGATGCTATGGGGCATCAAACCAAACAATTAAGCTACAACAACCCCAATAACCATCTTTTTATAAATGGCAGTGGCTTGCCCGCAGGTGTTTATGTACTAAAAGTTTGGGCAGATGATGCACAAAAAACATTTAAAATCATCAAAGCAAAGTAAACCGATAGCCTTTTTTAATTATTGATTATTGATTATTGATGATGTAAATCGCAACTTTTTGTTTTTTGTGAAACACAAACGAGCTATTAAAAAACGCAATGTCTATAAAGTTTTTACCACTTTATAGACATTGCGTTGCTGTTTTGTCCAAAATATTTCACGAATGCCCACAAAATAGCTTTGTAGGAGTCTAATGTTGGTAAAAATAGTGCATCGCCCAAAATTTTATAGCTCCGTACAAGTATGATATGGGCAATGGTAGTTTTTAGCGTTCACGTAAAAATCGGCAGGCGATACTTATACGGTTTTTAAAGCCATATAGGTATCATCTGCCGATTTTTATTAAGCCAAATGGCTTTTTACAACATTTATGCTAAGACTAATTATTTAGCTTTTGCAGGCGTTGCAGTGCCATTTACTTTAACACCAACATTGCTTGTTTGCGGTGTGCTTTTACGAGCAGCGGGGTGTGGTGTATTTGGTTAGTTGTTCGGGGCTTAACATAGCACGAATTTGTTCGTCGGTTTTTTTGCGGATAGCACCAAACGGATTTTTGTTTTCGGGCGATAAGGTTGATTTGGCTTGCTCTAATTGGTCGAACTCGGCTAAAAACAAAGCTTTTAGTTTAGTTTTTTGTTCGGCGGTTAAAGTGCCTACGCGTTGTTCTACACGGGCTGTACGTGCTTCGGCGCGTTTGTCGCGCGACATGTGGTTGTCTACGTTGTAGCCTTCGGTTGGTTTTGCCGATTTAGGTGCTGTGGTGGTGGTGGTTACGCTTGTATTTGCTTGTTGAGCAAAAGTGTTAGCACTAACAAAGCTAACGGCAAAGATGGCAATTGCCAAAGAGAATTTTTTCATGGAGATAAAAATTAATGATGAATTGTGAATTATGATTAACATTTGGCGTTTATTAGGTTATTATAATCGCCAACTTGATAGGTGCAGTTCTGTAACAATTTTAGTACTTAAAGCCATTATTTAATGCCCAAGTAGTGCAAAAATGGCTAAATAAGTGGCTATACCGGCAAGGTATCCTAACATAGCCGTAAAAGCTATTTTGCGCATATACCACCCAAACGAGATGTTTTCCATGCCCATAACTACAACACCTGCCGCCGAGCCAATGATAAGCATACTACCTCCGGTGCCAACGGCATAAGCAAGCATTTCCCAAATTTTGTGGTCGGTGGGGTATATATCAAGGCTGTACATGCCTTGTACGGCGGCGGTTAGTGGTACGTTATCTACAATGGCAGATAAGGCACCTAGTAAGGTGACAATAATTTCTTTATTACCTACGGTAGTATCTAACCAAGTAGCCAAGGCGTTTAATTGTCCAATGCTTTCGAGGCAGCTAACTGCCAACAATATACCTAAAAAGAACAAAGTGCTTGGTACGTCTATGCGGGTAAGGGCGTGGTATATTCGCAGGTGTGTGCGGTCTTCTTTGCCGTGGTGCATAAGTTCGGTAACTGTCCAAAGAACACCTACACTACCCAACATACCCATATAAGGTGGTAAATGGGTGATGGTTTTAAAAATAGGCACAAACAATAAACCTAAAACGCCCAAAATTAAAATTAATTGCCCGCCTGCCTCTAATTCGTTGGGTTTATCTTGATTTGCTCGTTCAAAAGTGCCGCTTATTAGCCGCGATTGATACAGCAAAGGTACAATTAAACACAATAAAGAGGGTAAAAAAAGCTCTTTTATGATGTTTAAAGTGCTAATTTGGTTGCCTATCCAAAGCATAGTGGTGGTTACGTCGCCAATGGGCGACCAAGCCCCGCCTGCATTTGCGGCAATAACTATCATGCTGCTAAACAGCAATCGGTCGTTGCGGTGGTGTAGCATTTTTTGCACCAATGTTACCATTACAATAGCTGTTGTTAGGTTGTCGAGTATAGCAGATAAGAAAAAGGTGATAAAACAAATTATCCACAATAATTTTCGTTTACTGGTGGTAGTTATGCTTTGGGTGATGATACTAAAACCATTATGGGTAGCAATTAGTTCAACGATGGTCATGGCACCAAGTAGAAAGAAAATTATTTCGGCAATGCTGCCCAAATGGTGCTGTAGTTGTTCTACTACGGCGTGGTTGTCGGGGCTGCTTAGGGCGTATATTGTCCAGCAAACAACAGCTAACAACAACGCACTTGCACCTTTGTTTACTTTTAGTGGATGCTCGAGAGCAATGGCTAAGTAGCCTAATACAAAAACAATGGAAATGATAATTAGCATGGGTGTGAGTTGAAGTGGTGAAGGTGAAAGTGAGGGGTGAAAGGGTGAATATTGGTGGATGATGTGGTGATATGAGGGGCGTGGTTGTATTTTAACCCCGAAGAGGTGGTATTATAGATTATGGTGTTTGGTTTTACATAGCATTAATGTATGCCAAGCACAAATCTATGGTGGCTTGTATGCCTTTTTGGTGGGTGCGTTCCATACCATGCGAGGCAGCAACACCGGGTCACCAATGAGTGCTACCCTAAAAGGTTGCCCGGCATTAAGTGCTGCCGAGCCGTCGGAGCTATAGTATACGTATACATCTTGCTTAAACGGTATTTGGTGTTGTTGTGCCAAATGTACTAAGCGGCGGCGGAAATGGTAATCGTAAGGACCCGAGCCGTCTTTAACACATATCGAGCAATGGGTTTCGGTGCCTTCGTTGTCGTTGCCTAGCACGCCCATGTCTATGGTTAGTAGTTCTTGTATGGTGGGTGCATAGCCGCAAGTGCCGCCATGTCCTACTTCTTCGTAGTTCGAGAAGAAGAGTTCAACGGGGGCTGTTTGGTTTTGCTGGGCAAGTCGGCGAGCTATTTCGAACAACACATAACAGCCCGCTTTGTTGTCCATAAAGCGCGATTTTATGTATCCGCTAGGCAACTCTTGGTAGCGGGTATCAAACGCAATAATATCGCCTATTTGTATACCAAGGTCTTCGGTTTGCTCTTTGGTGTAGGTTTCTTCGTCTATGCGTATGTGCATATTAGATAGGTCGCGTTTGGTAGTTTCGGCTTCGCGGTTGGCATGTGCCGAGGGGTTGTTGAGTAACAATGTGCCCGTATAAATTTTACCATCGAGGGTGTATATGCGGCAATATTCGGTTTCGTAGCTGGTAAGCAAAGGGCTACCGAGTTTTGATATACCTAATGTGCCATCGGATTTTACTTTACTGACAATGGCACCCAATGTATCAACGTGGGCAGCAATAGATAGGGTAGGGGCTTGGTTGCCAAGTGTGCAGCGTACGGCTCCTTTGTTGGTAAATTCGGGTTGCCAACCGTAGCTTTTTAGCAGGTCAAAAATGTATTGGCAGGCTTGATGTGTAAAGCCCGTAGGTGAGTCTATGGCAACTAAGTTGCGGAGGGTTGAGTACATGGGATAGAAAGATAGTGTGTAAAGAATTTGATACAGAACATTGAACCGTTGTGCTTGGGTGTTTGCGCTTGCTTTGCTTTGGGGGTGCCATAGACCGTGCAAATAGGGTAAGCCAATAATCACCCCCAAAAAAGACCGATTCCGCGTCAAGCGGGGTAGGTGCGTTTATTTAAACAGATGATATGAAATGGACGATTACTATTTACTTAAGTCGGTATCAAGATAGTATTGCGGATAGCTAAAAATTATTTCCCACCTTTTTTGAGGTAATCAATAATGGCAAGTCGGAGGTCGTTTTGCAGGTCGGCTTTATTTTTAGAGTCAGGTTCGGCAACATTTAGTATGTCCGGATTATCGCGGGTTAGGTAGGGTAATCCTTTTTCTTTACCGGTAAGCAAAAAGTCGGTGATAAGTACTTTGTACGATTTGTTGGGTTCTATGGGTTGTTTGCCTAACCAAAATTCGGTTTTTTGATTGTCTTTGTTTTGGCTAATCCATTCGTCGTATTGTAAAAAGCCGCCGCTACCTATATTTTTTGCACCTTGTTCTAGTATTTGGCTTAGCAATTTACCTTTCATATCAACCGTTAGTATTTTGCCGCCAAAGGGTAGGGTTCTAAGTATGTCGTATTCGGTAATATTGCCCGATAGTTGGTCATCTACCCTAATAGACCCGCTGTTATAAATTACGGCATCGGCTTTGGGGTTAGTGCTGCGTATGGCATTGGCAATAAGCAAGGTAAGGTTGGTGCGTTGGCTGCGTACAAATGTTTCTCGACCTTCTAAGGGGCGGTCGGTGGGTACGTTCATTACTACATTTTTGGGGTTCATACCAATGGCAATGCAGTTATCTTCGGCAATTTTATTCCATTTTTCTACTACGGCAAATGTTTGGGGTTCTTGGCTTATTTTATCGTTAATGGCTTTAAGTTCCGATTTAAAGCTTAGCTTTTTTGTTTTTTTGTCAAATTGCAAACGATGTATGTATACTGTTTTTACGTTGGCGTCGGCTTTGGCAATTGTTACAGCACCTACTTTTTCGAGCATATTGTCGTGTTCGTGTCCGCCCATAATTAGCTGTACTTGGGGTAATTTGGCAGCCAATTGTTTGTCTTGATCAATGCTTTGGTGCGTAAGTAGCACCACAAAATCGGTTTGATTTTTGATGAAATTGTAGGCAGCTATGGCAGCCGAGTCGGCATTGTAGTAGCGGGCATAATCGGGCATAGTAAAGTTTAGGGTTGTACCAATTACGCCTACCCTAACAGTAGTACCGTCGGCATCTTTGGCGTTGATGATGTAGGTAGGCGTAACTATTTCTTTGGTGCCGTTTTTTGTTTTAGCAAATGGCTCGTAGCCTGCGGCTGTTTTGTGTTTGATATTAGCCGATACCCATTTAAAGTTAGATAAATCGAGGCAATCTTGCAATTCGGTTTCTTTAATGTCAAACTCGTGGTTGCCAAAGGTAACAAAATCTACGCCTACGGCGTTCATCGTTTCCACCATTTGTTTGCCTTTTATGGTTTTGCCTTCGTATTTAAGCGTGCCAATAGCCGAGGGGCTTAAAAAATCGCCCGACAGTACGGTGTAAGTATTGGGGTTTTCTTGTTTTAGTTGCTTGTTAACCGTTGCCACGCGTGCCATACCTGCTACCTTGCCGTTGTCGAGCGGGGCTATTTCGTATACATCGTTGAGTTGTAAAAAGGTAATGTCTATTTTGTTGTCGTCTTTTTTAGTGCTTTTTTTACTGCCCGTACAAGCAGCAATTAAAAGCAACGAGCTGGCTAAAAAAAAGAGTGTAAAGTGTTTCATTGTGTAAGTGTTTTTGTTGTTAGATGAATGAAGTGCTACGCGATTTAGCCACAAAGTTACGAATGTTGCGCAAAAAAAAGTATTTAGCACCAAATAAACTGCGAAAAAACAAAAAATAACAATGCCTACACCCGCTTTTAGGGTAAAAAAAAACCTTGTTCGTACATAGAACAAGGCTTTTTTGTGTGGGTATCTAAGTTTTTGATGGTGGGTTACTACTTTAGTTGCTTTTAGTGCAAAATACTAAGTTTACCATGCTGCAAAGTTTGGTTTTGTGGGTCGATGATTTGATAAAGGTAGATGCCCGAAGGTAAATATTCGGTGGGGATTTGCGTTGTGGTTGGTGACAATGCTTTTTGCAAAACGGCTTTACCCAACACATCGTACAGCACAAAGGTGTGGGTTTGTACCCCCCAGCCCCCTGAAGGGGGAGAAATACTTATTTGCTCATTAGCAGGGTTAGGCAACACCGTGCATAATCCCCCCCTTGCCCCCCCTTCGAGGGGGGGATTATGGGAGCTAATCCTACGGCATAGGTATTAACCACCTGTGTATAAACAGTAGTATCTTGGCACATTATTACGGATAATGTTACCTGATGCTCGCCTGCTTGGGTGTAGCTGTGCTGCAGGGCTTGTTGCGTAATGGTTTGTGTGGGTGGGCTGCCATCGCCAAAATCCCAGATAAAAACGGCGTTTTGGGCGTTGCTGCTGGTGTTGGTAAAACTAACAAGGGTGTCGTTTTGCAGGGTGTGGGTAAAACTTGGTGCAGGGTGTGCCGATGTGCCTATGCAAATGCTTTGGTACATAATGCTGGTATCTTGGCAAACAATGGCTGTTAGCTTGGCAAGGTATATACCTGCTTGGGCGTAGGTGTGTGTAGGGTTTTGCTCGTTTGAGTTAAAGCCATCGCCAAAGTCCCAGAGGTAATGCCCGCCGTCTATGCTGTCGGGGTAGGTGTATTGCGATAGGTTTTGGAAGGCAATGGTGTTGCCCTCGGGGTTGGTGTAGCTATAATTGGCTATTGGCTCGGTTAATAAACCCATGCAGTTGGTTTTTAAAAAATAGACATTGGCATTGCCCAAGAGTACACCTAAGTCGGTACTCTCGGTGCGCCCGCACATAACATAACCGTCTTTGCCGGTGCTGTTGTGGTTGTTGATGATAAGGTCGTAGAGGTACTCATTGCGGTCTCCGCCATAAGTGCGCCGCCATAAAACACTACCATTGGTATCTAATTTGGCAACAAAACCCTGCAAATAATTTGGTCCTGCCGAGTAATCGCTGCCTGCTACTATATAAGTACTATCTGCTAACTGCACTAAACTACTAATAACTGCACCTATAAAATAGTCGGCATTATTTATCCACTGTGTTTCGCCGGCACTGTCTAATTTGTACAGATTTTGCACTACTTCTGTTGGGTCGTTGTTTGGATAAGAAGAGGCACTAAACAGCATCCCTCCGTCGTTTGTGGGTATTAAACAACGTGCCAAATCGCGCCCGCCAAGGTTGTACTCTTGTATGCTAATGGGTATGCCCGTAGCACTAAGGTGCAAAAGGGCAATGTTGGCTTGTTGCCAATAGTCGTCTTTTATGGTGGCTAAACCATAAAAAGTGCCATCGGGTAGGGCTATTATGTCTTCGTAGTTGTTGTTTTCGACAAACGAGTAGTAAGTAGTATCCCAAATAGTAGAGTGATTAGGATCTAATCCGATTAAGTACAATTTTAGGTGTTGAACCAATTTGGTCAATATTTCCTGCTAATAATAAACCATTATCCATTGTTGTGGCACAAGTACGCGCTATGGTATGTTTAGTGGTGTCACCTAAATTATACTTTTCTAATTCATTATTGCTTTTTAATCTAAGTACATAGCTTCTAGCAACAGTATTATTAGCTGGCACAAGCACTCCAACAGCTACAAAATCATCATTTTGCTCTGTCATATCAAAAATACCACTTTGGTAGTCTTCATTAGTATCATCGAAATTGCTAACAATATTACTTAACGAATCAAGCACAGTAATGTAAGAGTTCCATTTGTTAGTACTATTATTTTTTACTTCGCAAGCTAATATATATTGTCCATTGTGCTTCTGCAAAACTTTGCGACCATTGTGTATACTAGCCCATCCAAAATTAGTACTATAATACTTAGCTTGCCCTAATACACAAGTAGTGTTTATAAACAATAGGGTTGTTATAAAATAAATTAGTTTCATTGTTTTTGTTTTTTTTAAAGTGAAATAAAAAGGCTATGCCCATCTTTAAAAAAATGGACATAGCCTTGTTTAGTTTACCTTATTTAATGATTACTAACTTATCTTGTAGTACAATATTTCCGTCGATAGTTGCTGCATATACATACATGCCTGCTGGGTAATTGCTGGCATTAAATTGGTAAGTACCTGTACCTGTTAAGCGCGTTTGTTCAATTATACGTCCCGTATAGTCGTAAATGCTTAAAGTAGCTGTTTCTTGGTCGTTTAGGTGGTAACTTAATTGGCTTTGTTGCGTGCTTGGATTTGGTACAAAAGTGCTTACTTTGTTGTTTACAACGGTAGCATCGTTTTTAAACACCGTATACCATGTTTCGCCTGCATTGGTAGGCAATGCTACTGGGTACTCAATACCACGCGCCACATACAAACATGTTTGGGCTTTAAAGGCACTTTTAGTGCGTGTATCGGCAATTTGGCGCAATAAGGTTTCTTCGGCAGTAGTTATTTGTGTTAGGCTACGTCCGCTTTCTTTTAGGTCTGTCCACAAATTATAGAGTAGTTTGTAATTTATTTCCTCGTCGGAGCTGTTGGGTAGTTGTTGTATTAGTTGTCGAGCTGCTAAGGTACTGTCGGTATTTATTTTTTCGGGTACTAAGCGGCGTTGCATATTTAGGCGGTCTTGGTATTGGTACAACAATGTTAAAGCTGCTTCGTAATCCTCTGCTTCTATATATTGCATATACAACTCGGCAATGGCTTTGTCTTGTATATTACCACTTATTAAATTTGTAATGTCACTAATAGAAGTGTATCCTTGATTAGCACAATATTCGTCTAAATCATATCCACCTGCCACAGAACAATCTGTTGTTGAATATGTTCCTCCACTTGAACTACTCGACAGTAAACTAGCTCCAACATCTTCGAGCGTAAAAGCATTAGTATTTGCATTTAAACGTACGTCGATAGGGCTAAATGAGGAGTGGTTGGTAAAAATAAACTCAGCGGGTTGGTTTGAAAGCAATTGCCTTGAATTCCTAAGTCGCCAAATTCGGCATTTGTTGCCCAAGGGGGGTGTTGTATGCCATACGAGTATAGGTTAAGTAGGTGGTTACAGCATTGTGACGCCTGTATTGTTTCCTTCGGCAGTTACAGCTATGGCTGTATTGTTTATTA
>JADKCK010000052.1 GCA_016718845.1 Sphingobacteriales bacterium
GCACCTGCACAAACCGATTGGCTACCCGTCACCGTAATCGTCGGGCAACCAGGTATGCAGTTCGTTGCAAAAGCCTCGCTATCCGAGCAACCATTCGCATCCGTCGCCACTATCGTGTGATTGCCATTGGCAACACCCACAAAGGAGCGCTGGCTTGTGCCAACTGCGCCATCAAAGAAAATGTTCGTTGGATTACCGCTCACAATAGTCACTGTCACATCGGCAGTAGCACCTGTGCAGTTGTCGCTAACACTAATTTGTGGCGATGCATTTACCGTTACATTTACCGTTGCTGTTGATGCACAACTGCCCGCAGCGGGCGTAAAGGTATATGTACCGCTTGCCGTATTGCTCACCACCGCAGGCAACCATGTACCCGTAATACCATTGCTAGATGTTGCAGGTAAAATGGGAGCTACATCGCCGCTACATATCGCCGCTATTGCCGCAAAAGTAGGCAGTGTTTGTGGATTTACCGTTACATTTACCGTAGCCGTTGATGCACACGAACCTGCATTAGGCGTAAAGGTATAAGCACCACTTGATGTATTGCTCACCAATGCAGGCAACCAACTACCCGCAATACCCTCTATCGAAACAGCAGGTAAAACAGGGGCTACATCACCGCTACATATTGCCGCTATTGGGGCAAAGGTAGGTGTCGTTTGTGGATTAACCGTTACATTTATCGTTGCTGTTGATGCACAAGCACCCGCATTAGGCGTAAAGGTATATGTACCACTTGCCGTATTACTTACCACAGCAGGTAACCAACTACCCGCAATACCCTCTATCGAAACAGCAGGTAATACAGGGGCTACATCGCCGCTACATATTGGGGCAATAGCTGCAAAAGTAGGCGTTGTTTGTGGATTAACTGTTACATTTACCGTAGCTGTTGATGCACAAGCACCCGCAGCAGGCGTAAAGGTATATGTACCGCTTGCCGTATTGCTAACCAATGCAGGCGACCAACTACCCGAGATACCATTGCTGATGTTGCAGGTAAAAGGAGCTACATCGCCACTACATATTGCCGCTATTGCCGCAAAAGTAGGTATTGTGATGGCATTTACCACCACCACTATCGAGCCAGCACAGCCTAATCCAGTGCTATTATCCGTATAAGTTATCGTGGCATTACCCGCAAATACACCGCTCGATGCAAAGTTGCCGCCCGCATCTATCGTACCCGCAGCAGCCGGTACAACAGACCAAACACCGCCTGCAACACCACCTACTTGCGTATAAACAGCCGTCGCACCTGCACAAACCGATTGGCTACCCGTCACCGTAATCGTCGGGCAACCAGGTATGCAGTTCGTTGCAAAGCCTCGCTATCCGAGCAACCATTCGCATCTGTTGCCACTATCGTGTGATTGCCATTCGCAACACCCGCAAACGGAGCCAGCTTGTGACGTACCACTATCCAAAGAATATGTCGTTGGTGTGCCGCTCACAATAGTCACTGTCACATCGGCAGTTGCCCCCGTGCAGTTGTCGCTAACACTAATTTGGGGCGATGCATTTACCGTTACATTTATCGTTGCTGTTGATGCACAACTGCCCGCAGCAGGCGTAAAGGTATAAGTACCACTTGCTGTATTGCTCACCACCGCAGGCAACCATGTACCCGAGATACCATTGCTAGAAGTTGCAGGTAAAACAGGAGCTACATCGCCGCTACATATCGCCGCTATTGCCGCAAAAGTAGGCAGTGTTTGCGGATTAACCGTTACATTTACCGTAGCCGTTGATGCACAAGCACCCGCAGCAGGCGTAAAGGTATAAGTACCACTTGCTGTATTGCTCACCAATGCAGGCAACCAACTACCCGCAATACCCTCTATCGAAACAGCAGGTAATACAGGAGATACATCACCACTACATATTGGGGCAATAGCTGCAAAAGTAGGCGTTGTTTGCGGATTAACTGTTACGTTTACCGTAGCTGTTGATGCACACGAACCTGCATTAGGCGTAAAAGTATATGTACCGCTTGCCGTATTGCTCACCAATGCAGGCAGCCATGTACCCGAGATACCATTGCTAGATGTTGCAGGTAAAATGGGAGCTACATCGCCACTACATATTGGGGCAATAGCCGCAAAAGTAGGAGTTGTGATGGCATTTACCACC
This sequence comes from Sphingobacteriales bacterium, assembly GCA_016718845.1. Lineage (GTDB taxonomy): Bacteria > Bacteroidota > Bacteroidia > Chitinophagales > UBA2359 > JAEUUX01. The sequence continues at coordinate 2,140 of JADKCK010000052.1, forward strand.
ACCACTATCGAGCCAGCACAGCCTAAACCAGTACTATTATCCGTATAAGTTATCGTAGCATTACCCGCAAATACGCCGCTCGATGCAAAACTACCACCCGCATCTATCGCACCCGCAGCAACAGGTACAACAGACCAAACACCGCCTGCAACACCGCCTGTTTGTATAAACAGCCGTTGTACCTGCACAAACCGACTGGCTACCCGTCACCGTAATCGTCGGGCAACCAGGAACACAGTTCGTTGCAAAAGCCTCGCTATCCGAGCAACCATTCGCATCTGTTGCCACTATCGTGTGATTGCCATTGGCAACTCCCACAAAGGCAGTACCAGCTTGTGCGGTGCCATTATCCAAAGAATATGTCGTTGGTGTGCCGCTCACAATAGTCACTGTCACATCGGCTGTTGCACCTGTGCAGTTATTACTAACACTAATTTGTGGCGATGCATTTACCGTTACATTTACACTTGCTGTTGATGCACAACTGCCCACCGAAGGTGTAAAGGTATATGTGCCACTTGCCGTATTGCTCACCACCGCAGGTAACCAGGTACCCGCAATACCCTCTATCGAAACAGCAGGTAAAACAGGGGCTACATCGCCGCTACATATTGCCGCTATTGGGGCAAAAGTGGGCAGTGTTTGTGGATTAACTGTTACATTTATACTTGCTGTCGATGCACAAGCACCCGCCGAAGGTGTAAAGGTATAAGTACCACTTGCTGTATTACTCACCAATGCAGGTAACCATGTACCTGCAATGCCTTCTATCGAAACAGCAGGTAATACAGGGGATACAGCGCCACTACATATTGGGGCAATAGCTGTAAAAGTAGGTGTTGTTGGTGGCGTTGTCACTACTAACACACTTGCAGTACCCGTACAACCATTCCCATCTGTCACCGTGACGGTATAGCTGCCCGCAGCCGAAACACTTAGTGTTTGACCTACGCCACCCGTCCATTGATAACCCACAAATGGCTCGGCTACACTTAGCACAATACTGCTACCCACACAAAACGCTACATTGCCCAAAATAGTGGGGGTAATCGTTGGGCATACAATGGTGCAGTTTTGCGAGCCAGTTAAGGGTACCGGAGGACAGGTACTAGCATCATCTATTAAATAGTTATAGTGCACTCCCGATGCTAAGGTTTCGCTAAAACCATTGGGCAGGGTATAGGGTGGAACCCCGCCTGTAATATTTACCGTAACCACATAATCCGTCGAAGGGCTGGGGTTGCAGATAGCCGTAGCATTGGCTTGCAAGGGAGCTATAAAATTAAATATCTTCTCGGCATAAATGGCTCCGCAAGCCGTTGGGCAAGAGGGGTCGGTACCCGTCACATCGCACACCCATCTAAACGTATAATGTCCAAAGGGTACTACATTTACCGTCACGTTTTGCGTATTGGCATCGGGCGTAAAGTAACCGTTGCATCTGTTTGAGGTCCCGTCTAAATACGTCCACTCCCAATGGCAGTTGCTCGTCGTGCCGGTGCAATCTAAACCTAATTGCGTTAATATCGCTTCGTAGGCGGCACTGCCCGCAGGGCAATCGCTTTGCGAGCACAAACTACCCACTACACTGGCAGGTGTAATACCCAAACTATTGCCACACACTTCTTCTGTCTCGGGCGGGCAAGTGCCTACAACTGTTGGCCAGAATCGGCCAAAACCTATTTGCACCGTATCGCTGCTTTGGCATACGCCCAAAGTCTCTGTCCAAATAAATTCATATACGCCACAGGCATTTACCGTAACCGTCGTTTGGGGTCTAGGGCATTGGCAAACACCACACTTTGGGCCTACATACGTCCATTGTCCGTTGGTGCCATCGCTATTTAAGGCATAACTATATCCACATATAAAATCATCTAATCCTGCATTTATCGCTACTGGCACCTGTACCACTACTTGTTGCGATGCCGTTCCGTTACAGCTCGCTTGGGTTACTGCCACGCTGTAAGTCGTTGTAACAGCAGGGGTTACGCTAATCTCAAAGGTCGTTTCACCGTTGGGTGACCATAAATAGGTGTCAAAACCATTGCCTGCACTTAATATTGCGGTCTGTCCGGCACATATCGTCAAATCGCCGGTTATATTGGGCGTAAGGGCAGTGCCTGATGTTACCACAATTTGGTCGCTTGCCGTGCAACCGTTTGCATCTGTCACAACCACCGTTGGGCTGCCCGAGGCACTAAGCGTAATCGTTTGTGTGTTTTGGTTGCCCGGTGTCCATAAATAACTTGCATAGCCAGCACCCGCATCTAAGGTCGTGTTGCCGCCTGCACAGAACGTGGCACTGCCCGTAATTTGTGTACCGGGCTTGCAAATACCGTTACCGTTGCGGCGGCTGTTGCCGTACAACTGCCGTTGCTCACCGTTACATTGTACGGATAGGTGCCATTGCTTAATCCGCTAATAATTTGCGATGCTTGATTAGCATTGCCAATACCTGCTCCTGCCCATGTGTAGCTGCTACCGCCTGTGGCTGTTAAAGTAGTGCTGCCGCCTTCGCAGAACGATAGCGTACCATTGATTGCCCCAACAGGATTTGCATTGACCGTTACCGTTGTTGTAGCCGTTGAACTACAGTTGCCATTGCTTACTGTTACCGTATATATGCCCGCCATACCCGCTGTTGCGGCTGCAATACTTGGGTTTTGTTGGTCTTGGGTAGATGCCGTAATGCCCGAACCCGACCATGAATAAGTCGTGCCACCTGATGAAGTGAGGTTTATCGCATCGCCCACACACACCGTAGCACCGCCCGCTGTTGCAGTTGGCAAAGCATTAACCGTTACCGTTGTGTTGGCTACTGCCGTACAGTTGTTGGCGTTTGTTACTGTTACCGTATATACACCTCCGTTTGCGTTGGTGGCATTGTTTATATTTAATGGGTTGGCTGATGATGTGCCGCCGCCATTGGGTAATGTCCAGCTATATGCGTTGCCGCCCGAGGCAGTTAAGGTGGTGTTATCGCCTGCACAAAGTGTATTTGTACCACTAATGGCTGCCGTTGGCAAGGCGTTGATACTTACTGTTGTTGTGGTTGTTGCTACACTGCATTCGAGTGCGGCTCCGTCGGGGTCGTCGGTGGTGATGGTTATGGTTACGCTGCCCGCCGCTATATCTGCCGCCGAGGGGGTGTAAGTTACATTAGTGCCTGTCGTAGTATTAAATGTTCCGCTGCCCGAGGTTGTCCAAGTGGCTGTTGTGGCACCGCCGCCAAGTGTTACGCTTAGGTTGGCAGGTAATCCAGCACAAACATCCACACTCGATAATCCTGATACTGTTGGTGGGTTGGGACAAGCACAGGGGGCTACTGTTACGGTGGTGCTGGCGGTAGCTGTACAGCCATTGCCATCCGTTACCGTTACTACATAATTGCCCGACATGCCAACCGTGGCTCCCGCAATAACTGGGTTTTGTTGGTTTTGGGTAGATGCGGTAATGCCTACACCTGACCAGTTGTAGGTCGTTCCGCCCGAGGCGGATAGGTTGATAGTGCTAGCAGAACAAACATTGCCGCCACCACCTGCCGACGCATTGGGTATCGCATCTACACTAATAACTGCACTACCTGTTGCTGCATTGCTACATGATGCAGGTGCTGCCGATACCACACTTACCAAAGTGTAGGTAGCCGTAGTCGTCAATGCACCTGTATTAATTGTTGCCGTGCCTGCTGCATTTAAAGTTGCGGTTTGGTTGCTTCCGCCATTAATTGTATAGGTAACAATGGCGTTGGGCGTGCCTGTAAAGCTAAGGTTAGCACTACCACCCGAGCAGAAACTAGTACTGCCGCTGATGCTTGCCGTCGGTAAGGGATTTACCGTTACCACGGCACTGCCCGATGCAGCCGTACTGCATGATGCTGGTGCTGCCGACACCACACTTACCAAAGTGTAGGTAGCCGTAGCCGTCAATGCTCCTGTGCTGACCGTTGCGGTACCACCTGTTAAGGTAACGGTTTGGTTGCTGCCGCCATTAACCGTATAGGTTACAATGGCATTGGGGGTGCCTGTAAAGCTAATGCTTGACACATCGCCGCTACATATACTTGTGCTACCGCTAATGCTTGCCGTTGGTAGGGCATTGACTACTACAACAGTGGTGGCAGTAGCTGTACAGGTGTTGTTATCTGTTACCGTAACGGTATAAGTATAGCTATTGGCAGGGGCATTATTGGGTATGTTGATAACTGGATTTTGAACATTGCTACTGTATCCAGCAGGTCCGCTCCAACTGTATGCCGTACCCACAGAAGCATTCAAATTGACTGTTCCGCCCTGACAAACAGCACCTGTATTAGTTGCCGTTGCGGTGGGGTTAAGTTGGATAACGTTGGTTACGGTTGAGCCCGTACAACCGCTGGCATCGGAAACAGTGACCGAATAGGTGCCTACGCCTATGTTATTAACACTTTGAGTAACGGCATTACCTGCACTTGCCGACCATAGGTAGCTCGAAAAACCACTTCCTGCATTTAAAGTAGTGGTGCTACCTGGGCATATTTGGGTGTTGCCTGTAATGTTGGGCGATAAACTAGTGGCTTGGGTAACGGCTATGCTAGCAGTGCCGATACAACCGTTGTTGGTTACCGTAACGGCATAGGTGCCCGCTGTATTTACCGTAATGCCCGAACCTGTGCTGCTACCCGTAATAACGCCGCCATTGCTGGCTGCCCATTGGTACGTGCCGCCACCACTTGCCGTTAGCACCGAGTTGCCGCCTACACAAAATGTGCTGCTGCCGATATGCTCGCCGTGGGGTTGGCATTGACCGTAATGCTGGTACTTGCTGTACTAGTACAACCATTGCCACCTGTTACGGTTACGTTGTAGGTACTTGTACTGGGCGTTAAACCGTTGATAACTTGTGGGTTTGCAGCGGCTGTCGTCACCCCATTACCCGACCAGTTATAGCTACTGCCGCCACTGGCTGTTAAATTTAATGGGCTGCCTTCGCAAATGTTGCCACCACTAATGCTCGCCGCGGGTAGGGCATTGACCGTGACAGCAGCGGTGGCTGTTGACGTACAATTATTGGCTGAGGTGACGGTTACTGTGTAGGCAATACTACCTGCTGCTGCCGTTGAAGGGGTAATAGTTGTGCCTGTACCGCCTGTGCTCCATGCGTAGGTGCCGCCGCCACTGGCAGTTAAGGAGCTTGCTACATCATTCAAACAATAGGTATTAACACCAGTTATGCTAGCTGTTGGGATAACAGTATTATTGCTTATACTAGCCGTAGTGGTGGCACTACATAAAGTAGCGGTATTTGTAACAGTTACCGTATAACTACCTGCCGATAATGCCGATATGTCTTCGGTAGCTTGTCCACCTGACCATAAATAGGCATAAGTGCCTACTGGCAATACACTCAAATCTATCGAACCATTACCCGTAGAACCACAATTGGTGTTGTTGATAACCGTTGTGCTGGCGGTGGGTAAGCTGGGTGTATTGCTGATGCTTGCCGTAGCGGTGGCACTACATAAGGTAGCCGTATTAGTAACTGTTACCGTGTAAGTACCTGCCGATAATGCCGATATGTCTTCGGTAGCTTGTCCGCCTGACCAGAAATAGGCATAAGTACCCGCTGGTAACACACTCAAATCTATCGAACCATTACCCGTAGAGCCGCAGTTGGTGTTGTTGATAACCGTGGTACTGGCGGTGGGTAGGTTTGGTGTGTTGTTTATCGTTGCGGTAGCGGTGGCACTACATAAAGTAGTCGTATTTGTTACCGTTACCGTATAACTACCCGCCGACAATGCCGATAAGTCTTCGGTAGCTTGTCCGCCTGACCAGAAATAGGCATAAGTGCCTGCTGGATTAACACTTAAATCTATCGAACCATTACCCGTTGCACCGCAATTGGTGTTGTTGATAACTGTTGTGCTGGCGGTGGGTAGAGCTGGGTGTGTTAGGTAGTTGGTCGGTGGCACTACCTAAAGTAGCCGTATTGTAGCTTATCGTAGCAACTCCACTAAATGTTGCATTGGCTACAAAATTACCCGTATTGGCATCAATAACGCCTGATGTACTTGGCGTTACACTCCAAACACCACCTGCTGCACCATTTACTTGCGTATAAGTTGCTGTTGCTGTTTGACATACATTTGGATTACCACTTACAGTAATAGTAGGACAATTGCAAGCTACTGCCACAGTTTGTGATGTCGAGCATCCACTAGGAGTCTCTGTGACAACAACCGTGTAGGTGGGGTTATTGGCTAATCCAGTAGCATCGCCATCAGCATCAGGCGAGCCATTTAATGTGTAACTCAGCGTACCACCTGCACCTGCTGTAGCAGTAGTAGTAACAGAGCCAGTACCCACGCCAGCCCCACAAGCGGTTACTACATTGAGGGTGGGCAAGTTACTGACGGTAATATTGGCGCTACCGCCTTGAGCTTGGCTACATGTACCATCGGTTACACTAACCAAATTATAGGTTGTGTTAGCTGATAATACACCCGTAGGTATACTTACAGTGCCTCCTGTTAATACAATAGTTTGATTATTTCCGCCATTTATATTATATGTAATAACGGAATTTGGTGTTCCATTAAAAGTGATGTTTGCCGTATTACCGCTACATATACTTGTTGTACCGCTGATAGTTGCAGTAGGTAACGGGCTTATGGTAACAATTGTTGAAACTGTTGCGATACAGTTATTGCTATCTGTAACAGTTACCGTATAGGTAGTTGGTGTTGTTACATTGTTGTAAATTGCTGTTTGGCTAGTGCTTGAATTACCCGACCATACATAAGTATTATAAGTTGTGGCGGTTGATAAGGTAACATTCGCTCCACTACAAATTGCTCCGCCTCCGTTAATAATAGGCGCGGGCGGCGCATTGACCGTTACCGTAGTACTGGCGGTACTACTGCAACCGTTGGCATCTGTTACTGTTACCACATAAATAAAGCTACCCGCTGTTGATGGCGTTAAAGTTTGGTTTTGTTGGTTGGGGGTAGTGATACCCCCACCACTCCAAACATAAGACGTGCCACCCGAGGATGTTAAATTTACTGCTCCGCCCAAACAAGTGGGGCTGTTGTTGTTGGCTGCTGCACTTGGCGGCGCATTGACCGTTATTGTGGTGCTGGCGGTGCTGCTGCAACCGTTGGCATCTGTTACCGTTACCACATAAGTAAAACTACCAGCAGCCGATGCGGTTACTGTTTGGTTTTGTTGGTTGGGGGTAGTGATACCCGCACCACTCCAAACATAAGACGTACCACCCGAAGCCGTTAAATTTACCACTCCGCCCAAACAGGTGGGGCTGTTGTTGTTGGCTGATGCACTTGGTGGCGCATTGACTGTTACGGTAGTGCTGGCTGTGCTGCTGCAAGCATTGGCATCTGTCACTGTTACTACATAAGTAAAACTACCCGCCGCCAATGCGGTTACTGTTTGGTTTTGTTGATTGGGGGTAGTGATTCCCGTTCCGCTCCAAACATAAGACGTGCCACCCGATGCCGTTAAATTTACCGCTCCGCCCAAACAAGTGGGGCTATTGTTGTTGGCTGATGCACTTGGTGGCGCATTGACTGTTACCGTAGTACTGGCGGTACTACTACAACCGTTGGCATCTGTTACTGTTACCACATAAGTAAAGCTACCCGCTGCCAATGCGGTTACTGTTTGGTTTTGTTGATTGGGGGTAGTGATATCCGCACCACTCCAAACATAAGACGTACCACCCGAAGATGTTAAATTTACTGCTCCGCCCAAACAGGTGGGGCTGTTGTTGTTGGCTGACGCACTTGGCGGCGCATTGACCGTTATTGTGGTGCTGGCTGTGCTGCTGCAACCATTAGCATCTGTTACCGTTACTACATAAGTAAAACTACCCGCCGCCGTTGCACTTAATGTTTGGTTTTGTTGATTGGGATTAGTGATTCCCGTTCCGCTCCAAACATAAGACGTACCACCCGAAGATGTTAAATTTACTGCTCCGCCCAAACACGTGGGGCTGTTGTTGTTGGCTGATGCACTTGGCGGTGCATTGACTGTTACCGTAGTACTAGCGGTGTTGCTACAACTGTTGGCATCTGTCACTGTTACTACATAAGTAAAACTACCCGCCGCCAATGCGGTTACTGTTTGGTTTTGTTGATTGGGGGTAGTGATTCCGTTCCGCTCCAAACATAAGACGTGCCACCCGATGCCGTTAAATTTACTGCTCCGCCCAAACAAGCGGGGCTGTTGTTGTTGGCTGATGCACTTGGCGGTGCATTGACTGTTACGGTAGTGCTAGCGGTGCTGCTACAACTGTTGGCATCTGTCACTGTTACCACATAAGTAAAGCTACCCGCTGTTGATGGCGTTAAAGTTTGGTTTTGTTGATTGGGGGTAGTGATTCCCGCACCACTCCAAACATAAGATGTGCCACCCGATGCCGTTAGATTTACCACTCCGCCCAAACAAGTGGGGCTGTTGTTGTTGGCTGATGCACTTGGCGGTGCATTGACTGTTACTGTGGTGCTGGCGGTAGTGCTGCAAGCATTGGCATCTGTCACTGTTACTACATAAGTAAAACTACCCGCCGCCGATGCGGTTACTGTTTGGTTTTGTTGATTGGGGGTAGTGATTCCCGTTCCGCTCCAAACATAAGACGTACCACCCGATGCCGTTAAATTTACCACTCCGCCCAAACAGGTGGGGCTGTTGTTGTTGGCTGATGCACTTGGTGGCGCATTGACTGTTACGGTAGTGCTGGCTGTGCTGCTGCAAGCATTGGCATCTGTTACTGTTACTGTATATGTGTTGCTTGTCGTAACTGTATTAGTTTGTGTAACACCCCCGTTAGACCATTGATAAGTGGTAAAGCCAGCTCCTGCATTAAGGGTTACATTTTGCCCTGCGCAAACGGGTATATTACCCGATATACTAACTGTAGGCGGTGGAGGTACACTCAATACAAACGATGCCGAGCCGGTACAGCCATTTGCATCGGTAACGGTAACGGCATAGGTGTCGTCGGTTGTGGCGTTGATACTTGCTGTACTTTCGCCTGCTGCCCAATGATAAGTAGTGTAGCCGGGCGTAGCAGATAAAGTAGCACTACTACCGCCACAAATACTTGTAGGACCTGTTATAGATGGGCTAAGAATAGTTTCGGCAACACTTACTTGTGCGTTACCAGTACAGCCGTTGCTATTAGTAACAGTAACGGCATAGTTGCCACTAAAAGGTGTGTTAATTGTTTGCGTTGTAGCCCCCGTCGACCATATATATTGGGTATATCCGGCATCGGCATCAATGCTTATCACATCGCCAGAGCAAAAAGAGATAGGTGCAGTTATATTTGGGATTGGATTTGGATTGATGGTTAGCGTAGTAGCAGCAGTAGCTGTGCAATTATTGGCGTTTGTTACCGTTACAGTGTACGAGCCAGCTACGTTAGCGGTAATACTAGGGGTGGTTTCGCCCGATGACCAATCATAAGAAACAAAGGTATTAGGTACACTAAAGGTGGCACTTAATCCGCTACAAATACTATTGTTGCCCGATATACTAACATTAGGCAAAGGATAGGTGGTGGTGGCGATGGTGGCACTACCCGTACAACCATTGGCATCTGTTACAGTAACGGTATAGGTGCCGTTATTAGTTATACTAATGCTTTGCGAGTTACTTCCGTTTGACCATGCATATTGATTAAATCCATTGTTGGTAGTTAAGGTAGTACTTGCATTTTGACAAAAGGCAGTTGTACCACTAATAGAGGGTATAGGATTGGGATTTTGCAGTACCGCATAACTTGCCGAATTAGTACATCCGTTGCTATCTGTTACTGTTACGGTATAGGTTCCGCCTGTTGTGGTATTGGTTGTTTGTGCACTGCTACCATTCGACCAACTGTAATTGGTATAGCCTGCATTGGCAGTAAGTGTTGTATTTACGCCAAAACACAATTCGGATGGACCCGTAATGTTGGGTAGGGGCAGTGGGTTTTCGTTTACAACAGTTGTTGCGGTAGTGCTACATCCGTTTGCGTTGGTTACCGTAACTATATAATTGCCCGACACCGATGTAGTTATGGTTTGCGTTGTGGCTCCATTAGACCATTGATAAGTGGCAAAACCATTTCCGGCATTAAGATTGGCATTAGCTCCTTGGCATATTTGTGTATTTCCACTTATACTAGTACTTGGCAATGGATTTACAATCACAGTAGTAGATGCTGTTGATGAACAACCATTATCAGTAACTGTTACCCAATAAGTAGCATTTGTTGTACTATTGTTGATAGATGGGTTTTGTAAATTTTGGTTAGATGCATCTATCCCTACACCACTCCACACATAAGTACCTCCGCCCGATGCTAAAAGGTCTATGGTAGTACCCACGCAAAGCGGACCATTGTTACTGGCTGTTGCAGGCGGTAAAGGGGTAATAGTTAGTGTGGTGGTAGCAGAGGCGGCTTGGCATAAAACGGCTGCTCCATCGGGGTCGTTGGTGGTGGCAGTTAACACAACGGTACCTGCCAAAATATCGGCAGCCGAGGGAGTATATGTAATGTTAGTACCTACTCCGCCATTACTAAACGAGCCATTTCCGTTAGTTGTCCAAGTAGCTGTTGTAGCTCCGCCGCCCAAAATAGCCGAAGCCGCATAGGATTGACCATTGCAAATACTACCCGTTGCATCAACAGCTATAGTAGGTGGATTAGGACAAGTACAAGGAGCTACGTTTACATTTACGTTAGCTACCGAGCTACATCCGTTGGCATTGGTAACAGTTACGTTATAAACACCTGTCATAGCAGTAGTGGCATTATTGATAATTGGGTTTTGTTGATTTTGTGTAGCAGCAGTAATGCCAGCTCCACTCCAATTATAGCTAACACCTCCATCGGCAGTTAGTACTATGCTACTATTTGTACATACATTACCTCCACCACCAGCCGTAGCAGTTGGCAATGGATTAACGGTTACTACCACGCTTGTTGCCGAGCTGCACCCGTTTTGCGTAACCGTAACACCATACGATGTGCTACTTGCTGGCGATACGTTAATGGCATTGGTTGTTGCTCCTGTATCCCATAGGTATGTACCACCGCCCGAAGTAGTTAAGGTGGTACTTTGTCCTTCGCAAATAACTGCATTTCCGCTAATATTAGGCGTAGGCAACGGAATAGTGCTAACATTGGCAGTAGCTACACCCGTACAACCGTTTGCAGCGCTTACTGTTACTGTATACGAGCCCGCAGCACTTACACTAATAGTTTGGGTGTTACCACTTGGCGACCATGCGTAGCTGTTATATCCGTTTCCGGCATTGAGGGTGGTGTTGCCACCTACACAAAACGAACTAGCCCCACTAATACTTGGTACAGGAGGCGGCAAGGTAGTTACCGCAATAGATGCCGTACCCGGGCAACCGTTTTGGGTAACAGTTACGGTATAAGTACCAGCCGATGTAACATTGATGCTGTTGGTGTTACCGCTTGGCGACCATTGATAAGCCGCAGCACCCGAAGGAACACTTAATGTAGTGCTGGCACCCGGGCAGATTGCGGTGTTGCCCGAAATATTAACCACCGGAATAGGATTAACAGTAAGTGTTGCCTGAGCGGTTCGGGTACAGCCATTTGCTGCTGTTACAGTTACCGTATAAGTGCCGCTTGTACCCGTTGTGATACTTTGCGAATTTTGACCCGACGACCAATTATATTGGCTAAATCCGGCGGCGGCAGTAAGTGTGGTAGTTTGTCCAGCACAGATAGTTGTGACACCGCTAATAGTTGGAGCTGCTATATTAGCAATATTAACATTTATATTGTCGGATGTGGTTTGGGTAGTACCATCGCAGTTGGTATATACTACCCTAGCCGTATAGGTGGTGTTAGCCACAGGGCAAACACTAACCGATAGCCCTGTTCCGATAGGTGTGGCACCTTGATACCAAGTAACCGTAGCAATAGATGTGCCCGCTGGATAAAAGATTTTGCCCTCGTTGGCGGTTGTCCATTGCACATTGTTGTTGCGCCCCGGAACAACGGTTGCTAAGGTACCGCTTGCATTTTGTATACCATGAATGGCTTGACCAGCATTCCAAGATGCACAAGTTGGCTTGTCTTTTATATACGTTTCAATCATATTGCTTGTTTCGTTCAATACAATTTGTTGTGTAGCAAGCATACTATTACATGCCCCGCTAAACATAGGTATATCGCGAAAAGTAATAACAAATTTGCGACACGGAGCAACCCCCTCGATATGGTATTTAGTACGTGCCGCATCGAAACTTATACTTGGATCCATATCGTGAAATGGAGCCGCAATAATGTTGGTAAAAGGGGTGCCAGCCATAGTGGCAGTTGGGAAACCCACGCCAATACTCCATGGGCAGTAGGCTCCTGCATAAGCGGTATTAAACGAAACAACCCCGTTTGACCCAATTACCAATTGATTGTATACATTGCCATAAAAGCAAAAGTTAAATGGCATGTTTACAACCTGCGACCATCTATCGTCGGTATCTACCAATACGTTAACTGCCGATGGGTTGTTGTAGTTGTACGGTGCATAGGGTGTATTACTGAGGGCATAATATGCCGTGTTATACATGTCGGCAATATTTGCTGTAAGGGTAACGCATTGCCCTGCACAAGTATTAACATCGGGACCCGCATTTATAAACGGGCATAAATCGACACTTGTTGGCGGTGGCGGTGGTGGAGGCGGAGGTGGTGGCGGTATACAAGTAGACCACGATGCTTGCCAACCAGCATAAACAATACTGTAATCGGAGTGGAAAACAACGGTTAGGCAACCGCTAAGTGCATTAAGTGTTGGCGGTAATGCTGCCCCATTGTATTGACCCAAAAGTATGCCACTGGCATTACTGCCATCGTATACTCTAATATAATCGCAACAGGTTTCGAGGCTCAACGATGCAAAAATTAAGTTTATACACGATGCACCACCCGAGGGGCAAATAGTAAAGGTATAATCTTCGTTATCGAGATAGTTACCACCCGCACCGCCGCTGTCGTAGAGCGTACCCGTAGCCGAGGTAACAGTGTTGTTGCCCATATTGTAGGTTTGGGCAATTGTAACAAAAGAAGTGGTAGTAAATAAGAAAATTAGGAGTAGATTTTTTTTCATACAAAGCAGGAGGGTGTCTAGGATGGGTAAATAAAATTTCTATGTAAATAAATTTATTTTCAGTATTAATAATAAATATTATACAAAAGCATTTTAATCGCTTTTTGCGTGCAAAGCTACTTTAACTTAATAAAATTGGCAATTACATTTTTTGAGCAAAGTTACTAAATCGATTGCATTTAAATGCAACTAAATTAAACGCAACTAAATATTTTTTTAATTGAAAAAACAATAAGTATTTTACGCATTTAATTTACACAAAAGAACAAGCTAAAAAGCAGCAGACGAGTTTATAGACCAACCCAAATGTCCGAAGAGCGGTGTGAAGTTCGCTAACTGTCGAAGTATGTTTTGGGGCAGACAGAAACGGGAGACTCTGTACCTTATTATACCTATTTTGATATGAGGCATACTTTCGCACCCAAATAACGCTTTGGATACTTGTTAGCTATTTATAGTGATAAAAAAGAGGAAGTTGTGACAAGTTTTAACAAACAATCTCACAAATTATTAATCAGTATAAATTAAACATCTGCAAATATCGCCCTAAAATTCCATGTTATACCAAGTGTTTTTGAGTTTTTATCAACAATAATAAGCCACCTAAATATAATCCAAATAAAAATTATATTTTTCTTACACATAAATACAATAAAAATTACTACAATTGTCTATACAACTTGATTGACGAGTTTACAGTTAATTAGGTTGCTTTATGTACATATTTTTTATTTTTTTTATAAAAAATTAATTTCTTTATTATAGGCTTGTAGTAATAGCTGTTCAAAATCGTTCCATTCAATTTCTTTGGTGCCAAACATTTTTAGGTGGTCGGTTTGATACTGTACATCTAACAATACAAAGTTTTTTTGCACTAAATGTTGGATAAGATGAGCAAAAGCCACCTTAGATGCCTGACTAACGCGCGAAAACATCGACTCGCCAAAGAATGCGCCTTTTATTGCCACGCCATATAAGCCGCCCACCAATTTATCGTTTTGATACACCTCGACGGTGTGCATATAGCCCAACGAGTATAGGCGTAAGTAGGCGGCTATCAAATCGTCCGAAATCCAGGTTGAAGGGCGTGTTTGCGTGCGGGCAGCACAAGCACGCACAACGGCTTCGAAATTGGTATCGTAACGCACTTCAAAAAGTTGTTTTCGGATAATTTTTTGCAGTGATGTAGGTATGTTGTAATTGTCGAGTGGTAAAATGGTGCGCACTTCGGGGCAATACCACTCTATTGTGCCATGCCGCGAGTTTGCCATCGGAAAAGCGCCTTGGGCATACAAACGCAACATATTGTGGGGTTGTAATGAAAACATGTATTAAAAAAGTGTGTAATTAACAATCGTCGTTCAATGCTAAAAATATGGGGCAATGGTCGGCATGTTCAATGTTTGGTAAAATATTGGCGGCAATTACTTTGTTACTCAATGCTTGGCTTACCGCATGATAATCGATGCGCCAACCTTTGTTATTTTGTCGAGCATTGGCTCTAAAACTCCACCAACTATAGCTATCTTTTTGGGTAGGATTTATTAACCTAAAAGTATCAACAAAACCATTTTCGGTAAAAAAAGTGTCCATCCAATGGCGTTCTTCGGGCAAAAACCCCGATGCATTGGCGTTGCGTATGGGGTCGTGTATGTCGATGGCTTTGTGGCAGATATTGTAATCGCCCGAGATTATTAGCTTGGGGCGTTCGATGAGCAGTTGCTCGGCAAAGGGTTTAAAATCGGCAAGAAACTGCATTTTAAATGCCTGTCGCTCGTCGCCGCCGCTACCCGATGGCATATAAACCGACATAACAGATACGGTATCAAAATCGGCAATCAATACCCTACCTTCGTGGTCGTATTGGGGTATGTCGCAACCTATTTTTATGCTTTTGGCGGGCTGTTTGCTAATAATACCTACGCCGCTGTAGCCCTTTTTTTGTGCCGAATGCCAATAACTATGGTAGCCCAAATCGGTAAAAACCTCGATGGGTATGTCGGCAATATGTGCTTTTGTTTCTTGAAAACAAATAATATCAAAATCATTAGCAGCAATCCAATCGGCAAGCCCCTTACGTAGTGCCGACCTAATACCATTAACATTGTAACTGATAATTTTCATTTATATTTATAAATAAACAACTTAAATAAATACGCTAAATTTTAGCCGCTAAGGTACGTTAGTTTTTTGGGATAGTGTTGTTTTTATAAAAAAAATCAAATCAATATATTGGCTAAAAACTAAATTTAAGCTAAAAAATACAAGCTAAAAATTTGCATCTAATATTATTGCTGTAATTGGTGCTAAAATTAAGGAGATATTATTACCTTTGCACCCTTATATGCCTAACTGGCTCGTTTAGATGCTCAATAAATATTTCCTCTTTTTACACATTGCTTTTTATGAAAAAAATAATACTTTTATTAGCTTGTTTTTCCATAGCTTTATCGTCTTTTGGTCAAAAACAACAAGACATTTACAGTAAAACAATCGACGAAATTAACTGCAAAGCCACCAAAACACTATTGGGTGCCTATAACCGAGCTGTAGCAGCTCGTAGCATACAAATTTGCACCTACGACGAAATACAATTAGGCGTTGAAAGGGTACAAGAAAATAAATTAAAAGGTTATAAGCAAAAAATAGCTGATTTAGCAGCCGAAATTGATGCTTACAAAAACAAAGTATCCGACACCCAAAGCGATAAAGCTTATGCAGCAGCTTTCGAGGAGTTGAACGACATGATTTTGAACCGTTTTAGAAAAATGTGCGAGCAAGACCAAGCCGCAGCACCCGAAGTATGCCCCAATTTGGACTCGAAAGTATTGAGTTTACAGGGCGACCTAAACGACCTTTCGGACGAATCGCTTAAACAAATAAAACGCTATACAACCGGCGAAAAAACGCAAAGCACCAAACCTAAACCCGAAACAACAACAAAACCCGAAACAACAAACACTGCCACAAAAGCCACCGAAGATACAACCGAAGAATCGGCAGATAGCAGCGGTATGGGCGGTTTTACCACTACTTTTGTTTTTTTATTGATTATTGCATTAGCTGCCGTTTGTGGTTGGTTGTACAAAGAGGTAAACGATTTGAAAGAACAAGTAGAAGATTTAAAAACATTGGTAAATATACTAAACAAACAAAAAAGTTAAACGCCAAATTAACCACCCTAAAAACTAGCCCAACTACTTTTTTTTTGTAACCTTTTTTTTGCACAAAAAATAAAAAACACTTACCTCTCTAAATCGCTGATTATCAGATAGTTATACTTACATCGCCTAGTTGTAAATAAATTTAAATAAGCACATAGTTTTGTCATTATGGTATAAATAGTAAAAAAAATGGCAAAAATAACCTATTTTTGCCACCAAAATTACCCCATTTAATTGTTGGTTATTAGCCAAGTATCAACTAAGCTTTATAACCCATCTATTTTTTATTATTTTTTTCGCACACACTATGTTATACCGACCACGACGACTGCGCCACAATACCCTTATCCGCGACATGGTTGCCGAAACGCACCTATCGCCCAATATGTTTATTTACCCGTATTTTGTAACCAAAGGCGAGGGTATCCGTCGCCCGATACAAGCTATGCCGGGCGTAAATCATTTATCACCCGACGAATTAGTGCGCGATGTGGAGCATTCGCTTACTTTGGGTATTAACAAAATATTGTTGTTTGGCGTTGGCGACGAAAAAAGCGAAGACGCACATAGCTCGCACGACCATGCTAGCTCGGTGCCAACAGCCCTGCGCCGCCTACGTGCCGAGTTTGGCACCGACCTTTACATTGCCACCGACGTTTGCGTATGCGCCTATACCACACACGGACACTGCGGCATACTTGCCAACGACCAAGTACTCAACGACCCAAGTGTAACCCTACTGGCTAAAATGGCACTTACACATGCCGAAGCAGGCGCCGATATGGTTGCCCCCTCGGATATGATGGACGGACGAATTGGCGCCATACGCAATTTACTTGACCTAAACGGATTTAGCCACACTAGTATTATGTCGTATGCCATAAAATACGCATCGGCTTATTATGGTCCTTTTCGCGAAGCAGCCGACTCATCGCCACAAAAAGGCGACCGCAAAGGCTATCAAATGGATTTCAGAAACCAGCGCGAAGCCATCCGAGAGGCTCAACTCGACGAAAAAGAAGGAGCCGATGTGCTAATGGTTAAACCTGCCTTGGCGTATCTCGACATCATCCGTCAGTTGCGCGAAAATACTACCTTGCCTGTGGCTTGTTATAATGTATCGGGCGAGTATAGCATGGTTAAATATGCTGCACAACAAGGTTTAGTTGATGAACAAAAAATAGTAATGGAAAATATGTATGCTTTTGCTCGGGCAGGTGCAAACATTATCATTACCTATCATGCCAAAGATATATTGGCTAATAAATGGATGTAACCAAACCTAGCTAAAAATTTGTTAAGTCAACAATTTTATAGCTTACCCACCCAACACAAGGTTTGCGCTTGCCCCGCTTAACGCGGAATATGTCTTTTTTGGGGGTGATGTTTGGCACTCCCTAATTTGCTAAGTAGGTGGCACCCCCAGTGCACTGTTAGCGCATAACCAAACGCAGCCTAAACTACCTTACAAAAACACGCATAATAACCCAAATCAACGCCCAAGCTACTGCCCGAAGAGCGGCGTGAAGTCCGCCAACTGCGGACGGTGTTTTTTTGACAGGCAGAAAACCGTGACTACATGGGTTGTAAGTAGGTTTTGAGGCAAAACCTATTTTTCACCAAAAAAAAATTCTTTCAGCAGTTGCTCAAAAACCATCAAACTATATTTTATGTCAAAAAAAACATTGATATTGGGTGCTACTACCAACCCCAGCCGTTATGCATATTTGGCTGCTAATAAATTGGTTGCTCATCATCACGAAATTGTTTTGGTGGGGATAAAACCGGGCGTAGTAGCAGGTGCAACCATTCATATCGATTTACCAACGCCCACCGATATTGATACGGTAACGCTTTACTTAAACCCCGAGCGACAAAAGGCGTATTACGATTATTTGTTATCGTTGCATCCTAAACGCATTATTTTTAATCCAGGAACCGAAAACGACGAATTGACTGCCTTGGCACAACAAAATGGCATAGCCACCGAAGAGGCTTGTACCTTGGTGTTGCTTAGTTTAAATGAGTATTAATTTTTTACCATAAAAAAAGCCCAAACCTTTAAAGGTTTGGGCTTTTTTTTTGTGGTGTTAGTTATTTTTTGGGTAATACAAAAATAGGTATTGGCTCGGCATTTTTAAGGTGCGACCTTGGGTTTTGTTCGCCATTGGTTATTTTTTTCACTACGCTGCTTATGTAGCTTTCTAGCTCGTCGGTATAAATAAAGCCATCGTGGTTTGGGTCGGCAATAACTGGTTTGTTTTTAAAATCGGTGTATTCTTTTTGGTTAAAACAGCCAATTATAGCTTCGGTAAAGGCTCCGTTTTGCCATTCGTGGCGTTCTTGCGACAATTGCTTTGAGTTGCTAGATGCATAGAAATACACCCCTTTGCCTCCGCTTAAAGTAGCTTGAAGGTCTCGGACTACCATATCTGTTTCTGACATACCTGCTTTCATGGCTGTCAAGTCTTTTTCCATGCCTGCTTTTGCGCTGTGGCAAGCATCCATTAATTGAATAACGGTTCCGTCAAATTCGTTGATGCGTTCTACTAGCCATTGGTTAGATAATCCGTTTACGGATAGCAATTCTAAGCCGGGGTCGGTATTGTATACGCGCAGATAAAATTGGTTGTCAGAGCCTATTTCGCCGTGTGTGGATATAAAGAACAAGAAAATATCGTTTTTAGAGACGATTTTTTTCATGTTTAGTATTGTTTTTTGGATATTTTCGCGGGTAGCTTCTTCGTTGGTTAGCGTTTCTACGGTTATGTCGCCAAATATGCGTTGGTCTTCGGGCATATTACGTTGTTCCAAAAACATTTTGCTAATATCTATAGCGTCGTTGTCGGCATAGTTAATGTTGTAGTTGGTGTCTAAAAACTCGGCTATACCTACGGTTAATATATATAAATTAGGTTTTTTATTATTTGCAAAGGTTGGTTTATAGTTAATTATTATTGGTTGAGATTGATTAGTAGCATTTTGGTTGCTTACTTTTATGTATACTACATTATTGCCTTCTTTTAGTTTAACGCTGCCCGATATGTTGGTTGTTTTCCCATTTTTTTTGATGGTGGTAGTAGTGCCTTTTTTGTTTAACTCTTCGTATATATTATTATTCACAACAATGGTATAGTCTATTATATCCGATACAGATATAACGTTATAGCTATATATAAAATCAGCGGTTTTAGCTTCAATATTTTTTGAGGTAGGTTGTAGTGTTTCGATGATTGGGGTTTCGGCGTATATATAAGGTTTTGCCTTTTGGAACGAGCCACAAGCGGCATAAGTTGGCTGTATGGTGTAGGTTCCGTTGGGGTTTATATAGCCATATTTGCTATTAACTTGCACGGCTGCCAGTCCTTCGGAGAATTCGAATACCCAATTAAAGTTTTGCGGGCTAATTATTTTTCCGTTGGCATCTACAAAATTATATTTTCCGTCTATTTGTACTTTTGCTAAGTTGTTTTTGAAAGGTTCGGCGTTTTCGAATTGTGGTGGTATTACCCATTCGCCTTTGGTGTTTATGTAACCAAATTGCCCGTTTTCGCTTACGGCTGCCAAGTTTTCGGAGAAGTGGTTAGCTGCCTCGTAAATGGGTGGTATTATAAAATCTCCTTTTGTGTTAATAAATCCATAGCGTTTTTTATCGGGGCTTAATACACTAGCCAAATACTGCGAAAACGGACCAACGGCTTTGTATTGTGGGTTAATAACCCATTTGCCTTTATTGTTTACGTATCCGTAGGTATTGTTTTTAGACACTACTGCCAAGCCTTCCGAAAAGTAGGAAGAAGCATGATCGCACTCGGGTAGTGGTACTATGTTGCTATTACGGTCTATATATTGCCACTCTTTGTTTTCGGACACTAAAGCAAGCCCTTCTGCAAAGTCAAATGCTTCGTCGAAATGCAACGGAACGGCAACATTGCCTTGTTCGTTGATAAAGCCATAATGTCCATTTTTTAACACCAATGCCATGCCTTCCGAAAAGTCGTTGGCGCTATCAAATTGTGGTTCTATTATCCATTGTCCGCCCGAGTTAATGTATCCCCACAAGTTATTTTTGCGCGCACGGGCAAAGCCATTAACAAAATTGTAGGCATCTTCGTATTGTGCATCTATGGTCATTTGGCCTGTTGCGTCAATGTATCCCCATTTATTATTTAGTTGTACGGCTGCCAAGTTTTCCGAAAATTCGTTGGCAAATTGATAAGTAGGTTTTACTAGCCATTTACCTGCTTGGTCAATGTATCCCCATTTGTTTGCGTCTTTGGCGGGGGCTATTAAAATGCTGGAAGTTTGGGCAAAACTGTTGTTTGCCCATAGTAAAGCGATAACAATGTATAGGTTAAAACGAAACAGCAAGTTAAATAAAGTATTTGTTTTCATGAAATAGCATATAAAGGGTTGGGTAATTATTAATGCTCAAATATTGTACCAAATTGAAACAGAAAATTAATCAAGTTTGAGTATTAATTAGACTCAAAGATAGGTCAAAAAACACTAAAAGCAACAAAATAGCATTATATTATTGATAATTGATCAACATTTTAGTGCTGATTATTAGGCGATAATACATTACTTTTTAATTAAAACCGAGTACGTAACTACCTGACTATTAGTACATTATCAAAGCTTGTGCCAACTTGCACTAATCAAGTTAGTAACTTATTGTAAAGTTGCTTTTTTAGCCGATTAAGTAGGCTTAAAAATGGTTTTGGGGGGGCTAAAAAAGCGGGAAAACTTGATGTTTTAGTAGCCAATTTGGGTAGCATTATTTGTTTGGGGTTGCAAAAAAGGCTTTATCGAATATCTTTTTTTACTTCGTTCCAAATAGCGTCCATTTCTTCGAGGTTCATGTCTTTAAGGGCTTTACCTTTTTGGTTAGCAATTACTTCCATTGCCATAAACCGATTGATAAATTTAGTGTTTGTTTTTTCGAGGGCTCCTTCGGGGTCTACGTTAATAAAGCGGGCGTAATTGATAAGTGAAAACAGTACATCGCCAAATTCTTTTTCTATATGTTCTTGTTCGCCTATGTCTATTGCTTCGTGTAGTTCTTTCATTTCTTCTTCTACCTTTGCCCACACTTGCTCGGTGGTGTCCCATTCAAAGCCTACTTTTTTCGATTTTTCTTGTATTCGTATTGCCTTTATAACGGCAGGAAGGGCTTTAGGTACACCTTCGAGGGCAGATTTTTTGCCTTCTTTTAGTTTCAGTTGTTCCCAGTTTCGCTTTACTTCTTCTTCGTCGGCAACAACTACATCGCCATAAATGTGGGGGTGTCGGTGTTCCATTTTGTTGCATAGGTCGTTAATAACGCTGCCTATATCAAACTGTTGTTGTTCTTCGCCAATGCGTGCATAAAACACCAAGTGCAATAACACATCGCCTAATTCTTCTTTAATGCCTTTCATATCTTGTTGGGTAATGGCATCAGCAAGTTCGTAGGTTTCTTCGATGGTTAGCGGTCGTAGGCTTTCGAGGGTTTGTTTTTTGTCCCAAGGGCATTGCTCTCTAAGGGTGTTCATCATCACTAATAGGCGCTCAAAGGCAATTAGTTTTTCGGTTAGCTGTTCAACGTGCATAGTTTGCTGGTATAGATTAGCGGTTGTATGTTGTTTTGAAGGCAAAGATACTATTTTTTGGGCAATTATTTGGCTTTTGTTGTTATTTTTGCCACATTTTTTGGTAATTTGACAATTAACAAACATTTGGTAGTGTTTATTTGACAAATAATTGCCCTATATTGTTTAGATAGCCTCTGCCCGAATATTTTTTTTCTTGGGTTTACTCTTTATTAAAGTCAACTTTTGTATATGAGGTGTTAAATGTTTGTTCTACTTCGGTTAGGGTGCCTAGTATTTTTTGGGCTTCGGTTTCCCAACGTGCTTGGTCGTTGGCACTTACATTGCGAAACGGGCAGTCTTTATCAACATTATTTTTAAAGTCCGAGTAAAAACTGCTCATTTGGTTAGATAGTTTATCATAGTCCACAACAAACATTTCTATTCGTTGAAACAATACGTCTAGTTCTTTTACCTGTCCTGTAATTTGGTATTTATCAAACTGTTCTTTTTTGCCCAATAGGTTACTAAAATGGGTATGTATCTCGGTATCAAACTGCGAGTAGTTTTGGTTTTTGGTCAAATCGTCGATGGTATTTTTGTTGGCAACTACTTTGGCATATCGCAAATACTCAACGTATAACTCTAATATTTCGGTGTTTAGTTGTTTTGAGTTTTGGTAGATTTCGTAGATGCGTTTGTTCAATACCATATTTTTGTCGTTTTGTTCTTGTATAACATCAAAAAACTGGCGTGCTCGGTTATACAATTTCATACCATTGTTTTGTTCTTCTATCAATTTATCTTTTTTAAAACCCAATGCCTCTAGGCGCTCGGCGCTATAACCTTTTGTTATTAATCCTTTAAAATTATCTACAATACGGCTAATACCGCCGCCTGTAAATAAATCGCCAATGCCGGTGATAATATTTAGTGGGTTTTCGATTTTGCGGAAAAAATTGTCTATTTTGTTGCGCACTTGGTCGCCAAAAAACAGCGTATCAATGGGCTGCAATTTGGGCAATAGCGATTTGGTCATGCGTTGATACTCTTCGTATTGTGTGGGGTTTGATAACTGATTAAGGCTACCCAATGCCGATGCTGTACCCGACACAACTTTTAAAATATTGGTTTTGTCGTACAACATAGACAATGTTTTTATGCGTTTGTCGTAGGTATGTTCGTAGCTATCCACTAAGGTACGTGCATCGTCGTAGTTAGCACTTTCGAGCAGGTTTTTGAAATGTCGCTCGCGATCTACCCTATTTTTTTCTTCGGCAATTTCCGATTTTATTTTGGCTTCTACATCACCACTTATTTGCACTACATTTATATCATCTACATAAAGCACACTCCCCTCTCCTATCTTCTCGAACGATAGCCGAATAAATGTACGGTCGAAAGCATTTATGGTTGATATTTTTGTGTCAAATATTTTATCATCTTGGGCAATATCTACCTTAAATGTTTCTATTTTTTTCCATGCCAATTCGTCGTCAAAATTGGCTATAGTGCTAGTTGATACGGTGATGTTCCAGCCGCCAGCGCCGCGAGCTTTTAGGCTAAACTCAATTTTACCTACCTTGCTTAGGGGCATTTGGTAGATAAGGTTGCCCGTTTCGGGAATTTTTAGGCTTTGTTTGCCGTTGCGGGCATAAGTGGTATCGGGCATAAACGAGTTAGCAAACAACCAACCTGCTGGCACGCCATTGCTCTCAAAACCTTCGTTTATTAAATAAGATTGGGCAAAAACACCCATCGAGCAGCCAAACAGTAAAAAACTAAACCAAAATATTTTCATGCGATGTACAAATTTTTATTTTTTTGCAAAAATAACGCAAAAAGTTTGTTTATAGTTTGCAAAGTACCTATTTTTACACAAATAAAACGAGTTTTCTGGACAATGAACTCGCCTTACACAAAAAAGGGCACAAATTTTATAAATTAAACACGGATTGAAGAGATTTACCACCATTAATTTTAAATCTTAAACAACCGTAATAATAGCCATTGCAAACTCAATGCCATCAAAAAAATACTACTATTTTAACAATGTTATCGGCAAAAGCACAGTTTGCGCCGCCCCGCTTGACGCGGAAAATGTCTTTTTGGGGGGTGATGATTGGCACTCCCTAACTCGACTAGTTGGTGGCACCCCCAGAAAAAAAGCAAGCGCATCAATAAACCAACCATTTTTAAAAATAAATAATTTATAATCAATAATATTTAATTAAGATGACTACTTACGGCATTATTGGCTCGGGCAGTTTTGGTACGGCAATGGCAAATATAATTGCCGAAAATGCCAATGTATTGCTGTATACTCGCCGAGCAGAGGTATGCGAAAACATAAACAAAAACCACACCAATAAAGGGCGTAAGGTACACCAACGGGTGCAGGCAAGCACCGACCTACAAGAAGTTTGCGAGCGGTGCGAACTTATTTTTCCGCTTGTACCATCGGCTGACCTACGCAATGTTATGCGCCAAGCTTCCGATTTTTTAAAGCCTCATCACATACTTATACATGGCATTAAGGGCTTGCAGGTACACCTGCCTAACGGCGAGCCATGGGACGGACAGCAGGCTATACGCAGCGAATATGTGCAAACAATGACGCGCGTAATACTCGACGAAACAGTGGTTTTGCGGGTAGGTTGTTTGTCGGGTCCAAATTTAGCAATGGAGTTAGAAGACAAACAACCTGCCGCTACGGTAGTTGCCAGCCATTTCGACGAGGTGATTAAAAAAGGACAACTAGCCCTAAAAAGCGACCGTTTTAGGGTGTATCGCAGCCACGATTTGTTGGGTGTTGAACTGTCGGGGGTGCTAAAAAATATTATGGCTATTGCCGCAGGTATGTTACATGGCAAAGGCTATGGCGAAAATGCTAAGGCTATGCTCATTACGCGTGGCTTGGGCGAAATGGTGCGTTTGGGCAAAGCACTAGGCTCAGAAACAAACGCCTTTTTTGGCTTGGCTGGTATCGGCGACCTAATTGCTACCTGCTCGAGCAACCTTAGCCGTAACTTTATGGTGGGCTATAAAGTAGCACAAGGTAAAACATTAGAGCAGGTTTTGGCAGACATGACCGAAGTTGCCGAAGGGCTAAACACCATAAAATTAGGTCGGGCTATTGGTAATTATTATCATTTAGACATACCTATTGTGCGCGGCTTATATCAAATTTTATACGAAGGGGCAGACATCGACCAATCAATGCAAAACCTAATGCACCACCCCACCGACATTGATGTAGATTATCTGCCGACCGTAAAAGGGTAATGCAGCTACTGGCTATCGGCTACAAGCTATCTATACGCTACAAAATATACGCCAGATTATCAGCTTTATCACCACTTCACTACATCACCACTTCACTACATCACCACTTCACTACATCACCACTTCACTACATCACCACTTCACTCTCTTCACCACTTCACTCTCTTCACCACTTCACTCTCTTCACCACTTCACTCTCTTCACCACTTCTTATGCAAAATTTATCCGAAAAACTATATGCAAAAGCTAATGGCAAAACTATATTGTTGGCTTTGGCTGCATTTTTGGTATTTAATGCCCTTATTTTACCTACTGCCGAGCAGCACATAAAAGCCTACTCGGGCGGTGTGGGTGTGCTTGACCTACAATTGGGCTACACCCCCGACAAGGCTTACGATATGGTTGCAGCCTATGGCGAGCAAGGCAGGCAGTTGTATGCTATGGTTGAGATTATTGCCGACACATTTTACCCTCTTATCTACACCCTATTTTTTTGCTTGTTGATTAGCTTTATTTACCAAAAAACCACTCAGGTTGGCACAAAACTTAGGTTGATAAATTTAGTGCCCTTGCTAAGTATGGGCTTTGATTATTTAGAAAATAGCTGCATTTTAACCCTGTTACTTACTTTTCCAAACCGTTACAATGCTGTTGCACAAGTAGGTAGCGTATTTACTTTGCTTAAATGGGGCAGTTTGGTTTTGGTATTAGGTACTGTTTTGTTGGGTTTGATGTTGCTGCTGCTCAACAGACCCCCAAAAGTGGCATAGGTTTAAATAAGAACACCGTTTTACCCTATATTTGGGCAAAACGGTGTTTTTTTATGTACTGACTTAGCTTTACTTAACTACATACTTAGTTCGTTGGTTTTGTTCATCATCTGCACCCCATGCACCAACGATGCACCACCACGTATGGCACAAGCTACATGCACGGCTTCCATCATTTGCTCTTCGTCGGCACCTTTTTCGAGGCTACTTTGGGTGTAGGCATCAATACAATAGGGGCATTGAACGGCATGAGCAACGGCAAGGGCAATAAGGGCTTTTTCGCGGGCGGTAAGTGCGCCCTCTTTAAATACCTCGTTGTAGTAGTCAAAAAATTTAGCTGCCAAGGCGGGCTGAAAATCGGCAATTTTGCCAAACTTTTTCAGGTCGGCGGGGTTGTAGTAGTTGTCCATGTTTGTATTAACAAATTGTATATTAGGTGATTATCAACCTTATTTATTACCTGCTTCTTCCTTCTTTTTGCGTTCTGCTTCGCGGTCGTACATTTTTTTGGTGCGTTTTGGATACAATATATTGCCCAAATAGCGTGTAGGTTGTTCTTTCAGGTCGCTTGATAAGGCGCTAAATTTTTGTACGGCAACATTAAGGTCGGTATACAATTTATCATCGGTCATCAATTTACCCATCGAGCCTTCGCCTTTGTTGATACTTGTAGTAAGTGTGTTGATGCCTGTAAGCGTTTTTTGCAGTTCGGTAACGGTGGCATCTAAACCTTGCACTGTTTTTTTAAAATCTACGGTGGCAAGGTTGTCGGTGGCTTTTTTGGCGTTATCCAATACGGGGTCGAGTTTGGCGGTGCTTTGTTTTAGTTGAGCCACCATTGTTTGTGCATTTGCCAATATGTCGGTTAAGCGTTTCATGTCGTTTTGGGTAAACGTTTTTACGTCTTTGGTAATGGCATTGGCGTTGTCGGCGGTGATTTGTAATTTTTGCGTAAGTGTTTCTACGTTGGCAAGGGTGTGTTTAAGCTCTGCCGAGCGCACAATGGCATTGGTAGCCGACAAGGTAGAGTCGAGGGTAGTCATTACTTTTTCGGCTTTTTCGCGTATGGGCACAATTTGCTGCATGGCTATATCCATCATGCCCCCTTCGGCGGCGGCTTTTAGGGTGTCGCCCGATACGTGGTACTGACCCAAAATGAGTTTGCCTGTTGTATCGGTTGGCAGGGCAAGATTCATTGCCATCTCGCCCAATAAAC
This sequence comes from Sphingobacteriales bacterium, assembly GCA_016718845.1. Taxonomy (GTDB): domain Bacteria; phylum Bacteroidota; class Bacteroidia; order Chitinophagales; family UBA2359; genus JAEUUX01. Next base: position 29,286 of record JADKCK010000052.1, read on the forward strand.
CATCGGATACAATGGTTGCAACCGTGTTGCGTGGTATATTTACACCTTTGTTAACCGACATAGTAACCAAAACGCTATAATCGGGTTGCGGTGTTATGCTCTCGATAATACCTACCTGAACCCCTCTCATACGCACCGGATTGGCAGGCAAAATTCCTTTTGCATCGATATATACTGAATAAAACTCTTGCTGGCGGCTAAATATTTTTTTACCGCGCAAAAAATTGTATCCTACAATAAGAACAATAAGTGCCGATAAAGTAAGGATACCTACTTTTACTTCGTTAGATATTTTCAAGGTAATATTATTTTGATTGAATTTTAGATGTTTTTTTTATTTGATTTGTTTATGCCCAATAAGTTAATCGTCTCGAACTTATTTTTTTATAACATTGTAAAAAACATTGCTTTGGGGTTTAACAAAACATAATTGCCGCAAAAGTAGTAAAACTTTTTTAATTATCGCCACAAAGTTAGGCAATGTTGTTAAAAGAAGTACTTTTTGAGCAACAAAAATCACTAAACAAATAAGTTTGTGTTTTTTTGCATCTTGTAGTTGATTAATAATACGCCATTTATGTCTATTTCTTGTTGCTCAACAACCACAAACCCAAAGTGTTCGAACAAAGGGCGGGCAGTAATGCTTACCTCCGACTCGACGATGCTTATGCCTAACTCGACGGCTTTGGCTAACAATTGTTTAATAAGTTGCGAGCCAATACCTTGTCGTTGATAATCTTTGTGTACATATAACATATCTAAATAACCACTATCGTCTATCGAGCCAAAGCCCGTAATAATACCCTCGTTGGTTTCGGTTACATAAAAATGTTGTTCGTTGATACGGCGGGCTAAACCTTCGGTGCGGTCGGCGGTCGATGCCCACACTGTTACTTGCTCGGGGCTATAGTGTTGTGCATTAACCTGCAAAATAGTTTGTCTATACAACTCTTTTAGTTGTGGCATGTCGGCAAGTGTAGCTCTGCGCAAAAACATAAGCCTTTAAATTGTAAGTGATAAATTGTAAATCATATTTTAATATACAATATTTATAGTTCAATAAAATATTGCAAAGGCTTGCGCTTGCCCCGCTTGACGCGGAATATGTCTTTTTTGGGGGTGATGCTTGGCACTCCCTAATTTGATAAGTGAGTGGCACCCCCAAAGCACTGTTTGCGCAGCCTCAAACGCGTTTTGTTAAGGTTGGCATCAAACTGTTTGGTTAAAAATCCCCAAAAAATCAATATCCTGCCCAACCTCTCATTTGTGTGTTGTCTAATTTTCTGAGCAGTGTGCCTGTAAAGCAAAACTTTTGGGCATCAAATTTAATATCCATAAAATTAGTTAAATCATCGCCATGCCCATAATAATAAGAATACTTTAATATTTTCTTTTTCACCATTTTATCTAATGGTACATTTGGTAATGCATTAACTTCTACAATATAGCTGGTATCTGTTGGTAAATAAGTTTCGGTTTTTGCATCGTATTCCTGTTCGGTTATTTTTATTTTATACGTAATAACTTGCAGCTTATCGGTATGGGGGTTATAGCCTATAAATTGGTAGTCGGTATTTCCGCAGCCCATATACGATAATACATAAAATTCGCAGGCTTTGCCATCGTGTGTATAATCTTTAAAATCAAGCATATTAATTAGTTGCTCTTTTTCGGTTATAATAGGCATTTCAAAATTTTCTTCTAAATCAAGTTGGTTAATAATTTTGTTTTTTTCGGTATCAATTAGTACAAACTTCACATCTTGTGATACCCTTACATAACCTATCTGCGTAATACACCAGCCTACATCTAAATTAACACAAGGTTTAGGCAACAAAATAGCTATGGCGCGGTTGGCAAAACCTGCTTTTGTAAGTGGCGCGTATTCGTACAAAATAGTTGTTGGGGGCAGATGCAGTCGTTTTTTGAGGTATTTGTTTGCTTCAATGGTTTTGTTTTTTTGTTTAAACAAATTGTAAATTTTCTTTACATTTACTTTAAAAAATTCACTTTCTAATTTTTGTTTCCAATTTTTGGCATCTAATACCTCTTGCCAACTTAGTCCGTCGCAGGTATTGGTATCTTTGTTTATGCTTTCTTCTGCTACCTGTTTTTTTGTATCTTCTTTTATATTTTTTGTGGTATCTATTTCGGTATCTTTGATTAGAGGTTCGGTTGTTTGGCTAAGTGTGTCGGTATTTGTTTGGGTGTTGGTGTTGTTAGGGTTTGTTTGTGGGCTGCAGCTTATCATCAGATATAAAAACAGCGCTAAAAGAAAAAAGTTTTTTTTTTGAAATAATGCCATTGTGATAGTACGTTTTTGTGGTTTAACAATTAAAATTGCGCCGTCTAAGGTTTAGTCTTTCAACTAAGGCTTAGACGGCGCAATTTAGTTTATTATCGGCATATTTTTATCTTTTGCTCAATCATCTTGCCAAAAAGTTTTTTTAGTATTTGGTGATACCAATATTTATACATTTGGTGGGGGTGCAACAATCTTTTATTACTACAAATGGGCAGCACAATTGATTGCCGCAACTACCTAATACTGCGTTATCTACGGTAAAGGTGTATTGTCCTTCTTGGGTAATGGTGATAGATTGGGTGGTGGCATAAGGCACAAAGTTAGCTCCGTTGTCGGTGCTTTGATACCATTGGTAGTTGCTGTAGCCTGCGGGTGCCGATAGGGTGTAGTTTATGTCGCAGATACGAATGGGTACGGTTATACACGAGCCATTTGTGTCGTCTTCGGTATAAAGGTTGTTGCCGGGTGTCGAGTCGGCATCGGTTTCAGTCATGCTCATAATTTGGGCTTGGTTAAATGGCACGCCGCCGGCTGTTACTTTTGCGCTTATGGTAAGGGCTACTACAGGCGTACCGGCTGGCACTTGGGTAATTGTCCATAAACCGGTTGCTGAGTTGTAGGTTCCTAAATCGGCTGTGGCGCTAATAAATTGTAAGCCTGCGGGCAATGCGTCTAAAATTTGTAGGTTGTTTAGCTCTGTCAAACCTTGGTTTAGCAAATATACGGTTATGGTAACGGTGTCGTTTATTTGGGCTTGCGACACATCAAATTGTGTTTCGATAGCAGCATCGGCGGTAGGTTGTAGTTTAAGTTGGTTGGCAAATAGGCTGTTAATATTGTTGCCTATTTGTGCTCCGATAGTTTTACCTAACTCGTTGCTAAAAGTATAATGTATACCTCCATATAGGCGCGAAACGGCAGCTTCGTCGGCGGCGGCGTTAAACGACGAAAATGTACGATTACCGCCAAAGTTGCCGCTGTGTGTTTGGTCGGTAAAGCCATAAGTGGGTCCATAAATACTGTTCATGACCGATGCAAATGCACCTGCTTGCGTTGAGTGTCCCGATGTATATTCGGGAAACGAAGGGGTTGCAATAAGTGGCAGCCAAGCATTATCTATATTTTGTTGGATATAGGTAACGGGGCGCAATAGGTTGTAGGTATATTTGGTGTTCCAGCAATTAATAAAAGCGTCCATCATTGCCATACTTAGTTTGCTGTAGGCTAAGGTGGCAAATTCGAGGTTTTCGTTGTTAGCCACTATTTGTTGGGTAAGCATCGATATGCTGTGTCCGGGTGGGGTTACGGTTCCGCCGCCATCTGCCCAATATAAGGCTATGTTTTGTTGGTCGGTGGTTAAGTTGCTAGTTACTGTATGTACCTCGTTGGCATAGTTGTAAAAAGTAGAGCCTACGGTGGTTGAGTAAGCCGGCGGAGCAGATGGCACTAAGGTAGTGTTGGTTGCGGGTATAATGGGTCGGTTGTTGCCCCAATAAGGTTGCAACGGAATGGGTGCAAACAAGGGTGGCGTTGGCTGCCATAAGCCTGCCCCAACGGGTGGCACATAGCTTGCCGGAAAATTGGTAGTGTAGCCCTTGTGTCCGCCGTCGGTGCGCGAAAAGTTAAAAATATCGTTGGCTACGGCTTGCCCAAATGTCACCGAATTGGCATAAATGGCAGGGCTTGTTTGTGCCTGATAAACGGCGTTTAGGCTATCGCGCAGGTTGTGCAGGGTGGTTTTGTTGGTAGCTCCGGTGTTGGCATACAAACTGTCAATAATTAGTGCCAAGGCATTGTTGGCTACTGTTGGATAGTGGTAACTGCCCGAGGGGTCGGTGACAGCACCTGGACCCAAGCCATTTAAAATGCCATCGGCAGATTGGTAGGTGGGTATGCCCGGCACTACGGCTTCGTAGAGGGCTAAACCCGTATAACCCAAAGCACGCGAGGCTACGGGCGGCGAAAAACCGGGTGTAGTTTTTATGAGGGTTAAGCTTAAATTGTAGTATTTTGCTGCCACATCTGACGAGTATTGCGAAGCATTTTGTGCCTGAGCAAAACAATTGGCAATTAAAAGAAAAGCAAACAACATGTGTTTAGGCAGGCGAAACATAAGCAGAAGAATTTTAAATTAGTTGACTAATATTTAGCTCTAACTGCTAAAATTGTGCCATTTTTTAGGGCTTACCTATTTGTTATGTTTTGATGATGCTCTAATAAATCTTTTGTAGTATTAACCCAAGTTCGTTATGTAGTACCCAAATTTGCCAAACGCCCCTGTCCGTGTACCCACGAACAAGCTATTTTACCGCCAATTAGCCCCATATTTAAAACATTTAATTTAATAAGATAAATGCAAAAAAATGCGGCAGTACCCCCAAAGGGTACTGCCGCATTTTACATAACCTAACAAACTAATACATCTTACACAACCTATTCCAATAACAAGGTATTTTGCATTTTTATGCACGGTTTCGTATGTAGTTTCTTCCGGACCGGCATTATAGGAATTGGCGTTAAGAAATGGGCATAAATGTAGCGTTAAGAAAGATATACTGTTTGAAGCACGCCACACCGAACCCCGAAAAAAGACGACCAACAAAGCGTTTGGCGTGCAAGTTTATATCTTTTAGCGGAATGTTGCCATTTTAGCCAATTACTATACAGCCTTGACTTTTTTGGTTACTTTTTTTGTCAAGAAAAAAAGTAACAAACTTTTAAAGGGTGGTAAATAGTAGTAAATTAATAACAAATTACTTCTACCCCCCCTTGCCACTTAATTAGGTAACACCCCTGCGTAACCTAACAAACTAATACATTAACGGCTAACCATTGCTTTTGTTAGCATTTTTTTGCCATTGGCATTAGTCATTTCTACAAAATACATACCGCTTGGCAGTATAGTTCCGTCCAAGTTTACTTGGTAGGTTTCGCCTGCTTTGGCGTTTGCGTTGTAGAGGGTGGCTACTTGCTTACCATCCATGCTAAATACATTTACGGTGGTGTTGCCAGTGGCATTAACCGTAAACTCGACAATAGCTTTACCTGCAAACGGATTAGGCATTACGCTCAATGTTTCTATGGTTTTTGTGCGTCCGCGACTACCTTCTGGCACCCAGTACCAGCCTTCGGTGGTGTTGCCGCCACAATCGGTAATGGTTACCGAGTACCAACCCGAAGATAAGTTGTTTATGGTATAGCTGCCTGTGCCAGTTGTAGCATAAGAGCTTGCCCAAGTGTCGGGTCCGCTCCATTCGTATTGATAAGTACCACACGAGAAATCGCCACCGCTTGCATTTAGGATTATCGAACCATCGTCACCCAAATTTGGGGGTGTTACCGCATAGCTGTCAATATCAAGCAAGGTATTATCGTCATCGGCTAAGTTGTCAAACACTGCCAAACCGGTAGTACATTCGTTGCTATCGGATACGGTTACAGACCAATCTGCGTTGTCGGTGTAATAAACGGTTATGGTAACACCTGTTGCGGTGTATACAATGTAATAGCGTACATAACCGTTTGTTGTCCAGTCGAAGTTATACGGAGCTACGCCGCCCTCCAATTTAATGGTGGTGGTGTTGTAGGTAAACGGAGAAGTACCATTACTGGCGCCTTCGGAGCTATTGCCTGCTAATGGGATAGTTACAGTAGTACCTATCACCACCGCACTGCTTGGCGACAAGGAGAAACAAGTGCCTGTAATGCTGTTTACATTTGTACCAACTGCTGGTGGATTAGGACCACCTACCGGAATAGTTGCTTTTACGTTGTAGCCATAAACTACATAACTTGCACCTACCGTGAGCGAATTAGTAGCAAATGTTCCGGTGCTATTAACGGCTACAATATTGCCACTTGACTCTGTCAGTAAGTAATAAAAAGCATAATCGGGCTGTGTGTTGTAACCCGACGCTTGCGCTACTAATGGGGCACCTGGGCAAGTAGATTGTATCACTACATTGCCACCAACGGCATTACAACAATTTTGTACAATTATGGATGTAGCGGTTGTTTGGGTACATCCTGCTGCATTGGTTACGGTTACAATGTAGGTACCTTGGGTAGTTATGTTGGTAGCTGCTGTTGTTGCTCCGTTGCTCCAGGCATAAGTAGTGCCACCACTTGCCGTTAATGTTACCGAACTACCCGAGCAAAAAGTTAATGGACCATTGGCTGCAATACTTGCAGTAGGCAGTGCATTAATTGTAATATTTGCTCCATTGTCACTTCCGTTAAGTGGAGGCGAGCTGCTCACTACCCGTATGCGGTAACCTGTGCCTTGAGGGGTATTAGGCGGAATAATCGCGTTGATGGTACCCGACGCATTACCTGCTAATGTGCCAATGCTAACGGGTGCTGCAAAACTGCCCGAGGCATCGCTTAGCTGTGCCGTAAAGGTGTTGCCACCGCCAATGTCTATGGCAATATATGGTACACTTATGCTACTGCCGGCGCATACGGTTGTTGCCACGGTACCTGTGCGCAATGCTTCGCCGGGTTGCTCAAAGCCTTGTGTAAGCACGCTGCTGCCAGCACTAAACGTTGGTATGACCGTTTCGCCTATGTTAAAAGTAATTTGGTTGTTGCCGCCTGTAAGGGTGCCCCCAGCATTGGAAACCACCTTGCGGCTTATAGTTTGCCCTTGTACAGTTGCCAAATGGCAACCAAGAAGAGCAACACTTATGATGATTAATCTTTTTATCATGATGTTATTTTTTTGTAAGAAACGTTAGTTGATGAATTAATCTTTGCCTGCCCGGTAGTTTTACCGGTTATTTGATTGGAAGATGTTAAGCATTGATTGGGTAAGTTCAAAAATCATTTCCATGCCTTGGTAGTTGATTTTGTTTTCGGTGTCGCTCATTTTATGGTAGTCGCTGTGAATACCTGTTGTACAATTAAGGACAGGTATTTTTTTTTCGGCAAACGGGCGAAGGTCCGATTCGGTAATATTGGCATCATCGTACCGAAAATGAATGGTATTATCGGTTAATGATTTAAAATAGTTACTGATGTTACGCAGGGGATTGGAATAAGGTATAAAAAGGCTACCTTTGCGGTATGGAAAAGCAGCTAGACCTTTACAGCGATTATTTAATCAGTAGCACAGGACAGACCAGTGCTACTGGCTTGTCAAGATTACTTGATGGACAGATTAGTCATGATAGTATTACCCGTTTTTTGACTATATCGGACTACAACAGTAAATCGTTATGGAAATCAGTTAAGCCGTTGGTTCGTGAGCAAGAAAATGAAGACGGCTGTTTAATTTTTGATGATTGTATCATTGAAAAACACTACACTGATGAAAACGATTTAATTTGTTGGCATTGGGATCATAGCAAACAACGGAGTATCAAAGGCATTAATTTGTTAAGTGCTTTTTATGTTACTCAAAAAGACAGTACAAGTACGGTGGTTCGTATTCCTGTTGGTTTTGAATTGATATTAAAGACCTTAGCATTTTGTGCGATTAAAGATAAGAAATTGTATCGTAAAAGCCCAATAACTAAGAACGAGATGATGCGGTCTATGATAAAGCAATGCATACATAATCAACTGTTATTCAAGTATGTACTTGCAGATAGTTGGTTTGCATCAACAGACAATATGCATTTTATCCAAGAACAGAAAAAGCTATTTATCTTTGATTTAAAAGATAATCGTTTAGCTATACTAGCAGATAGTATTGCCGATAAACCCGATAAAAAAAGTCAATGGACAAGTATTAAATCAATGGATTTACCTAATAATACACCCGTTAAAGTTTGGCTTAAAGACATGAATTTTTCAGTTTTTTTAACCAAACAAATCTTCAAAGACGAAGAAAATCATACAACAGGTGTTAGATATTTGGTCAGCAATGATTTTAGCTTGACCGATGAACAATTCACTACAATCTACAAAAAACGGTGGGGAGTAGAGGAATATCATAAAAGTTTAAAGCAAAATGTAGGTATCGCAAAATCTCCAACTCGCACTGTTACTACTCAAAGTAACCATTTGTATTGTGCTATTTGGGCATACATAAAGTTAGAAAAACTCAAACTCCAAACCAAACTTAATCACTTTCAGCTTAAAGCTAAAATCTATGCACAAGCACTTAAAGCCGCTTATGCAGAATTAGCTAATATCCATGCCCAGAATCCCTCTGCGTAACATCAGTTATTAAGAAACGAGCCGCCTTTAATGTTAACAGTAACGCCATTATCGCTAGTTGGTGTTGCAGCGGGACTTATCCAAATAGCACCACCCGCAATGCCTTGTCGAGCATTACAGCTAAAATCGGTGTTTTCGATATTAATGGTCAAATAACCGCCAAATTCTGCCCTTCTAATCTCCAAAGCACCAGTGCTGATTGTTTCAGAAACAGGCGGATTGCCAATAAATTGACAGTTTCGGATAGTTACATCATCATTACCTGCATTTGCGTTGTCTATTCTAACAGCACGCTTAGTAGGGTTGGCAGCAAAAACACAATTTTCGATAAGACCACCTACGTTATCTGTCCATAACATAACATTGTCATTGTATCCTTTAAAGGTAAAGTTTTTAACAGTCCAATAATTCCTGCCAAGAGGCTGTAAGAAAGATACAGCAGTACCAGAGTAGGTAACAACTGCTCCTTGTCCATCGAAAGTTACATTGGGTAAAGTACCCGACATACTTGCGGCTAAAACATCATCACAATTGTCGGTGTAAGTACAACCCGAAAACTTAATCATTACATTTCCACCGTAATCGCGTACAGCATCTAAAACGCTATTGCTACTAGTAGACCAACTAGTAATGGGATTGGTTGAGGAACCAAAACCACCTGTAGGACTACCAGGTGCTGTTGCTGCAAAGTATAATATTTTTTGACCTGTAGTACAATCAATCTCACCAGCTAACCCAGGATAGCCTGTTGTGCCAGTAGTTCCCGATACAGTAACAGTGGCAGTACCTGCCCCACAATTAATGCTACCTGCTGGGGGAGTATATGTGATGGTTGCCGTACCTGTAGTAGCAGGTGTATAAACCCCAGTTGATGTAATTGTTCCACCTGCTGTACCTGTAACTGACCATATTCCTCCGGTTGGTGCGCCTGTTTGTTGAAAAGCAGCTCCTTGCCCCGATTGTATAGTAGTTAAGCCATATACATTAGTAACAGTTGTTCTAGGAATAACTTCGCCTGTTGCTAGTTGGCAAGCGCCTGTTACGCCATTAAACTGAATTTTAGCCAAGTCGGCTGCCGATAAAATTGCCGATGAGCCAATATATACCCCTGATGTTGAACCTGGAATATATCCAACAATATTTAGTGCTGGCGAAGGCGTTAGGGTTCCGCCTGAACTAAAAATTAAGCTATTTGAACCACTCAAAACGATGGTAGCTAAACCAGTGGTAACTGATAGCGTACCAAAAGTTTCATTATAAGGGGCATTTAAAGTAGCTGTGCCTGTAAATGATACATTTGAGCTATTGGTAATAATATTGCTTGCACCTAAAGCCAATGTACCTGCATTGATGATGGTTGTACCTGTGTAGGTATTTGTACCTGTTAAGGTCAGCGTTCCTGTGCCTTGTTTGGTCAGGGCAATTGTTCCTGTTCCGTTTTGGATGACACCCGAAAAAGTGGTGCTTGAATTATCATTACCAACCGACAAGGTTGCATTAGCTCCGGTATTTGTTACCGTTCCAGCCCCTGCAAGCGAACTGATAGTTTCACTAAAACCTGCCAAATCCAGTGTTGCACCGCTTGCAATGGTTACATCTGTGCCCGTTGCTCCATCGGCTAAGGCAGTGGCAGAACCAAGTTTTAGCGTACCTGCATCAATATTAGTCGCGCCGGTATAGGTGTTAGTGCCTGAAAGCACCAATGTTCCCGTACCTGTTTTGGTTAAACTACCTGTTCCAGCTGCAATTCCCCCATAAGTTAATGTAGTTGAGGGTTCTACTTGAATTGTACCACCAGATGCACCTAAGGTAATACCTCTGTTGGTACTTAATGTAAATGTTGATGTTGTAATTAAAGTACCACCATTAAGCGTCAATTTTCCCGGAGTTGCTGCTCCTGGTGCTGTACCTAAATTATTATCCGCAGATATAGACAATGCCCCTGCATTAATTGTTGTGGTACCTGTATAGGAATTTGCACCTGAAAGGGTTGTTGTTCCAGTACCTTGTTTTATTAAACTAAGTGCACTAGCTGCATTTGTTATCAATCCTGAGAAAGTTGTATTATTAGCATCGCCAAATGTCAAAGATGTTGCTGCTCCTGTATTGGTTATTGTACCATTACCTGATATTGATGCTACGGTTTCTGCAAAGCCACCTAAATCAAAAGTGCCAGGTGAATTGACTATCAAAGCACTTGAATTAGAAATTCTTTCAGCAGCAGTGGCTAATCTTAATGTGCCTGCATTGACAGTAGAAGCCCCTGTATAGGTATTTGCGCCTGAAAGTGTCAATGTACCTGTACCAATTTTTGTAATTCCACCAGTTCCGCTTATTATACCACTATAAGCAGCGGGGCTAGTATTATCACAACCTATAGTCAATGTATTTGCACCAAGCGTTACATTACCCGAACCCGTTAAAGAACCAATGGTTAAATCAGCACCAGCTAAATCCAATGTAATATTTGCAGGAAGATTTAATGCTGAACAACCTGCTGATAAAGAAGCAGCACAAATGCTAGTATTTACGCCTGTATTTGATAATGTTCCATTAATTGTTAATGGCTCGGGGCAAACATTGAAGCCTGCTAAATCTAAAGTTGCACCAGAGTTAACTGTAGTACCAGCAGATGTTGCACCTAATGCGTCGTCATTTCCTACTTTTAAAGTACCAGAGCTAACAGTTATGGCTCCTGTATGTGATGTATTTGCTCCTTGTAATAAAACTGTTCCACCTGCCACTGTTCCTGTTGTAGTCAAATTACCTGCACCTGACACTAAGCCTGAAACAGTAAGTGTAAATGCTCCAGTAGTTGATATGGTGCTTGGAGCAGTTATGGATATTGCTCCACTTTGGGTTACATTAACACCGTTTGCATTTAATGTACCGCCATTTAAAACTAATGGTTCGGCTAATGTAATGGCACTAGTTATTTGGAGCGTGCCTCCCGAATTAACCGTTGTATTCCCTGCTACAGTACCAAGCGAAGACGCATTAGCTATGGCAACTGTACCAGCATTAATAGCTAAGTCTCCTGTAAACAATGTGCTTGCAGGAGTTAGTGTCAAAGTACCATTGCCTGTTTTAGTAATATCGCCGTCGCCAGATAATGTTCCAGTTGTAAAAGTAATTCCATTAGCGGCATTAATTGTACTTGTAGTTCCAGTTGTAAGTGTAACGATACCATTCACAACTGCTGTTGTGGCATTGCTATTGGTTAAAGTGCCACCGTTTAAGGTTATAGGCTCGCTAGTGGTTACTCCTCCTAAATCTAAAGTTGCACCTGATGCAACAATTGTATTTTGGGCTGCACCGGTAGCTCCTAAACTACTAGCATTTCCTAATAATATTGTACCTGCATTAATGTTAGTTACTCCGTTTAATGATGCATTTGCAACTCCAAGATTTAAAATTCCGACTCCATTTTTAATTAAATTGCCCCCACTAATAGCTCCTGCTGTTTGTCCTGCATTTGGAGCAGTAGTTGTTGCAGCCGTTATGTCAAAAGTAAAATTGCCTGCTGTACCTGCTGTACCTGTGCCTGTTGCAGTACCTGCTGTTGCAGTAAGGTTTTGAGAAATATTAACACCTGTTGGAGCTGTGATAGAAATATTGCCACCATTGCCACCATTATTATTTCCGGTACCGGCAGCAGTTCCACCAGTTGAGGTTATAGCGGCTGTTGTTGAGATAAAGTTAGCTGCTGTGGTTAAGGAGATTACCCCACCATTACCCCCTGCTGCACCTGTTGTGTTACTACCTCCAACCGCACCATTGGCGACAATTCCCCCTGTTCCGATGGTTAATGTGCCTGTACCGCTAATGGTTACATTGCCTGCATTGCCCCCTGTTGCTCTAGTGGTACCTGCTGTTCCTGCCGATGTTGTTATGGCGGCGCCAGTAGTTACTGTACCACTTGTTGTGGTGATAGACACAGCCCCACCCGAACCTGATGTATTACCGCCGCTGGTTCCTGTTGAGCCATTATTGCCTCCGGTGGTAGTTACGGCATTGACAGATATATTGCCGCCAGCAGCAATGGTAATAGCACCGCCATTACCACCATTATTATTCCCTGTACCGGCAGCATTTCCACCTGTTGCAGTGATAGCAGTTGTAGCGGTAAATGTAGTACCTGCTGTTAAATTGATAGTAGCACCATTGGTACCAGCCTGACCTGTTGTATTAGACCCGCCAGCTCCACCGTTTGCCGTTATGCCGCCTGTGCCAACAGATATACTAGTCGCTGCATTAAAAGTGACATTTCCGGGCGTACCGCTTGCTGCTAAGGTTGTACCCGCCGCACCTGGTATGGTTGTAATTGCTGCGCCAGTAGTGATTGATCCAGTTGTACTTGTTATGGAGACAGCACCACCAGAGCCTGAAGATAAGCCTGCGATAGTTCCGATTGGAGTGCCACCTGTTGTATTTATACCAAAATTGGTTATGTTTCCGCCCGCCGAAATAGTAACTGAGCCACCATTACCACCGTTGTTACTGGCTACGCCAGCATTACCACCTGTAGCCGAAATAGCACCACCAACGGTAGCAGTTATCGTAGTACCTGCGGTAATGGAAATATTTCCTCCGGCACCGCCTGCGCCTGCTGGGGCTGTGGTACCACCGGTTCCGCCATTTGCGTTTAAAGTGCCTGCTGCAACTGGAAAAGAAACCGAACCTGTAGCATTTAGCGTAATATTACCTGCCTTACCACCAGCAGCGTTTACTGCCCCAGCTGCAAGGCTTGATGTAGTAACAGCAGATGATATAGCTATATTCCCTCCAGCAGTAAACGACACATTTGTGCCCGGTTTGCCGCCAGCAGCTGTTGTTAGATTTAATGAGCTAGTAGCATTAACTGTAACATTGCCAGAAGCAACAATGCTGTATGTCAATGCTGTATTGCTTGTTGTTGCGGCTGTAATGGCTACGCTTTGCGTTACATCACCAGTACCCGTACATCCTGTACAAGCTGTTACTATAGTAACATTTCCTGCGGGGTTTGTTCCATCGCCTGTTAACAACCTACTTTGAATCTCGGTGTTTATTATGTTGGCTGTGGCAACTGATGCATTGGGTGTAAAAGTATAAGTACCTGCGCTAAATGCCCAAGTACCATTGCTTGTGACAGCCGCACTGATTGTCACCGCGGCGTTCTGCCCCACCACCCCCTGCGAGCCTAACAACCCCACAAAAAGTAATAAAAAACCAAACCTAATCAAGGGCTTGTTTTGCCATTAATAAACTATTTGACTGCAAAATTTGTCGCAGTGCAAATGGAAAAAACGAGTAAAATTATTCATAGGTATACCTTATTTTTTATGTTAAGGTTTAAACAAAAGCACATTTGTGCATCTTTGTGTTAAACACAACAAAGGTAAGTGTGTATAGGCAAGAAACGCTATTTATAGGGTTATTTTTTTTCTTTTTTTTAGCGTGTTTTAGCAAGTTTAAAAAATCATTTTTATGCAAAAAGCACTGATTATCAGTAACTTTTGCATAAAAATGGCTTAATAATTTAGTAATTGAGTGCCTTATAAAAATCCAAAATTAATGCGTTATTTATGTGCTTGTATGTAGCTTAAAAATGCTATCAAAAGCAATGTTAGTGTAGTATTTGTTAATTTGCATAAAAAAAACGTTCCCAATTCACCATTTGGTAAATCGGGAACGTTTTTAGCGAGTTATAGTGTTGATTAATCTACTAGTGTATCCAAGTACCTGTTTTTGCGTTGCAAGGTGCAGGGATTGGTGTGTTGGTTGGGTCGCTGCCGTTAGGGTCGCTTTGTGTGCCTGTTTCGTTGGTATCTCCGCTATTGCTAGAGTCTGATAAATCTGTTACCGGCTTGCCTGTTGGCGGGTTGCCACTTGCTTGGGCGTTTGCCTCACTCCACCACTGCTATATCCAATGCTGTAATGGCATAAGTAGCTGTGTAAGTCGCACTTTCGCCAACAGATAATGTACTTGGTGCTGTTGCGGCATCAGTAGAGCTTTGGTAAGTAATTGCACTAATTGCTGCAACACCACCAGAACCTGTGAAACTTGCTTGTTCCGTAACGGCTACACTTGTTAGTGTAACATTGCCTGTGTTTGTAACAACATAGGTATAGGTAATCACATCACCAGCAGAAGCTACACCATCTGCACCCAAAGCTAAACTGCTGCCTTTTACAAGGCTAATAGCGGGAGCGGTGAGTGGCGTGTTAGTGGGGTCGTTGGTACCTGTTTGACCGGCTTGTGCAGGGTTGCTCGAATCCGACAAATCTGTTACTGGGCTGCCTGTTGGCGGGTTGCCACTTGCTTGGGCTTGGTTATTAACAAATGTGGCGGTAATATCTGCCGCTGTAATGGCATAAGTAGCTGTGTAAGTCGCACTTTCGCCAACAGATAATGTACTTGGTGCTGTTGCGGCATCAGTAGAGCTTTGGTAAGTAATTGCACTAATTGCTGCAACACCACCAGAACCTGTGAAACTTGCTTGCTCCGTAATGCCTACACTTGTTAGTGTAACATTGCCTGTGTTTGTAACAACATAGGTATAGGTGATTATATCACCAGCAGAAGCTACACCATCTGCACCCAAGTTAAACTGCTGCCTTTACAAGGCTATTAAAGCGGAGCGGTGAGTGGCGTGTTAGTGGGTCGTTGGGTATCTGTTTGACCGGCTTTGCAGGCTGCTCGAATCGGACAAATCTGTTACAGGGCTGCCAACTGGTGGAGTGCCACTTGCTTGGGCTTGGTTATCAACAAATGTGGCGGTAATATCTGCCGCTGTAATGGCATAAGTGGCGGTGTAAGTTGCACTTTCGCCTGCTAATAAAGTTCCTGCTGCACTGCCCAAGGTTGATGAAGCTGCAACATAAGTTGGGGTAGGTAGTGTTCCCTGTACCCGAAAAGTTCCACATGATTGCTCCGTAATGCCTAAACTTGTTAGTGAACATTGCCTGTGTTTGTAATAACATAGGTATAGGTGATTAT
>JADKCK010000053.1 GCA_016718845.1 Sphingobacteriales bacterium
ACCGCTTATACTTGCCTCTCAATCGTTGCGCCGCCAAGAGATATTGCGCCAAGTAGGTTTGGATTTTGAAGTAATAGTATCCAACACCGACGAAACTTTTCCGCCCGATTTACCCCTGCCTCAAATACCCATTTACATTGCCGAGCAAAAAGCTTATGCCGTTAGCCAAGCAGTTTTTGCCAAACAAGCCAACGGTTGCATTATTGCAGCCGATACCATTGTATATATTGATGGGCAGATATTAGGCAAACCCACCACCCGAACCCAAGCCATAGACATGATTGGCTTGTTGGCAGGCAAACGCCACGAGGTAATTACAGGTGTGTGTTTGCTTACCCAAAACGGCAACAAAAAAGAAACTTTTTCTGTCACAACAGCCGTATATTTTAACCCACTTACCCCCGCACAAATAGCTTTTTATGTTGATACCTATCAACCCTACGACAAAGCCGGCGGCTATGCCATACAAGAGTGGATTGGTATGGTGGGCATAAACCGCATCGAGGGCTGCTATTTTAACGTAGTTGGCTTGCCCATAAGCGAGGTGTACAAACGAATGCTTACTTTTGTGTAATATAAATTTAATTATATTAATAATATTAAATAAATATTTTTAATTTCATGAAAAAGGCTTATTTTTGCCCTCAAATAACAAGTTTATGAAAGATTTTTTTGGTATATCAGATTTAATAGACAACAGCGTTCATACGTGTTGAGTGTTCCCAAAGATACAGCCGTATGGTTGGTAGATCCATTATTATCCGAAAATAAAGAGGATTGTAAGTTATATCAAGTAGCCACACCGAACCGAGAAATAAAACCGACAAACAAACCGTAGTTCGACAAGCTCACTATGAATGGCGTGCAAGTTTATATCTTTTAGCGGAATGTTGCCCAGTCCGCCAATTAAATACAGCCTTGACTTTTGGGGTTACTTTTTTTATCAAGAAAAAAAGTAACAAACTTTTAATGGGTGGTAAATAGTAGCAAATTAATAACAAATTACCTCCAAAGCTACATGCTGCTTAATAGCTAACTCGTTTATGTTGCCTCTGCGTAACGTAAGTAAAATAAAACGCCAATAAGGTACTAAACCTTATTGGCGTTTTACTATTTAGTGTTGATAAGTAAAGTGTAGCTGTTTCACTGGTAGTAGCGATACTTGTATCGCCACCAAGCCATACAGTCGATAGACGTATCGACACTACCAGTTAACAAACAACGGCTTTGTATCATCGAAGCATAATCAATAATTAATAATCAATAATTGACATTCACCGAAGCATAATCAATAATTAATAATCAATAATTGACATTCACCGAAGTATAATCAATAATTAATAATTGATAATTAATAATTGACAAACGTTTTATCGTATCAAAGTAACATTACCTTTTACAAATTCGTTGGTACCATCTATAAATTTAACGTTGGCTTGATACACATACACACCTACCTCCATTACTTTACCTTTATATTCGCCATTCCAGCCAATACTTGTATTACCTTTTGCATCGTACATCTTCTGTCCCCACCTATCAAACACTTGCATTTCAATCTCTTCGATATTAACCCCATAGAATTGGAAAACATCGTTGATACCGTCGCCATTTGGTGAAAAACCGTTGGGTATAATTAGTTCGTTTTCGCGATACACGGTAATTAGTTTATCGGCAGTAGCAGCACAACCATATTGGTCGGTAACGGTTACGGTATAAAGCGTAGTGGTGTCGGGCGATACCGTAATTTGTGAGCAACTTACATTAGCACAATCTGCCCCTGCGGGGTTCCATTGGTAGGTTAAATTACCGTTGGCAGATGAAGTAGCAATGGCTTGCAGCGTAGCATTAGTACCAAACAATAGCTCGGTAATATTGGTATTTACGGTAGCATCTACTTCCGACACAATAACCGTATGCGACACGCTATTAGTACAACCGTTGGCATCAACTACATCTAAGGTAATAGTTTGCGTACCTAAGTTGTTGTAAGTTATGGCATGAGGACCAACGCCCGTAGCGGTTTCGCCATTGCCAAAGTTCCAGTTGTAAGTAACCACATTGGTGCTGCCAGTGTAGGTAAATAGTACCTCATCGCCCACACAAATAGCCGCTACCGATGTAAAGTTGGGCAGTGGGTCGGGGTTTAGGGCTACGGTAAAGTTATCTACGCCCGTGCAACCATTAATGTCGGTAACGGTAACGGTATAAGTGCCTGCTGTTGTGGTAACTAAGGTGGCGGTTGTTTGTGCTGGCACCGACCACACATACTCGGTGTAGCTACCTGCATTTAAAGTGGCAGTTTCGCCGGCACAAATGCCGTTAGTACCTGTAATATTGGGCGTTAGATTGGCGTTCATGGTGGTAGTTGCAGCATCGGTTCCGGTGCAACCATTAGCGTCGGTAACGGTAACGGTAAAAGTGCCGCCGCTATTAACAGTAAGGTTAGCGGCTGTTTGTCCTGCCACCGACCACTGATAAGCGGTGTAAGTGCCTGCATTTAATACGGTGCTAAAACCAGTACAGAACTCCAATGCACCCGTAATATTGGGCGTTGGGTTGGCGTTGATGCTCAACACAAACGTATCTGTACCCACACAACCATTGCCGTCGGTAACAGTAACGGTATAGGTGCCTGCGGCATTGGCAACTAAGGTTTGGGCAGATGTGCCTGTGTTCCAAGCATAATTGGCGTATCCTGCACCCGCATCAAGCGTTGATGTTTCGCCTGCACAAACCGCATCATCGCCTGTAATTTGTGGCGTTGGGTTGGCATTAACCGTAAGTATAAAGGTATCTGTACCCGTACAACCGTTGTTATCGGTGACTGTTACCGTATAAGTGGCGGCGGTATTGGCAACTAAGGTTTGGGCTGTGCCGCCTGTGTTCCAAGCATAATTGGCGTATCCTGCACCCGCATCAAGCGTTGATGATTGCCCTGCGCAAACCACATCATCGCCTGTAATTTGTGGCGTTGGGTTGGCATTAACCGTAAGCGTAAAGGTATCTGTACCCGTGCAACCGTTGTTATCTGTAACGGTAACCGTATAAGTGCCTGCGGTATTGGCAACTAAGGTTTGGGCAGATGTGCCGTTGTCCCAAGCATAATTGGCGTATCCTGCACCCGCATCAATGGTTGATGATTGACCTGCACATATCGCATCATCACCCGTAACTGTTGGTGTTGGGTTGGCATTAACGGTCAATACAAAATCATCTGTACCTGTACAACCATTGTTGTCGGTAACGGTAACGGTGTATGTGCCTGTTGCATTGGCAACTAAGGTTTGGGCAGATGTGCCGTTGTTCCAAGCATAGTTAGCGTATCCTGCACCCGCATCAAGCGTTGATGTTTGCCCTGCACAAACCGCATCATCGCCTGTAATAGTTGGCGTTGGGTTGGCATTAACGGTTAGCACAAACTCATCAAAGCCTGTACAACCTGCTGCACTTGTAACCGTAACGGTATAAGTGCCTGATGTATTAGCCACTAAGGTTTGGGCAGATGTGCCGTTGTTCCAAGCATAATTGGCGTACCCTGCACCCGCATCAAGCGTTGACGATTGACCTGCACAAACGGCATCATCGCCTATAATTTGTGGCGTTGGGTTGGTGTTTACCGTCACGTCAATATTATCGGTTCCGCTGCAACCTGTAGCGTCGGTAACGGTAACGGTATAACTGCCTGCTGTTGTGGCGGCTATTGTTTGCGATGTAGCACCGGTGTTCCATGTGTAGGTATTGTAGCCTGCTTCGGCATCTAAGGTGGCACTTGCTCCGCTACAAATAACGGGGTTGCCTACAATATTGGGCGATAATTGGGTAGTTTCGATAACCGTAACGGCATCGGTTCCAATACAGCCGTTGTTGTCGGTAACAGTAACGGTATAGGCGGCGGGTGTATTAACAAATAAGGTTTGGGTGGTGGCGGCGGTGTTCCAGTTATAAGCGGCGTATCCTGCACCCGCATCAAGGGTGGTATTGCCATTTACACAAAACGAGGTAGAGCCGCCAATATTGGGCGTTGGGTTGGCATTAATGGTCAGTACAAACTCATCTGTACCCACACAACCATTACTATCGGTAACTGTAACCGTATAAGTGCCTGCGGTATTGGCAACTAAATTTTGGGCAGATGTGCCGTTGTTCCAAGCATAATTGGCGTATCCTGCACCCGCATCAAGGGTTGATGATTGCCCTGCACAAATTGCATCATCGCCTGTAACGGTTGGCGTTGGGTTGGCATTAACCGTTAGTACAAAATCATCGGTACCCACACAACCGTTGTTGTCGGTAACGGTAACAGTGTAGTTGCCAGATGCGTTGGCAACTAAGGTTTGCGAGGTTCCGCTGGTGTTCCAGTTATACGCTACAAAGCCTGCACCCGCATCAAGGGTTGATGTTTCGCCTGCACAAACCGCATCATCGCCTGTAATGGTTGGCGTGGGGTTGGCATTAACTGTAAGCGTAAACTCATCGGTACCTACACAACCATTGTTGTCGGTAACGGTAACGCTGTAGGTGCCGGTGGCATTGGCAACTAAGGTTTGGTTGGTTTCGGCTACTACCGACCATTGATAAGCGGCATAAGTACCAGCATCTAAGGTCGATGTTTCGCCTGCACATACGGCATCGTCGCCCGTAATGGTTGGCGTTGGGTTGGCGTTTACGGTAACGGTAACGGCATTGGTTCCGCTACAGCCGCTTGCGTCGGTAACGGTTACGGTATAGGTGCTGGCTACGGTGGCGGCTATGGTTTGCGTAGCTTCGCCGTTGCTCCATATATAGGTGGCGTAGCCTGCTTCGGCATCAAGGGTGGCACTTGCTCCGCCACAAATAACGGGGTTGCCTATAATATTGGGCGTTAAGCTACTGTTTATGGTGGTGGTAACGGCATCGGTGGCGGTGCAACCTGCGGCGGTTGTTACGGTAACAGTATAGGTGTTGGCAGCATTAACGGTTATGGCTTGGTTGCTTAGTCCGTTGCTCCAGTTATAATTAGCGTATCCGTTACCTGCGTCAATGGTGGTGCTAAATCCAATACAAAAGCTCAATAAACCCGTAATATTGGGTGTTGGTAAAGGGTTGACGGTTAGTGTAAAATCGTCGGTGGCGGTGCAGCCTGCGGCGGTGGTAACTGTTACGGTATAGGTGCCTGTTGTGTTGGCAGATAAGGTTTGGGCAGATGCACCCGTGTTCCAAGCATAAGTAGCAAAGCCTGCGCCTGCATCTAATAAGCTGGTTTCGCCTGCGCAAATGCTATTATCGCCTGTAATATTGGGCGTTGGTAAAGGATTAACGGTTAGTATAAAACTATCAGATGCCGTACAGCCTGCGGCGGTGGTTACGGTAACGGTATAGGTGCCTGTTGTTGTGGCAGATACGGTTTGGGTAACATCGCTAGTGTTCCAAGCATAAGCAGCAAAGCCTGCACCTGCATCTAATAAGCTGGTTTCGTTTTGGCAGATGCTATCATCGCCTGTAATATTGGGCGTTGGGTTTTGGTTTTGGACAACGGTAGCCGTAGCACTACCTACACAGCCACTGGTATCGGTAACAATAACGGTATAGTTGTTGTTGCCTGCGGCAAGATTGCTAAGTGTAATACTAGCTAAGGTATCATTTACCCCCGTCGACCATGCAAAATTAGCAACGGCGCTGGTATCTACGCTCAAAATGGTTTGTTCGTTGCTACATAACTGCAAATCGCCAGTAATACTGGGCGTTGGTAGCGGTAAAAGGTTGATGTCTACGCTATTGGTTCCGGTACAACCTTCGGCGTTGGTAACAGTAACGGTATAAGTGCCTAGGTCGTCAACGTTAATGCTGTCTATGGTAGCTCCGGTGCTCCATGTATAGTTACTGTAGCCCGGTGCGGCGGTAATAAAGCTGTTATCGCCATTACAGAACTCAAAGTCGCCAGTAATTTGTGGCGTTACTACTGTTTCGGATACCGACACTTGAGCAACACCCGAGCAACCCTCGGCGTTTGTTACCGTTACGGCATAATCGCCTTGGGTAGTAACACTAATAGCAAAGAAAGGCGAGGCATTTGTCCAGATATAAGATGCAAAAGTTTGGTCGGTACTAAGGATAATTTCGGTGTTGGTACAAAAAGTTACCGGACCATAAATACTCGGTATGGGCAGTTGATTAACTACTACGGTTGTTGAGGTAGTAGCTGTACAACCTTGGGCATTGGTTACGGTAACAAAATAAGGACCTGCAATGTCGGTGGTAATACTGCCGCTATTTTCGCCATTCGACCACTGATAGGCTGCAAAACTGCCCCCTGCAACGGTTAAAGTGGTGCTTTCGCCGGCGCATAAGTTGGTGTCGCCGGTAATACTTGGGGTGGGCAGCGGGTTAACGGTCAGTACAAAGCTATTTGATGCCGTGCAACCATTAACGTCGGTAACGGTAACCGTATAAGTACCCGATGTGGTAGCGGCTAAGGTCTGTCCTGTTTCGCCTGCTACCGACCACACATAAGTATCGTAGAAGCCAGCATCTAAGATACTCGTTTCGCCATTACATATTGGGTTGATGCCTGTAATTTGTGGCGTTGGCAATGGGGCTACTAGCAAAGTTGTTTCGGCAGAGCCAGTGCAACCATTAGCATCGGTAACAGTAACCGTATAGGTTCCGGCTGTTGTAACGTCTATGCTTGGCGCGGTAGCACCTGTGTTCCATGTATAATTAGCGTATCCGCTGTTGGCGGTTAAGGTGGCAGTTGCCCCCGCACAAATTTGCGATGGAGCCGTTATACTGGGCGTGGGTAAAGGCGTGGTGTTAAGGGTTGTTTGGGCGGTGGCGGTACAACCATTAGCGTCGGTAACAGTAACGGCATAGTTGCCCGATGCCGAAGTAACTATGCTGGCAGTAACATCGCCCGTTGACCAACTGTATCCAACAAAAGTCCCTGTGGCAGTTAAGGTGGTAGCATCGCCTTGGCATATTTGGGTGTCGCCGGTAATACTGGTGCTTACAGCCGCAGCTACCTGCACCGTAACACTAGTTGTTGAGGTACAACCGTTATCGGTTACAGTTACAAAATAAGTGCTGGTGCTGGTAAGATTAGGAATAGAGGGGTTTTGTAAGTTTTGGTTAGATGCATCGATACCAAATCCGCTCCAAAGATAAGCGGTTCCGCCACTGGCATTTAATACCACTGTTTCGCCATTACATAACGGTGCCATTGCTAGTAGCTGTTGGCGTAGGTAAAGGGTTGATGGGTAGCGATATAGTAGCTAAGGTAGCTTGGCACACAGGATTTGCGCCATCGGGGTCGTTGGTGGTGGCGGTAAAGGTCATATTTCCGTTGGCAATATCGGCTGCCGAGGGAGTATAAACAACAGACAATGCGGTGTTATTATCAAACGAGCCACTTCCGTTACTTGTCCAGGTGATAGATGTAGCCACCGCCGCCAATAGTAGCCGATAGATTAAACACTCCATCGGCACAAATGGCTCCATTGCCATTTACCGATACTGTAGGCGGGTTTGGGCAGATACAAGGGATAATATTGGCAGATACTTGTGCGGTAGCCGTGCAACCTGCCGCCGATGTGACGGTGACGAAATAAGTACCGCTCATAGAGGCATCGGCATTTGGGAATGTTGGATTAGCTAAGGTAGATGTACCCGCAGGACCCGACCATTGATAAGTACCTCCACCCGATGCCGACAAAGATAAGGTATTACCTTCGCAAACGTTTCCGCCGCCGTTTACATTTACTGGCGGTGTAGGATTAACGGTTACGGTTCGGGAGGCAGTAGCAGTACAACCTTGTGCATTTGTTACCGTTACGGCATAAACACTACTACCTGTCGGGGCAACGTTTATACTTGGCGATGTAGAACCGTCGTTCCACAAATAAGTACCGCCACCTGTTGCGGTTAAAGTAGTGGCATCGCCAGCACATAAGGCGTTGTTACCACTTATCGAGGCGGTAGGCAATGGCGATACGGTAATGTTGATACTTGCCGTACCCGTGCAGCCGCTTGCACTGCTAACGGTAACGGTATAAGTACCTGGGCTGTTAACCGTTATGGTTTGCGAGGTAGCTGTTGTGTTCCACAAATAACTAGCAAAGCCAGCACCAGCATTTAATACGCTGTTACTGCCTTGGCAAAAGCTGGGGTGCCTGTTATCGAGGGAGTAAGGTTGTTTTGTATGGTAACGGTGGCTTGTGCCGTAGCGGTGCAACCTTGTGCGTTTGTTACCGTTACGGTATACGTACCAGCGTTAGTAACATTTATGGCAGCGCCTGTGCCTCCCGTATTCCATTGGTAAGTTCCGCCGCCAGTGGCAGTAAGTGTTGTATTACCACCTGGGCAAAACGAAAGCGAGCCGTTAATAGACGGAGTAGGGTTAGGACTTAACGCAACGGTAGTAGATGCCGTTGCAGTACAACCGGGTCCTGCTGTAACGGTAACGGTATATGTTCCGGCGGTGGTTACATTTATCGAAGCTCCTGTGCCACCATTCGACCATGTATAGGAGCTAAACCCGCAGGTGCGTTTAATGTTGTTGATGCGCCGCCACATATTGCCGCCGCCTGTTATAGCTACGGTTGCGTTATTATTAACATTAACGGTTACTTGGTCGGTGTAGGTGGCTGTTGCACCATTACAGCGAGTAGTATACCACTTGGCAGGTGTAGGTGGTAGTAGCGGTTGGGCATACATTGATAGATGCTCCATTGCCCACAACAGTACCGTTTTGTAGCCACGTGATGGCAAACAAAGGCGAGCCATTTGGGGCAAAACGTTTGCCTTCGTTGCTGGTTACCCATTGGGTGGGGTTGTTGCGCCCTGGCACTATAGCTGCCGAGGTACCCGTTGAGTTTTGAATGCCATGAATGGCTTTGCCGCCGTTCCAAGAGGCACAAAGCGGTTTATTTTGAATATGCGTTTCGATGATATTACTTGCCTCGTTAAGGATAATTTGTTGGGTAGCCAATTGGCTATTACAAGCCCCCGAAAACATGGGTACATCTTTCCAAGTAATAACCATACGTCGGCAGGGGGCGGTTCCTTCTACGTGGTAGCGTATGCGGTTGGCATTAAAACCTACCGAGGGGTCAATATCATGAAAAGGGGCGCAAATAACATTGGTAAAGGGGTTGCCACTCATATTAGCCGAGGGCAAGCCATTGTTAATGGGCCAAACACAATAGGTGTTGGCATAACCGGTATTAAACGTTATAACGCCATTAGCCCCAATAACCATTTGGTTGTAGGTGTTGCCATAAAAGCAAAAACCAAAGGGCATATTAACTACCCCCGACCAAATATCATCTAAATCCACGATTACGTTAACGGCACCTGGGTCGTTGTAATTAGCGGGTGCGTAAGGTACATTTTGGATATTGTAGTTGCTTGGCGAGTAGATTTCGGCATAATCAGCGGTAAGTGTTACACAGTTACCACTACATATTGTTTGGTCGGGTCCTGCGTTAACAAAAGGGCATAGGTCTTCGGGACCTGGGCCTGGTGGCATTGGTGGTTGAGGTAGGCAAGTTTCGGTATTGTTAGCTGTGGAGCTAAAGTTTGGGAAAGCGTCCCAAGTGCCTAACATGTCGGTGTCGGGTAGGGCAAAAGCTGTTAAGGTGGTGAGGAAACAAAGGAAAAAGGTAAGTAGATGTTTGTTCATGTTAAATATTAGCTATTTTTAGGTTAAGTATGGTAGATAGTATCTGTTATAGAGATGCAAAGTTAAGCAAAAAGGTTGCATTAGGTGTGTTTTTTAGGTAAAAAAAGGAGCATTAGGTATCTGTATCGAAAAAATTAATCAAGTTGGATTTAGTAAACGGTATTTCATCTTGATAAAGTAATTTACAGCGTTAGTTGCTAACGGTAAGAAAATAAAAATCTCTTTCATCGATACAACAAGCAACCATTTTGCGTACATTTACGTCTTGGTAAGTATAGTGTTTTATTTAACCCTAAAGCATTTGCGTTTCTTCTTTTTCACTCAACCTAAAATACCGTTTTTATGAAAAATCAGTTACTATTGGTTTTTGTCACTCTGGTTAGTTTTTTTCAAACTTGGGGTTTTGTCTTTGCTTCGGGCGGTTTGCAAGCCGTGCATGATCATCAAACTAATCTTTCGTTTGTGCAAAACAAAGGGCAATGGCACCCCAACGTATTGTATCGCACCGATTTGGGTGGTTTAAATGCCGCTTTTTTAGAGCAGCAAACCATTACGTTTGTGGTATACGACCCCAGCGATGTAGCTCAGTTACACGATGTTTCGCAACAATCGTTAGCCGAAAAAGAGGCATTTCGCCTTTCGGGACATGCCTATAAAATGCACTTTTTAAATGCAAAGCCCAATGCGGTGGTTAGCACTACGGGCAAACACACCGACTACAACAATTATTTTATTGGCAACAATCCTGCAAAATGGCGCAGTCAGGTGCCAATTTTCGATGGCATAAACTATCAAAACCTATACAATGGCATTAATTTAAGTGCCTACAGTAGCGATTTGATGTTTAAGTACGATTTTACAGTATCGCCCAATACCGACCCCTCTGTTATAGCTATGCAATACGAAGGTGTTAATGGGTTATCGCTCTACGAGGGTAATTTACTTATCAAAACATCGGTAGGCAATCTTGTCGAAAAGCAACCTTATGCCTATCAGCTTATTGATGGCAAAAAAGTAACTGTAGCCTGCAATTTTGTGCTTGGCAACAACAACACGGTTTCTTTTGGTTTTCCCGACGGGTATCAGCACCAATACGCTTTGGTTATTGACCCTATTTTGGTTGGTGCCACCCTATCTGGCTCTACTGTTACCAACTACGGGCATTGTGCTACCTACGATAGGTTGGGTAATATATACACCGGAGCCATATCGTTTGGGGCAGGCTATGCCACCAGCCCTGGTGCTTTTGACACTGGCTTTAATGGCGGCGGCACCGACATTGCCATTTCTAAATACTCGCCCAATGCTACTGCACGCATTTATGGTACTTATATTGGTAGCAGTGGTGGCGATTATCCGCACAGTCTTATTGTTGACTACGAAGACCAAATACACCTATTAGGCAGCACCGATGGGGCTAACTTTCCGACTACCGCAGGTGCTTTTCAAAGCACAGCGGGTGGTTTGGCAGATATTGTAGTGGCAATACTTTCGCCTACGGGCAATACATTGGTAGCCTCGACGTATGTGGGTGGTAATGGCAACGACGGACGAAACAATGCAACTAGCAATTATGGCGATAGCTACCGCGGCGAAATTATGATTGACCAATGGGCAAACACCTTTATTGCTTGTGGCTCGCAATCAACCAATTTTCCGGTAACGACAGGTGCTGTTCAAAGCACACTTAACCCGTCGGGCGGTGGTGGCGGTTGGGACAATACGCCCCAAGATGGTGTTTTGTTTAAACTAAACGCCGATTTATCAACCTTAGTGTTTAGTACCTATTTAGGTGGGTCGGGTAAAGATATGGCTTTTGGCGTGCGTGTTGCCGACGATGCCAGTATTTATGTATGTGGTACGGCTGCCAATGCCGATTTTCCGTTGGGTGGCAATACAGGGGCACAAACTGCCTTTGGCGGTGGCACCAACGATGCCTTTTTATTACATGTAAACTCCGATGCTACGCAAATTTTAAGCGGCACATTTAGAGGTACTACCACAGCCGATCATGCGTTTTTCTTGGATATTGACGACCGAAGCGACCGTATTTTAATTTACGGGCAAACCGAAGGCAATATGCCCATTACACCAACAGGCACTTATGGACAAGCCAACGGACCTACTTTTATTACTGCCTACGACTACGAACTAACCGCCATAGACTATGCCACTACCATTGGTGCCGTTGGCGGTGGTTGGGGGGCATTAGTACCCGTAGCTTTTATGGTTGATGGCTGTGGCTATGTGTATATATCGGGCTACAGCGCGCCAAGCGGATTGCCCGTTACTGCCAACGCCCTATATACAAGCGGCGGTTTTTATTTAGGCGTATTAGAACCCGATGCCATAGGCTTAAACTACGGAACCTACTACAGTGCCAACCACGTTGATGGTGGTACTAGCCGATTTGACCGAAATGGGGTGGTATACCAAGGTGTTTGTTCGGGTGGCGATTTTAATACCACACCCGGTGCATGGGCAACCAACCAAATTGGCGGATGGGATATTGGCGTATTTAAAATAGATTTTCAAACACCCAGCGTTAATGCACAATCGGCAGCATCGCCTGCCGTTACGGGTTGCGCACCATTTACGGTTAATTTTACCAACTTAGGCAGTAGTGCCGTTGATTATATTTGGCATTTTGGCGACGGAGATACCAGCCACCTCAACGAACCAATCCACACTTTTCTTACATCAGGCACGTTTGACGTAATGTTGGTTGCCCTAGACTCAACAAGCTGTAATATTGCCGATACGTCTTATCTGCAAATTGTGGTTTTTTCTAACATAACCCAACAACACGACACCACGCATTGCGCTGTTGATGGTCCTTTGGTATTAGATGTAACCGTGCCTATTGACGATGTTACTTACCTTTGGAACGATGGAAGTACCCTACCTACCAAAAATATTACTCAGGACGGAACCTATTGGGTAACATCGTACCATAGCAATTGCGCGCAAGTAGATAGCTTTATAGTAGATATTTTAGACCCCATATTTGCTCTGCCACCCGATACCACCGTTTGCGGCAGTCAGTTTTTGATAAATGCTACACATCCCGATGCCACCTTATATGTATGGCAAGATGGCAATAACTCGCCCGTTTATACGGCTACCCAATCGGGTTTTTATTTAGTATTGGTGCAGATAGAAGGCTGTATGTTGTCCGATGCCATGAACCTAACCCTTGTACCGGTAGAAGATGTACAGATAAACGATGTTAGTGTATGCGACGGCACACCTGTTAATCTTGATGCTACGATAGCCAACCCCAATGCCAGCTATCAGTGGAGCAACGGAGCATTAACCCCTGCCGTAACCATTACCCAATCGGGTACGTATACGGTTACTATAACGGCTGGCGTTGGTGGTATTTGTACCGATACCGACGAAGTTAACGTAAATTACGACAATTTATTGCTTGAATTGGGCAATGCTGTAAGTTTATGTCCAGGCGAAAATGCCACCCTTGATGCTACACAAACCATTAGTGGTGTAAGTTATGCTTGGAGCAACGGTAGTTCGGCTGCATCTATTGTTGCTACACAAAGCGGCACTTATACCGTAACGGTATCTAGCATTACAGGCTGCGTTGCCCAAGATAATGTAAGTGTAAGTATAGCACCTACCTTACCACCTTTTAGCTTAGGCGACGACAAAATATTGTGTTTAGGCGAGTCGGTGGTTTTAACAGCCCCACCTGCCAATGTCAATATTATACGCACTTGGCAAGATGGCTCAAGTACCGACACTTACAGCCCAACCCAAACAGGCACTTATTGGCTACAACTTAGCTCAAGCTGCGACACCCTGCGCGACGAAGTAGATATAGTTTTCAGAGAACTGCCCATTGTCGAAAATCCTATTTTAATGCCTAATGCTTTTTCGCCCAATACCGATGGCAAAAACGATGTTTTTAGACCTACGCTTACGGGGATTTCGGGCAACTACGAGTTTAGTGTTTACGACCGTTGGGGGCAAAAAGTTTTTTCGACCACCAACCCTGCCGAAGGTTGGGACGGCAAACTAAATGGTATTTGGAGCGAGGCAGGTGTATATGCTTGGTATTGCCGCGCATACGTAGTTGATTGCAAAGGCGAGCAAGAGGTATTTAAAAAAGGCAATATAACCATCATAAAATAAATACTTTTTTAGACGCTATGATTTAGCAACAAACGCCATGGGCTTTGCCTATGGCGTTTGTTGTTAATTTTAGCCTCTTTTTTGCCCACATTATACATCTAATTGCCATTTTTGCCTTGTTTGGGTTTATAGATAGCGCTAAAAAAAAATTTAGCCGTAACTTTGCAAAATTTTAGTTCAAAAACATCTTTCCATGAAGCATTTTATTATTGTTGTAACAGTGTTGTTTTTCTCTTGCATTAACCTACAGGCTCAATCTACATCACCCAAAACCGATACGGCTAAAACAACAACTGTTGCAAAAAAGCCTGCGGTTAAACCAACTATGAAATTTGTGTCCGAGTCGCACGATTTTGGCAATGTAACTGCCGATAGCAACGTAACGCATACTTTTAAATTTAAAAATACAGGCAAAACGCCCATCACTATTTTTAGTGCCAAAGGTAGCTGTGGCTGTACCCAAGTAGTTGCCGATACAAAACCCATAAAACCCGGCGAAACAAGCTTAATAACAGTTACGTACCATGCTAGTGCCAGCGGCGAAGGAAAATTTACGAAACTAATAACCGTTTTGTCGAATGCTGATGTTAAAATAAAAAAACTAAGTATACATGGTAATATAGTGCCTAAAAAATAGACATTAAGCTTGACTACTTGCTATGCTAACTTGTTGGCTATTTGGTTTCTAAACAAACTATTTTTGCATTAACCGCATTTAAATCCCATTGAGTAGCGCTAACTTTGTAGCGATAAACTTACCTAACAATTTGCCAAATTATTTTATTTGGAAAATTAAAAATGTATAATCTACTCAAAAAATGATTAGTTACAAATCTGAAAATACATACTTTATAAAACACACTCCTCGTATGCCTTTCAATATTCGTTTCGGTTTGCTATTTGCCTTTGTTATTTTACTCCACAATTTACCCATTTATGCTCAGGACGAAGTGTACTGCGGAACCGATGCCGTAGAACACGAAAAATTATTGCATCAGCCAAATTATGCACACCAAGTGCAGGTAATGAACCAACAAATAGAAGATGCTACGCTCAACCTTTGGGCGCGGCGCGATGCTGGTTTAGTAAGCCGCGATGGTGACGAAATGGATGTTGTTTCGATACCAGTGGTGGTGCATATTATGCACGCTCCGGGGCAATCGGTGGGTAGCGGTAGCAATATCAGCGACCAACAGGTATATAATGCCATTGAGCATCTAAACCAAGCCTACCGCAACCAATTGGCATACGACCCTACCAGTGGCGTAGATTTGCAAATGGAATTTTGCTTGGCATCGCGCACGCCCGAAGGCAATTATACCAACGGCATAACCCGCTCACCTTCGTTTAATAACGTTGATTTGGCTGCTAATGGTAATAATCTAACCATGAAAAGCACCACCGCCTGGAATCAAACCCAATACCTAAATATTTGGGTAACGGGTAGCATTGCTAAAAGCGATGAAGGAATTAATAACATTGCAGGTTACTCATCGTATGCCAGCGAACACGGAACAACAAATGATGGGCTTATCTGTCGTTTCGATTATTTTGGCACCAACCCCGATAACTCGAAAGTAATAGTACACGAAGTAGGTCATTATTTTAATCTTTACCATACGTTTCAAGGTGGTTGCCCAAACACATCATGTTTAGGGCAAGGCGATTTGGTATGCGATACCCCACCCGATGCCCTTAGCTCGGGCGATTGCAATGCCATAAATAGCTGCGCCACCGACGGCAACGACACACACACATACAACCCTTTTCGCTCGGTATTAAACGGTGGATTGGGCGAACAAAACGACCAAATAGAAAACTACATGGACTACAGCCTTAGGGCATGTCAGAACATGTTTTCACTTGGGCAAAAAGACCGTATGCGACAATCTTTTTTGCTTTATCGTGGTAGCTTGCTAACTTCAACGGGCTGTCAATCGGTGTATCAGGTAGATGCAGGGATTGTAGGTATTGTGCAACCCGATAATTTTGGCTGTTCGAGCACTCCATCGGTTATATTACGCAACTTTGGCACTTACACACTAAGTAATGTAATTATTAATTATCAGTTGGATAACGGAACCCTTTTTACCCAAAATTGGAGCGGTTTTTTGATGCCCAACAACAGTGTGCAAGTATCGTTAAGCACGGCTTATGCTTATTCGCAAAACAACCACGTTTTTACAGCATTTACCTCGCAGCCCAATGGCGGCATAGATAGCAACAACAACAACAACAGCTCAACCACCGAGTTTAGGTATATGAATACCCAAACAATGCCTTTTAACGATAACTTTGAGTCGGTTACACCCACTGGCAAATGGTTGGTGCTTAATCCCGATAGCGGAATAACTTTCGAAAAAACGAGTCTTATTGGTGGTTGCTCTAACAATGGCACTCAGGCAGCATACATCAATTTTCGTAATGTTACTAGCAACGGAGAACCCGATTATCTGTTCACCAAAGTAAATCTTGGCGATTATATTAGTGCTACCTACAGTTTTCAGGTGGCTTATGCCCGATACAACAGCACCATCAGCGATAGATTAAAAGTAGTAGTATCAACCGATTGTGGCGAAAGTTTCCAAACACTATACGATAAATCGGGTAGCACATTGGCAACTACTAGCAACTTTTACACCAGCAATTGGTACCCGAGCAGTTGTATAGATTGGCGAACCGAAAACATCAACCTGTCTAATTATTTGGGCGAAGAGTTAATTATAGGTTTTGCCGCCGAGTGTAGAATGGGCAATAACTTATTTATTGACAACGTAAGTATTACAGGAACCACCCAAAGCGCTTGCACCGAACCTGTAAACGTAGCGGTAGCTAATATTACCGACCAAAGCGCCAATATAGGTTGGATGAGTACCGACCCACAGTTGCTAAACTACACCTTGCGTTATAGGGTAAACAATATTAACAACGACTGGATTTATATACCCAACATCACCTCGGCGTCGTATTTGTTAAGTGGTTTGCAACAAAACACCTCTTACGAAATACAATTGCGCACCAATTGTGCCGATGGCGGACAAAGCGGTTATACCGCATCTGTCTATTTCAGCACCCTTTTTATAGCCTGTCAGGCACCCTACGAAATATCGGTTAGCGGAACAGATAGTAACGAAGCTATCATTACATGGAGCAGCATTGCCGATGCTAGCTTGTATCAGGTAACTTATTATCCACAAAACAACCCCAGCAACACCACCACCGTTTATCCAAATCAAAGCAACCTTTACCTAAACACCCTTACCGAAAGCACCACTTATGTAGCCGAAGTAACCACTATTTGTACATCGGGGGCAATATCTAATCCACCAATAAGTGTTAGCTTTACCACCGTACCTAGCTGCGACTCGCCAAGCAACTTTGTGTTAGCCAACTCAACCACCAATTCGGTAACATTTAATTGGCAATTAGTATCCGATGCTTTAAACTACACCATACAATATAGGGTATTGGGCAGCAGCATTTGGGGTAACTCTATTACCGTAAATGGCTCAAACAATGGCGTTACAATCAATGGTTTATTGCCCGAAACCACCTACGAAGCACGCCTATCATCGTATTGTTTAGGGGCTGCTGGTTTAAGCGACTATACACCAAGTATCACCTTTCAATTGGCAGGACCTTGCGTTGTGCCGGGTATTTGGTTAGGTAGTGCTACGGCTAACTCGTTGTCGCTAAATTTGGCTGCCAATAGTGCCACTACCAATCAGTTTAGATTGTTGTACAAACCCAAAGGCTCTACACTACCCTGGGATACCATTTTAACAGCAAACAGCAATGTGGTACTTACCAATTTATTAGCTTGCCAAGATTATTTGGTGCGCCTACAAGGTATTTGCTCAAATGGCAATACTAGCGCCTATAGTACCTATTATACCTTTACTACACTAAACCAAGATGGTTATTGTTGCTCAAAAGGCAACAGCTCGTCGTATCATTGGATACGCAAAGTGCAGCTAAACGGCTACCTTAATCAAAGCAACAACAATGGCGGTTATGCCGATTTTACATTTGCCCCTATCGGATTAGTACAAGGCGGACACTATAACATAAAACTAACCAAAGGCGTAAAAAAGAAAGGTAACGATGCATTGTATTGGGGCGTTTGGATAGATTTTAACCACAATATGTATTTCGACGACAACGAACAAGTACTAAACTCTAACGAAAGCGGTGGCGGTTTGGTAATAGGTGGCGATATAAACACCCTGTCGGATTATATCGACATACCAACAACAACAGCTCTTGGCGAAACACGCATGCGCATTGTGCTACAGTACGGCGAAGAACCAAACGAATGTGGCATTTTTCCGTTTGGCGAAACCGAAGAATACACCGTTAACATTACACAAACAGGCAACAGCGAGCAAAAGACAAGCATTGAACTACCACAATTAGCCGTAAAAATGTTGCCTAACCCCGCACAATCGGTGGTTAATATTACCTACACACAAACCAACGAACAACCTTTGCACATTAGCATTTACGACCTTACAGGCAAAGAAGTTTTACAACAACACCTTACCGAAAATACCAACAATGGTAGCCTAAACATAGACATTAGCCAACTACCCAAAGGTATTTATTGGGTAACAACCTACAACAACCAAACACGCCAAACACAAAAACTAGTGGTTATGCGATAAAACAATGACCCCAAAACATGCCTATTTTCAAAGAAAAAAACTTTTTTGTACCCCAAAATGTTTATTTCTCAAAATAGGCATGTTTTTTGTTTTGAAAATAGTGACATCTTTTAACACAATTTTCAAACAATACCGTTTTATCATCATGAAAACCTATTACGTTATTATTGCCTTAGTAGGCTTGCTTTGCAATGCCCCAAATAGTGCTTATGCACAAGCACCAAGTTTAACAGCCGCCGGAAACCCCACCATAGGCACTAGTACCACCTTGTTTACCACTGCCATTAATAGTATTACTAACCCGGGCGCATCGGGGGCTAATATTACCTGGGACTTTGGCAACATCGCCGCAACAGGTTCGCAAAAAGTAGATTTTACCAACTCTACCGAAACGCCATACGGCGCACAATTTCCTAATACCATTGCCGTAGCTTATACCGATAACCTACAACTACCCTCGGCAACTATTAGCTACGAATTTTGGAACAGCCAAGGCATTGCCTTAAACCGCAAAGGATTAGCCAACCCATTGGGTATAACCGTTGATTATACCGACTCGAAACAAATGCTGTCCTTCCCGTTTACCTACAACAATACCTTTAATGATACCTTCTCGGCAAATTATATTGCACAAGGCACCAACGTATCGGAGGTAGGTAACCGAACCATTGTTGCCGATGGATACGGAACCTTAGTGCTACCTTATGGCACTATAAACAACGTACTACGTGTACGTACTACCGAAAATTATACACAAACAATACCCTCTTTTCCAAACCCGCTTAATTATACCGTCGAAACTTATAGCTGGTATCAAGCCAACTGGAACTTCCCTATTTTTACCATCATCACCGAAGAGTTAGACGTATCGCCACAAGCCGTTAGTGTTGCCTACTTTACCCAATTTGTGCCAACGGGTAATAATACCGTTGCTCAAAACAATGTATCGCTAAATGCATTCCCTAACCCAACTGCCGATATTGCTACCATCAGGTTTAACTTGCCTACCGCTGCCCAAGTAAAATTATCGTTGTATAGCCCAATGGGGCAACTGATTGATGTGTTAGCAGACGACCAATTAAATGGTCAACAAGCTATACGCGTAGATTTAGCTAACTATCCACGTGGTATTTATATCGCCGAACTAAACGTTGATGGTAATAGCCAAATGGTGCGTATTGTGGTGCAATAATAGCCTACAATAAAAAACTAAAAAAAACACTAACAAGTACTTAAAAATTGCTTGTTAGTGTTTTTTTTGCGCTAATTACCCAAATTTGTTTGCTTGTTTCAAAATAAATGAGTATCTTTGTACAATAAACACAATGCTTTTGAGTAACTAAAATTAGCACAGTTAATTTTGTATAGTATTGAAAAAATACCAACTTTGGGGTAATTTATAGTACAAAAAGGCTTTTACCATAATAAATCTGCATAATCACCTATCATTTCATGCCAAAACCGAATTGATACAACATTACCAACAAACTTTAGGGGCAATAAGACTTGGTAACTCGCTACTTATGTACATAGATACTCAACAAGCAACAAAACTTATTGACAAATACTTTAAAGATTTATAATTATGGGCTACATCAAAGAACCACATGGAGTTACCTTTACTGTCCTTGGATTAGGAATTACTCCCGAAGAACAAATTGCCTTGAGCAAAGTTATTAAACAACATAAAGAACAACAAAAACTGCAACCAAAATCAAAAATAGCTGATGATAGTCAAATAAAATCGTCAAAAGTGGTGAAAAGAACTAAGATTGCTAAAAAAAGTAAAGCAACAATAGTTTGAAAAAATAACACAAAAATATTCATCACCCAATAAAAAAAGGTTTTGGGTTGATGCCAACTTTTTATCACCAAATAAAAAAACGAGTTTATAAAGAAACTAATCTTTATAAACTCGTTTTTTTTGTGCGTAAATGCTATTGCTACCTTTACAAGATATTGATTTTGGCTGTTTAGTAATTGTAGTTAGCAGGTACTATCTTAGCAACGTTAAGTTGCCTTTTACTAACTTAGTTTTACCATCGTTAAACACTACGTTAAGGTAATACACATACACACCTAACTCTACGGGTATGCCATCTCGTGTACCGTCCCAGCCTTTTGAGGTATCGGTGTCTTGTATCTCAAAAACTACTTGCCCCCAGCGGTCAAAAATGTGTAGGTCAAATGATTGTATGCTCGACCCGCTGATTTTAAATACATCATTCACATTATCACCATTTGGCGAAAAACTGTTGGGTATTAATACACTATTTTCGTAAAACACGTTAATAGTAACCATATCGGTAGCTACACAACCATATTGGTCAGTAACGGTAACGGTATATATAGTGGTATTTTGTGGATATGCTGTTGGGTTAGCACAATTGGTACAACTTATTTCGGTTGATGTGGGTTGCCATTCGTAACTTAACTCGCCATTTAAACCCGATATTGCTGTAACGTTTAATTGTGCCGTAGAGCCTTGTCGTATGGTGGTATCTGCCGATGCGGTGGCTTGCATACTTGATATGGCTATGGTTTGGGTGGTATCTGTTGTGCAGCCAAAACTGTTGGTGGCTGTTAGCTGAATGGTTTTTACGCCGGCACTTGTCCATACAGCATCTAAGCTGTTTTGTGTTTGTGTGCCTAAATCGCTTATCTGCCAAACGTAAGTTATATTGGGCTGTGGTGTTGTGCTTAGGCTTATGGTTTCGCCTACACAAGCATCGGGCAAAATACTAAATGCTGCTATGGGTACGTTTGCTACCTCTATGTTTTGCGTTTGGCTATATGGGCAACCGTTAGCATCTACATAATTATAGGTAATGGTGTTTATGCCCGTGTTTGCTGTTGCGGGGTTAAAGTTATTGCCGACAATGCCGTTGCCACTAAATGTACCATTTGCTGGATTGGCTGTTAAAACGATAGCTGCATCGGTGGCACAAAGTGTGCTATCGGGTACGGTAATGGTAATGGGTGTTGGCAAACAAGCCGTTGATGTACAGGTTTGTGTGGTGGCTTGGCTGTTTCCGCATAGCACATCGCCCAATGCTGTTACGCTTATGGTTATTGTGGTATCGGGGTTTAGGTCGGTTAGGGTAAGGCTAAGTTGAGTGGGTGGCAGGGTATCTGTTTCTGTTCCGATAAGCACTAAATAGCCAATTGCCCCCTGAACCTCATCCCACACAAAAGTAATACTTGTTTGCGAGGGCGTGCCACAATTTACTATGGGGTTGCTTATCTGCCCCAAAACAACGGCTGTGTTGGTTGCTGTACAACCATTGGTGTCGGTGACTGTAAGGGTGTAAGTGCCTGTTGCTAAATTGGTGGCTGTTGCGGTGGTTTGGTTTGCTGCATCGCTCCAAACATAATTGTAGTTACCCGAGCCATTTTCGGCTGTTGCTATTGCCGACCCCTCGTTTAAACCGCAGTTGGTGGGTGTAGTACTAATACTTAGGGTGGGTAATGTTGATGTTAGTACGGTTATACTTGCTGTTTGGCTGCAAGCTGTTGCATCTGTTACGGTTACGGTATATGTACCACCGTTTAAGTTGTTGGCGGAGTTGGTGGTACTTATGTTGGGTGTCCAAGCATAAGTTAGGGGTGCTTGCCCACCTTGTACTATCACCTCAACGCTGCCAATGGCTTGCCCGCAACTTGCTGGGGTGGTGTTTGTTTGGGTGATATTGGGTCCGTTGCTTTGTGGTACGCTTAGTTGGGTAGTTGCGGTACAATCGTTACCATCTGTAACTGTTACGGTATAAATACCTGCGGCTATGTTGGTTGCTATTTCGGTGGTGCTAACGTTATTGGTCCATGTAAAATTATACAGACCTGTGCCGCCATTAGCCGTTACACTTGCCGAGCCAGTTGCTTGCCCGCAAGCGGCGGCAGTAATGGCATCGGGTGTAATGGTGGGCGTTATTGGGGGCGTTAAACAAAGTTCGGCAGATGTGCTACAACCGTAAATATCGGTAACGGTAACGGTATAACAAGTAAGGGCAGTTGGCGGTGCTAAGGTTATACTATCGGCGGTTTGTGTGTTGCTCCAAAGGTAGGTATCAATGGGGGCATCGCTTGTGTTGATACTGCATAACATAGTTACATTGTCGGTGCAATTAATGGGCGATGCGTTTAGGCTAATTTGTGGTGGGGCAGTACTTTGTACCACAAAAGTTTGCGAAATTTGACACCCTGCCGCATCTGTTGCCACAAGTGTATAGCTACCTGCTGATAGGTTGTTAGCAATTGGTTGGTTTAAACCAGCAATTTCTTGCCACACATAAGTATACGGTTGCTGTCCGCCATTAATATTTAGGGTAATACTACCATCTTGCAAGCCGCAATGTTCAAGGGTTATACTATCGAGGGTTATTGCGGGTCCGTTATTTAGGGCTACGGTAAGTAGGCTATCAGTGGTACAGCCGTTTTGGTCGGTAACAACTACCGTATAACTTCCTGCCGATAGGTTATTGGCGGTGTTGGTGGTACTTGGGTTTCCTGTCCATTGGTAAGTTGGGTTTTGTGCCACCGCCGTTATTGCTGCCGAGCCGTTGGCTTGTCCGCAATTGGCATTGGCGGTACTTGCATTGCTGATGATGGGCAACGGAGGCATATTTACAGTAAACGTTTGGCTTAGAGTACAGCCGTTTTGGTCGGTGATGGTTACGGTATAGGTGTTGGCACTTAGGTTAGTGGCGGTGTTAGTAGTGCTTGGGCTACCTTGCCAGTTGTAAGTTAGTTGCCCAGTTCCGCCTATGGCATCAAAACTAATAGCTCCGTTGGCATTACTACAGGTTTCGTCGGTTACGGTAATATTTTGTGTGGTGGGCAAACCCAAATCGTTTAGGGTTATGGCATCTATGGCAATACAATTATTGGCATCGGTTACGGTTAAAGTATAAGTGCCTGCACATAAATTGCTGATATCGGCTGTTGTTTGTGTGTTACTCCATGCAAAAGTTAGCGGAGCTGTACCGTCTATGGTGGTGGTGGTTAAACTTCCGTTGCATAGGTTGCAAGTGGCGTTTTGTACAATAGCAATTTGTGTGGTGGGGCTTGGTATATTGTTTAGTGTTATTGCTTGAGTGGTGGTGCAGCCGTTTTGGTCGGATACGATTACGGTATAAGTGCCTTGACACAAGTTGCCGATGTTAGCCCCTGTATTGCCATTGTCCCAGGTGTAAGTAAGTGTGCCTACGCCGCCCGATGTTGTTAGGGCTATGTTTCCGTTACACAAACCGCAAGTGGCATTTGTTACGGTAGCGTTATCAATGGTAGGAGCATTGGCATTACTAATGTTTTGGCTGATAGATGCGGTGCAACCTGTGGCATCGGTTAGGGTTACGGTGTATGTGTTAGGTAATAGTGCATCAACCAAAACCGTAGCTCCGTTATCGCCCGTAGACCAGCTAAACGGCGCAGTGCCACCCGTTGCAGTAAGCGTAAAACTGCCGTTTGCGTTTCCGCAGGTGGCGTTATTGATGTTAGATACGGTAATACTTGGACTGTTAAGGGCTAACACATCGTAGGCTGCTACTGCCAAACAAGCTGCGGCATCGGTAATTGTTACCGAATAATTACCCGCACTTAAGTTGTTTATGGTAGATGTAGTTTGGTTGTTGCTCCACAAAATGGTAGGTGTACCACTTCCGCCCGAAACACTTATCTCGATACTTCCGTTGGTGTTTTCGCAAGTTTCGGGGCTTATGTTTACAAGTGTAATGGCGGGACCATTGGCGTTTGTGATAGCAAAAGTTGTGTTGGCGGTGCAATTTGCGGCATCTGTAACCACAACAGTATACGTGCCTGCCGTAAGTGTGTTGGCGGTACTACCTGTTATTGTGTTGGGTGTCCAGGCATAAGTATAAGCACCTGCCCCACCGTTTGCGCTTATGTTTGCGGTTCCGTTTGCCGTACCACACGAAGCATTACTAGTGCTAACACTAAGGTTTATGGCTGTTGGTTCGGTAATAAGATACGAGTCTGTTCTTATACATCCGTTAGCATCTGTTACGGTAAGGCTATACATGCCCGCTGACAAACCATTAACAGTTGGTGTATTGGGCAAGGTTCCGCTCCAGTTGTAGCTATACGGTGGTGTGCCACCTAAAACAGTAGTGGCAATAACCCCATCTGCCAAGCCATTGCACGACACATTGGTTTTAGTTACCGATAATTGTATGGCATTAGGTTGAGTAATGGTTACGGTGGTAGCCGTTGAGCAGTTAAACAAATCGGAAACAGTTACGGTATAGGTATTAGCCGCCAAGTTGTTTATTTGGTTTTGAGTAGGCGGTAAACTATTGTTCCATGCAAAGCTATAAGGCGTTGAGCCGCCCACTATATTTAGGTTTATAGAGCCGTTATTGTTGGTAGCACACAAAACATTAGTAGCAGTTGCAGCAACAGTAATAGCTGCTGGTTCGGTAATGGCGGCGGTGGCAGTAGCCGTACAAGCAGCAGCATCGGTAACTGTTACGGAGTAATTACCCGCCGCTACGGTGTTGTTATGATTAGGTGTGTTGTCGGGCAGCGTGCCGCTCCAGTTATAGCTATAGGGGGCATTGCCACCAACAACATTTAGGTTAATACTACCATTTGCCAAGCCATTACAAGTAGCGTCGCTGGTGTTGATACTTAGTGTCATAGTTGCCGATGCAACAATATCGGCTTGAGCAGTTGTGGTGCAGCCGTTGGCATCTGTTACGGTAACGGTATAACTTCCGTTGGGTACGTTAATTGGGTTTTGTACGTTGGGTAAACTTCCGCTCCAATCGAAACTATAAGGTGTTATCCCCCCTAAAATAGATACATCTATTGAGCCAGTTGTTTGCCCGCACGATGGATTATTGGCAAAGGCATTTACTTGCATAGTTGTTGGCTCGGTGATAGTTGCTTGCGTATTAGTACTACAGCCATTGGCATCGGTAATAGTTACTTGGTAATCGCCCGGAAACAAATTGATAGGATTTTGTTGGTTGCCTATCGACGAAACGTTC
The DNA here is from genome assembly GCA_016718845.1 of Sphingobacteriales bacterium. Taxonomy (GTDB): domain Bacteria; phylum Bacteroidota; class Bacteroidia; order Chitinophagales; family UBA2359; genus JAEUUX01. Next base: position 25,479 of record JADKCK010000053.1, read on the forward strand.
CAAGTATAGGTAAATGGAGTTGTACCCCCTAAAATACTTAAGCTAACTGCTCCGTCCGAATATCCGCCACAACTAACATTGGTTGCAAAAGCGTTAGCACTTATCGAGTTGGCGTTTACGGTAAAATTTGCCGATGCTGTGCAACCATCCGTATTAGTAACTGTTACGGTATAAGTGCCTGTAGTACTTACCGTTAGGCATTGGGTAGTTTGGTTGGCATCGCTCCAATTGTATTGGTTAAAATTAGTAGTTACACAAAGGTCGGTTGTTTGCCCGTTGCAGATTAAAGTTTCGCCCGATATAGCGGGCGTTGGCAGTGCTAAGTTAGTAATAGTTGTTTGGGCAGATGCGGTACAAGCATTGGCATCGGTAACAGTAACTACATAGGTATTGGCAGCTAAGTTGTTTGGATTTTGGTTTGTTCCTGCTCCATTGTTCCAAGCAAAGCTATAATTTGGTGTTCCACCCGCTACCTCTAAAGTTATACTACCATCGGTTTGCCCTATACAGGTGTTGGTTGTTTGCGTAACATTGGCAACTAATTGTGTTGGTTGTGTTATGGTTGTTTGGGCAGATGCCGTACAAGCGTTATCGTCGGTAATAGTAACTGTGTAAGTACCTGCTGCTAAATTTGCTGGGTTGGGGTTACTGCCAATGCCGCCCGCACTCCATGCATAACTATACGGAAAAGCGCCATTAGCTGCAACAACGGCAATACTACCCGTGCCATTAAAACACAGCGGGTTAGTAGCATTTATATTGGCACTTAGGTTACTACCTATAACGGTAGCAACACCGCTTGTTGTACCTGCACAAGTATTGGCATTGGTAACACTTATTAAAGTATAGTCGCCGGCTTGTGTAACCGGGAAAAGTAACGGATTAGTAGCTACGGTTAAAGGTGGTTGAGCTACGCCATCAATGGCATATACAACCGTTAAAGGCAGTCCACCTGTTGAGGTGATAGATATAGGTGCAGGCGAACCCGAAGCCCCACAAACAGTTCCGCCGCCCGATATAGTAGCAGTTGGCGTAGGGCTTAAGTTAATGGTTGTTGTGCCAACACCACCGCACGAGCCAGTAGTGGTATAAGTTATGGTAGTGTTATTACCCGACACTAAGGCAGGATTAAATTGCCCGGTGGTGTTTGTTCCGCCCACCATACCTTGCCCCGACCAAGTACCGCCTGCGCTATTGGCAGTTAGGGTAATGGGGTTGCCATTGGCGCATTGCAAAGGCACGGGTGTTATAATGGGGTTGCCGGGGGTGTTGACAATAATTGGGATATTATCCGAATCGCTTCCGCAGCTATTATTAATATTGTACGATATGGTAAAGGGCGATATACCCGATGCCAATGCTACTGTTGGGTCGAAAATACCGCTAATTGGGTCTACACCACTACCCGACCATGTACCTCCGTCGGTAACGGCTTGCAGGGTAATAGTTCCGTCGGCAGAGCAAATAGGTGGCATGGGTGTAATAGTTGCATTGGGTGCTGCATTAGACACATTTACGGTTATTGCCTGATTAAGTATTCGTCCGCATCCATCGGTGATGGTGGTGCTGTAGGTAGTAGTAGTGGCAGGAGCAACAATAATACCTGGTCCGCTTCCGCCATTGCTCCATTGGTAAACATAAGGGGTAAATTGGCTTCCGGCGGCTATTACGCCAATTAATACATCATCGCCGGCGCAAATGGTGGGGTCGTTGCTCACAAAAGCTTCAAATGGTTCGGGGCTATCGTAAATACTAATGGTATCGGGTGGTGGCGAGGTACAATTGCACAGCAGTTGTTGTATGCTCACAATAATATCTTCCGAACCTTCGGCAAGGGCATCGGTATAGGCGTTAATGTTAAGGATAACAGAGGTATCGCCAATGGCAATGGTTGCCACCGAGGGCAAAGCATCATAGTCTATGTTGGGTGTAGCCGAGCCTGTAATGGATATGGGAATGTCGAGCGGCACAGATAAATCGGCATCGGATGGACGTGTGAAGATGAAGTAGCCATCTTGACAGCCTTCGTAGGCGGCGGCGTTGGTGCTTGTTGGCACAACACCTTGTACAGCAACCGATTGCCCGGCATTAAAACTGTTGGCTTCTAAAAACACCGCCGAGTCGTAGGCGGTATCACCTACATCGCCAACGGCTAATTTAATGGTATAGGTTTGGCAAGGTGTTAGCCCTGTTGCGGTGGCGGTTAGTACCTTTGTGTAGCCGTCGAACTGCGTAACTGTACCTGTGTTGGCGGTATAATACGATGAGTTGGTGGTGGCGTTAATGGTGTTGATGGTGATGGGGGTAGTGGTACCTGGCACTAAAGCAATATTTTGCTGCCCTACAATACCCGGACCTGATATAAAGAAACCAAAAACATCGTTAAAAGTAGTACCTACAAACTCGGGGTATTCTTCGGAGGCGAAGATAAAGTTAAACGACACCGAATTGCTAAGGGGTAAAAAGCTAAATTGCAAAACGGCTGCATCTTGCGTAACGCCACCCGGTAGGGCATTGAGTGTAGCGTCGCCGGCTGTAAAAAAACTGGTTGTTTGCGAGCCGCTTCCGTTAGGACCTGGCGTGCTACTTACGGCGCCTGTAGATAGCACAATGCCCTCGGAGATACCCATAGTACCTGCGTTGCTAAAATAACCTATTGCCGATGAACTACCCGTATAGGTAATATTGCTAACCGTTAAGCAGCCGCCTATCAGTACATTTTGTACTAAATAACTGGCATTGCCATTGTTGCCTGCATTGCTAACCGACAGCGGTTGGGCATACATAGAAAGCGGAAATAATAGAAGTATTGATAAGGAAAGATAAAGTGTAAAATGTTTATTCATGGCAATTTTAATCATCAATTTAGGTGATAGGTTTAGGGTATTTTGGATGTTTTTTTAGGTATATAATCTTTTATGCGTTGTATTGTGCTTAATTTGGCAATTAGGGCATAAAGGTAGTTATTTTTTGGGATTTTTTAAAATTGTAGCTTTATAGAGCAAAAAAATGCCCTCTGCTATTGCAGAAAGCATTTTTTAGTGTGTGTATGCACTGTGTACAAAGCCAAACCCTTCGAATTTTAAATTAGTGGTTCAAGTTCTTTTGTTCGGTTGTTGTACTGCATAATTAGTTCGATAGACGAGCGTTTAGGTTTGCTCTGTTGTGCTTTGTTCAAAATATTTTTGGTATTTTGCAAGGCTTCGAACTCTTCCTTAATGTCCCAGTTGTCAGCAATCAATCGGTTGATTAGGGCGGCTTCGCCTTCGTCGGTTTCGTGATAAAGATGGCTAACGAGAAGATTTTTGTGTAAACTGTCTTGGTTCATAGGCTGTGTTCTTTTTTTGTTTGAAAAGATAAAGTATGTCAGTTTCATTAACGGCATTTTGTTGAGGTTATTGTATAGTACGTGTGTTTTTTGATTTGGTTATGTATTGTTAAGTTATAGCCGATTAGATAAATTTTGCATGGCTGGAACTAAAACGCTAAGAGTGCTATTTTTGTTGTGCAACCGAGTTTATTTAGTGCAAATTTAACGTGTTTTTTTTATTTTTTGTTGTGTATGGATTATAGAAAAGGTCTAAAAATCTTTTTTTGTAATTATTTAGGTGTTTGGAGATGTAATGCTATGCTTGTTGTTATCTTAAATTTTGGGGTTTAAACTCGGGTTTCAAATCAAAATTAGATAATTATTTTTTAAAATTTATGTTCTTGTGTGCATAAAATGGGTTATTTATTTTGTCTGGAATTAACTAATTGCATTTCCCAATTCTATAATCCGTTCCAAGAAGCACATACGTAATTTTAAGACCTTTTATTTTTTCATTACCTGATTATTTTATCAAACAGTCTATCAACAAATTTAATGCGTCGGGGCAGTTGTTGCCAAAGCTAATAATACCTTCGGTGTGGCCAGCCATTACCAACACTTTTGTTTGGGGCAGATTGGTTTGGTGATATAATCGGGCAATTTCGGTTGCCATAGCGGGGGTGCCATAGGCTACTTCGGCGGCGGTTGTGGGTAGTTTATTTAGTTGCTGTTGCCAAGTTGCCAAGTGGTGTATGTGTATTACGGTGTTTATTTGTGGATGCAAGGCATAAAGTGCGGCATGTGTTAGTGCCTCGGACGATGCTTTTATAGCGCCTGCACATTGTAGCCAGTTTTTTTCGATGCTATATTGGGTAACAATGGCATAGTGTTGGGCGTTTAATTGTGGCAGATGCCCTGTTTGCGTGCCACTTACCACAAATAAACCATCGGAGGGGGCAAGGCGCTGGCTAATATTGCCAAAACCTATACCATTGTTGTAGGCACCAATTAAGCCCATTTGGTATAGTTGGTTGCGGCAGGTGTTTATTTGCTCAATAAAATGGGCAGCAGGTGGCGGTGCTAACTGCCAATCTATTTGGTATTTTATGTAACCTTCGTCGAGCATTTGTTGTGAAATTTATGAGTTTTTACCTATTATACTATAAACACCATTTTGTAAGACATACCCAAAGCATTACTTACTAGCAAAAATCTTTCGCAAAACAAACTGCCTAAGCCTCAAACATAAACATTGTATACCTAGCGGTTAGGGCTTTTTATGCGTATAAATAAGGCTCATTATTATAAGCTATTTGTCTTACATTTTCTAATACCCTCTTCATGTAAGTTTTCCAGAATATTTTTGCAAATAGCCAATTTAAAGGATATAGCAAAATAAGGTTAGAGTGTAAGGTATAGGTATATTCTACTAATATTTTATCCTTTTCAATTTCGGTTGTTTGCCATTCTCCTACAAACTTTGAAAAACCCAACATCCAAGATTGGAACTCGCCTACTTCAATTTTCCAATATTTGTTTTCAATACGTTCAATTACTTTATCAACCGAAGCCCACCCACCTTTTTGGCTAAACGATTTGGCAACAAATATTTTTTTACTAAAACCGGGTTGTCCCCAGTGTTCGTCGTTTGTGCAATGTGTTACTTTGGGCATAATACCGTAACCTGTATGAACCTTTGAAACATCACAAAGCATTGGTGTTTTAAAGGCTCGTTGTAAGGTGGTATTAAATATCGTTGTGATTTTTATTTTGGTTTGCATATAATTTGGTATTATTATGGTTTTTCGGCTCTTTAATGTTGGTTACTACAGTGTGTATGTTGGATAGGTGGTTGGTTAGTTCGTATTGTTTGCTGCCTCGGGTTTGGGTATTTTAGTACAAAGGTACAATTATTTGTGGAAGTGGTAAGTTGTGGGCACACAAAACCACCATCTTTTTATTAAAAGACAGTGGCTTTGTAAGTATTTAAATAAAGTACACTTATTTTACTGATAAGGAACATACGGCTTTATTTTCCCAAGGTATTTTCCGTTATAATCATAAACCTCATTACCGTATTCGTATGTTGGTTCTCGTTCCCAACCATCAGTAGGTGGATTATGTATAAAGTCAGGTACTCTGTCACGCACCTTATTAATATCAGGATTTTTAGAAGAAAATTTTACATAATATCTAGTATCAGGACGCAATAAAGTGGAACGAGATACATTGTATCTTATTCCATTTACATAAAAAAATAAATCAGTATTCCTATTGTATACATGCTTATCTACATACCCTATCGTATATCGTGGGTACATTGTAAGGTGATAACCTCTTCTTATTATCATAAATGAAAAAAACACTATTGCTATTAATCCCCACATAGCAAGTATATCATCTAATATTGACCTTTTTTCGTTTTCGTTAATCTTCATCTGCTTTCTTTTGTTTTTGGGTGTTAAATAACTTAATAATATTAAGTTAAAATTTTAATATTTGATATTTTTCATTTCAAAAAAAGGCTTAGTTTTGCCCCCAAATAACAAGTTTATGAAAGATTTTTGGGGTATATCAGATTTAATAGACAACATAGCCACTAAGCTGAGTCTATATCACAGTCGTTACGCGAGCTACTTTGTTTTAAGTGTATTAAACACTCAAAAAAACGGTTGTTTATCCTCTTTTAATAGGTAGCAATAATAGTAGTTAATAGCACAATAGGTTATGTATGTCACAACAGCAACTATTTAGGATTTAGGGGCATCGGTTTTCATCTCGGTTTTAAATACTTTATCCCAGATATTAAAGGTTGATGAGTAGTTACCGTAGGGGCGGCTATGATGTAGGTCGTGGTGTTCGGTTGGGGCAATAAGGGGCAGTTTGGTAAATACTATTGAGCGTATGTCGGAGTGAATGTCGGCTTCGTGTAGGTTACGGAAGATGAGGTAGGTCCAGAATACATACACATTAACTTCTTGGAGCAACAAAATGGCAATAAATGGACCAACATAACCGCCTAACCATTCGAGTGGATGTACGTAGATGTACTCCATCGGAAAAGGGGTGCTTGCTCGGTGATGTATGGAGTGTATTTTGGCTAATAGGTACTTGTTTTGGTGTAATAGGCGGTGATACCAATAAAAGTAGAAATCGTCGCAGATTAAAATTAGCCCTAATTGCATAACAAAGGTAAGTACCGAGGGGTTTTCTTTAACAAAAAAGCCTTGCCCCATGTATAAACCTACGGCGGTTAGCAACGTAAGGGCAACTAAGTTAAAGAGGATAAGGGGCAACCGCTGCCACAATATATCGGGTTTGTAGGCTTGCTTTTGTATGCGGCGATTTTTAAAAACATTGGTGTATAACACTACACACGAGAAGATGAAAGTAAAAACATTGCAGAGAATGTTAATGGCGAGTGTCTGATAAACAAAATCCATGCTAAGTTGTAAATTGTAAGTTGTAGAAGATGAGTAAATTCCCCTCTTTGGGGAGGCAGGGGTGGGTAAGGGTAAATGGGCGAGCAAATATAGGGTGTTTTTTTGTTTTTTTGCCGTAAAATTTAGCTACAATAGCTTATTTATTGTTGATTAATTGCTGGTAAAACTCAACTAATTGCCCTATTAGCTGTTTGTTGCTGTGTTGTTGTGCTATTAGTTGTTGGGCGGCGATGCCTGTTTGTTGGCATACATTGGCGTTTTGCAAACAATGTATAAGGTGTTGCTGAAAGGTGTCGGCGTTGTCGGCAATCCAGATGTTTTTGGTGTGGGTATAATTAATACCTTCGGCGGCAATGGTGGTGGCTACAATAGTTTTTGCGGCTGCCATGCCCTCAATAATTTTGATGCGCATACCACTACCCGAGAACAGCGGTACAATCATAACGGCTTTGGGGTGGATAAAATCTAAGGCGTTATCTACCTCGCCAACAAACACTACATTGGCAGTTTGTTGCAGTTGGGCAGCAAAATTGGCGGGGCAGCGTCTGCCGGCTACATATAGTTTTACGTTTGGTAGGTGTGTTAGCACATTAAGCCACACATGGTTAATAAACCATTTAAGTCCCTCTTGGTTAGGTAGCCAATCGAGTGCGCCTATAAAAAACACCGACGGAAACTCGACCACATTGGCATCGTCGGCTACGTAATCGGCTACATCTACGCCCCCCGACAAAGTAAAAATGGGCTTTGTACAACCAACAGATGTAAAAAATGCCTCGTCTTTGGTGGATATAGGTACAATGGCGTCGTATTGATTGATGGCGTTTAGCTCAAAACGTTTCATACGTTTGGCAAGCAGTTTAAGGTAGTAGCGTTTTAAGGGGTTTTGTTGCTCATCTGCCAAACGCTCCCAAATCTCGAACTCTAAATTGTGGGCGCGCATAACAACAACAGCCTTCGAATATTGTTTGATGGTGTTGATATAAGTAGCTAAATACACGCCCTCGAGTTGTATTAGGTCGTAGGTATTATTTTGTAGGTAGGTAGTTAGTAATTGTCGGTAATTATCATTATCGAACCTATCAATGTTGTAAGATGATTGCCCAAACAGATTAACAAAAGCCGCTACAACCGACAAGGAGGTGTCGACGGTAGCGGCATCTATGGTGATACTGTTTTTTGTTTGGGTGGGTAAGTTAGCTAAGTTAAAGTGATGCTTAGGGGTGTTCATGGTTAGCAAGGTAAGGCTGTGCCCAGCTTTAGCAAGCCCCTGTGTTAGTTGTAAAATAGCCACCGACTCGCCATCTTTGGGTGGGAAAGGCATTTTTTTGGCTAATTGTAATATGCGCACGGTAAGTTGTAAGAGGTAAATTATAAATTGTAAATGGTAGAAGGCAAATTGTGAGGTGTAGAAGATGGGGTGTAAACTGTAGATTGTAAGTTGTAAATGGCGTATTGGTTAATTACAATTTACCATTAATTAAGGTATATTATAAAGGGCAAGTGCTAAATTGTCTAATTGTAATCTACCATTTACAATTTAGCACTTACAATTTGGGTTAGAATCCGTACTCAACGTAATCTTCGGTAAACTCGTTGGGTGCAAAGGTTGGATTAATGCCGAGGTTATAAAACTCATACTCTTCGAACAATCCCTTATTGTCTTCCATTTTTTGATAAATGGGCATGTTGGTTTTTTTGTCGATGTAGAGGGTTGTTTTTTTGCTGTACGAAGTAGGGATTTTAAGCACCTGCCCTGTTTTTATGTCAAAAAAGTCGCTGATGCCCTTGTTGTTTTCTAAAATCATGTATTCGGCAACTAATTTTTCGCGGGCTATGTCGTACAGGCTTTGTCCGCTTTTAACGGTGTAGTTGGTAAAGGCAAAAGTTGGGTCGTTGATTTGTAAAATGTAGCAATCTTTACCATCAAAGGAGGTAGAGCCAGTAACTTTGGCAATTTTATCAAAGTCGGCTCCCGCTCGGGTCATAGCTGACTGCATAAGTTTTTTAAATTTCTGGAAACCGCTATCAGTTGGTGGGTGATGTTGGGTTTTCATGATGTGGCTGCTTGTAGGGTGCAGGTTGACGTTTACGTAGGGGAAGCCATTAGGTTTAACTTTGCACTTTCCGCCATTAGAACCGTCGCAGTACAACATTTCTATGTCCTTGTCGGGGGCAATGGTTTTGATGTACACTTTAAAAGGTTTGACGTAAAGTTTAGTGGACACCTCAGACACATTCCACCCGCTCACTAAACGTTCTTTGAACTTCATGCGGTATTTAAGTGTTTTAGCATTATCTATAGCGGCTATAGATTTGTTTAACACTTGTTTGGCATCTTGGGCTACTAATGCCTGTTTAGGTGCAACAAAGCAGCCGATAAGCATCAGCAATAGCATTACATTTTTCATTGGTTGCGTTTTTTGTTTATTTTGATTGATTGATTGACCTACTAAACGTATTACAAGCAATAATAATTGCTTACTTTTGAAAAAAAGTGCTAAAATAAGGTATTTTATTGGTTGGGCGATATAACCAAGCAAAAAAATGGTGTTTAGGTGCAAAAATTTGGTAAAAATGTGCTAACTTTGGGCTAATTTTACAACTACAAACTAATACAAGTAAAAGATACTAACAAGCAAAATAAATCGTTTAATAGAACAACAAAATTATTGGTCATGAAAAAGATATTAGCCAATTTAGGAGTAGCCATTATGGGTGGCGTAGTAGCGGTGTCGCTATACAAAATGATAGAGCAGCCTGCCGGTAATGTGGGTATTGTTAGCACAGCAACGGCAGTACCTAGCGTAGTTGGGCGAGCGCCCATTGTGCCAATGCTTGATTTTGCCGTAACGGCTCGCAATGTTACCGCAGCGGTGGTGCATATTAAAACCCTGTCTGATGCAAAGAGTAAATCGGGTAAGCCAAATATTTTTGGTGGCGAGCCATTCAACGACCGCACCGAGCGGGGTTCTGGTTCGGGGGTAATAATTAGCAATAAGGGGCATATCATCACCAACCGCCACGTAATAGCCGATGCAAACAGCATTGAGGTTATTTTAAGCGACCGCAGTAGCTATCGTGCCAAAGTAATAGGCATTGATGCCTCGACGGATTTAGCCTTATTAAAGATAGAAGCCAACAAAGTGCTACCGTCGTTAGACTATGGCGACTCTGATGCTGCTGAGGTAGGCGATTGGGTATTAGCGGTGGGTAATCCGTTTAATTTAGCCTCTACGGTAACAGCGGGCATTATAAGTGCAAAAGCTAGAAACATAAACATTTCGGAGAACAACTTAGCAGTTGAGTCGTTTTTACAAACCGATGCGGCGGTTAATCCGGGCAATAGTGGTGGGGCATTGGTTGATGTAAATGGCAAGTTAATTGGCATTAATACGGCAATAGCCACACCAACGGGTTATTTTGCGGGTTATTCGTTTGCGGTTCCGGTAACGTTGGTGCGCAAGGTTGTCGAAGATTTTTTATTGTTTGGCGAAGTGCGCCGTGCCTTTTTGGGTGTAGCCATAGCCGATGTTGATGGTTTTGCGGCAGCGAGGTTAAAAATGTCGTGTGTTAAAGGTGTGTGTATAAACAATGTAAACACAGGTGGCGCGGCACAGAAAGCAGGTATACAACCCGATGATGTGGTAGTAAAGCTCGAAAACAAAGAGATAAATAACACATCGGAGTTACAAGAAATGGTTAGCCGCTACCGCCCGGGCGATAAGGTAAAAGTGGGCATTTTAAGGCAAGGTTTGCCCAAAGAGATAACGGTACAGTTGCAAAGCGGAAGGGTGAAATAGGGTGTTGGTTAGGGTTATGGTTTGGTCAAAGGATTATTTATTTGTAAGTTTGCCGTCATGTTACGCAGGGATAGTGCAAACGAGGTAACTATTAAGCAGCATGGGACTTTGTTAATAGGTTGTTGTTGTTTTATTACTGCTTACCACCCATTAAAAGTTTGTTACTTTTTTGCTTGATCAAAAAAGTAACCAAAAATCAAGGCTGTATAGGAATTGGCTAAAATGGGCAACATTACGCTAAAAGATATAAACTTGCACGCCAAACAGCTTGTTTATCGGTTTTATTTCTCGGTTTGGTGTGGCGTGCTTCAAACAGTATATCTTTCTTAACGCTACATTTATGCCCATTTCTTAACGCCAATTCCTATAATGCCGGTCTCTCTTCAAAAATAATACAAAGCGTAGCTAAAAACACCAAATGGGTAATTATAGAAATGTGCTGCATAACATGAGTTATTTATTTTTCTTAAACATTTGGGCTTTCATTTTGCTCAAAAACTCGGGTGTTACGCCAATGTAGGCGGCAATTTGTTTTTGAGGCAGTTCGTTTATCAAGTTTGGGTATATGGTGCAAAACTTTTTGTAGCGTTGTTGGGCGGTTAGGCTTAGGTTATCAACAAGGCGTTGTTGGTGGGCAACCAACGATTTTTCGGTGATGATACGAAAAAAGCGTTCAAATTTGGGTATCTCTAAGTATAGTTTTTCTTGATTAACTTTTGACAGTAGCAACATTTCGGTATCAACCATTGCTTGTATGTTTAGGTTGCCTGCTTTTTGCGACAATAGGCTGTACATGTCGGCTATCCACCAATCTTGTGGGGCAAAACTTAATACGTGCTCAAAGCCATTGGCATCAATGGTAAATCCGCGTAAACAGCCATTGGTTACAAAAATGGAATGACGACACACATCGCCCTGGCGCAAAATTATTTTTTTTGATTTTACTTTTTGGTATTCTAACAACGATACAAAAAGAGCCTCTTCGTTGGTGTTGAGGGTAATATGTTTGGCTATGTTTTTTAAGATGATGGTGTGACTCATAGTGGTGAGTGGTGTTTACAGGGGTATGTTATCTGCAATTATAGTAATTGTATTTTGATACAGACACGGAAATGTTTTGATTGGGAGCTTGCTTTGCTTTGGGGGTGCCATAGACTGTGCAAATAGGGCAAACCAATAATCACCCCCAAAAAAAGACATATTCCGCGTTAAGCGGGGCAGGCGCAAGCTGTATAAATGGCTGATAGGCAGGTAGTTACCTCCACAGGCTTAAAAAATACAGTGCTTATCTATTTTCTACAATTATACCACAATTATTTTAGTGCAAAGCAAAGATACGACTTGTTATCAATAATCGTCTCTGTCTAAGGCTCGTTTTACGTCGCGCTCTTTGATACTATCGCGTTTGTCGTAGGCGTGTTTGCCTTTTACCAATGCAATTTCTATTTTAATCAATTGTCTGTCGCTTAGTAATATTTCTAGGGGTATTATTGAGTAGCCCCGTTCTTTTACTTTGGCTTCGAGTTTGCGCAGTTCGCGTTTTTTGAGTAGTAGTTTTCGTTCGCGTTTGCTTTCGTGGTTGTAAATAGTGCCGTGTGTGTACTCGGCTATGTGCATGTTACGTAGCCACAGCTCGCCCGATTTAAATAGGCAAAATGCGTCGCTCATGTTTACTTTGCTTTTTTTAACCGATTTTACTTCGGTGCCTGCTAGCACTATGCCTGCTGTAAAACGTTGTTCTACAAAATACTCGTGAAATGCTTTTCGGTTTGATGCCAATATGGTTAGCTTGGGCGCGGCTTGGGCGTTTTTGTTGGCAGGTTTATTTTTGTTTTCCATTGCGTAATTAGTTTTTTTTTAGTTTTTGGGTAGATTTGGTGCGGTTTGAACGTGCAAAGATAGTACATTGTTTGTAAAAAAACGAACCATGTGCTATAACAATCAAATAAGGCAAAAAATTCCCGGATTTTGTGTTTTTTTTGATGAAATGCAAAAAAGTGCGTTGAGCAAATGGCTCAACGCACTTTTGGGGTAAAAGGTGGTGTTTCTTCTGTTTTTTTGGGGGATATGCGGCGATGATAGCTTGTTGGCTACAACGCAATTTGATAACGACATTGAAAAGTAGTAAAAAGTTACGTGCCATTTAGCCTACTTATAGGACGTGAGCTTGTCGTAGTTCGACAAGCTCACTATGACCACGATGAAGTCATAGTGAATTTGTCGAACTAAAAAAAATAAAAAACAACAAGAGACACAGAGAACACAGAGAAGAAGGAGTTTATGTTCTTTGCTATCTTGGTTACAAACTAAAAAATAACCAATAAAAAAGCGATGCCATGAAGAAAAAAATCTCTGTGTTCTCCGTGTCTCCGTTGTAAACAAAAAAAGCTCTGTGGTAAATTAAAAAAACAAGTAATAATATGGAGTAGTTTTAGCAACCATTTACCACTTTTCAATGTCTGCATTAAAATGGTATTTTGGTGGCGCAAACTTGTTGTTTTGCGGGCAGACAATGGTTCGGCAGGCTCACTAACCGTAGTACTAAATGTAGCACCAATCTAAGTAGTGTTTCAAGTTAATACTGTCGGATATTATGGTTCGGCAAACCCATTATAATCGGTAAATTAGCAACATCTGTTTGTCTGTTTTTTATGGATAAATACCCATATTACACCCCTAACAGGGCTGAAAATACGTTTATCTACCTCTTTGCTACCCATATCACGCCCCTAACGGGGCTAAAAGTGCCGACTTTATCCGACAGTATTAAATGGATAGACTACTAAGCACCGAATATGGAACTGCGCGAAGCAAGTGCATTTTATTTGCTTATTGTTGTTTATCCCAAAAGTGTTTTGGAGGGCTACCAAAAATTATTTTACTAATTTTTTGAGTGCCAAACTTAGCGCTGTTTTTGATAGGTTGACCTTTGAGGTGTTTAGTTTGTAGGCATCGAACATGGCATCTCGGATGGTGTTGGATATGTCGTTAAACATTGCCTCGTCCGACATTTCTACATCGCGGCTTTGCATTAGGTAGGCAAATAGGCGTGCCATGCCGCAGTTGGCGATAAAATCGGGGATAACGCCGCAAATTTGGTCGGCATATTGGTGTGTTTCGCCAAAAAACAGGTCGGTATCTTGGAAAGGGTCGTTGGCACCGCAGCTAATGCACTGTAAGCCGTTTTTCAACAAACTTTCTATTTGCGATTTATGCACTAGTTTCGAGGCGGCTCCGGGTATAAACACGTCGTTTTCTAGTTCCCAGATTTGTTTGTTGGCTTCGGCAAAGGGTATCAAATCGGGGTGCGAGTTGGCGGCAATGCGGTTGCCGTCGCGTTTTACAAACAGTTGTTTTACCTCGTCGAAACTTAAACCGTTTGGGCGAATAATGCCAAAGTCGCGGTCTATGATACCTACAATTTTTGCGCCTTCTTGTGCCAAATAGTAACCTGCTGCGCCTGCCACATTGCCCCAGCCTTGTATAACAATGCGTTTATCAACTAGGCTTGTTTGGCGGTAAATGTCGAAGTAATGGCGGATAGATTCGGCAACGCCATAGCCAGTAATCATGTCTGCCGAGCGGTATTTTAAGCCACTGTCTAAGGGGGTAAAACGTGCGTCTTCTAACACCTTAGATACGCCATAGCGCAACTGCCCTATAAGGTGTATTTTTTCGTTGTCGCGTGGCTGAAAGTGTCCGTTTACTACGCCCTCTTGTGGGTGCCACAAGCCAAGGTCTTCGGTAATAGGTATTACTTCGTGTACCTCGTCTATGTTAAGGTCGCCGCCGGTGCCGTAGTAGTGCTTAAGTAAAGGCGTAACGGCAGCAAACCAACGTTTTAGCACATCGCGTTTGCGGGGGTCGGCGGGGTCAAAGTTAATGCCCGATTTAGCCCCGCCAATAGCCGGACCCGATACCGAGAATTTTATTTCCATGATTTTTGCCAACGATTCAACCTCGTTTCGGTTTAAGCCCTTGCGCATACGTGTGCCGCCGCCTGCTGCGCCGCCGCGCAACGAGTTAATTACTACCCAACCTTCGGCTTCGGTTTCGGTGTCGTGCCATTCAAATACTACTGCCGGCGGGCGGCTGCGGTATTTGTTTAGTAATGTATCCATTGTGTATTTTTTTGTGATTTTTATTTAGTAATAAGTTGTAGTGTATTGATTGTTTAGGCTCGCTATATAAAATAGCCTAATAGTTTTGTGGTTTGTTAGTGGTAGGTAGGCTATTTTATTTTGGGGGTACTACAACATTTTTTGTGGATTTTATCAGTTTAAACCCAACCCTACTGATAAAATGGATTACATTACCCACAATCTTTATTGCAGTGCCATTTGGGGTAAATGGTTTGGCAAGGGCTAATAAAGGTGGGCATTAGGCAGCATAAAACCGTTTGGTACCACTTAACTTGATACAAAGCCACAAGTTACATTAACTACCAAACTGCCATAGCAAAGCTAAACGTTGTTAGTGGCAGTTTTTATTTTATCCAGCCTACTGATTTTTTCCATTTTTCCATTTCTATTTTTCGTTTTTCAAAATCTGTCGGCGGTAATTGATTTTCATTTTTTGCCTGCTTTCTTATAATTTCGGTCTGTTTTTCAAGACTGTTAAGTCCGATAGAATTTCTTCTTAGGTTTACTTTTATCAAGTCGTCAAAATTGTTTGGGTTTAATTCTCCGTTTTCGTCCCAATCAAATTGAGTTCCATAAAGTTGAGGTTTATTCTCAAATACGGCTATTCTGTCTGTCAAGTAAGCTAAGTTCTTTTTATTTGCTTGGTCATCTGGTACTTGTTCTTCTAATAGTTTTGCGCATTTTTTCATAAAAACAGGTTGCCCTATTGAATGTTGAATAATTAACCAAGTGGCTTCACTGCCTTCTTTGCCTACTTTGTCAATTGTTGGATAACCTATTTGGTCAATAATGTCATTTAATATTTTGGTGTTTTGCTTGTGCAGTTTCGCCATTTCTTCGTTATATCCCTCACTAAGTTGCCCACTTTTAACTAGTTTGCTTCTTAGCGCTAAGTCGGCATTTTTTAGTTTAACAATTATTTCTGCAATACCTTTGTGTTTCATTATTTAAATGCTGTTGTTCTTTAAAATAGCAATACGGTATGGTTTGTTGTTAGTTTCATTGTTTCAAACAATACAGGCTTGTTTTAGTGTGTTTAAGGCTTTTAAATAGTTGTAAAAATTGCAGTTAATGGTCTTGTACATAGTGGTATTATTTGAATTTATAAAGCTGACCAAAATCATGTTTTTTACTGATGCTTATCATAGTTGAGCAACAAATAAGCTTGTACCTTTGCACCGTTAAACAATAGGTAGTGGCTGTAAGCTAAAATTACAAATTACCTGATTGTTGTTGAAGTTTATAAGTATTTTTTCGTGAATGTAATTAAAAAGGTGTGTTAAGGTAATTCCGTAGTTTCTTGTTCCGCAAAGTTAAGTTGAAAAACTTACTTTGCGGATTTTTATTTTTGGATAAAAAAAAAGCGCTATTTTTACGTTTCATGAAACCCCAAAAATAAAGTTGGTTTAAGAACGGGCAATGGATAGCAAAAAATAGTTGGCAATTTGGGTATTGGCGTTTTTTAGTGTAAAATTGGTTTATTGTTTGGCAGCAATGGGTTAGAAGTTTTGTTTGGGATAGTTACGAAGAAAAAATAATTATTAAGCAGATGCTTGTTTAATTACTACAAAAGGCATAAAAATGTTTTATTTGGGGTGTTTGTTTGCCGATGAGGGTTTAAAAAAAACTGCTTCTAACGGATTGTGTGGTTTTAAATTTAGCCGTTTTTTCTTGAAATAATGGGCTTAACAGTTTGTATGAATTTTAAAAGGTGATGTAGGTATTTAAATCTTGTCAATCCTGCAATCCTGTTGACTAAATTTTTGTTTTTGTGTAAAGTCTAAATTTGCGTTTAACTTCTACCGAACGCCCAAAATTGATAAGCAATCCGATATCTATTTGTGTAGTAAGATATCTATTGCTTTTAGTTCAAGAATAATCGTGTGACCATTAGTTTGACGCAACCTTTTGTTAGTTCTTCGTGTTGCATGTGTTTTTGACAGGATTACAAGATTAACAAGATTTGATTTTTATTCTTTCTGCTTCTAATGGATTATGTGGTTTGAGTTTCAAAGTTTATTTTCGGGTTGAAATGCAGCTAAATGAAGCAATTTTATCAAATAAATACTCAAAACTTGAACTATCTTTGCTAAAAAAAACGAAAATTAAGTTATTTGCCCCCAAATACAGGTACTTTGAGTTGCAAACCACACAATCCGTTAGAAACAGAAAAAAAACAGCCGAACGATATGAGCGTTCGGCTGTTTTGAGAGATAGAGCAACAGCGCTTATTCGGCTATTACTTCAAATTCTATGTCGGCGTGCATGTTTTCGGCAAAGCGAACACGGGCTTTATGTAAGCCCAATACTTTTACATCGTCGAGGATAGTTACGCGGCGGCGGTCAACCTCAATACCTAATTGCTGATTGATAGCATCGGCAAGTTGAATGTTGGTAACGCTACCAAATATTTTGTCCGAGCCACCAACTTTGGCACCTACCGTAACGGTTTTAGCTTTAACGCGCTCGATAAGGGCTTCGATTTGGTGGATATTTTTGGCTTCTTTGGCAGAAATTTGTTTTTTGCGTTCGCCAATAGTGGCTTTGTTGGCAGGTGTTGCCAAGATAGCCATTTTTTGTGGAATAAGGTAGTTACGACCATAACCCGGCTTAACGCTAACGGTATCAAATTGGTCGCCTAAGCCCTTTACGTCTTGTAATAAAAGGATGTCCATGTTGTGTTAGTGTTATTGGTTATTTTAAAAGGTCGGTTAAATAAGGCAATAAAGCTATTTGGCGGGCGCGTTTGATGGCTTGTGCCACGCGGCGCTGAAATTTAAGCGAGTTGCCCGACAAACGACGTGGAAGGATTTTGCCTTGGTCGTTAATAAATTTCAACAAAAACTCGGGGTCTTTGTAATCAATGTAGCGAATACCGGCTTTTTTGAAGCGGCAGTATTTTTTTTGACGGTGCGCAATTTTAGGCGACGTCAGAAAGCGGATTTCTTTGTTTGCACTCATGGTTTATGCCTCCTCTTGTTTTTGTGGTTCTTCACTTGCTTCGGTTTTTCGGTTGCGACCAATTAAACCGTTGCGTTTCTTGTCGTTGTAAATAACCGCATGTTTGTCGAGGGCGATGGTCATGAAGCGCAAAATGCTTTCGTTACGTTTGTAAAGTACTTCCATTTTTGCTACTGCATCGTCTTTTGCCTGGTACTCTGTTACGAGGTAGATACCAGTCGTTTTTTTCTTTATGGGATATGCCATTTGGCGCAAACCCCAAAAGTCCTCGTGTACGATTTCGGCTCCTACGGCTTGCAAATCATTGCGGTGTTTGCTCACCATGTTTCTCACCTCGTCCTCCGTTAGGGTCGGGGTAAAAATCAATACGTTTTCGTAAGACTTCATTTGTGTCTTGTTATCGGATTAAAAAAATTCTTCTTTCGCTTTAAGCGGGCGCAAAGGTACGCGCTTTTTTGTCGAAATTCTATACAATCACAAAAAAAATTTTGCTGCCATGTAATTATTGTCTAACTTTGAGGTCTAATTGGCTTAATTTTGCCAAATTTCTTAAAATTTTTCAAAAACAACACCATGTTAAAAAAAACGGTTCCTATTTTTGTTTTTTTTGCTTTGTTAAGTCTGGGGGCTTATGCCCAAGAAACTAAAAAAGCCCACAAGCCCAATCCGCAAAACGACACCCTTGTTTTGCAAACCACCAAAGGGCAGTTGCACAATATTTTGGTGAATGATTACATTGACCAAACGTATCATCCCAAAAAATTTACCATTACCACGCCGCCCAAAGGCAAAGCCGAGGTGCAAAGCGATGGGGGTATTGATAAATTGTTTTACACACCCATACCCGAGGGCAACGACGACGACGTGCTAACCTACAAAATTTGCGATTCCGATGGGCAATGTGCCGAGGCTACGGTAGTTATAATTAAATGTATAGCTACACAAGGGGCTTTCCCGACGGTCGAGAAAAAAGTGATTCATAAGGGCGAAAGTTTAACCTACGATTTTGCAAATGTAGTAATACGCCCCTCGAAAATACCTAACCGTGGTACATTTATATTTAACGACGATAGTACACAAGTAATATACGTACCTGCCAAAGGGGTAACAGGCGAAGACCGTTTTGGTTTTGATACCTACTCGCGCAAAAAACTTTGTGGGTATACTTACCAAAAAGGCATTAGCGTAATTGTGCAAGTAATACCTCCCGACGACGAAAACAAACCACCCTTAGCCGTAGCCGACCTAATAACCATTGTGGGCGCTAAAAAAACCGAGTTTAATGTGCTTGACAACGACTCGGACCCCGAAGATAACCTACACAAAAAAATAGAGAAATTGAGCAAAGCCAAAGGGGGCAAAATCAAATACTCGTCGAAAGGCGATATTACCTATACGCCGAGCAAAGATTTTTATGGCACCGAAAACCTAACCTACGAAGTTTGCGATTACAACAACGCCTGCTCGACAGGTACTATAACCATTAAAGTAAAGAAAAAATAACACCCAAACCACAACAAACCGCTGCTGTAGTACTTACAGCAGCGGTTTGTTTTTATTTTGGATTAGTGGCTTATGAGATGATTGATAGGGCGTTTTGGGGGTTGGGTATTTAGATATGGGGGGCGAACAGGGCTTGGCGTTCGGTCGGGTTTCGGAGGACTAAACTGTCTGCCACCACAAATGTTTGATTGAAAAACTGAACTTGATTTAACCACTGAACCGCCAATTTCTTAAATCTGCTGTTACCGGTTCGTGCTGTTGTTCGTCCGAAACCGTCAAGTCCAATGTCCGCAACACTGCATATTGGAAATTTATCATCGTGTCGGTTCATCTTTCAATGTTTTGGTATCAGCACCCCATCTTCGTCCTCTACTTCGATTTCACTTTCAAAAATTATGCTCTTAAATTCTCTCCTCGTTTTTGTCTCCATACATTCAAATACTAACTCTACTATATCGTCAATATACTTTTTAGCTAATTCTACATGTTTTAACTCCAACTCATTAATGTTTGAAGGAATGTCGGAGTTATCTTCGTTTTCAAGTATGAACGTATGATTGTCTTCTTCGACAATATATCTTTCGAGTGATTTGATAAGGTTAGCATGAACATAGTCGTTTCGTAAGTTTACAAGTCTTAGATAATTTTTAAACCTATCATCTTCATGGTTAACTGTCTTTGTCCTGAATCCGTCACAGTATATTGGAGCAATTCTAAGTTTAACATCTATTTGTTCACGGGCAATTCTTTCATATAAACGGTCAGCCCTTAACTCAGTCTTTAGATAAAGTTC
Organism: Sphingobacteriales bacterium; assembly: GCA_016718845.1. Taxonomy (GTDB): domain Bacteria; phylum Bacteroidota; class Bacteroidia; order Chitinophagales; family UBA2359; genus JAEUUX01. Next base: position 45,434 of record JADKCK010000053.1, read on the forward strand.
ATACAGGATATTTAAAAACCCTTCAAAGGAAGAAAGAAACATCAAAAATGCTGAACGATATAAGTCACTCTTTTTATCGCAAAGGTCTAAACCGTCCGAAAAGGAAAAAGAAAGCCCTTTTGTAGATTCTTCATTAACTGAAGAAGATTTTTCTTTAACTAATTCATCAATGGTAGCAGAAAGTTCAAGTAAATTTACTGCGGTGGAGTAATAGGTTACAAAAGGATTTTCAAGAATCTTGCGCTTGGCATCTTTGATAACAGATTTAATCTTTGATTTTTTTTGTTGTGATGCCTTGGTCAGCAAATCGTTTATACTTTCTGCAAGTTTTTGACTTTTCTCTTCGTCTGATGCTTGGTGGTAAATAGCAATGGATGAGCTAATCAATCTCCAATCGTAAATTTCAATATGAAAGTCATTAAAAGTGAAAATCCATTGCCATTGGGATTTGTTCTCGTCAAAAAAATCTCCGTTTGGCAGTCCAAAAGTTTCTTTAAGAATTGTGTAAACTAAAAAAGGATTTATGTCTGGCTTGAGCAAAAAATCCCGTGCGAAAGCTAGTTCGCCTTCCTTGGTCGGAATGTCACCGTTAAAAATTTTTAGTTCGTTTAGCTTTTTCAAATTTCGTTTTATGTTGTCAGTTTAAAGTTTGCACTATAGTCATAGCATGAGAGCTAATGTTTTCGGGCTTGGTGAAGGTAGGGATTTTCACCACAAATGTTGATGCGGAGAACCAATGTTTGATTAACCACAAATGTATCTGCGGAGCACGAAGCCGCCACTTTTGCCAAACCGCTGTTAGTGGCTGGCTTTCTTCTGTCAACCGAATAATGTTGTGTTTGATTGTTCAATATTTTTTGGTCTGTTGGTCATTAAATTTTCAAATTCTGTGTAGTCGTCTTTTGATTTGATTACAAATATTTTTGAAGTATGTATTTTGTCTTCTTTTAATTCTGTGAATTTAGAAAGTCCTTTTTTGTTGTTAAGAATAATTTCTTTGTTTGCGTTATAAGTCGGCAAGTCAAAGTCAGACTGAACAGGATTTATAACGGCAATTGGTCTTTGAGTTTCGCAAAATGATTTTGTCGTAAAACGTGAACCACCGTCCAATGAACTTTGAATTAAAATTAGTCCGTTAGAAATTCCTGCTTGAATTCTGCAAGATTTTACAACAGTGAAAGTGTCTTCCTTTTTGTCTGGTGGCATTTCTGAAATTAAAAGTCCGCCACTTTCAATAGTCTTTTCAGCGTTTTCAGCAGTCTTTTTGAGTAGTGTTTTTTTAGTATTATAGTTTAGTCCGCCTGCTAAAATGCCAATAACTTTATTATGAATTTTGTCGTTTGATTTAATAGAAAAATTATCAACTCCTTCCGCAAGTCCGTTGCAGATTGCCCAATTTGTATTTGAATAAAAGGAACCAATTCTTTCTGAAATTTTGACAGCATTTTCATTCGGTTCTCTTGTTCCAATGATGCAAACAGTTTTATTGTAAAGTAAATCAAGATTGCCTTTGCAATAAATAACCGATGGTGGGTCTTTAATTTCTTTTAGAAGAGCTGGATAGTCTTCGCTTGTGAATTCTATTATTGTAATGCCTTCTTCTTTGCATTTAAAAACAATGTCTTTGGCAATTTCTACCGCTTCAAAAATTGTGTCATCATCAAACTGTTTGTTGTTGGCTGTGATGATTTTTTTTATTTCTTGAATTGTGTTAGAGGTTTCAAAGGTGTTTTTTGAAACTACCTTTTTTACAAATGCAGGACCAATGCCTTTTAATTCAGACAGTGCAATTATTCCTATTATTTTATTATTGTCCTTCATTTTAAACTATGTTCTCTATAAAATTACCGCACCCTTTACCACCATATTTTTGAGGAACGCAAGATAAAAAACGTGTTCCTTTATTTCTGTTAACTTTCACTTGCAGTTTTGTTCCGCAATGAGGACAAACTCTTTCGCTTTCAACTGTTGTGATAAGATAAAACAAAGTTACGAAAATGATATTCTTAACGCCCTTTTCTATGAACTTTCCGCAAATTGAATATGCTGTTCCGCCAGTTGTAAATTGGTCGTCAAGTACGATTATGTTTTTGCCCTGTAGTTCTGTCTCGTTTGAAAGGAAAATGTGTTTATCAACAAATTCTTTTCTGCTTTTGTAATCCTTTTGGTTTCTAATGCTTCCTTCAATTTCATCAGTCCAAAGGATAAATTTTTGCTTTGGGATTGTTGTTTCAATTAAATCAAATAACTCAGATAGTTTGTTTGGTGGTTGAGTTGTTTTTTTATCTGATACAAAAGTGAAAAAGTCCCAAGTTACATTTGGCATACTTTGCTGAACATAAGACAGAAAGTTGGAAGTTGCTTTGCCGAGTTTTTGCAATGTTTCTTGAGTTCGGTCGGCTCGTTGAAATTCAAAGTATTTGTCTGCAACTGCAAACTTATCGCATTCTCCAGCTTGCTGTCGTCCAAGTGTTCTGTATGCAATAAATCTTTCAGGATACTTTGTTGTTTTGAAACGAACTGCTTTAGTTGTGTC
>JADKCK010000054.1 GCA_016718845.1 Sphingobacteriales bacterium
GGCAGCAAGGGGTTGTGCAATAAGTAGTGCGACAAGGAAAGATTTTAGTTGGTTTTTCATAAGGGCGCAAATGTTTATTATTATCGTTTTTGTGCCAAGGCGCTTTTTACCAAAATAAACTCCAAAATGTTTTCGTTATCTACAATACCCACAAAATGGTCGTTTTCTTTTACCAACACAAAATTTGCTTGTTGTTGTTGCATTTGTTGATAGGCTTCTTCGAGGGGTAGATGAGCATCTATGTACACCAAGTTTGTATCCATGACAAATGCCACTGGTTCTGCATCGCCTTTTTGACTTAATGCCCTAATAATATCATCGCGGTTTAATGTACCTACGGGATAACTGTTTTGTGTTACCAAAAACGTTTTGTATTGGCTATTTAGCAACAAATGTACGGCTGTGCTAACGGGTTCGGTGGCTTCGATGGTTTGGTATTGTTGTATCAACGCATTTTTTACGGTATAACCGGTTAGCATTGATTTGGTTTGTACCATTTGTGCTTCGGCTTGGGCACCTAAGAAAATAAAAAAGCCAATAAAGATAAGCATAGGGTTGCCATAAAATCCTAAAAAGATAAAACCAATTGCCAACAACTGTCCAATACGGGCGGCTATGTTGGTGGCTATATGGCGTTCAAATTTCATTGCCAACAAAGCGCGCAAAACCCTACCGCCATCCATCGGGAAGGCTGGTATTAGGTTAAACAAAGCCAACCAAACATTAACCACCAAAAAGTTGAGGAAAAAATTGTGGGCATTTACACCATTTGATAACTCGGCAACTAACACCTCGGTGTTAGGTAGCGTAATAAACAAACCTGTAAACAATGCTAAGGCAATATTAACTGCCGGACCCGCAATGGCTACAACCAACTCTTCGAAAGGTTTTTCGGGGATAGACTCGAGCCTTGCCAAACCGCCAATAGGCAGCATGGTAATGTCTTTGGTTTTTATGTTGTACCTTTTTGCTGCCAACGCATGACCCAACTCGTGCAAAAAAACCGTTACAAAAATGCTTAACACAAACAACACTGCCCAAGCAATTTGCTGCGTATTACTGCCCGATTGATAATTGCTAAAAATGATAAAAATGATAAGTATAGCAAACGTCCAGTGAATATAAATGCCAATGCCTGCCACATTGCCTAATTTAAATGCGCCTCTCATGTAATAGTTGTTAAGGTGTTTTTTAGTATTTAGGGTATTAACAGTTAATACCCACAGCCTGAATTTATGTTGGTATCAAATTGCCTTGTTTTCAAAAAATATTGTCTTGTTTTCAAAAAATATTGCCCTATTTTGAAAATGGCACTACAACAATTTGTAGATGGCAATGCAATATCCATACAAATTGTTGTAGTGTCATAGTTATAAACACATTATTTACCAAATCGTTCAAAAATTTGTTTTTCTAGCCATTCGCGGTGTGTGGGGTGTGCTATGTTTGCCAAAGCCAAGGCGCGTTGTTTTAGGTTTTTGCCAAACAAATACGCTACGCCATATTCGGTAACTACATAATGTACGTGCCCGCGTGTAGTTACCACGCCTGCTCCGGGTTTAAGAAACGGAACGATTTTAGATTCTCCATTTTTTGACATTGAGTTAAGGGCAATTATTGGTTTGCCGCCATACGACAGGGCTGCTCCGCGCATAAAATCCATTTGTCCGCCAATACCCGAGTATTGATACGTGCCAATTGAGTCGGCGCAAACTTGCCCTGTAATATCAATTTCTATTGCCGAGTTGATCGCCACTGCTTTGGGGTTAGCCCGTATTACTTTGGTGTCGTTTACGTAGGCAATGTCCAAAAAAATTACTTGTGGATTATCGTCAATAAAATTGTAGAGTTTTTTAGTGCCTACGGCAAAGCCTGTCACTATTTTGTCGGGGTGTTTTTTTTTGTATTTATTGGTGATGATGCCTTTTTCGACCAAGGGGATAACACCGTCGGAAAACATTTCGGTATGGATGCCCAAATCTTTGTGGTTGTGTAGGCACGACAAAACGGCATCGGGTATTGCCCCTATGCCTAATTGCAGTGTAGAGCGGTCTTCGATTAGTTCGGCGCAATATCGCCCAATACTAAGGCTTTCTTCGGTTATTTTTTGTTGATAGCTAACTTCGGGTAGTGGTTCATCTACCTCAACAAAAGCATTTATTTCGCTGATGTGTACAATGCCATCGCCATGTGTGCGGGGCATTTGTTTATTGACCTGTGCAATAACATGTTTGGCATGTTTTATGGCAGTGCGTGCCACATCAACCGAGGTGCCTAACGAGCAGAAGCCATGTTTGTCGGGTGGCGATACATGTACTAAGGCTACATCTAAGGGCAAAATACCTTTCTCGAAAAGTAAATGTATTTCGCTTAAAAAAACGGGTACATAGTCGCCATCACTACCGTTCACTATTTCTCGGACGTTGTCGGATACAAACAACGAGTTGATGAAAAAACTTTTACCCAAATCGGGTTCGTCAAAAAGGTCTTTGCCTAAGGTGGTTATGCTTACTAATTCTACGTTTCGCAGGGTGTCTTTTCGGGCAAAAAGGGCTTTTAGCAAATGCGTTGGCGTGGCGGCGCTGCCATGTACAAACACACGGTCGCCGCTTTTTACTACTTCTACTTCTTCGCTGGCTAATCTATAGTTTTGTGTCATGGTTTGTTGTGTGTTTTTTCGGCTTCTAAAATATTTTCGATGCCTCGTATTAGTGCGTCGGGATTAAAGGATATGCTATCTATGCCTTCTTCTACCAAAAATTGGGCGAAGGCGGGAATATCGCTTGGTGCTTGTCCGCATAAACCAACTTTAATGTGGTTGCGTTTGGCAGCTCTGATAGCTTCGCGTATTAGGGCTTTAACGGCGGGGTTTTCTTCGCTAAACAAATAGCTGATTAGTGCCGAGTCGCGGTCAAGTCCAAGGGTAAGTTGGGTTAAATCGTTCGAGCCTATCGAAAATCCATCAAACATTTTGGCAAACTCGTCGGCAAGCAGTACATTGCTGGGTATCTCTACCATTACGTACACTTCCAATCCGTTTTGGTGTTGTACTAAACCATTGGTAGCTAGTTCGTTTAGTACCTGTTGTCCTTCGTCGAGGGTTCGGCAAAAGGGTATCATTAGTTTTACGTTGGTCATGCCCATTTCTTCGCGCACTTTTTTCATGGCTTGGCACTCTAAGGCAAAGCCTTTTCGGTAAAAGTTGCTGTAATACCTCGATGCTCCGCGTAAGCCTATCATGGGGTTTTCTTCGTGCGGTTCAAAGTATTTACCGCCTAATAAATTGGCGTATTCGTTGCTTTTAAAATCGCTTAGTCGCACAATTACTTCGTTTGGATAAAAAGCGGCGGCAACTATGGCTACTGCTTCGGCTAATTTATCCACAAAATATTGTTTGCCATCGGCATAATCTTTGGTTAGTTCGGCTATTTGTTTTTGGGTTTCGGGGTCGGTTATTTTATCGGGTTCGCAAAGTGCTAAGGGGTGTATGCAAATGCTGTTAGATATGGCGAACTCTAATCGCAACAAACCTACGCCTTTGTTTGGGTAATTGCTTAGTTCAAAAGCTCGGTCGGGGTCGGCAAGAATAAGTAGCGGTAGGGTTTGGGGCATTGGTATTTGGCTAAAATCCTGTTCGGTGGTTGTCCATGATAGTTTTCCGTTGTAGATGTGTCCTTCTTTACCTTCGGCGCACGAAACGGTAATTTCTTGTCCGTCTTTGATTACTTCGGTGGCATTGTGGCAGCCAACAACGGCAACGGTTCCAAGTTCGCGGGCAACAATAGCGGCATGGCTAGTGCGTCCGCCTTTGTTGGTAATAATGGCGGCGGCTTTTTTCAATATGGTATCCCAATCGGGGTTGGTAATATCGGTTACTAATATTTCGCCTTGTTTTAGTTGGTCGCCTTCTTGTGGGTTGTGTAAAATGCGTGCTTTGCCCGATGCAATTTTTTCGCCCAATGCAATACCTTTTGTTAGCAGTTGTCCGTGTTCGGTTAGTTTAAACAGTTCTTTTATTTGTTTGCGTTTTTTACCGTAAATGGTTTCTGGTCGGGCTTGTACAATATATAGTTGGTTGTTTAGTCCATCTTTAGCCCATTCAATATCCATTGATTTAGCATAATGGTGGGCTATAATTTGGCACCATTTGGCTAATTGTATTACTTCGAGATTGGTTAAAGATAGCTCTTTCTTTTTTTGTGGCGATGTATCCAGATTTAGGGTCGTTTTTTCTGCCGATACTTTGTCTGTTGTAGCTGTTTGTTCGGTGGCGTAAATCATGGTAAATTCTTTTTCGCCACAACGTGTTTTTAAGATGGGGTTGTATTTGTCGTTGTTGAGGGTAGGTTTAAACACAATCCATTCGTCGGGGGTAACGCGTCCTTGCACAATGTTTTCGCCCAATCCCCAAATACCATTAATAACAATAGCATTTTGGAAACCGCTATCGGGGTCTATGGTAAAAGCTACACCCGACGATGCCTTGTCGCTGCGCACCATTTGTTGTACGCCCACCGATATGGCAATGTCTACATCTACAAAACCCATGTCGTAACGATATTTAATGGCGCGGTCGGTAAACAACGAGGCATAACACAACTTAACCGCTTCGAGCAATTGTTGTTCGCCACAAATGTTTAAGTACGATTCCATTCGACCGGCAAAGCTGGCGGTGGGTAAATCTTCGGCGGTGGCGCTGCTGCGCACAGCAACCGTAAGTTGTTGGGTGCCGCATTGCTCCGACAGTTGATGATAGGCTTGTACTAAGGCTGTTTGTAGTTGGTCAGGGAAAACGGATTCGAGTATCAACTGCCTTGTTTGGTTGCCAACAGCTACTAAATTGGTATATTGATTGGTATCAACGGTTTGTATTAAATCGTTGAGTTGTTGTGTTAGATTGTTTTGGTTGCAAAACAAACGGTAGGCATCGGCGGTTAGGGCAAAACCGTTAGGTATGTTTACTCCTTTGGTGCTTAATTGGCTATACATTTCGCCCAACGAGGCATTTTTGCCGCCTACTTTGCCAATATCGGCAATGCTTATTTGGTTAAAAAACAGAATTGGTTTCATTTTGTTTGTTGTGATGATGAGAAAAATATTTTTTGGAGAGCAAGTACGATAATCCCGCCAAATTTAACTAACTTGGCGGGATACCTATATAATGTCGTTTTATTGAGCCACCCAACCGCCGTCTACGGTCATGGCGTTACCTGTCACAAACGATGCCTCGTCGGAGCAAAGCCATATTACGGCATTAGCTACCTCGTCGGGTTGCCCTAATCTACCAATAGGTTCTAAGGCGGCAAACTGTGCTTCTACTTCTTTTTGTTTGCCTGTAATACGGTCTATCATAGGGGTTGCAATGGCACCTGGGCAAACGGCATTTACCCTAATGCCCAATTTGGCGCACTCAAGTGCCGATGTTTTTGTTAATCCGATAATACCATGTTTAGAGGCTACATAGGCGGGTAAGCCTGCAAAACCTATCAAACCAGCCACCGATGCGCAATTGACAATAGCTCCTTTGCCTTGTTTAAGCATTTCGGCAATTTCGTATTTCATACATAGCCAAACACCTTTTAGGTTAACGCCTATGGTTTTGTCCCAATTTTCTTCGGTACATTCGTGTGCTACCGCCGATGCCCCTTCGATACCTGCGTTGTTAAAGGCATAATCAATACGCCCGTAAGTAGCAATAGTTTGGTCAATCATGGCTTTTACTTGCTCCGATTTTGATACATCGCACTGTATAAAAATAGCGTTGCCCCCCATAGCCTTAATAGCGTTAAGGGTTTCGTGGTCTGTTACCCAATCCACGATAACTACATTAGCTCCGTTTTGAGCAAAAGCAATGGCAGTAGCTCTGCCGATGCCAAAACTGCCGCCTGTAACAATGGCGGTTTTGTTTTTGAAAGATGTGTTCATAAGTTTAATTGCTTTGAGAAATAATAACACAAAGGTACTTCAGTTTTATGAAGTATTTAGTGAGGGTTATCACGCTCAAACATGATTTTTATCATCTTTTTGGCAGTTTGGGGCGATTATAAACACCAAAATGCCACAAACCATTAAGTTTGCGGCATTTTTGTAGGTTTTGTTTAGTTGCGTTTATAGTTTGGTGCTTCGCGGATACCCGTGATGCTGTGTGGGTGGCTTTCTAATAAGCCTGCATTGGTAATACGCACAAAGCGCGTTTTGGCATGTAAATCGGCAATAGTGGCGGCGCCAGCATAGCCCATGCCTTGTCGCAATCCGCCCACCAATTGAAACAGTACTTCGGCAAGTTTGCCCCGATAAATTACCCTGCCAACTACGCCTTCGGCAACTGTTTTTTGGGTATTTTGTTGTCCGTATCTGTCGCGTCCCATGCCTTTTTGCATTGCCTCCATAGACCCCATGCCGCGATAGGTTTTATAGGTTTTACCATCTATTTCTTCTGTTTCGCCTGGGCATTCGTCGCAGCCTGCCAACAAACTGCCCAGCATACAAACGTTTGCCCCTGCTACCAATGCTTTAACAATATCGCCCGAGTATTTTAATCCGCCATCGGCAATAATGGGTATGTTATAGGCTTTTGCCACTTGCCAAGCATCGTAAATTGCCGACACCTGTGGCACGCCCGAGCCTGCTATGATGCGCGTGGTACAGATAGACCCACTACCTACGCCTACCTTAATAGCATCGGCTCCAGCTTTTATAAGGGCTTCGGCACCTTTTTCGGTGGCTATATTTCCGCCAATAATAGGCAGATTGGGATAGCGTTGTTTGGCTTCGGCAAGGGTATCCAATACGCCTTTCGAGTGTCCGTGTGCGGTATCAATGGCTACAATATCTACGCCTGCATCTACCAACAAAGCCAAGCGCTCTAAGGCTATTTCGCCAACGCCAATGGCTGCGCCTACCAACAGTTGCCCGTTTTTATCGAGGCTTGGTGTGGTAAATAAATCGCGGTTAATGGCGTGTTGCTTTACTTTTTGCACCTCGTTGGCTTGTTTGTGTGCATCTAGGTTGCGATGAATAATGCCCGCACCACCTAATAAAGCCATAGCTGCCGCCATAGTGCTTTCGGTAACGGTATCCATACCCGAGCTAACTAACGGAACAGCCAAACGTATGTTTTGGGTTAGATACGTGCTTACATCGGTTTGCGGTGGTAATACCTCGGCATAATCGGGTACAATTAATACATCGTCGAAGGTAATGGCTTCTTTTATTATCTTGTGCATAGTTCAAAAAGTTTTAGTAGCTTATATCTGGCTGATTAATTGTTTCGGACGCAAAACATTTAATCGTTTTGTTTTTAAAAAAGAGGAGTAGTTGGTTTGTTATTTATTTTGGCAGACGCGGTATTTGCCAAATGCTTGTTGCTTGTGTGACACAAGCAACGGCTACCCAGACCATCGCTAAAATGTTTTTTCGATACTTCACAACATCACAATATCGCCACATCACAATATCGCTGCATCGCAAAATAGAATGCTGATTTTTCGACACATAGATGCATAGATTAACATAGGCACATAGACCATCGCTGCATCGCAAAATAGAATGCTGATTTTTCGACACATAGATGCATAGATTAACATAGGCACATAGATCTACACTAAATGTTGTTTTCGATACTTCGCAACATCGCCACATCACAATATCGCCACATCACAATATCGCCACATCGCAATATCGCCACATCGCAATATCGCCACATCGCAATATCGCCACATCGCAATATCGCTGCATCGCAAAATAGAACGCTGATTTTTCGACACATAGATGCATAGATTAACATAGGTACATAGACCTACACTAAAATGTTGTTTTCGATACTTCGCAACATCGCAACATCACAATATCGCCACATCACAATATCGCTGCATCGCAAAATATAACGCTGATTTTTCGACACATAGATGCATAGATTAACATAGGTACATAGACCTACACTAAAATGTTGTTTTCGATACTTCGCAACATCACAACATCACCACATCGCAATATCGCTGCATCGCAAAATAGAACGCTGATTTTTCGACACATAGATGCATAGATTAACATAGGTACATAGTCCTACACTAAAATGTTGTTTTCGATACTTCGCAACATCACAATATCGCAACATCACAATATCGCCACATCGCACAATAGAACGCTGATTTTTCGACACATAGATGCATAGATTAACATAGGTACATAGTCCTACACTAAAATGTTGTTTTCGATACTTCGCAACATCGCAACATCACAATATCGCCACATCACAATATCGCCACATCGCAATATCGCCACATCGCAATATCGCCACATCGCAATATCGCCACATCACAATATCGCTGCATCGCAAAATAGAACGCTGATTTTTCGACACATAGATGCATAGATTAACATAGGTACATAGTCCTACACTAAAATGTTGTTTTCGATACTTCGCAACATCGCCACATCGCAATATCGCTGCATCGCAAAATATAACGCTGATTTTTCGACACATAGATGCATAGATTAACATAGGTACATAGACCTACACTAAAATGTTGTTTTCGATACTTCGCAACATCACAAGATCACAACATCACAACATCACCATATCACAACATCATCACAATATCACAACATCACAATATCACAACATCACAATATCACAACATCACTCCTTCACTACTTCACTCTTTAAGTTGGTATATTTCGGGCAAATTGCGACCGTGTCCGTTGTAGTCTAAGCCGTATCCTACCACAAATTTATTGGGTATTTGCATACCTACATAATCGGGTTTTAGGTTTGGATAACAATTAGCCTCGGGTTTTTCGAGCAGGCAGGCTATTTTTATAGCTGCGGGGTTTTGCTCGGATAACAGCGCCAGTAGTTTGGTAAGGGTATGCCCTGTATCAATAATATCTTCGACTATTACAATGGTGCGTCCTGCTAAGTTAGGTTTATCTACCCAAGTTACCTCTACGGTTCCGGTAGAGTTAGTGCCGTGGTACGAGCGCGTTTTGATAAAAGCTATTTCGCAAGGTAAGTTAATGTGTCGCAGCAAATCGGTGGCAAAAAACACCGAGCCGTTTAAAACAGGCATAAACAAGGGTATGGTTCCAGCTAAATCGTGGTTTATTTGTTGAGCAACAACTTGTATAGCTGCCTGTATCTTAGCTGCCGAAAGAAAAGGAACAAATTGTTTGTCGTGAATTTGAATTTGCATGTATGGAGATGTGGGGATGTGGTGATATGGTGATATGGTGATGTAACGATGTAGTGATGTGGTGATGTAGTGATGTGGTGATGTAACGATGTAGCGAATGAGTGAAACTTTATACAAGCAATACAAGTATTGCTGCTATCGGAGCTACTCTTCGATTAGGCAATTTTGATAAGCTGTTCGGTTAGCGCTAATGTCGTTAATACGTGCTAGTTCGTTATTGGGGAACTGCACGGTAAAATCTGTCCAAGCGGTGTCGGTTAGGTAGCGTGGGTCGGGGCGATAATAATCGGTAGAGATGATTTGCGCACCACTTGCAAAAGCAGCGTTCATTGCCGAGTAGTCGCCGTTGCGTGCTTCGTAGGTATCCGAGTCGGTGCGGGTGCGTACAATATAGTTGTCGGCAACCCATTGTTCAATTTCGGTTTGACTGCCAATAGGATTGTTGGCAATAATAAAAGCACATTCGGGGGTATCGGGGTTGGCATAGGCAAACATGGCTCTGCCTGCAAACGAGGGGTGTTGGTCTATGTAAAAATCGTAGTTACCGTTTATGATAAACACTACTTTTCCGCGTGCTTGTTTTAGTGTTAGCCAATTGTTGGCTTTTACTGCTTGGTTTAGGGTGGCATAGTTACCCCGTATTTTGTCGGGGGTGATAACGTTTTGCAATTCATCGCCAAAAATAGCCTTTACTTCTTGGTCAAGGTCGTTGGCGGCTTGGGGTGTAAATGGCAATGGCTCAATGGCTCCGACTACCGTTACATAATCGTTTAAGCCATCGGTTTTGGTTTCTACGTTTACAAAAATGGGCAGGTGCGTGGGGTGTGCATCCGACCATGTTTTGAGTGCTTGCAATGCCTGTTTAAAGGTGTAGTAGTGGGTCATGTAATCTAAATCGGGTACATGCAGTACCTTAAAACCCGGTTCTAGCAAATCGGGGATACCCGACTCTACTGGCTCGGGTATAAGGGTATTGGCAAGGCGGTTGTAATATAAGCCGCCATTGGGGTCGTAGTAAATATCTAACTCAATACCTCTAACGCCATATTCGTCAAACTGCTCTTCGAGGGGTGGATGTGTGTAATCGAAACCTTTGGGGTCGAATTGTGGGAAAACGCTGTTTAATGCCACCAATTTATCGAACAAAGGTTGATAGGTGTGTATGCGATAGCTGTTGTGACTGGCTATTATCTGCACCTGATTCATCTTTAAGTCGTTTATTTGGTCGCAAACATTTAATTCTTCGTGCTTACAGGCACTTGCAAACAACAAAAATACAAGGACGAGGAGATGATACTGTTTCATGGCGAAATTTATGTATTGGGCGATTTAAATCATTCCGTTCTGTCGGCGGGTATATTGGTTGTAATATAGGGTCGTTCTGTCGGCGGGTATATTGGTTGTAATATAGGGTCATTCCGTTCTGTCGGCGGGTATATTGGTTGTAATATAGGGTCTGACAGAACTGTTAGCGGGTATATTGCAAGTATCGGTGCTACCAGTTACCGATACAAGTATCGGTGCTACCAGTTACCGATACAAGTATCGGTGCTACCAGTTACCGATACAAATATCGGTGCTACCAGTTATCGATACCAGTATCGGTGCTACCAGTCTATTCCCATTCTATGGTGGCGGGTGGTTTCGAGCTTATGTCGTATACTACGCGGTTGATACCGCGCACTTGGTTGATGATACGGTTAGATACGTCGGCAAGAAAATCGTAGGGCAGTCGTCCCCAGTCGGCGGTCATGCCATCGGTACTGGTTACGGTTCGTAGGGCTACTACGTTTTCGTAGGTGCGCTCGTCGCCCATTACGCCCACCGACGATACAGGTAACAATACCACAAAAGCTTGCCAAACGGTGTTGTACAAATTGTACTCGTGCAGGGCGTTTATAAATACAGCATCGGCATCTTGCAATAGTTTTACTTTGGCAGGAGTTATGTCGCTTAGTATACGCACGCCCAAACCCGGACCCGGAAAAGGGTGGCGTTGTAAAAATTGTTCGGCTATGCCCAAATCGCGCCCAACACGTCGCACTTCGTCTTTAAACAAATACCTTAGTGGTTCTACTACTTTTAGGTGCATTTTTTCGGGCAATCCGCCTACGTTGTGGTGCGATTTTATGTTACCGCCCATGCCATGTATCGATACGCTTTCTATCACATCGGGGTAGATAGTGCCTTGCACAAGGTGGGTGATGTTGTGTAGTTTTTGGGCTTCTTCTTGGAATACGTCAATAAATACGCCCCCAATAATTTTGCGTTTCTTTTCGGGGTCGGTTTCGCCGCTTAGGGCTTTCCAAAAACGCTCGGAGGCATCAACGCCAATAACATTTAGCCCAAACTGACGGTATCCGTCAAGCACTTGTTCGTACTCGTTTTTGCGCAACAAGCCATTGTTTACAAATATGCAGGTTTGGCGCATACCGATAGCTTGGTGCAACAACGAGGCGGCTACCGTCGAATCTACGCCGCCCGATAAGGCACAAATAACGTGCTTATCGGCTAGTTCGGTTTTTAGTTCTTCGACAATGTTGTTGATAAAAGCGGCGGGGGTAAAATCGGGTTGTAGTTGGCACACATCAAACAAAAAGTTGCGGAGTACTTGTGTACCTTCGAGCGAGTGCGTTACCTCGGGGTGAAACTGCACGCCAAAGATAGGTAATGTGTGGTGTTCAAAGGCAGCAACGCGCACTTTGTCGGTAGAGGCTGTTAGCTTGTAAATGGGGGGCAGTTGTGTAATGGTGTCGCCGTGGCTCATCCACATTTGGGTGTTGTTACTTAGCCCATGCAGCAATGCCGATGGTTCGACAACCTGCAGCATGGCTCTGCCATACTCGCGGTGTGCGGTGTTTTCTACAGTTCCGTTGTTTTGTTTTGCCAACAACTGTGCCCCATAGCATACGCCCAAGATAGGCACTTTGCCTGCGTATTGCTCGATTGGAAAATCGGGGGCTTGTGCCTGATTAACCGAGGCGGGCGAACCAGATAAAATAATACCGCCCATGTTGCTTGACAGGGCGGGCGGTTGGTGATAAGGCACAATTTGGCAATAAACATGCTGCTCGCGCACTCTACGAGCTATAAGCTGCGTATATTGCGAGCCAAAATCGATGATAGTGATACTTTTACCTTTCATTGCGCGAAGGTACGGCATTTTGTTGGATTGGCAAAGGATTTGGCATTTTTTTACTTTTTTTTGTTTGGATTAGGTAATTTGCCAAAGAAAAATTGCACCTTTGCTGTGCAATTAAGCATTTGGTTACAACAAATACACCAAGCATCGCTCAACAAATAGCTCAAGTAATATCTCTAAACATCCGTTACACCCAAACATCAACACATGAACTATCCCAAAATTGCACTTTATCTTTTACTATCTTTTGGCATTAGTTGGCTGGCTTCTTTAGCTATGTATCTATTGCACATCAAGTATGGCAGTGTAGCGGCTACTGCTATAATAGCATTTTGTTACATGCCTGCTCCTGCAATTGCCACATTTGTGGTGCAAAAATTAATTTACAAACAAAGTTTTGTACTCTATGGTTGGTCATTTGACCGCCGCAACCTACGGTGGTTTTTGTTAACACCCTTGTTTTTTGTGGCTTTGTTGTTGTTAAGTTTTGGTATGGTGGCATTGTTGGGCAATACCAACCTAATACCCGAGTTTGGGCAATTAAGTTTTTTGCAAGATAACTTTAATGCCAATTTTACACAATTGGTAAGCAGTAAAGTAGACATTAGTACCGTAACACTACCCCAAATACCTGCTCCTGTGTTTTTTGTATTGGCTATTATACAAGGCATTGTTGCAGGCTGCACCATTAATGTGCCTTTTATGTTTGGCGAAGAGTTTGGCTGGCGCGGTTTGTTACTCAAAGAAACACAACCAATGGGTTTTGCTGCATCTAACCTATTTATTGGTGTTATTTGGGGGCTCTGGCACGTTCCTATTGTATTACTGGGGCATAACTATCCACATTACCCGTATTTTGGACTGATAATGATGTGTCTTTTTACCACTGCCATTAGCCCAATTTTTGCTTATGTAAGGCTAAAAACACAATCGGTGTTAGGTGCTTGCCTATTACATGGCATGATTAACGCCACAGGAGTTTTATTTGGCTTGTTTATCGTCAATTTTAACGAGTTGTACAGCTCTATTGCAGGATGGGCAGGCGTATTAGCAGGCATTATTATCACTGCTTTTATTTACCTGCTAGATGCACCATTTGTAAAAAATTACGCCAACACCAAGTAAATGCCAATTAAGGTGATGCCAATTTTACTTGTTTCGCTAATTTTGCTTACCTTTGCGGGCTAATAAGTATCTTAACCAATAAGTAATCACCCTTGATAAATTAATCTTAAAGAGCAATATACTGCGAGTATAAACAATTAGAGCAAAAGTACAACCTTTTAACTTGTTTAGATTGGCATTAGCACTGTAAACCTTAGCCACTACTACCAATTTTAACCTATCAACTTGCTTTGTTAGTAGTAGTGACAATTAGTTTTGCGTTATTGTTGGCTATATACACCTAAAAAGTAGCACAAGCCAAAGAGCTAAAAAGCCTCATAGACCTATAAACCAAATTAGGCTCACCTACAACATGACAAGGCATACCGTTTAAAGATGTCAACGAAACACCTTGAATGGCAACAAAAAATAAGTTACCCTGCTTGGTTGTTGTATAAAATGGGGATTTGTAACGACGTATCGCTTAACTTTGGTAACTATGTAGCTAATTATCCAGCTTGCCCAATACTTAAACAAATGGGTAACGAGCTAAACATAGATACTTTACAACAAAATTCGGAGGTAGCACTTGGTACCCTAGGCGTTAATACATTTGCCAATATAAAGTGCTAATAATTGATTATCCAAATCAACGTTTTTGCATACTGGATACCATGCCCAAACAATACACTAAGCGCTTAACCTCCATACGCATCAATAATCGTGGCAAAATAATACTACCACTTATCTACCAAAAGAAAAACTATCGCTGTTTGTTTGATAGCGGGTCGAGCATGTTTGAACTACTAACTACCAATAACCTAATTGAGCATTTTTCGATAACGCCCAATGTAGATACCATACAGGCACAAGCATGGGGTAAGATGCACACTTTAACTAGCAAAATATTACCTGATACCGTAACATTAGCTGGTGCGGCTTACCCTAACCTTAAAATATATGCCGACTACCGAACAGAAGCTAAAATAATTAACTGTTTAGATTGTATTGATGCTATTACCGGTAACGCCTTATTTTGGGACAAAGTACTGGCTATAGATTTTAAATACAGGCGTATGGCAATTGGTGATTAAATACGCTCCGACCGTACATGCAAATCTTTTTTTACCTTTCTAACAATTTATGAATCAATCGCTTAAAGAGCAATATACCGCCGAGTATAAACAACTAGACCAAAAATACAACCTATTTAGCTTGTTTAGATTGGCATTAGCACTTGTTTTTATTGCCAGCAGCTACTATTATTTTAAAACCTATCAGCTTGCTTTGTTAGTAGTAGTGGCAATTAGTTTTGCGTTGTTTAGTTGGCTGATGCGCATACACCTAAAAGTAGCACAAGCCAAAGAGCTAAAAAAAGCCCTGATAGACATAAACCAAAACGAGCTAACTTACCTACAACAACAAGGCATACCGTTTAAAGATGGCAACGAACACAACGCCAATAATACGCAACACGCCTACTCGTTTGATTTAGATATTTTTGGCAAAAACGCACTCTATCACCACCTAAACCGCACCGCTACCTATATTGGTAGCCAAACTTTGGCTAATTTGCTGCTTAGTTTGTTGCCCAATAACCACATAAAAAACAACCAAGCTGCCATACACGAACTTGCCAACCAAATTAATTGGCGACAAGATTTGCTTGCCTTAGCTACCCTATCAAACGATAACAAACAGGCTTACGATGCACTAATAACGTGGGCAAATAGCCCCAATCAACAAATAAGCACGTGGGTTAAAGTATTGTCGTATGCCATGCCTTTGTTGTTTGCAAGCATGTTGGTATTAAGTGTTGTTTTGCAAGATACCCTGTTTGCTAAATTAGCCTTTGGCGTATTTTTAGCCAATTTGGGGGTGTTTCGTAGCCAAGTACCTACACTTAACAACGAGGCAGTTGATGCCAGCAATATCCACCAAATTATTACGCAATATAGCTTAATGATTGAAAAGATAGAGCAAACCAACTTTACAAGCGATAAACTTAACCAACTAAAAACACAACTGCAAGCCACCACAGGCAAAGCAAGCAAACAAATAAAACGCGTAGCCCAATTGTTCTCGGGCATGGAAAGCATGCAAAATGGCTTGGTATTGCTGTTAGCTAATGGTACGTGTTTGTATCATCTGCACAACTTATCGGCTTTGCTACAATGGAAACAAACACACGCCAAACAAATACCTGCATGGCTCGATGTAATTGGACAGTTTGAAGCATTGTGCAGCTTAGGCAATTTTGCGTACAACAATCCGCAATTTACTTACCCGCTGCTTAATCAAAACTTTGAACTCGAATTTGCCAACTTAGGACACCCACTTATTGACCAACAAAAACGGGTGTGTAACGATGTTGATTTTAACACCCAACGCTTTATCATCTTAACAGGCTCGAACATGGCGGGCAAAAGCACCTTTTTGCGCACCTTGGGTATTAATATGGTGTTGTCGGGTATAGGTGCGCCTGTTTGTGCAAGTGCTGCCAATGTGCATCCGTTGCCTATCATTGTATCTATGCGCCTCTCCGATTCGTTGAGCGAAAACGAATCGTACTTTTTTGCCGAAGTAAAACGCCTACACCAAATTATGCAGCAGCTAGATACCCAAGTGTGTTTTGTATTACTCGACGAAATTTTACGCGGCACCAACTCGGACGATAAACGCAGCGGTACTATCGCTTTTGTTAAAAAGATAATCAGCAAAAAAGCCATTGGCGCTATTGCTACCCACGACCTAGAAGTGTGCCAAACCACCACCGAATACCCAAACGTGTTGGTCAATAAATGTTTTGAGGTAGATATTATTAACAACGACCTTGTTTTTGATTACAAACTGCGCAACGGCATCTGCAAAAATAAAAGCGCCACTTTTTTAATGAAAAAGATGGGGATAATTTAAATTCAGTGTAGATAAAGAGACAAGGTTGATAATCAACCCATAAAAATCACCCACAAAAAAACGCACCAAACATCAAACATGATTGAAGAATTAGCACAAACCCCATTGGGGCGTTTCCGTATTATTGCCTTTGCCGAAGGCTGCTCGTATTTACTTTTTGGTTTAACCATGCCTCTAAAATATGGTTTGGGTATGCTTTTGCCTAATTTTATTGTAGGCTCTATACATGGAGCTTTGTTTATTGCCTATGTGGTATTGTTGTTTTTGGTAGCACGTGCCAATCAATGGTCGTTAAAAAAAGTAGCTTTGGCATTTGCGGCATCGCTGATACCTTTTGGTACGTTTTATGCCGATAAACATTTGTTTACCAAATAAACACCCGATACCGTTTTATTAACACACCCAAGTTTAAACCTCGTTTTCGATGAAAAACAACCGCTCTATTGCGTGCTTAATGCTTTTTATTTTGCTACAAACAGCTTGTAGCCAAGATTTTTTTGAAACTGTTATCCCCCTAGATTTACCCGAAGATAGCGACCGCATTACCCTTAACTGCCTAACCGATACCGGACAAAATACATGGGTAGTGCGTTTAACACATAGTGCAAGCACCCTCGACGAGGTAAGTATGTTTCCGCGTATATCCGATGCTACACTACAACTGTTTGCCAATAATGTGGCAACAGGTAGTTTTGTGTACGATACCATTAGTTATTACTCCAACGAAAACCAAGCTTGGTACATCGACTCGGCTTATGTTGCCTACCAATACCCGCCTATTGCAGGGCAAGCCAAGCCGCCTTATTTATTGCCACAAACAGGCATTAACTACACCCTAAAAGCCACCGCCCCTAATCTGCCACCCGTTGAAGCAAGCATGACTATACCTAATCCGGTACCCATACAATCGGTAACAGTTGGCAGCTTAACCACCATAGACAACCAAAGTTATTACCCAATAGACATTACTTTTCAAGACCCACCAAACAGCAACAACGAGCCAAATTACTACTTTTTGTTGGTCAGGCAATACATAAACCCTATTATAGACCCCATAAGCGGCGAAATATTAAGCGATACCATAGAAACATGCAATTGTTTTTATACCCGCAAAGGTGTTTTTAACCAAAACGACTTTATCTTTGACCTAAACGCATCGGAACTAATCCGATTAGACGGACGCGAACCTTTTAGCAACCAACTTTTTGCAGGCAAACAACACACCCTACAAATTTTTGTGCCCTTTCACTCCGATTTTCATTATACCGATGGCGATGAAGGGATACCTACCTCAAAAGTTAGCATAACATTAGGCTCGCAAAACAAAGAAAGATACTTTTATCGCGAATCGAGAAATTTGCAAAACCAAACCGAAAACAACCCCTTTGCCGAACCCGTTACCGTATACAATAATGTAGAGGGCGGATTTGGTATATTTGCTGGTTATAGTAGCAATATAGTACGTATCGAGCTGCCTTAGTTGGCTGATTTCGCTGTTGGCTTTCGGCTGTCCGCTGTTGGCTTTCGGCTACAAGCTGTCCGCTGCTCGCTTCACAACATCGCCACTTCACCACATCCCCACATCTCCACATCTCCACATCTCCATATCCCCACATCTCCACATCTCCACATCTCCATATCCCCACATCTCCACATCTCTATGAAAGATTATTACTATTTATTAGGTGTTAGTCGTCGGGCAAGTACCGATGATATAAAGAAGGCATACCGCCGTTTGTCGCTTAAGTTTCACCCCGACCAAAACGAAGGCGATGCATTTTTTCAGCAACGATTTGTTGAGTTGCAAGAGGCATACGACGTATTGTCGGATGCCGACAAGCGCCTATTGTATGATATGGAGCTAAATATGGCAAATGTGATGCAAAAAAATCGCCCAAATAACACCAATTTTGGCGCTAATGATTTGCAAATACAGCAAAAACAAAAAGAATTGCAACAACAGCAAGAAGGTTTGCAAAAACGCGAACAACAAATTACCGACCGCGAACTACTATTGCAACAGCAAGAACTAAAATTTAGAAACGAACAAATTAACTTGCATATACAGCAAGAACAATTTTTGCGCCTGCAAGAACAATGGCGGATTGAACGCGAAAAGTCGGCTAATACCTCATCACCAACAAACAGTAACGCAAGTATCAATAACGGCTCGCCCCTCTCCTACCCTACCGAAGAGTCTAGCAAACAAACAAACAATTCTTCGTCCAATGGTTTTTGGCGGCGCACGTTTTGGTTTGTGTTGTTTTTAGGTGCATTTATGGCAGTTCCGTTGGCATTTAACAACTCGTTTGTAGATGATACGCCCACCGAAACTACCCCATTGTCGCAGCAAGAAATTACCGATTTTACCATAAAACGACAAATTACCCAATATTACAACACTTTACAAAACCAATCGGCGGCAGCCACACAGCCCTTTTTTTACCGATGTTGCTGCCTTTACACACACGTTTCCGCCTGTAACCGACAGCACAAGTTTTCGAAAATCAATGCCTTATTACCTAAAATACCTACCCTGTTATTGGCAAGTTGATTGGAAAAACCTACAAATTAGCCCACAAACAAACGGCAATTATGTGGCAAAGTATCATCTACTTATCTACCCCAAAGATGCCCCCGATGGCACACAAGCTATTTACGATAAACAAATAGAAATGCTGTTTCGTAAAGATTATAAAATACAAGAGGTAACAGAGCAATGATTTGTTGGCAATAAACTACCCCTGCCCGCCCCCAAATTTTTCCCCCCCCCCCCCTTTTTTCCTTCCCCCCCCCCCCACAAACCCCCCCCCCCCCCCCCCCCCCCTTTTTTCCACCTTCCCCCCTCAACACCACCCCCCCCCCCCCCCCCCCCCCCCCCCCCCCCCCCCCCCCCCCCCCCCCCCCCCCCCCCCCCCCCCCCCCCCCCCCCCCCGGCCGGGGCCGCGCCTTCCCCCCCCCTTTTTTTAAACTTGTGTCCCCCCAAAAATTTTTCCCCGGGCGGATTTTCCCTCTTGGGTTTTTTCTTTTTTCCTTCCCCCCCCCCCCCCCCCCCTCGGGCCCCCCCCCCCTTCCCTTCCTCTCCTTCTTTTCCCCTCTTTGTCCCTTCCAATGCCCCGCCCAACCCAGTTTAAAAAAAAAGAAAAAAGGGGGGGGGGGGTTAAGTTTTGCGGCTAAAAACACACCTCTAAACGCTAAAAAAACGTACCTTTGCAAGCCATTAGCAAAGGCAATTTAAAACACGTAAAACATACATCAACAAATGAACGAAGTGTATATTGTTTCGATGGCTCGCACAGCCATCGGAAGTTTTAACGGAACATTAGCTCCGCTTAGTGCCGTACAAATGGGCGCTGCCGCCATAAAAGAAGCCGTAAAACGCGCCGGCATTGACCCAAACACCGTAAACGAAGTGTTTATGGGCAATGTATTGCAGGCAAACAACGGACAAGCACCCGCCCGACAAGCAGCTTTGGCAGCAGGCTTGCCAGTATCGGTGGCTTGTACTACCATCAACAAAGTGTGCGCATCGGGCATGAAAGCCATTATGTTAGCCACTCAATCTATTATGCTAGGCGACAACGACATTGTGGTAGCAGGCGGCATGGAAAGCATGAGCAATGCCCCGTATTACCTAACCAACAACCGTTGGGGCGCACGCTATGGCAATGGCGAACTAATTGACGCTATTGTTCGCGATGGCTTGCAAGACCCCTACAAAGGCTATATGATGGGCAACGCAGGCGAAGTATGCGCCGAAAAATACCAATTTAGCCGACAAGACCAAGACGCTTACGCCACACAATCGTATAAACGTGCCGCCGAAGCCTACCAAAACAACTACTTCGCCGACGAACTAATGAGTATAGAAGTGCCAAGCAAAAAAGGAGCTATCAACTTTGCCGCCGACGAAGAGTACAAAAATATTATTTGGGATAAAGTACCTACCCTTAAACCCGCCTTTAAAAAAGACGGAACTATTACCGCCGTTAACGCCTCGAAAATTAACGACGGAGCTGCTGCTTTAGTGCTAATGAGCAAACAAAAAGCCGAAGAGTTGGGCATTAAACCTATTGCCCGTATTGCAGGCTATGCCGATGCCGCACAAGAACCCGAATGGTTTACAACAACACCCGCAAAAGCTATCCCGCGCGCGGTAAGTAAAGCCGGCTGGACACTTGCCGATGTAGATAAGTTTGAAATAAACGAAGCTTTTTCGGTGGTGGCATTAGCCAACATCAAAGAAATGAACCTCGACCACGAAAAAGTAAACGTATTGGGCGGAGCCGTAGCACTGGGTCACCCCGTTGGCGTGTCGGGCGCTCGCATCATCTGCACCCTTATATCGGCACTAAAACACAAAGGCGGCACACGCGGCGCAGCAGGCATCTGCAATGGCGGCGGCGGAGCATCGGCAATGGCTATTGAGCTAATATAATGCCTAATTTGATGCCTAATCATAAATGGCTGTTGCTATAAAGTAAAACCCAAAGGGCTTGTTGCACTACGCAGCAAGCCCTTTTTATTGCCAAACATGCACCATTTATAAACCAATAAACGCCTATTTATGCTTAGAATTGTCATTTTTTGCCCTTTTCTGGGCAATAATTACCAAACATAGCTATATTCTTTGTTATTTTGCACCTAAATTAAGTAGCTAAAGTGCCATCAAACAAAAATACCAATACGAGTATCGGTGCTACCAGCCCAATGCAAATATTGATGTATCATTGTAAAGCAAGCCGTTTGTTACCATTTACCACTTAAAATTTACCATTTATAATTTACCACCTATAATTCACAAATTGTGTTGTATTATTTATTCGATTACCTAAACCAGTTAGATGTACCCGTAGCGGGCGTGTTTAAATACATCTCGTTTAGGGCAGCTATGGCAATTATTTTAGCCTTAGTTATATCGTTGTTGTTTGGCGGACGCATGATTGCCCTGCTACACAAACAACAAGTTAGCGACCAAATACGCGATTTGGGCTTGGCAGGCGAACAACAAAAAAAAGGCACGCCTACTATGGGCGGTTTAATTATTATTGCCGCCATACTAATACCTACGCTTTTGTTAGCTCGGCTAAACAACATCTACATTTTGTTGATGATACTAACCACCGTTTGGATGGGTATTATTGGCTTTATGGACGATTACATAAAAGTGTTTCAAAAAGATAAAGGTGGCTTGCGCGCCCGAACCAAAATTATTGGGCAGGTAGCATTGGGCATTATAGTAGGCGGTGTAATGTTTTTTCACCCCGACATTGTTATCAGGCAAGATGTTACCCGCAACCCCAATCAACAAATACAAGGCGAAATAAAACGTTTTGTGTTCGAGAACGCCCCCGCCAACCAACAACGCACCGTTGTTGAATACAAAGGTACGGTATCTACAGTACCCTTTTTTAAAACCTACGAGGTAGATTACAGCATTTTACTTAAGTTTATAGGCAGCAACTACCGCTACTGGGCTTTTTTGATTTACATACCTATTGTAATTTTTATTGTTACGGCAGTGTCTAATGCCGCCAACCTAACCGATGGCATTGATGGCTTGGCTTCGGGGGTATCGGCTATTAACCTAATATGCTTGGGTTTGTTTGCTTATTTTTCGGGCAACTTTATTACCGCCGAATACCTTAATATTATGTACCTACCCAATATTGGCGAGCTAGTTATTTTTACCGCCGCTTGTGTAGGGGCTTGTGTAGGCTTTTTGTGGTATAATGCATTTCCGGCACAAGTGTTTATGGGCGATACAGGCAGCCTAACCTTGGGCGGTATTATAGCCGTATTGGCTATTGTGATGCGCAAAGAGTTGCTTATCCCTATTTTATGTGCCATTTTTCTTGCCGAAAACCTATCGGTTATGCTGCAAGTTAGCTACTTTAAATACACCAAAAGCAAAACAGGCGTAGGGCAACGCATCTTTTTAATGTCGCCATTACACCACCATTACCAAAAATTAGGCATGCACGAGTCAAAAATTGTTACCCGTTTCTGGATTGTGGCTATTTTGTTAGCCGTGCTTACCTTTGTCACCCTAAAACTACGATAAACCATTAACCCCCCTTCAAAAAAAGCGATTTGCCAAACCTTTGTGGTTTAGCAAATCGCTTTTTTTTATCATAACCCTACTGTTTTTTCGTCAAGTACAGCAATGTGTTTGTCAAATGCAACTATTGGGTAAAGAGGTAGCAAGGCAAGCATTGTTAGTAAATGGCACAAGTGTTAAAACCGAACATTTACCTTCGGGCATCTACCTTTATCAAATCATCAACCCACAAAACCAAACTTTGCAGCATGGAAAACTTAGCATTTTGCATTAAAAACAGCCTCCTCCCGACCTCCTCCTTCGGAGGAGGAGCTAAAACGCCCAACCTCCTCCTCTTCGGAGGAGGCTGGGAAGAGACTCTGGACTAAACTAAATCCGCCAAAATAAAAAACGATTTGCCAAACTAATACAGTTCAGCAAATCGTTTTTTTGTGGTTTATCTATATCCCCAAAAAATAAAAACACCTGCAAATATACACAAAAACAAACAGAATCCGTACCTTTGGCGCACAAATATTCAACTATAGCTTGGTATTTACAACTTACAATCACCTAAACCATAAATTTATGTACCGTCGTTTTCTCCTTGTTCTTTTTATTGCATTTTCTTTCGTTAATTCATTTGTTCATGCCCAGTCTAACAACCGTTTGTGGTTAGATGTTAGCGAGTCGGCAATTACACCGCTTGGCGAGCGCCCTATTATACCACAAAAATACCGTACCTTGCAATTAGATTTTGAGCAGATGCGCCAAACCCTACAAACAGCCCCATTAGAGTTTACACCGGCAGCCAATAGTCCCTTGCTATTGTCGTTGCCTTTACCTAATGGCACAACCGAAACCTTTGCCATTGTCGAAGCACCTATTATGGAAGAAGGCTTGGCAAAACGCTATCCTTACATAAAAACGTATCGGGGGCAAGGCACCACCGACCGCACAGCCAGCGTGCGCCTCGATGTAACGCAGATGGGCTTTCATGCCATGATACTATCTGCCAACGGCTCGGTATTTATTGACCCCTATTGCCGCAACAACACCGCATTTTACAATAGCTACTACAAACGCGATTATATCAATCCCGACAAAGAAAAATTTGTTTGTTTGGTGGGCGGCAAAAGCAACAAAATAACGCGCACCGATGGCTCGGAACCGCGCGTAGTTAATCCCAACATCTTACAATCGGCTACGCCCAATGCGGCTAACCCACAACAACAGCAAATAAACGGACAATTACGCACCTACCGAACCGTTGTAGCTGCCACCGGCGAATATACGGCTTATTATGGTGGCACCAAAGCCTTAGCCATGGCAGGCATTGTTACGTCGGTAAATAGGGTGACGGGCGTGTACGAAATTGATTTGAGCGTGCGTTTGGTATTGGTTGCCAATAACGATGCCGTAGTGTATACCAATGCTGGCTCGGACCCTTTTAGCAACAACAGCGCAGGTGCTTTAATAGACCAAAGCCAAAGTGTAATAGACGATATAATTGGCAATGCCAACTACGATTTCGGGCATACCTTTAGTACAGGCGGCGGCGGCTTGGCATCGTTGGGGGTGCCTTGCATTACGGGCAATAAAGCATCGGGTATTACAGGCTCGAGCCAACCCGAAGGCGACCCTTACGACATTGATTATGTAGCCCACGAAATGGGGCATCAATTTAATGGCGGGCATTCGTTTAATGCCAATGGTGGCTCGTGTGGTGGCAATCGGTCATCAAGCGATGCCTACGAACCGGGCAGCGGTAGCACCATAATGAGCTATGCTGGTATTTGCGATGCCGATGATTTACAACCTCATAGCGATGCCTATTTTCATAGCCGCAACTTAATTACCAACATTGATTATATTACCAACCAAGAGGGCGACAACTGCCCCGTAAAAACAGCTACCAACAACCAATCGCCAACAGCCAATGCAGGTACCGATTATGTTATTCCGCTTAACACCCCTTTTATATTAACAGGCTCGGCTACCGACCCCAACCCCACCGACGGCTTAACTTATTGCTGGGAACAGTACGACCTTGGACCCGCAGGCAGCCCCAATTCGCCATCGGGCAATGCACCTATTTTTAGGTCGTTCGACCCCACTACTAACCCTGTAAGGTATTGCCCTAAACTAAACGATGTTATTAACGGCACCGCTACCTTTGGCGAGTTATTGCCTACATACGCCCGCAATATGAGTTTTAGACTAACCGTGCGCGACAACCACAGTGGCGGCGGCTTGGTTGGCAGCGATGTAATGGCTATTACCGTAGCATCGAGTGGTCCATTTAGGGTTACATACCCCAATGCAACAGGTGTTACCTGGAACGCAGGCAGCCCTTATACCATTACTTGGAATGTTAATAACACCACAGCAGCCCCTGTTAGTTGTGCCAACGTCGACATCTTTTTATCTACCAATGGCGGACAAACTTACCCCATTACCTTAGCCACAGGTGTGCCTAATACAGGCACTGCCAACATCAACCTATCGCCAAGTATTGCCAATACCACTACGGCACGCGTAATGGTGCGCGGTGCAGGTAATATTTTCTACGACATATCGAACAACAATTTTACCATATCTGCCCCTACTGTACCCACCTTTACTATGGCAGCTACACCCGCCGAGCAATCGGTGTGTGCGCCAAGTACAGGTAGCTTTAGTATTACAACAGCAGGTTTTGCAGGTTTTACTACCCCTATCAACTTATCGGCAAGCGTTGTGCCAAGTGGGTCGGGTTTAACAGCCACCTTTGCCAACAGCACGGTAACACCCGGCAATGGCACTACCCTAAACATAGGTAATACCGCCAACGCCCAACCCGGCACCTATACCATAACCATTACAGGCGTGGCAGGTGCATTAACCAAAACAGCTACCGTTACGTTTAGTTTGTTTAGTGGCACGCCAGGCATACCTGCTTTATCGTCGCCGGTAGCAGGCGGTACGGGCGTGGGCATACTGCCTACCTTGTCGTGGTACGCACCCCTTAATGCCGCCACCTACGATATTCAGGTAGCCACCGACAACGCTTTTACCAATGTAGTTGAAACAGCTACCAATATAAACAATACCTACTTTGTACTTACTACTCCATTAAGCACCAACACCACCTATTATTGGCGAGCAAGAGCTGTAAATGGTTGTGCTACGGGTACGTACAGCACCGCCCGCAGTTTTACCACCCTACAACCCACCTGCACCACCTTTGCCGCCACCGATGTACCTAAAACTATTAGCGGAAGTGGTACGCCTACGGTTACATCTACCCTAATTATTGCCGCAGGCACTACCATTACCGACATAAACGTAAAAAATGTGGTAGGCACACACTCGTGGATAAACGACCTTACCATGTCTATCACCAGCCCCGCAGCCACTACAGTTAGTTTGCTACCGCAGATTTGTGACGACGAAAACAACTTTAACCTTAACTTCGACGACGAGGCAGCCAATGCCGATTATCCTTGCCCACCTGTAGGCGGCGGCACGTATCAGCCCGAAGGTAACTTGTCGGATTTTGATGGACAAAACTCGCAGGGTAACTGGGTGTTTAGCATCACCGACAATGTAGACCAAGATGGTGGCTCGCTAACAAGTTGGAGTGTGGAGGTTTGTGGATCATCGGCATCAAGCAACAACTATTTATTGCAGTTGCGTGCTTTGTTGCAAGGGGCATATACCAGCGGTGGCAACATGAGCAACACCTTGCGCACCAACAGCCTAATACCTACTGCACAACCCTACAACTTTGCCCCTATATCCTACAGCACCGCACAAACCGCCGCGAGCATACCCACCACTGCCACCGATTGGGTTTTGGTAGAAGTGCGCAACACCACCGATTTTGCAGTAGTTACCCGCCGAGCCGGTTTTTTACTCAACAATGGCAATATTATTGATGCCGATGGCACCACAACAGGCATAAAACTAACAGGCTTGGCTAACGAAACACCTTATTATATAGTGATACGCCACCGAAACCATGCCGCAGTAGCCAGCTCGGTACCTGTAATATTTTACCAACAGCAGGCAAGCTACGATTTTACAACAGGTATAGCACAAGGCTACGGCAGAAACGCCATGGCAACAACCACCGATGGCTACGCCGCACTTTGGGCAGGCGACTATGTACCTAATGGTGCTATTACCTACACCGATTTTAATACCTACTTTAACCAAACCACCAACGACAACACCTATACCATTGGCGATGGTAATTTAGATAAGATTGTAAACGATGCCGATTTTAATTTGTATCGTGCCAATGCCGGACGACTAATGGTGCCAGTGATAAGGTATTAAATTATCAGGCGAGGTTGAAACCCTACCCTATTGATGAAACCCACACAATGTAGGTAGGGTTGCAACCCTACCCTATTGATAAAACCCACACAATGTAGGTAGGGTTGAAACTCTACCCTATTGATAAAACCCACACAATGTAGGTAGGGTTGAAACCCTACCCTATTGATAAAACCCACACAATGTAGGTAGGGTTGAAACCCTACCCTATTGATGAAACACACACAATGTAGGTAGGGTTGAAACCCTACCCTATTGATGAAACACACACCCTTTGTTGTGGTGCTAAAAATAAAAACAACAAGAGACACGGAGGATACAGAGCATAAAAACTCTGTGTCCTCCGTGTCTCCGTTGTAAACTAAAAAAATACAGGTAGGGTTCAACAAGCTTACTACTTTTTCATTGGCAATTACATTTAATCAAACACTGTTGTACTACAATTTGCAGTACAACCGTTTGCATCGGTAACAGTTAGGCTATATGTACCTGCGGTTAATCCAGTAATATTTGCAGTTATTGCTTGCTCCACAAGTAGGTAGCTGCCCTATGATTACCACTTGGCACTACCGTAGCCGTACCATTGTTGCCTATTGTAGTGTTTGTGTGGTTGCAAATAGCCGATAAATTGCAATCGGGTGTTACTTCTTCTTTTTTGCATTGGCTATAAAACAATAGCGTTAAGAGCAAAAACAATACGCTTCGAGTTCGGAGTTTTCTCTGTGCAACAAATAATGGAAATATTTTTGCATCTGCTTTTACAGCCCAACTAACAGATGATAAGCGTATTTATTTTGTCCATTTTGTAATACCGCAATGTAACTTCCTTTGGTACAGTAGGCAGGTAACTGAATGGTTTCGTTGAGAGAAGCATTAGCAGAAAACATCGATTTTTCGTACACCTTTCTACCTACTATGTCGTAGATAATTAAATAAGATGCTCCTATTAGTTTATCGCTATGTAACAAAAACATACCTTCATCGCCAGTTGCTTGTAATACAAAAGGCAATAAATTATTAGCTAAATGATAACTAGTAAATCCTAAGGGCGGATCTACATAAATACTGTCGGTCAATATTGTACTACATCCTGTTGTATTGTGTATAGCCTCCACACTGTAGGTAAGCCATGTGCCAGCATAAGGATAAAAGTTAGCATTAGGTGCTAAACAAATTGATGGAGTGTGGTTAGATGTATCTATTCCGATACCTTGCCATAAATAGTAATAGGTGTCCGTTGAAATGGGTAAAGCATCTAAACAAACAGAACTACCCACTTGTTCTGCATGAATAGTATCGGGTAAATATAGATTTACCGCTGGACCAGCCATTACGTGAACAGTTACTAAATTGCTACTACAACCACTAGAAAAGTTAGCACTATAATTAGAAATACGGTAGCTGTAATCACCCGGCTCTTCGGGTGTAGCAATATAGGTATGGCTACCACTTACTAAATCGGAATTAAAACTATTGTCATTAGTAATCCAATGAGGAGCAGCGTA
Source organism: Sphingobacteriales bacterium (assembly GCA_016718845.1). GTDB lineage: Bacteria > Bacteroidota > Bacteroidia > Chitinophagales > UBA2359 > JAEUUX01. The sequence goes on from JADKCK010000054.1 coordinate 28,225, forward strand.
ATCTACTTGCGAAGCATTTAGAACTATTGACTCGCCCAAACAAATGTCTGTTACCGTAGATTCAAGTATCGGATGGGGCATATACCGAACACTATGTACCACTGATGATACCACGGGCGGGCAATTGCAACAATTTATTTCGTACCAAAATTGTGACCCAGACCAGTTTAGAGATGCATAGCCGCTAGGCGGACTCCAACCAATAGATACTGATGGCAAAATACCCTCACAAAGAGCAGGAGGATTACTCATCGTATAGTCTGCATTATCAATAAACGAACTTTCGGAATTAATTTGTGGAGGACCATGGTATGGAGAGTATAAAACGGTATTGTAGTTTCCAAAAGCACAGCCATATTGGTTAGTTGTCCAATAATTTGGCGTGTACCCCATTAGTGAATGAAGAACCGTTATGGTATCTACATCAAGAACAAAATCGGGAGGCGGTGGAGGTGTGAAAACTGGTGTCAAAACATACTTTGTTCCTTCTCCACAAAATAATCCTAAGTCAGTAACAGCTAACTCAAAAACAGTTGGGTCAATAAACACTTGTGTATATGCTGTATCCGACCCATAACCATTATAGGCTACCAAACGAATATTACACCAACCAGTATTAGTGCCATTATTAGACAGATAGATGTTAGTGGTACTAAAAGCGGCATCAACTGCACCTGTTAGCACCCATTCGTAGCTATCGGCATATTGCGAAGTATTAGTAACCACTACGCCATTGCTCCTGCAAACTACCGAATCGGATATGCTAAAAGAAGCTATAGGTGGGATACTATCATTCTGAGCAAATACATATCCCCCTATAATCATTAACATGAAGAATAAAAATAGCTGTTTCATAAAAAAAATTTAAGATGAAGTAAAACCCGCCACCTTTGTCTGTATCCCTGCAAACAACCAACTACAACGTCCTAATTACCGCTTCTACCTGTTGCAAAATAAGTGCTTCCATATCTATTGCCTCGTCTACAAGTTCTTTACCTTGGTTTAGTTTGTGTATTTTGTAGGCGGTATCGGTAAGTGCGGCGGCGTTTATTTGTACATTCAGATACGCCCCTAATACGGCAGCACGTGCGCACAATGCCCCTACGCCCACATCGGATACCGAGTTAGGGTTGCCATTTTCTGCCATTGTTCTAAGCAAGTGCATTGATACCAACGACACCATCATCACCCTAAAAGGTACTTCTATGGCATATTTTGTGGCGGTTTCTATGGCTTGATTGCGGGCTTGTTTTTCGGCATCGGTGCTTTGTGGCAATTTAAAGGCAGCCATAATGCCGTTAAAGGCGGCGGTATCTTCGTCAACTAAATGCAGTAATTGGTCTTTAATTTGTTGTCCGCGTGCAGCCCAATCCGAAAACTCTTCCCAGCGCTCGTCCCAGCCGCGTTTGTGCGACGATAGATTGGCTACCATTGTACCCAAAGCCGCACCCAAAGCACCCATATAAGCAGCAACAGACCCACCACCCGGTGCCGGCGACTCGGAGGCTAACTCGTTGGCAAAACCATTCAGTGGCATTTGCACTAAGGGGCTTTGTGTATTATCGCGCAGTTGGTACTCTATCACTTTTTTGGCGGGGTCAAAGGGGGCTAATTCGTCTAAACCCAACGATTTAACCGCTATTTTTATCAACTCTGCCTCCGACACGCCCACCGACCGTTTTTGTTTGCGTAAAAAATATCGCCCTGCATCTAACAAGGCGTTAAGCGGCACCAAACCCACCAACTCCGAGCCAGTAACGCGCATACCGCGTGTAGTAGCACTTTTGCGTACCTCGTCGAAAGCTATATGTACGGGTGTGGTGTTGATGTCGGTTAGGTTCATCGATATTTGGGCGACGCCATACTCGGGTATATACCAACCTATTGCTTTTACTGCCTTAAGCGTACCCGGCACCCGCACCGACTTACCTTGTTCGTCTTTGATGGTTCTGCCTGCTTCTCGCACATCAAAAGCCACCGAATTGGCTCGGCGGGTAGAGGTAGTATTTAGGTTGATGTTGTAGGCTACCAAAAAATCGCGGGCGCCAATAACGGTAGCTCCTGTTCGGCTAACGTGTTCGTTGTACTCGGCGGCACCAAAGTCGGGTTTCCATTGTGGGTCGTTTAGTTTTTGGGGCAATGCCTCGTACTCGCCCGACCTAATATTTGCCAAGTTTTTGCGTTCGGGTGTGGTGGCGGCGGCTTCGTACAGATAGGTAGGTATGTGTAGTTCGTTGCTTACCCGCTCGGCTAATTGTCGAGCAAAGGCGGCGGTTTCGTCCATGGTTATGCCCGATATAGGTATCAAGGGGCAAACATCGGTGGCTCCCATACGCGGGTGTTCGCCAGTGTGGTGACGCATGTCTATCAGTTCGGCGGCTTTTTTGATGCCCATAAACGCTGCTTCTATCACTGCCTCGGGCGAGCCAACAAAAGTAACAACCGTTCGGTTTGTTGCCTTGCCGGGGTCAATGTCTAACAATTTAATCCCCTCGATGGAGCTAATTTGGTCGGTTATTTGGTGGATGATACCCATATCGCGCCCTTCCGAAAAATTAGGGACGCACTCTATTAAACGTTGCTGCATGAAAAATGTTAATTTTTGGTTATCAATAACTACTCGGCTATTATTTAACACCTAAGTAGTAGTCTATTGAGCGCAAAGATACAGATAAAAAACAACATCTTTGTACCGATTGTTTCTAAAATGTTATACTGAGTAACGATTGCATAGCCGAAAATACCAACATTTACACCAAATGCTACTCATAGTTCTACCCATATTATGCCCCTAATGGGGCTGTAATTGCCTCGCTAATTTTGAGTATTGCCTCGCTAATTTTGAGTATTGCCTCGCTAATTTTGAGTATTGCCTCGCTAATTTTAGTTTCCCCATATGTGTGTGTCTTTCTCCCACAATGTATTGTCTCGCTTGCGGAATGTATTGTTTACAATATATCGGTTTAGATATCCATTGCAGCATTGTAGCATTTTGGCATAGGGCTTGAGCATTTATTGGCATACCAAAAAACGGTGACATTCTTTTGAATGTCACCGTTTTTTGTGTTCGTAGCGTTATCTTTAATAACTAATCATTGCTTTTACCAGCATCTTTTTGCCCTTAGCATTTGTCATCTCTACAAAATACATACCGCTTGGCAAGTTTGTCGCGTCCAAGGTTACTTGGTACATTTCGCCTGCTTGGGTATTTGCGTTGTAAAGGTTTGCCACCTGTCTGCCCTCGATACCATACACATTAATACGGGTGTTACCTGTACTATTGGTCATAAACTCAACGGTAGCTCGTGTAGCAAATGGGTTAGGTGTCACCAACAAAGTTTCGGGCATTAAGTACCCATCTTGGTTTTTACAAGTTGTGGTAGTTAATGTTTTGCTAATACGTTTGCAAGCCGCTCCGTTTGTTATTGTTACCGCATAAGTACCTGCCGTAGTAACCGTAATAGCAGCCGTTGTTGCACCAGTACTCCACAAATAAGTGCCGCCGCCGCTTGCTGTTAAAACAGCAGAGCCACCCACACAAAACGAAGATGCCCCAGAAATACCACCCGAAACCGACGGAGCTAAGGTAACCGTGGTTGATGATGTTGACATACAACCATTGCTGTATGTTACCGTTACCGTATAAACACCCGCTTTAACTGGTGTGGCATTTGTAAGCGTTGGATTTTGCAACGTTGCCGTACCACCCGGTCCGCTCCACAAATAGGTAGCTGTTGTGCCTATTGGCAAATTTGGATTTACCGTTAAATTGATAGCCCCACCCGTACAAACAGGGCTGTTATTGCTAGCCACAGCAATAGGACATGCCGAGCAGTTAACCGCCACATTAGTTGTTGCGGTACAACCGTTTGCATTTGTCACCGTTACAGTATAGCTACCGTTGCTTAAGCCATTAAATACATTACTACTTTGCGCACCGCCGCCAATGTTGTAGCTTAAACCCGTGCCAGTGGCAGTTACCGTAATTCTACCTACACCACTTATACAACTTGGTGTTGCCAAACTAATTGCTGGCGATGCATTAAGAGTTACGTTTGTTGTTGCCGTTGCCGTACAACCATTGCTGTAGGTTACCGTTACGGTATAAATGCCTGCTTTGGCAATGGTCATGTTTTTGATGCTCGGATTTTGAATACTTGCCGTGCCTGCGGGTCCGCTCCAAGCATAAGTTGTAGCCGTTACTCCTATTGGTGTATTGGGGTTTACATTTAATACAATGGTACTGCCCACACATGCAGGGCTGGTATTGCTTGCCGTAGGTGTTGCCGCAACCACAGCCAAAGTAACCGATGCAGTAGCCGTACATCCACCCGAAGTAACAGTAACGGTATAAGTGCCTGCGGCTACGTTGGTTGGGTTTTCGCCCGATAAACCGCCCGTCCAAGCGTAAGTACCGCCTGTTGGTGTTACACTAATACTACCATTGCTTAAACCGCAAGTGGGTTGGGTAGGCGTGGCAGTGGCAGTTAGGGCTGTTGAAGTATTAAGTGTTGCCGATGCGGTAGCACTACATCCGCCCGAAGTTACCGTAACCGTATAAGTTCCCGATGCTACATTGGTTGGATTTTCGCCCGACAAACCACCCGTCCAAGCATAAGTGCCGCCTGTTGGTGTTACACTAATACTACCATTGCTTAAACCGCAACTCGGTTGGGTAGGCGTGGCGGTGGCAGTTAATGCTGTTGAGGTATTTAAAGTGACAGATGCCGTTGAGCTACATCCACCCAAAGTAACCGTTACCGTATAAGTGCCTGCCGCTACATTGGTTGGATTTTCGCCCGACAAACCACCTGTCCAAGTGTATGTGCCGCCTGTTGGCGTAACCGATATGCTGCCATTGCTTAAACCGCAACTCGGTTGCGTGGGCGTGACGGTGGCAGTTAGGGCTGTTGAGGTATTAAGTGTTGCCGATGCCGTAGCACTACATCCACCCAAAGTAACGGTAACAGTATAAGTGCCTGCTGCTACGTTTGTTGGATTAGAGCTAGACAAACCACCTGTCCAAGTGTATGTGCCGCCTGTTGGCGTAACCGATATGCTGCCATTGCTTAAACCGCAACTCGGTTGCGTGGGCGTGGCGGTGGCAGTTAGGGCTGTTGAGGTATTTAAAGTGACAGATGCGGTAGAGCTACATCCGCCCAAAGTAACCGTAACCGTATAAGTACCTGCTGCTACATTGGTTGGATTTTCGCCCGACAAACCACCCGTCCAAGCATAAGTACCGCCTGTTGGCGTTACCGATATGCTGCCATTGCTTAAACCGCAACTCGGTTGCGTGGGCGTGGCGGTGGCAGTTAGGGCTGTTGAAGTATTAAGTGTTGCCGATGCAGTAGCACTACATCCGCCCGAAGTTACCGTTACCGTATAAGTACCTGCGGCTACATTTGTTGGGTTTTCGCCCGACAAACCACCCGTCCAAGCGTAAGTACCGCCTGTTGGTGTTACACTAATACTACCATTGCTCAAACCGCAACTCGGTTGGGTAGGCGTAGCGGTGGCAGTAACTGGTGTGCAAACACCCGGCACCGTAGTTACACTACTTGTTGGGCTTGATGTGGCATTATTGGCATCGCAATTGCACCTAGTAAGTACTGTTAGGGCTGTTGTTTGGTTATAGGTAGGCAATGTTGTACTCCAATTAGCCCCACCATTAGTGGAATATTGCAGGGTAGAACCCACAGGGCAAGTAGTTGATGAGGCAGCAATTACACCACCGCTTAAAGTACAATTGCTACACAAACTTTGGCTACTAACTATTGCCACAGGAGCAGCAGCCGTTAAGTCGGGGCAAGCTGTAACACAATTAATAGTTGCCGATGCGGTAGCACTACAAGCACTCGGTGCTTCGGTGACTGTAACGGTATAGGTTCCGTTTGCTAAAGCAGTAAGGGTAGAGGGATTGTAGGTTGGCGTACCACCAGCACCCGATGTAAAGGTAGGTGTAAGTACGCCAGTACCGGGTCCGCTTACGCAGCTTGGTGTTAGGCTTAGCGTTGGGTTGGGATTAACCGTTACCACCTGCGATGCCTTAGCAGGACAACTACCTGCAAACGAAGCACTAAGTACATAGGTGGTACTAGTGCTTGGCGTAGCCGTAACATTTGCGCCAGTAGCGGTATTTAGCCCAGTAGTTGGCAACCAAGTGTAGCTGGTAGTACCTGCAATAGAAAATCGAACATTATTTCGGGCAGCATAAGTATAACTTGGTGCGCCGCTATAGGTATCCATAGCCGCTGCCGTTACACCATCTTCTCTGTAAAACAAGGTATTAACCGTTGATGCAGTACCATATAAAGCAGTGTTGCCACTACTACCGTTGTTGTTGTTCGAGTAGTTCACTTCTACCAACAGATTGCTGCTACCATCCCAAGTGAAATTGGTGTTAAAGGGTATGGTGTTCCAGCCTGTAACGGGTGTGTAGTTAGCGGGGTTTCGCACTATTGTCCAGCCCGATGTAACAAAACTACTAAGCACCGTTAAATTGGTGTGCTGTACCTTAATTTGAAGGTTGTTGAGTACATAAGTGGTACTAGCTGCCAAATTAACCCCAAAACCCGACAGTTGTGCGCCTGCAATCAAACCAAAACTTCTTAGTTCGGCGGCAGTAAATAGCATCAGCTGTTTTGAGCCGCCATAATAGTTTTGTAATGGATTAGGACCTAGTGCCGAACCTGTACTATTACCTATTGTGGTTGAGGTACCTGTTCCTAATTCGATGTAAGTAGGGGCTGTGCCACCGCTACCTGTTAAACTAACCGAACCGCCCGCACAAACCGTAGCCGAAACAGGATTAGCCACTATGCTTGCCGCCGAAACAAACGGAGCAGCAATAGATACGACTACTTCGTCGGTAAAAGTATTGCCCGATGCTATTTCTGTTACCGTAACCGTATAGGTAGTGTTGGTAGTTGGCGATGCTATTGGGTTGCTTATGGTTGTAGACGAAAGACTGGTGCCTGGACTCCAGCTATACGTTAAAGCAGGGTTGTTTGCCGAGCCAAGTGTGGTGCTGTTTCCGCTACAAATCACTACATCGGCACCAGCAGTGGCGTAGGTAGGTGTAATTACAAATTGGCTAAAACTGGTAATGTTATTACCTGTACTAAATGTAAGTGAAGAGTTTTGACCATTAGGCGTAAATACATCTGCTTGGTCTACGGCAGAACCCCATGTATTACCATCGGCTATAGAGCTGCGTTTATAAAAACCAAAGTCCGTGGTATTGTATCCGGTAGCAATACCCGGCAGATTGTTAAAACGTATGTTGCTTAAGGTGCTAAACGCGCTGTTTGTTCCAAAATTATTGACAATAAAATACCCATTGTTAGGCACAATAGTAGAGGTAGGCTTTTGGTCGGGTGCAACATTTAGGCGTGTTACTACTACATCGCCATTAGGATAAATGCCTGTAGCAGGAAATTCGAGTTCTACGCCTGGTGTATTAAACGATTTTAATCCGCCTGTTGTCACCGCTTGACGCTCGCTTACCCCACCACCAACGGGTGCTGTAGAGGTAGCCCGACTAGCACCTGCTTGTAAATAGGCATGATTGCTACCTGCATGATTAAACAAAACGGTTCCGTTTGGTTCGTTCATTTGGTAATAAGCCAACAGGCTGGCATCTGCCGTAGGCACTTTAGTTAGGTGCATCAACTCTCTAACTTCGTTGGTAGATAAGGAGCGGTTGTAAATACACACTTCGTCCATCAAACCGTTAAAAGTGCGCGAAGTATTACCCCTATCGTTGCCAATATTAAAAGCCGAATTAAAGTTAACGGCTATGTGCGTGGCTGTTCGGACAGAGGGTACGCCATTTAAATAAAATGTGGCATTAGTGGGTGTTATTACAACGGCTATATGCGACCATACATCGCTCGGAACCGTAGGTCCATTATAGCTATACGACCCTGCTTCGTCGTTCCAATGGTAGCTTAGGCGGTTGTTGCTTCTAAGATTAATACCCGTAGCCCCATTACTACCACTAAAAATTAAACCAGTTGTGCTACTTTGTACGCCATTGGGTTTTATCCACGCCGAAAAAGTAATGGTATTGGTGGTTATGTTTAAGGGTGCTGACATAGTAGCATAATCGGTACTTGCCAACAATTGAAGGGCATTGCCCGGTATCGTATCGGCATCGCACTTGTTTAAATCGTTCACCATTACCTGATAAGTAGTATAGGCGGTGTTTGAATTGGCATCGGTTACGGTAAGCGTTGCTGTATAAGTACCTATGGTAGCATAAGTAACACTCGGATTAAGTGCAGTGGACGATGAGGGTGTGCCGCCCGGAAAACTCCAATTGCGACTAACAATTACACCTGTTGATACATCGGCGTAGTTCCAAGTGGCATCGGAGCAAATGTTGCTGTTGCTTGCTTTAACAACGGCATTGGTTGTCCTTACATTTTCGAAGGGTGTTTCCCAAACACCACGCCCATAACTGGCATAGCGTATTACAGCTTCGTTGGTGCCATCGTCGTAGATAGATAACTCGGTAGGGGCTTGACGGACAGGTAGGTTAGTGCTATAATTTGTCCAGGTGGTTTGCCCTACTTTTTTGTAGTATACCGCATTGTTGGTAGCCACAAAAACAAGTTCTTCGGTACCATAATACGCCTCTGATAAGATACGTCGATGATTAACCGAAGGCAGGTTGTAGCTAATATTTGTCCAAGTTTGCCCACCATCTGCCGAGCGGTATACTCTGTTGTTGATAGATATGTATACGGTATTGGCATTGTTGCAAATAGCGGTTACGGTAGCAATGCTATTAGAGGCAGTAGGTAAGTTATAGGGCGTAAAAGTTGGTGTTGCCGACAGCGCATTGGTTGATACATAAATTTTTTGGTCGCTGGTTAATACATACAAGCGGTTAGGGTCGGCAATACAACTGTGTATGCTCATGATGGTTTTCGAGAAGGTCGAAATTTGTGTCCAGGCAGGGGTAGCATTTTGCACATCTGTTGAGCGGTATATGTTGCTGCTGCCCATAAACGCCAAGTTGGTGTTGGTGCGGTTAAAAGCTATAGCCTCGATGCCTGCTGTGGGTATGCCATAGGTGGTACTACCCGATGCGGGGGCTAATCGGCGTTGCGTTTCGGTAGAGCCTACATAGTAAACGGCGGCACTGTTTGCTCGTTGGTCAATTTCGCGTTTGGTGTAATCATCGCCACCCGTTATGGTGTACCAACCCGTCGAGTCGGCATATAATCCGCCATTATCTTGGGTGCCAATGCTAATAAAATCTTTGCGGGTAGGGCTACTTTTGCCGGTATTATCGCCAATTTCAAAGGCATAAATGCCATCGCTTTTGGGTGTCCAGTTATTGCCTTCGTCGGTACTTAACCACACGCCACCGTCGTTGCAGCTATACAGTTTGGTGTTGTCGTAAGGCGATTTACCAATTTGGTGCATATCGGTATGCACTTTACTTGCCCAAAAGGTAAGCATTGTCCAGGTGCTACCGCTATCGTTTGAGTACCAGGTGTTGTGCGATTGTAGCCACACTTTATTGGCATCTACATTATCTACCCCTATACAAAAATTGTAATTACCTTGTCCACTGTCTGCTATATCATCGGTATAAAAGGTAAGATAGGGCGAGCCGCCTGCTTTTGTTTGTGTAAAAGTTAAACCACCATCGGTAGATTTAAACAAGATGCCGCCACTAGCCACCATAGCAAAATAGACCACATTAGGGTCGGCAAGGGTAACGGCAACACGGCTACCCGTTTGTAAAGGTGCTACAGTAGGGTTGCTTAAACCTGCGGTGATAAGTGTCCAAGTGTCGCCAAAGTCGGTCGAGCGGTAAAACTCGGGGGTGGCTGTTTGGGTGGTGGCGTATAAAATTAAAGAGTTGGCAGCAGTGTTGCTTTTCATGCTGCAAAATTGCAAGGACGTAGACGTTTTTGCTGTCCAGGTAACACCCGCATCGGTGGTTTTATAGATGCCGCCATTGGTAGATGCCACCAAAGTGTTAGGGTCGGTGGGGTGCATAATTATCTCCGACACAATGCGGGTAGTAGGCAAACCGCCTGTTAGCTGGCTAAATGTGGCTCCGCCGTTGGTTGATTTAAAAGCACCAGCGCCGCTGCCCCAATAGTTGGGGTCGCCACCACCAAGGTATATAATTTGGTCGTCGGTGTAATCAATACATACCGAGGCTAATTTAGCCGTAAGGGCATCGGTGCCGGGTGCAACTGTCCACGACGTAGCTGCATCGGTGGTAATAAACAAGCCACCTTGAGGCGTGATGGCGTACATTTTGTTGGGGTTGGTGGCATGAAATTTCATTTGACTGATGCGTGCCTGACCATGAATTTGCCCCGAAACATTGGTCGGAAATTTTGTTGACTTGTAGCCACTCCAGTTAGCTAATTGCGCCCAAGCGCTGTTTGTGGTAATAAGTGTGAGTGCGAGAAGAAAAAACCTTTTCATAGCTATTAGTTTTGGGTTTATTTTTTGCCGTTTTTGCGTTCTATTTCTTGTAGTTCTTGTTGTTGTTTATCAACAATGGCTTGTTTTTCTTGTTCCGACAAAACGCGCCCGTCGGGTTGCACCCACGATTTTTCGGTGAGCATCCATTGTTTAAACTTTTTAACTGCCATTGCCATTTCAAGGCGGTTTATGCCTTCGTAGGTTTTTTTGAGGCGCTTTTTCCCTTTGTTTGCGGCGGCTATTTCTTCGCGTTCTTCTCGTTCGCGTTCTTCTTCTTCGCGGCTTTTTACCGATGTTGCCTTGTAGCCCTCTTTGCCCATTTCTTCTTCCTCGATGCGGGGCATTAGGTGTTTGCTAAAATAGACATTAAATGCCTCGACCGCCTCGTAGTAATTTACGTTGGGGTCGTTCATCATACTTATCCAAATGGGTTTGGATTTAAAATCCGACTGATTGTACTTGCTTTGGGCATTTGCAGCTACGCCAATAAGCAGCAATCCAAGCATTGTTAAAAAGATTTTTTGTACCATTTTGTTGTATTTAGGTGTAACGATTGTTTGTACGGATACCATTAGCAAAGGTTGCGTTAGAGCTAGGATATTGTTCTGTACTTGTTTACCATGTTTGAGTGCGCAAAGATAGTGCATTTTTATGTACTATTAGCACATTTTCTTGAACAAAAAATCAACAATTTGTTGGGTTACTGTAATGCCGATGATGATGAGTTAGGCAGGGTTGAAACCCTACCCAATTGATAAGGCAGGGTTGAAACCCTACCCAATTGATAAATTAAACCCTATTTGTTGTGGCGCAAAAAATAAAAAACAACAAGGCAGGGTTGAAACCCTACCCAATTGATAAATTCCACACCATTTGTTGTGGCGCAAAAAATAAAAAACAACAAGGCAGGGTTGAAACCCTACCCAATTGATAAATTAAACCCTATTTGTCAAGGCAGGGTTGAAACCCTCCAATTGATAAATTAAACCCTGTACAAGGCAGGGTTGAAACCCTACCCAATTGATAAATTAAACCCTATTTGTTGGGCAATAAACCAAGGCAGGGTTGAAACCCTACCCAATTGATAAATTAAACCCATTTGTTGTGGCAAAAATAAAAACAACAAGGCAGGGTTGAAACCCTACCCAATTGATAAATTAACCCTATTTGTTGTGACAAAAAAAAAACAACAATGCAAGCTTGAAACCCTACCCAATTTACAAATTAATCACTATTGTTTATAGGGCAAAAAATAAAATACAACAAGGCAGGGTTGAAACCCTACCCAATTGATAAATTAAACCCTATTTGTTGTGGCAAAAAATAAAACAACAAGGCAGGGTTGAAACCCTACCCAATTGATAAATTAAACCCCATTTGTTGTAAAAAAATAAAACAACAAGGCAGGGTTGAAACCCTACCCAATTGATAAATTAAACCCTATTTGTTGTGGCGCAAAAAATAAAAAACAACAAGGCAGGGTTGAAACCCTACCCAATTGATAAATTAAACCCTATTTGTTGTGGCGCAAAAAATAAAAAACAACAAGGCAGGGTTGAAACCCTACCCAATTGATAAATTAAACCCTATTTGTTGTGGCGCAAAAAATAAAAAACAACAAGTCCTCTACTGTATCCCTTGTAAATTAAAAAACAAGCTCGTGTAAATTGAGCAAGCATTTACTATTTTTCAATGTCCGCATCAAAATATTGTGGTTTATACATCACAAACAAGGGCACGTATTCAACATATCCCCCCAAAAAACAAAAAAGTTGTTAGTGTACACTAACAACTTTTTTGTTTAATTTTAGGTAAATGTTGCGTTACAAAACGGCGGGGTCTTTGTCTTTAACGGTTAGGGCAATAAATGCGGCAATAAGCATCATGGCTCCGCCGGTCATTACGGCGTGTAGTTCGTTGTTGTTTAGTAGGTTGCCCATTATCCAGCCAAAGAATAAGGCGGCTAATATTTCGGGTATCACAATAAAAAAGTTGAAGATGCCCACATAAATACCTGTTTTGTTAGGTGGTAGATGGCGTACTAATATAGAGTAGGGCATGGATAAAATACTTGCCCATGCTATGCCAACGCCTGCCATAGACAACAACAAACCGTATTGATTGCTAATAATACCCACCGCCAACAAACCTGCTGCACCGCACAACAAACACAAAAAGTGGGTGAGGGTGCGTCCTAAATTTTCGGCTATGTAGGGTAACAAAAACGAAAAAACAAAGGTAACTAAGGAGTAAAAAGCAAAACAGATGCCGCCCCATTCTATGCCTGTGTTAAAAACGGGGTCTTGTGGCGATGTAGCACCAAATACCGATTTAGCAGTGGCAGTACCAAAGTAAAACCACATTAGAAACAAACCTAACCACGTAAAAAATTGTACGGCGGCTAATTGTTTCATTACGGAAGGCATATTAGCAATAGCGTGGGTTATTTCTTTAAAGCCATGTTCAAAGCCTTTGTTTTTTTGTTTTTCGGCTTCAAAAGCTTTTATGTCTTCGGGTGGATACTCTTTGGTGGTAACAATGGTGTATAGCACCGCCCCAAAAAAAGCCACCGCCCCAATATAAAACGATAGTTTAACCGACAAGGGTATTGCCGAAGTGCCATCGTTTAAGACATGAAACCAGTTGGTCATCATCCAGGGTAATGCCGATGCAATAACAGCGCCAAGCCAATAAATACACTTTGCATGGTGTAGCCGCGTGTTTGTTGTTCGGTGGGTAACATATCGGCAACAAACGCCCTAAATGGCTCCATACTAATATTTATTGATGCATCAAGCACCCACAACAAGCCTGCTGCCATCCACAAACTCGACGAGTTGGGCATGGCAATAAGGGCTAATGATGATAGTATGGCTCCGACTAAAAAGTAGGGTTTTCGTCGCCCTAAGCCTGTCCAGGTGCGGTCGCTTAGGTAGCCTATTATGGGTTGCACCAACAAACCTGTTAGGGGTGCAGCTAACCACAAAAAAGGGTACTTCGTCGGGTTTGGCTTTAAGTAGTTGTAAATGCGCTCATGTTAGCCATTTGCAAGCCCCAACCAAACTGAATGCCCAGAAATCCAAAACTCATGTTCCAGATTTGCCAAAAGTTAAGTAACGGTTTTTTCATTTTACGGATAATTTATGTACTATAAATTGTGAACGATGAAAGGTTATTAGCTTGATTAAAACCGCCTTAACTAACTGGTAGTTTGGGTACTTGTACCGAAAGAAATAATTGTGTGGGCGATACAAGTATCGCTGCTAGCACTGGGGTACTACCTACAGCGCCCAAAGGTAATACTTTTATGTAAAGGGTAGTATGTTGTTGGTTTTTTTTATTAAGGCAAAGGCTTCGCACTTTTTTCTACCTTCTTTGGGTTGTTAGATTTGGCAATGTGCGTATCGCTATCAAACAAAAATGCCGATACAAGTATCGGCACTACCAGCTTTGTTGCTCGGTTCATCACCTTTCATCAAAAACAGCCCTTACCCCTACCCTACCAATGTGGTTAATGCGGTTATCGCCTATTTTGCGTCCGTCGTACATAATATTTAGTTGGGTATTGTTTGACAGTTGCGTATCGAAGGTTAGGTTCCACAAAAAGTTGTTGCCTGTTTGCAAACCTTCGAGCGGGGTGTGGGACAGGCGAGTTGTTAGCACCTGTGTAGCTTACTATGGCATACGAAAACCGAGCGCTAATGGCTCGTTTGGCGGCGCTACCGTATCGCAAATCGGTGTTTAGTTGGCTAACAATAGCGGGGTGCTTGGTGGTTTCGAGGGTATCAACACTGTATTTGTATTTGAACGAGGCACTAGCTCGCCAATTTTTGTTGGGCATAAAACTTAGGGCTGGCTCGGTGCTAAACTGCCTAATGGCGTAGTTTTGTTGTACAAAAGCAACCGATTGGGCGGCATTGTTGCCCCAAATGGTGGCTAAATCGGCGGTAAATTTGGTTGATAGGGCTATTTTTAGTTTTCCGCCCCACTCGTTGCGGCGGCGGCAAATCGGCGCCATTTACTAAAAAGTTTTTGGTGATGCTGTTAAATTGATAAAACGATAGCTCGTATTTGGCATTGTTGCGGTTTACAAATAAGGTGTTGCGCAGGTTGTTGTTTTGGCTAACAATAATGCTATCGGGGATAGGCACGCCAAAGGGAGCAAAATCTATAAAGCGCGATTGGGCGGCAAAGGTTTCATGGCGCAACTGCCACACCGTTTGCCACGACAACAAATTAACTGCCTTAAGCACGCCTTTTGCATTGGCAAAATAGGCACGCGGCGACAGGTTCAACGACTCGTTGAATTGCACAATATTGGTGCTTTGGTAGTTGGGGGTAGGTAAAACGATTTGTATATAGTTGGCAAGCAACAAATCGTTTTGGCTTGCCAGCAAAAACTCGCCTGTTTCTTCGGTTTGGTTGTTGTTGGCATCTTGCCAAATGTAATTGCCGCGTCCTGCATCTACCTTTTGATAATAAATTTCGGTTATTTGTCGCTGCCCTGTACCAATTTGGTATTGGGTGCTGGCACGCAATAAACCTTTAAAAGCAGCTAAGTTTTGGGTAATGCCTGCCAAAAAAGGTATTTGTATTGGTTGATACATTATTATTGCCTAAATTAGGAATAATAAGCAGTGGTGTCCTGTATGTTTAAGTGCCTATAAGTGGCGTTAAATTGCCATTGGTCTTTGGGATTTTTGTTTATTGCCCTCTAGGTTAATGTTATCGGCAATGGCAGCTACGGCAAAGCGGTTACCTTTGGGCGTATAATCGTAGCGGCGTTGATACCTAAAAGCAGTGCGGTTAGTGGTGGTATTGGCTCGTTTTCGATAAAAACTCGGATTGATGGTAATAAAAAAGCCGTTGTAGCCAATTCGTTGCTATTGCGTTTGTAGTCGGTTTTGTTCCAATCCGATTTTACGCCTATGTTCCAGTTTGTTTTTCAGTTTTATGGTTCGGGTAATGGCGTTAGGGCGAAAAATGCCGACCTACGGCTCATGAATCGCTTGCCGATGTTAGGTAACTTATTTGGGCGGTGGCATTCCAGTATTTGGTGTGGTAG
>JADKCK010000055.1 GCA_016718845.1 Sphingobacteriales bacterium
GGGAGCTACATCGCCACTACATATTGGGGCAATAGCCGCAAAAGTAGGTGTTGTGATGGCATTTACCACCACCACTATCGAGCCAGCACAGCCTAATCCCGTGCTATTATCCGTATAGGTTATCGTGGCATTGCCTGCAAAGGCACCACTCGATGCAAAGTTGCCGCCCGCATCTATCGTACCCGCAGCAGCAGGCACAACAGACCAAACACCGCCTGCAACACCACCTACTTGCGTATAAACAGCCGTCGCACCTGCACAAACCGACTGACTACCCGTCACCGTAATCGTCGGGCAACCAGGTATGCAGTTCGTTGCAAAAGCCTCGCTATCCGAGCAACCATTCGCATCTGTTGCCACTATCGTGTGATTGCCATTGGCAACACCCACAAACGGAGAGGTTCCAGCTGTGCCATCTAAGGTAAAGTTTGTTGGCGTACCGCTCACAATAGTCACTGTCACATCGGCTGTTGCACCTGTGCAGTTGTCGCTAACACTAATTTGTGGCGATGCATTTACCGTTACATTTACCGTAGCCGTTGATGCACAACTGCCCGCCGAAGGTGTAAAGGTATAAGTACCACTTGCCGTATTGCTCACCAATACAGGCGACCACGTACCAATAATGCCGTTCAAAGAGTTGTTGGTAAAATAGGAGCTATCACCACTACATATTGCCGCTATTGCGCAAAAGTTGGCACTATACCATTGGTTATTGTCAACACAAGCGTTGTGCTAGCCGCACCACATTGCGTATTTGCACCATCGGGGTCATCGGTGGTGATGGTTGTTGTTACACTACCCGCTGCAATATCTGCCGCCGAGGGGTATAAATAGTACTTGTTCCGGTTGATAGGGTTAAATGTACCGCTGCCCGATGTTGTCCAAGTAGCTGTTGTTGCACCGCCGCCAATAGTGGCTGTTAGGTTAGCTGTTGCTCCCGAACAAATAGCCGCAGATGCCGCCGTTACCGTTGCTGGATTAGGACAACTACATACCGCCACCGTTGCCGTAACGCTAGCCACCGATGAACAGGTATTGCCATCTGTCACTGTTACGCCATAGGTACCCGACATGCCAACCGTAGCACCCGCAATAACTGGGTTTTGTTGGTTTTGGGTAGATGCCGTAATACCTGCACCCGACCAGTTGTAGCTCGTGCCACCCGATGCCGTTAGGTTGATGCTCGTGCCTTCGCAAATATTGCTATTTACACCTGCACTTGCTGTTGGCAACGGATTTACCGTTACACTTGTTGTGGCTGTTGAGCTGCAACTATTGCTTGTAACCGTTACGGTATAAGTAGTAGTGGCAGCGGGCGAATCGGTAATACTTGCATTAGAGCCAAACGCTCCGTTCCACAAATAAGTACCGCCGCCATTAGCCGTTAATGCTACACTTCCGCCCGCACAAATAGGGGTATTGCCCGTAATGGTTGCCGTTGGTATCGGATTAACTACTACCTCGGCAGTAGCCGTGCCGCTACATCCTGCCTGCGTAACCGTTACCGTATAGGTAGTGGTGGTAGCTGGTGTAGTAGTAATACTTGATGTTGTGCCACTTTGCGACCAAGCATAAGTCGTAAAGCTATTTCCTGCATCTAAGGTTGCGTTTTCGCCCGCACAAATAGGCGAGTTGGTAGAGATACTGGGGGTTAGCGATGCGGCGGCTGTCACCACAATCTGGTCGGTGCCCGTGCAACCTGCTGTATTAGTCACCTCAACCGTATAGGTTCCCGATGAGGTAACGGTGATAGATTGTGTGGCAAAGTTGCCGGGTGTCCACAAATAAGTGGTGTAACCCGAGCCTGCATCTAGGGTGCTACTGCCCCCAAAACAGAAGGTAGCACTGCCCGTAATTTGAGGCGCCGGTGCTGCATTGACCGTCACATCGGTCGTGGCTGTTGCCGAACAGTTGCCATTGCTTACTGTCACGGCATACGAATAACTGCCCGCTGCTAATCCGCCAATAATTTGTTGGGCTTGGTTAGGGTTGCTGATACCCGCACCCGACCATGTATAAGCCGTGCCGCCTGTGGCTGTTAAAGTAGTACTACCGCCTTCGCAGAACGAGGATATACCATTTATACCCGCAACAGGATTTGCATTAACAATTACGGTGGTGCTGGCTGTTGCTGTACAAGTATTATTGCCCGTTACTGTTACCGTATATGTCCCCGACATACCCGCTGTTGATGCTGCAATAGTTGGGTTTTGTTGGTTTTGGGTAGATGCAGTAATGCCCGAACCCGACCATGAATAAGTCGTGCCACCTGATGAAGTGAGGTTTATCGCATCGCCCACACATACCGTAGCACCGCCCGCTGTTGCAGTTGGCAAGGCATTAACCGTTACCGTTGTGTTGGCAACTGCCGTACAGCTGTTGGCATTTGTTACCGTTACTGTATATACACCTGCATTGGTGTTGGTGGCGTTGCTAATATTTAATGGATTAGCAGATGATGTGCCACCGCCATTGGGTAATGTCCAGCTATATGCGTTGCCGCCCGAGGCAGTTAAGGTGGTGTTATCGCCTGCACAAAGGGTGGTAGTACCGTTTATGGCTGCCGTTGGCAAGGCATTGATACTTACTGTTGTTGTTGTTGTTGCTACACTGCATTCGAGTGCGGCTCCATCGGGGTCGTCGGTGGTGATAGTTATGGTTACGCTGCCCGCTGCAATATCTGCCGCCGATGGCGTATATGTTACACTAGTGCCTGTGGTGGTATTAAATGTACCGCTACCCGAGGTTGTCCAAGTGGCTGTTGTAGCTCCGCCGCCAAGCGTTACGCTTAGGTTGGTAGTTGTTCCAGCACAAACATCCACACTCGATAATCCGGATACTGTTGGTGGGTTGGGACAAGCACATGGAGCTACTGTTACGGTGGTGCTGGCGGTAGCTGTACAACCATTCCCATCTGTTACCGTTACCACATAAGTGCCCGACATGCCAACCGTGGCTCCCGCAATAACTGGGTTTTGTTGGTTTTGGGTAGATGCGGTAATGCCTGCACCCGACCAGTTGTAGCTCACGCCGCCCGATGCCGATAGGTTGATAGTACTAGCTGTACAAACATTGCCACCGCCACCTGCCGATGCATTAGGTAAAGCATCTACACTAATAACTGCACTACCCGAGGCAGTATTAGGGCAAGATGCAGGTGCTGCCGATACCACGCTTACCAACGTGTAGGTGGCAGTAGCAGTAAGTACGCCTGTATTGACCGTTGCAGTACCACCTGTTAAGGTAACAGTTTGGTTGCTTCCGCCATTAATTGTATAGGTAACAATGGCGTTGGGCGTGCCTGTAATGGTAACGTTGGCACTGCCGCCCGAGCAGAAACTAGTGCTGCCGCTGATGCTTGCCGTGGGTAAAGGATTTACGGTTACGACTGCATTGCCCGAGGCAGTATTAGGGCAAGACGCTGGGGCTGCCGATACTACACTTACCAAAGTGTAGGTAGCCGTAGCCGTCAATGCTCCTGTGCTGACCGTTGCTGTACCGCCTGTTAAGGTAACAGTTTGGTTGCTTCCGCCATTAACCGTATAGGTAACAATGGCATCGGGTGTGCCACTAAAAGTAATACTTGCCGCATCGCCGCTACATATACTTGCGCTACCGCTAATGCTTGCCGTTGGTAGGGCATTGACCACTACAACAGTGGTGGCAGTAGCCGTACAACCATCGCTGTCTGTTACACTTACGGTATAAGTATAGTTATTGGCAGGGGCATTATTAGGTATGTTGATAGCTGGATTTTGAACATTGCTACTGTATCCAGCAGGTCCGCTCCAACTGTATGCCGTACCCACAGAAGCATTCAAATTGACCGTGCCGCCCTGACAAGCAGGACCTGTATTAGTTGCCGTTGCCGTAGGGTTAAGTTGTATAACATTGGTAGATGCAGTACCCGTACAGCCACTAACATCGGAAACAGTTACCGAATAGGTGCCTACGCCTATGTTATTAACACTTTGAGTAACGGCATTACCTGCACTTGCCGACCATAAATAGCTCGAAAAGCCAGCACCTGCGTCTAATGTAGTGGTGGTGCCGGGGCAGATTTGGGTAGTACCCGTGATGTTTGGTGCTAAGGCGGTTGCTTCGCTAACGGCTATGCTTGCGGTGCCTGTGCAACCATTATTGGTAACCACTACGGTGTAGGTGCCTGTGGTGTTTACGGTGATGCTGGCGGTATTGGCTGCTCCGCTAATCGCGCCGCCATTACTGGCTGTCCAAGCGTAAGTACCTCCGCCGTTAGCGGTTAAGGTGGTGCTTGTGCCTGTGCAGAAGGTGCTGCTGCCGCTGATGCTTGGATTAGGGTTGGCATTAACCGTAATGTCGGTACTTGCTGTATTAGTACAGCCATTGCCCGCTGTTACGGTTACATTATATGTACTTGTGCTGGGCGTTAAACCGTTGATAACTTGTGGGTTTGCAGCGGCAGTCGTAACTCCATTGCCCGACCAGTTATAGCTGGTGCCGCCACTGGCTGTTAAATTTAATGGGCTGCCTTCGCAGATGTTACCGCCGCTGATGCTGGCGGTTGGTAGGGAGTTGATAGTTGTAGACAAGGTTGCGGTTGTTGCACATTGTCCTGCATCAGGGGTAAATGTATATATACCTCCTATCGTATTATCAATCGTTGCTGGAAGCCATGTACCCGTAATAGCAGGGGTATTGGTTGAACTTGCTGGTAATAAGGGGGCAAGTGTGCCGCTACAAAATGCGGGTATCGCCGCAAAGGTTGGTGGTGTGGGAGTAGTTACCGTTGTTGTTAATGTGGCTGTGGTCGCACACTGTCCTGCATCAGGGGTAAATGTATATGTACCGCCTGTTGTGTTATCAATCGTTGCTGGAAGCCATGTACCCGTAATAGCAGGGGTATTGGTTGAACTTGCTGGTAATAAGGGGGCAAGTGTGCCGCTACAAAATGCGGGTATCGTCGCAAAGGTTGGTGGTGTGGGAGTAGTTACCGTTGTTGTTAATGTGGCTGTGGTCGCACACTGTCCTGTATCAGGGGTAAATGTATATGTACTTCCTATCGTATTATCAATCGTCGCTGGAAGCCATGTACCCGTAATAGCAGGGGTATTGGTTGAACTTGCTGGTAATAAGGGGGCAAGTGTGCCGCTACAAAATGCGGGTATCGTCGCAAAGGTTGGTGGTGTGGGAGTAGTTACCGTTGTTGTTAATGTGGCTGTGGTCGCACACTGTCCTGCATCAGGGTAAATGTATATGTACTTCCTATCGTATTATCAATCGTCGCTGGAAGCCATGTACCCGTAATAGCAGGGGTATTGGTTGAACTTGCTGGTAATAAGGGGGCAAGTGTGCCGCTACAAAATGCGGGTATCGTCGCAAAGGTTGGTGGTGTGGGAGTAGTTACCGTTGTTGTTAATGTGGCTGTGGTCGCACACTGTCCTGCATCAGGGGTAAATGTATATGTACTTCCTATCGTATTATCAATCGTCGCTGGAAGCCATGTACCCGTAATAGCAGGGGTATTGGTTGAACTTGCTGGTAATAAGGGGGCAAGTGTGCCGCTACAAAAAGCAGGTATCGCCGCAAAAGTGGGCGTTGTTTGTGCATTAATAGTCACATCAAGATTGCCATTACAACCCGCAGCAGTATAAATAATACTTACAGTACCATCATAACTGGTATTAGGTGTAAAACTACCTGTTGAGGCATCAATAGTTCCTGCATTACTAGGGATGATACTCCATATTCCGCCCAGATTACCACCTGCTTGTGTGTAAGAAGTAGCTCCTGCCGTTTGGCAAAGCGTTGCTAGTCCCGAAACGATAATTGTTGGGCAGTTGCAGTTAACACTTGCTGTTTGAGTAGTTGAACAACCGCTTGGTGCTTCGGTGACAATTACAACATAAGAACCATTGGCTAAACCTGTTTGGTTTCCATCGGCATCGGGAGTGCCATTGATGGTATAACTTAATGAACCTCCTAATCCCGACACTGCTGTTGAGTTGATTGAACCTGTATTGATACCTCCACCGCAAGCATCAACTACGCTTAATGTGGGCAAAGGATTGATTGTTACTGATGTAGTAGCAGTCGATGAGCAGGTATTGGGAGCGGTGCCTGTTGTTATCACGACAGTATATGTGCCTGCCATTGCTGCCGTAGCCGATGCACTAACAACAGGATCTTCGGAAGATGAAGTGAAACCGTTGGGACCTGTCCAAGTATAAGTTGCTCCAGCTACTGTGTTTGCTGTGAGATTTAAAGCACTATTTGCACAAATAGGACTATTGCTACTTGGTGTGGCTGTCGGTGTGGGGTTGACCGTCACCGTCACCGTAGCCGTTGCATCGGGACAGCCACTTAAACCGCTAACCGCATACGTTAGCACACCGCCCGTTTGTGTTGCGGGGTCAAAAGTGTTGCTAATTGGCAATCCTCCAGAATCCGTCCAAACGCCACCTGTTTGTGGCGAACCGCCAAGTTGCGCAAAGAGGTCAAATGTGGAAGCAGTATTACATACAGTTATATTGCCATTTGTTCCTGCATTAGAGGGCGAATTGACATTGACCGTTGTTGTTCCCAGCGTAGCACATTGACCGTTATTTGGCGTAAAAGTCAAGGTGATTGTACCGCTCAAACCGCTTGGGTTAAATGTATCTCCACCTGTTACACCCGTTCCGCTCCAAACTCCAATTAAACCACCTTGATCGGTACTTAATGGAACTATGCCGCCAGTAGAGCATTGGTCACCAGGTGAGGCAGGAGCAGCCGCCGAAGCGGGATTTACGGAAATAGTGGTGACAGAGGGTAACGCACATTGCCCCGTATTGGGTACAAATTGCAAAGTAATTGAACCGCTTTGTCCTGATGGATTAAAGCTATTACCACTAACACCTGTTCCGTTCCATGTTCCGCTAAAACCACCTTGCGTAGTACCGAGTGATACTGCTGGGTCTAAAGAACAGACGGTTGAAAATGGCGGAATGTTGATGGTATTGGCTAAGGTAACATTGATGGTTGTTGTATTAGCTAAACGACATTGACCGGCGTCGGGCGTAAAAGTGAGCGTAATTGCTCCGCTTAGTCCGCTGGGATTAAAGGTGTTACCACCTGTTACGCCAGTGCCACTCCACGAACCCGTAATACCACTTTGTGTGGTGTTGAGGGTAACAGAGTTGTCAATAGAACATAAAGGTGAAGGGCTTGTCAAAGGTACTACTGTCGGAGCATTGACATTGATAATTGTGGTATTGTTATTGGCACATTGACCTGGGTTGGCAGTGAATGTCAAAGTAATGCTTCCACTCAAACCAATTGGGTCAAATGAGCTGCCCGACACGCCGCTTCCACTCCAAACGCCTGTAATACTGCTTCCTTGAGTTGTATTAAGTGTAATAGGTCCGTCTGTGGCGCACATGGTAGTGGGTGTTACGCTTAATGTGGGTACAATAGGCGCATCTACTGTAATGGTTGTAGTATTGGCAGCCAAGCATTGTCCTGCCGTGGGCGTAAAGGTTAGGGTAACGACACCGCTCAATCCGCTTGGATTAAAGCTATTAGTACTTACGCCGTTACCGCTCCAATTGCCCGAAACAGTGCCAACATTATTACCCAAAGCAATGGGGCTATTTAATTGACATATATTGCTAAAAGGCGTTAGGGAAACAGGTGGTGGGGTATTAACGGTTACTGTTTGTTGGGCTGTTGCCGTGCAACCATTTCCGTCTGTTACCATTACATTATAATTGCCCTGCATGGCAGTTGTTGCCGATGCACTTACTTGCGGGTTTTGGCTCGAAGCACTAAAACTATTGGGTCCCGACCATGCATAGCTCGTGCCGCCATTGGCGCTCAAATTGAGTGGCAAGCCGATACATACGCTCAATGTCCCACCGGTAGTGACATTTGGCAATGGATTAATAGTTACGTTTTGTTGTGCTGTGGAGGAACAGCCAGCAGCATTGCTCACTGTGATGATATAAGTTCCTGCCATAGCTGCCGTTGCCGAAGTACTTACTTGTGGGTTTTGGATATTGGCACTAAAACTATTGGGTCCCGACCATGCATAACTTGTACCACCACTTGCCGATAGGTTAATGGGCTGTCCTTCGCAAGCAGTAATGGGTCCGCCTGTACTTGCACCTGGCAGTGCATTAACTGTTACCTGTTGTGAAGTAGTTGCCGTACATATTCCATTGCTGACGGTTACGTTATACGTGCCACTCATGCCTGTCGTAGCATTGGTGATGGAGGGATTTCCACCCGTTGCCGAGTAACTATTGGGTCCTGACCATGTATAAGTTGTACCACCACCCGCCAAAAGATTAATCGTTTGTCCGGCGCATATATTGACGACTGCACCAGAGGAGGGTGTTGGCGTGGGATTAACTGTCACGTCTTGCGTTGCCGTTGAAGAACAAGTATTAGCACCTGCACCACTTGTTACTGTTACAGTATAGGTGCCCGTCATAGCCACAGTAGCATTGCTAATACTTGGATTCTGCGTATTGGCACTAAAACTATTGGGACCTGACCATGCGTAGCTGGTTCCGCCACTTGCAGTTAGGTTAATGGATTGCCCCGCACAAACGCTAACTGGCGCACCACTTGAGGCGGTGGGGGTAGTATTGACCGTAACAACCACGTTTGCCGTTGCATCGGGGCAACCTGTGGGGCTTGTTACGGTATAAGTAAAGGTCGCGCTGCTTTGCGTAGCTGGGTCAAATGTATTGCTTGCGGGGCTGCCGCCGCTTGTCCAAGCACCACCTGCGGCAGGTGTGCCACCCAATAAAGTGAATAAATTGAAAGGAACTCCATTATTACAAACTGTTATACTGCCATTGGTGCCCGCATTGGCAGGCACATTTACAATAATATCTTGCGAAGAAGAAGCTGGGCAAGGTGCGCCTGGTGCTGCGTTTAGGGTATAAGTAAGGGTGTAAGTTCCGGCAGGTGTATTGGCGGGTGCGGTAAAATTGGTGCCGCTTACGCTTGCCGATGCACCTGCTGGCTGTGCTGTAACCGACCATGTACCCGCTGCCATACCCGCTGTTTGCAAACTAGTTAAGTTAAAGTTAATGGCAGCATTGCTACACAAAGGACTTGATGGGGCATTGGTAGCCACATTGGGACAAGAACAATTATTGACCGTAACAGCTACCGTATAACTCTGACCGCTACAAGGCGCGGCGGCAGGGGTGGTATAGGTAAAGGTATAGGTATTGGGTGCTACACCTGTAAAATTAACTGAAGCGGGGTTGCTTAGGTTTACACCTGTGCCGTTAGTATCTGTCCATGTACCTGATGTATTACCTGCTGTTATGAGTGCACTCAAATTGAGCGTCACGCCTCCTGTTCCGCCCAAAGCATTACATACATTGGCAGTTGTAGTTACCGTAGCTGTATTGGGTTGTGCTACTGTAACAGTAATACTTGTTTCATCACTACAGTTTGCTGTACTTGACAATATATAGTAACTAGTTGTATTTGCAGGGCTAACCGTTGTAGATGCCAATTGATTGGCTGGAATAGCAGGCGTGCCGCTGTGGTAAGTAATTGCACCTCCTGCACTGTTGGCATCAGTAACAACGGCTGTTGTTAAATCATAACTTTGACCTGTGCAAATGCTGGGTGCCGTTGCCGTACTGATATTGGGCGATGGATTTACAGTAACTAATACTTGGTCTGTGGCAGTACAAGTATTAGCCCCCGAACCCGATGTAACAGTTACCGTATAGGTAGTGGTTCCGCTTGGATTAGCTGTAGGGTTGGCAATATTGGCATTGCTCAAACCTGTACTTGGTGACCATAAATACGTATTGCCTGCTACCGTAGCCGACCCTATTTGTACGGCGGCGGCGGCGCTACATTTACTTTGGTCAGTACCGGCATCGGCTATCGGCGATGTATTGACCGTAACCACTACTTGATCGCTTGCCGTACAGGTATTTGCACCCGAACCCGATGTAACGGTTACTGTATAAATAGTTGTACCACTTGGGTTGGCAGTGGGGTTTGAAATACCGGGATTACTCAATCCTGTAGTCGGCGACCATACATACGTATTGCCTGCTACCGTAGCCGACCCTATTTGTACGGCGGCGGCGGCGGCGCTACATTTACTTTGGTCAGTACCGGCATCAGCGGTAGGTGTTGGTGCGACATTGACTACTTGCGAGGTAGTTGTAGTACAAGTACCATTGCTGACCGTGACGGTATAAGTGCCACTCATAGCTGCGGTTGAAGACGCGCTTACTGTGGGTGTTGCCCCTGTACCAATATATGCATTGGGACCAGACCAATTGTACGTAACGCCGCCCGATGCAGACAATTGCAAAGAATTGCCCGAACAGATAGAAATGCTCCCCGATGTAGTAGCGTTGGGCGCGTTATTGACAGTAACAACAACGTTACTTGCTGCTGTACAGCCACTGGCATTCGTAACCGTAACGTTATAGGTGCCTGCCATAGCTGCCGTAACCGGACTGCGCGACGGGTTTTGGCTATTTGCTGTGTAGTTACCCGGACCTGCCCATGTATAGGTTGAACCACCAGCAGGAGATGTCAAGTTGAGAGTATCTCCCTCGCATACGGGAGAGTTGCTACCTGCTGTAGTACTTGGTAGGGCAATTGTAATGGTTTGGGTGGCGGGTGTGCCACAAAATGTAGGGGTATAGGTAATGGTATAGGTAGTGCCGGGCGTGGTGCTACTCAACAGCAGTTGTCCTGTAATAAGGTTGATGGTGGCACCGCCGCTTACGCTAAATGCCCCATTGGGTGCGGCAGGCGGCATGACCGTAGGGACAGGGTTGCTTGCCATAGGACAAGTAGTGGCGGGGTAGGTGAAGGTGGCATCTTGTACGGGGGATATGGTAATGGGTATGGTCATAATGTCATCGCAGGGGGCAGCACCTACCGTGAGCGTAACATTAAAAACAGTAGGAGTAGTAAGTGTTGCTTGGTTTACCGTAATAACACCAGTACTGCTATTGATGCTGGCAGCACCACTAGTAGGCGAAATAGTCCAAGTGCGTGGGTTGCCTGTTGTGCCCGTAATAGTAGGCGTAAAGGTTGCAACAGGTGCATTTTCGCAGGGATTAAGGTCAGGGTAAGTAAATTGGGCATTGTTGGTACTAGTTACTGTAATGGTTTGTGTTTCGGTAAAAGTATTCCCACCACAAGTATAGGTAAATACAATAGTGTGCGTGCCTGGTCCAGCTACTTGTGGGTTAAATGTGGCGAAATTGTCGTTATTAGGCGTATCTTCAACTACTCCTGGCCCTGACCAAGTGCCGATGGGACCTACTTCGGGCAATGTCCAAACATAGCAGCCAAAGCCAGCGGGTATATTATCAAAGTCGGCAGTTACATTATAAGTTTGCACGCCAAAGGGAGTAGTAAACGTAAATACCATAGGAAATACACCATCTGGAATATCATCACATATTACAATTTCTTCGCCACCATTTACGCCATTGAAAGTATAATTTGTTGTGGCATTAGAAGTAATCTGTCCATTATAATTCGTAACAAAAAAGTCCCAACCCCAATACTCATTAGCGGTATCAAAATCTATAGGCCCCGGAGGTACACCATTTGCCCAATAACCTATTTCGTTTTCACCTAAAAACCCACCTGAATAAACATCCCAAGTTACTTGTAAAGTAGCATTATAGGTGGCGGCAGGGCTAAATGTTGCTTCGAGGGTTATGGGCGCACTATTGCAAGTTAGGCTGGGGAAAGTAGGAATTGTTGCATCGGGGCAGGTGGGCGTAGGTGGCGGCGGCGGCGGCGGCAAAATACCACAGTTAGTAGAACCAGCCCCGCCCGATTGGGTAGCGTTAATATTGCTGAATACATTGGCATAATTAGTTAGGAGCAGGATATACACATCGCCAGTTTGGGCGGAGGGTATATTGACATTTTCGGTAGCGGAGGCAGAGAAGCTACAGTCCACTATGCTTGGGTTGCCAGCTTGTCCGTAGCTACCGCAATCAGTTTGGGCGGCGGCGAGGTTGGCAGCAGGTGTTCCGCCACTATAAGGTCCGTATAGAATGAAATCCACATCTTGTCCATTGGTACTTTGCAGCAATATATCAATGGCACCGGGGTTAAGGATTTGAAGATAATACCAAGATGGGTTGGGGGTGCTGAGTAGGCAATCATAGTTATTACCAAGTTGCCCTTGTGGTCCTGAACCAGCACCTGTGCCAGTATAATTTGCGGTGTAAGATACACCACTGGTAGAGCAGAATGGGTCGAGGGTGGCGCAGGTGTTATTGTTTTGGGCATTTAAAAGAAGCGGCATAAAAAAGTTGCATAGCAATGGTGCTATTAGGAGTATGTTGTAGATTCTTTTCATGGTATTATTTGGTTATTTTTTTGGGTTGGTAGTTATTTTTTTCTTTCCACAATGTCATTTTTTCTTCGAGTAGTAATAGCTCATCTCGCAACAATTTTTCAGTTTGTTGCATTTTGGGTGTATTTCGGTCAGGCGAGGCCATGACCTGTTGTAAGCGGTTTTCAAGGTCTTTTTTTGTAAGCAGCAACGCGGGCTAATCGCGTTTCGAGATATTGCTCTTTTTCTTTTGGGGTGGACGCTACATCTTGTGCATTCCTGACTTTAAGTTGCTTAATCCCAATAGTGCCATTTTGGGCAAATAGGCTTGCTCCAATTAACATGTTGAACAATAAAAACGATAAAAATAGATAAATTGTCTTTTTCATGATGAAAATGGGTTTATATTTTGTGAATTGATTGTATTTTTATGGATATGCGACTAAAAAAATGAACGAATTTAGAATTGTGCTGACAAACAAATGTTTATAATAAGCAGCAAACAAATGGACAAAATGGGTAAAAAAAATGGTTTCATACGTGATATGATTTTTATGTTTATTAAATGATATTTTTGTGAAGCCAAACTACAACAAAATATTGTAAAGGCTGCTTTGTAAGTTTTTTTTTTGAGGTAAAATCGCTAAAGGTTGTATAGAAAGTTTAATAGGCTTCTACGGCTAATTGTCCTAGTTTCTTTTGCAGACGTTGCCTTAGCAGGTCGGCTAATTTTGACAACTTCGGGCGCATTTATGCGCGATTTGTCTGTTTGGCTTTTTGCATCTTGAGCAAAAATAAAAACATTAAAGGTGAAAAATGATAACAGAAAAAAGATAATCTTAAACATGTTTTTGTTTTTTTGATTAATGATAGATGTAAAGACGATAATCTGCCCTAAAGGGTTGGGTTGCATTTAAGGCTGTAAATTTAATGCTTTTTTAGACGCGATGGTATATTTTTAATACTTTTGACAAATTTTGTAAAAAAAAAGCAGAATTTTGTTACAAAATGTTAAATAAAAGTGTAATACCATTGATTCTGTGTAAAAATAAAACATTAAAATAGTAACTTTTTAGTAATTATTATTTGCAAGTTAGATTTGTGTCTATTAAAGGGGTATTTATTTTTCAAAAAAGCACTTTAGGGTTGAGGAAGTACATTACATAAAATAGCTATTTTTTTAAATAATTCACACATTCTAAGCTTGAGTAATACACCGCCAAAGGTAAACACAATATTTTGTTTGATGCAGCATTGTTTTGTGCGGATTTATGAATCTTGACAAATTTGTAGTCTAAAAGCAAATAATAAACACAAAACCTACCGATTTATGGTTATAAACATAAAAAAATCCCCATTCTACGATAATAGAATGAGGATTTTTGCTATATTGATACTAATACGACAGTTATTTAGTGCCAACGCCACTCGATGCAGCTAAGCCTAATTTGGCACGCACCAAAGGGGTTATGTCGCCGGTGGGGTCTTCGTACAACACATAACCCAAAGAGGTGTCAAAAATTTGGGTGTAGTTGTTTTCGCGAGCTACGGTATTTAGTGCTTCTTGAATTTTTTTGCGGATAGGTTCGGTTAGTTCGGCTTCTTTTTTGTCCACATCGGCTTGTGCTGCTTGTTGTGCTTTTTCAAAATCGGCTTGTTGTGTTTGTATTTCTTGTACCAATTTTTGCTCGGCTGCGGGGCTTAGTTCGCCAGCTTCTTTGCGTTTTTGGTAATCAATAGCTTTTGTTTGCACAGCCATTTGCATGTCTTCGAGCATTTTTTTCTTCATGC
Source organism: Sphingobacteriales bacterium (assembly GCA_016718845.1). Taxonomy (GTDB): domain Bacteria; phylum Bacteroidota; class Bacteroidia; order Chitinophagales; family UBA2359; genus JAEUUX01. Next base: position 14,114 of record JADKCK010000055.1, read on the forward strand.
CCATATAAGTATCAAAGCCTTTTTTGGCGGTTTGCCATTCGGGTAATCCTTCTAAAAAAGTTTGGCTGTTCATGTGTCCTACTTTGCTGGTGCTTGTGGTGTTATTTTGAGCCAATGCCGAAAAAGTAAATAATAAGCAAGTAAAACAAACGATGCTTATTTGAAGTACAATTTTCATGTTGTAAACGGATAATAATTGTTGATGAATAATTGTTAATTATTAGCTAATTTGTAGCTGTTTAGGGGCGGATAAGTTTTATAAAAAACGCCCCACAAAAGTACTCATTGTGAGGCGTTTTTAAGCCACATGCTTATTGTTTAACGCAATTTATCTTTCACAAAAGCTGAGATGTCGTCGGTTGGGCTATCGTATAGCAACACGCCTGCGCTATTGTCAATAATGTAGTTGTAACCTTTTTCTTTGGCAACAGCTGCAATAGCATCTTTAACTTTTTTGCGGATAGGGTCGGTTAGTGTAGTTTGCTTGGCATCTAATTCTTCTTCGGCTTTGGCTTGCTCTTGTTGCAGTGCATCTTGGCGTTTTTGCATTTCATCTCCCTTTTTTTGTTTATCTAGGGGTGTTAGCAAACCTTTGTTATCTTGTTCTACCAACTTATTATAGTCTTCAACAAGTGCCTGATTTTTAGCTGCCAAATCTTTTTTCTTCATTTCCATAAAGGTTTGCACCTCTTTTTGCGCGGTTTGCCACTCGGGTAAGCCTTGTAAAAGCTCTGAGCTATCGAGATGCCCAATTTTGGTTTGAGCCATGCTATTATTTGCTACTAGCATAAAGCAAGCAAATAGTAGGGTTAATACTAGATTTTTCATTTTTTCTAGAAAATGTTTTTTATTTGTTGTAAATAAACTAAATTTTAGCTTAGTTATAGTTTCTTGTTTTTTTAATACTTACTTCACGCCTAATTCTTTCAGAATATCGTCGGTGATGTCGTATTTAGGGTTTGCAAAAAGCATGGTAACGCCATTTGATTTGTCTAGTACCAAGTCTAGTTTTTTGCGTTGTGCTATTTTTTCGATAGCGGCATACACTTTATCTTGGATAGGTTTAACCAATTCAACGCGTTTTTTTTGCATTTCGCCGTTGGTGCCAAATTTAGCTTTTTGTGCTTCGCGAGCTTCTTTTTCTTTGGCTACAATTTCTTCTTCGCGTTTTTTCTTGTCGCCATCGGTTAGTAATACTTGCTCGGCTTGAAACTTTTTGTACAAAGCGTCAATATCTTTGTATTTTTGTTCAATGTCTTTGTTCCAACCTTCGGCTATTTTGTTTAGTTGCTCCTGAGCGTCTTTATAGTCGTTCATTTGAGCTAATACGGCTTCGGTGTCGGTAAAGCCAAACGAGGGTACTTGCGCCATAGCGCCAAAGGTGGTAGTTAATACCAAAAAAGTGATTGCCAATAATTTTTTCATGACCAATTAATGTTTTTTTTAGAATAGGTAAATGGATTTGTAGCAAAGCAATGCTGCCTGCTTTATGCCATTTTGACAATATAAGAAAGCAAAGGTTTAATGAAGTATGGAGTAATTTTGGCACAATTAGCCATTGCAAAATTGTTGTGAATTAGTCTATTCTGGTTCAAAGCCCAAAATTACGCTAAATCTGCCATTATTACGCAAATAATCGCCAAAAGAGTTGTTTTGTCCATAATTTTTGTCGTAGCCAATACCATAATCAAAGCCCAAAGTGCCAAACATGGGCAAATAGATGCGTAAGCCCAAACCAGTTGTGCGTTTTACATCAAAGGGGTTAAAGTAGCGCACATCCGACCATGTGTTTCCGCCTTCGGCAAAGGCAAGGGCATATATAGTAGAACTTGGATTTAAGGAAAAAGGATAACGCAACTCGACGGTATATTTTGCCATAAAGGGGTCGCCGAATTGTCCTTGTGTTACTTCGTTTTCTTCGTATCCGCGCAAAGCAAAAATATCTTTCCCAAACAATTGTCCGGCGGCTCCGTTTACACCCAATCCATCTCCGCCCATTTCGAAACGCTCAATAGCCGAGTAGCCAATTTTGCTGTTATAAAAGCCCATCATACCCATTTTAGCTACGGTGCGTAACACCAACTTACCAGCTATAGGCGTAAACCACTCGGCACGTAGTTTCCACTTGTGGTACTCTGCCAAACGGTATTTTTGCTCAATGGTAGCATCGTTTAAATCGGTGCCAAGCATTGCCGACCAAGGCGGTGTAATTGCCAACGATAAAGAGATATTAGAACCCGAACGGGGGTAAATGGGTTGGTCAATGGAGTAGCGCGACAAGGTGGTCCGAAGGCTAAAGTTATGGGCAGGTCCATTTTGAATAATAAATTCGCGCGAGTTTTTTAGGTTAAAATATTGATAATTTAGCTCGTTTTGTAACGAAAAATTATCATCGGGTCGGCGAAGTCTGCGTCCTAGTGCCACCGACGCACCTACTATATAGCGTAGCTGTTCGGCAGTATTTGAACGGGCAGGTGAATAGATTCGCGATGTATAAAAGCCAACGGTAAGGGCATTTGGTCGTTTGCCACCTAACCAAGGCTCGGTAAACGAAGTGTTGATACTTTGAAAGTTAGGACCTGTTGATTGCAAGCGGAAGCTAAGGCGCTCGCCGTCGCCGCTTGGCAATGGTTGCCATGAGTCTTTTTTAAAGATGTTTCGGATAGAGAAGTTGTTGAACGAAACGCCAATGGTGCCAATAACACCTGTTCCGCCCCAACCTGCCGATAGTTCGAGTTGGTCGGCGGGTTTTTCGGCTACTTTATACTCAATATCTACGGTACCTTTGGTAGGATTAGGTATTGGGTTCACTTCAATTTTTTCGGGGTCAAAAAAGCCTAAGTTGGCTATTTCGCGCGTAGTACGTATAATGTCGGTGCGGCTAAATTTGTTACCTGGCAACGAGCGTATTTCGCGGCGTATTACGTGTTCGTTGGTTTTGGTATTACCCGATATCAATATTTTATCTACGGTAGCTTGTGGTCCTTCGTAAATATTAACTTCCATATCAATTGAGTCACCTTCGGTGGCAGTTTCTATGGGGGTTACCTGAAAAAACAAGTATCCATCGTCCATATACAACGAGCTAATGTCGTTAGAGTTGGGGTCTTGGTAGATACGCGATTGAACCGTTGCTTGGCTATACACATCCCCTTTTTTAATACCCAAAATGCGGCTTAACAAATCGGACGAGTACTTGCTATTGCCTTTAAAAGATATGTTTCGGAAATAATATCTATTGCCTTCGCTTAAATTTATATCAATATTTAGGTTACGTCCATCAACCGAGTAAACGGTATCGGTGGCAATGGTTGCATCGCGGTAGCCTTGGTTGTTGTAATAGGTAATAAGTGCGTCTTTGCTTGTTTGATAATCTTCTTCGTTAAATTTAGAAGTAGAGAACAATCTAAATCTGAATAGATTTTCGTCAACAAAAGTAAGCACATCGCCTGTTGAGAAGTTACCAATTATCGAAAGTGGGTTGTTGTTTTTCATATCTGCTTTTACCTCTTTAAAGGGGCGTGGAAACAAACGTGTTCGTTCTTTGGTATCTTTCATTTGTTTTTTGAGCTTACGCGATGCCACATTGTCGTTGCCCGAAAACTGTATATTGCGGATTCTAACTTTTTCGTTTTTGTTAATGTTGATGCTCAAAATTACGCTATTCGTAAACAGCGAATCGGGTTGTTGGATGATATTGACAGAGGTATTAAAAAAGCCTTTATCTCTAAAATGTTCGGTTACAATACTACGGGTATTGGTTAATACATCTTCGTCAACTATGCGTCCGCGCACCAATCCTATTTTATCTCGTAGGTCGTCTTCTTCTCCTTTGGCAACGCCTTTAAAGGTATATTTGGATAGTCGCTCACGTTCTTTTAGTTGTATTTCTAAAAATATGACGTCGTTAACTATACGGTCGGCAACAATTTTCACATCCGAAAACAAGCCTTGTTTCCAAAGTGCTTTTACAGCGTTGGCAATGTCGTCGCCGGGCACGTTAATTTTGTCGCCTACTGCCAAGCCCGACAAGTTGATGAGTACCGTTTGGTCTAAAAATTTAGTGCCTGTGGTGGTTATACCACCAATTTGGTAACTTTGTGGCGTTGAGTAGTCAATAAGGTTAGCTGGTTGTTGCTGGGCAAAGCTGTTGGTGCTAAATCCCAAACCTATCGAACAAAATAAAATGGCGTAAAAAATGTTGTACTTCATAAAAGATTTACGAATAGTAAAGATGTTTGCTTTTGTTGTAAAAGCTAGTTTGTGTGTTGTGGTGTACCCCATTGTGCTAAGTTTTTTGAGTTGTAACGAAAAATTAGCTTAAAAGGTTGCTATTAATGTGGTATATTGTTGTAATTGCTGGTGGTTATAAGCCAATTTGGGTTTTAATTTGCATAACCGTATCAAGCGATAGGTTAGTTATTTCGGCAAGTATTTCGGGCGATAAACCTTTTTGCAAGCCTTTTATTACGGCTTCTTTTTGTGTTTTTTCTACCCCTATTTCAATACCTTCTTTTACCCCTATTTCAATACCTTCTTTTATACCTTCTTCTTTGCTTAGGTTGCGTTCAATTTCTCGTTTTTCGCGGGCTAGTTCTGCATTTTTGCTGGCTTCTACTTCTTCGGGGCTTAGTTTTTCGTAGGTAATGAGGTCGGCGGCACGCATAACACCTTGGTTTTGGGTGTTTAGTGTTGGGTTTTGTGAGTGATGAATAGATTGATACACCAAATTTAACCAATCGCGTATTTGTGGAGGCGTATTAGTGTCGCGGTAATTGGGGTTAAGAAAGTACAACTGATGACCATACAAGGCTACATATTTGTTGACTAAGTTTCGTGGGTTTATTTCTAACAATAGCACTTCGTCGCGCACAACTTGCCCTGTTTTATCGGTGATGGTATAGGGTTCGGTGAGCATAACTATAAGGTATACTATTTGCTCAATGCCATAGTTAGCAGATTTTTTTTGTTGCTCAACGATAGTAGAAAAAAAGTAGTGCAAAAAACGGTCAAAGTTGTGATCGTATTCTACGCGCTGTATTTCGATAACAATCCGCTTGTCGGTTGTTTCGGCAAAAATATCTAATTTAAAATTGATGTTAGCTACTTTATTTTCAAATTGTTTTTCGGTTTCTATTTTATCTACTTCTACATCTATACCTATAATGTCTTTTACAAAATGGGTAAAAACAAACTTATCGGTAAAGGCTTTTTTGAAAATAATTTCGCTGTCTAATCGGGCTAATACCATAATATTAATTTGTGGTGATGGGGTAGGTTATAATTTCCCAAACCGCCTATCTCGGTTCTGATACTCCACAATAGCTCTGTAGAGTTCTTCTTCGTTAAATTCGGGCCAATATTTTTCGGTAAAATAAAGTTCGGTGTAAGCTATCTGCCACAACAAATAATTGCTAATACGTTGTTCGCCACTTGTACGGATAAGCAGTTCGGGGTCGGGTAGGTTATGCGTACTTAGGTAGCCACTTATTAGTTGTTCGTTAATTTGAGCGGGTTCAATTTTGCCTTGTTTTACTTCTTCGGCAATTTGTTTTACGGCGTTTGTTATTTCCCAACGCGAGCTATAACTTAGTGCCAAACTAAGCGTTAGGCGTTGGTTATTTTGGGTAAGATTCATGCCATCGTTTAACTCCCTAACGCATTTAGGCGGCAAGGCGTTCATATCGCCAATAGTATTTAGGCGTATATTTTGGTCGTTCAGCGATTTTATTTCTTTGCGTAGGCTATGCACTAAAAGTTCCATGAGGGCGGTTACTTCGGCAGGCGGACGTCCCCAATTTTCCGTCGAAAAGGCATATAAGGTAAGGTACGGCACACCCAATTTAGCACAAGCCTCGGTAATGCGGCGCACCGATTTTACGCCTTCGGTATGCCCAAAAACGCGATTTTTTCCTTGTTTTTTTGCCCAACGCCCATTGCCGTCCATAATAATAGCAATATGCTGCGGCAAACGCGAAGTGTCTATTTGGTCTTTATAACTCACGCTTTAATAATTGATAATTGACGATGGAGAATTAATGATGATGCAGGGATTGCTATATTTTGCACAATTTAACTAAACTAAAAATGCCTATTTGCTAGTTGGGCATCGTTTGCTTACTATAGTATAGGTAATACCAGTGGTTGTAAACCAGTAACCGTCTTTAGATACCGAATCGCCACGCTGACGGTCGGCGCCACCAATGGATTCAATGCCTGTTTCGCCCGACCGGTCGGACAATCCCCTTGATATAGGGTCGGCAAGTAATGCTTGATTGACGTAGGTAGTGCTTACATCGTCAATATAATCGGTATAGGTTTTACGAAAACAGGCTTCTAAATAAAAGCTCCACGGACCCGATGCCCAATATTTAACACCACCGCCTAGTAATATAGCAGGTTGAAAAAGCTTGTATTTCTTTCTGCCCGTAAAATCCGACAATTGCCCTTCGGTGCCATATTCGCGCAGGTTATACACCTCGTCGTTGTAGCGGGCTTTGGGTTGAAAATGAAAAATAGCCAAGCCACTAGTTAAGTAGGGGGTATAGTAGTGTTTTTCGCTACCAATTTTAAACTTTTTAAAGTGCAAATCTATCTGCCCCGATAACTCAAAAATGTTGCTTCTAAAACTTAGGTTGCGTGCTTTTTGAAACGGATTGTTCGACACCGAATCGGCGGCGGCTACCATACCAAAGGCGGCACCTGCCCGTAGCATAACATAATCGTTTACGGTATAACGGTACAAGGCACTGACGGCAGGGCGTATTTTTTTTAGTCGACCGCCCGTGTTTAGGTCTCCCATATAATTACTTGCACCTATAGATATACCCATTTCGGAGTTTTGAGCTTGTATAAAATGGCTAACAAAACAAAAGCTAACAAGTGCTATAAAAACTTTTTTGAACATAATTTAGATTAAACTATTGTGTTAAGATTTCGGTTGATAAGGTATTAGTTGCCTTTAAAACGAAACTTAGCCGTAATTGTTGTACATAGCTAATAAAAACGGCGTGCAAAGGTAGCAAAAAAAACACAATCCAATACTATTTTACTGCAAATTACGCTTAATGGCTTGTTTCTTAGGTTTTATTAGCCTTAATGATAACAGATTATAAGGCATTGTTGTCAAAAAATAAAACCCTCACCAAAGTAAATTGGTGAGGGAAAAAAAATGTTATGGAAAGATAGTAGCGGGTACGGGAATCGAACCCGTGTTTCATCCGTGAAAGGGACGCGTCCTAACCCCTAGACGAACTCGCCATTTTTTTGTTGCTTTTGTTATTGCTCTTAAAAGCGGTGCAAAGGTACGGTTATTTTTAGTACAGACAAGTGTTTAGTAATAAAAAGTTACATTTTTTTTTAACTAACTTTTAAGTGCTATTTTTATTTGTTTCAAATTTTGACACCAACAGTAAAAGATACCTGATAGATGGCTGCTCATATTTTGCTATGGGGGCACTATTTACTTGGTAAATTAGGGTATGCCAATCATCCCCCTAGTGTGTCTTGAAGTTTTAGACGAGTTCTAGAAAATGCTGTATTGCTGATGAAGAGGCAAGCCTATAAGGATAATGTAAGAGTTGAACGAAAGTGAATTGCTGGTGGTAAGCATCGTAAAGAGTAAAAAACCTGTCAAAAACAATTTCTCGAGAGAGATTGTGGTAAAATTAAAGCTAGAACTTAGTTGCTGTTATATAGTACAGGCGGCAAGACTTACATTTGGTCGAGTGTAGTCATTCTGACTATTTCCTGCTCCATTCGACAAAAAAGACATTTACCGCGTTTCGTATTTCGACTACGTTCAATAAAAACGCTCAACATAAACAAGTGGGGCAAGCCCTAACAGGTTGATTTTGGGAATACCGATTTATAGGACTATCATAATTGGCTTGGGTTACTGTATAAAAAGGTGTGCTTTTTTTGTATTTACAAGACAAGCACACCTTTTTATTTTCCACTATTTTACATACAATTCGGCACTTTGCACAATTTTTACACCTGCTGCTTCCATCTCGGCAAGGGCTTTTGTGCCATCGGTGGGCTGCAAATTGACTGCCCTGCAAGCATCGGCAATTAAATAGGTGTTAAAACCCAAAGTTACCGCATCTAAGGCACTAAATTTCACGCAATAATCAAGCGCCAGACCCATAATGTACACATCGGTAATACCTTGTTGTAGTAAAAAATTGCCTAAACCTGTGGATTTACGCTTGCCGTTGTCAAAAAAGCCGCTATAACTATCAATGTTAGGGTCGGTTCCTTTCTGAAAAACTGCATTGATATGTGTTGTGTCCAAATCTGATGTAAAATTGGCACCATTGGTATTTTGGACGCAATGAATGGGCCACATAATTTGCGGTAAACCATCTAAATTAATTACATCGCCTATGTTTTGAGGCAGATTATTGGCAGCAAAACTACCGTGGTTGGCAGGGTGCCAATCTTGGGTGGCTATTACCCAATCGAAAGAAGGCTGCAAACGGTTAGCAATAGCTATAACTTCGTTGCCTTGTGGTACTGCTAATGCCCCACCTGGCATAAAATCGTTTTGCAAATCAATTAACAGAAGTGCTTTTTTCATGATCTATTTACGTTTTTTGATAAAATTTAATGGCGTGTTTTTAAAGGCAATGGCTCTCTTATACAAGATAGAGTTGGTATGTTACTACCTCGCCCCTCTCCTACCCTACCCTTTTAAGTATTGCCGCACAAGAAATTAGGGTAATAAGATGATCGAAGAAGTGTATTAACTTTGAGTTACAAAGTTTATTGAAATTTAACAAATAGGGGCTTGAAATTTTATACCCTTTTTTTTAATAATTTTTTTAAAAATTTAAAAAAATAAAGGTTAGCAATTGAATTGAAACACAACTCTGCAAAACAAAGTTTATTGAACCCCGTTCCGCCTTATTGAAACCCTTATCTAAGCTAAACAATCAAACAAAGGTATGGAATGAATTGTAAACCTACACAAACTCTGTAAAACAAAGTTTATTGAAACGCACAATTTATCTAAGCTAAACAATCAAACAAAGGTACGGAATGAATTGTAAAATCGCCACAACTCTGCAAAACAAAGTTTATTGAAATACACATCTTATCTAACCTAAACAATCAAACAAAGGTATGGAATGAATTGTAAAATCACCACAACTCTGCAAAACAAAGTTTATTGAAATGTAAAAAATTGATTTAACTTTGAGCCTATTTTACCCGAAAATACCCCATCTTTATATTCAATTAATTAAATGCCGTGTTTATCTTTTTAAACTACACAATAATTGGTATCTTTGCACCCGTTTGTAGCCATTAATACCACAACCTCTTGCAATTAAAACCAAAATACATGCGCTTTCCTTTTGTCGTTTTCCTATCTTTGATAAATTTACTGACCGCATCTGCTCAACAAAAATTTACTATTAGCGGATATATAGAAGATGCTAAAACGGGCGAAAAACTAATTGGTGCCAATGTATACAACAGCAGAATAAAACCCATACGTGGCACAACAACTAACGAATATGGTTTTTATTCATTAACACTACCCTCCGATTCTATCGAGCTGAGCGTGTCGTATGTGGGATACGAAACCATTAAACAAAGCATCTTTTTAAACACTAACTTGCAAAAGAACATTAACTTAACAGAATCTGGTTTGTTGCAAGAAGTAGTAGTTAAGGCAGATAAAGCCATCGAAAAAATTGAAGAACGCACCCAAATGAGTGCCGTCAGCATACCCATGAAACAAATCAACTCGTTGCCTGCTTTTATGGGCGAGGTTGATGTGATAAAAGCCCTGCAACTAATGCCCGGCGTGCAGTCGGGTACCGAGGGTAGCAGCGGTTTGTATGTGCGCGGCGGTAGCCCCGACCAAAATTTGATACTTCTGGACGGCGTACCTGTCTATAACGTATCGCATTTGTTTGGCTTTTTTTCGGTGTTTGATGCCAATGCCATTAACAGCGTCGATTTGATAAAGGGTGGTTATCCGGCTCGTTATGGCGGGCGGCTATCGTCGGTTTTAGATATACGGATGAAAGAAGGCAATATGAAACGCCTTGGCGGCGCTTTTTCGTTGGGCATTATCTCGTCCAAATTATCGCTCGAAGCACCTATCAAAAAAGATAAAACCTCGTTTATTGTCACCGCACGTCGTACTTATATAGATGTGCTGGCTCGCCCAATTATTTTATCCCAAACAAACGGTAATTCGTATGGCGGTTATTATTTTCAGGATTTTAGCGCCAAAATAAACCACAAATTTAGCAACAAAGACCGACTATATTTGAGCGCCTATACAGGCAACGACAATTTTTATTTTAAAGATAAAACAGCCGGCGATCAACTAAATGGTAATATTGCTTGGGGCAACCTAACCTCTGTGGCACGCTGGAACCACTTATTTACCGATAAACTATTTAGCAACACTACCCTAACCTATACCCGCTACAAACTACGTACCGAAACCAGCTTTGATGAAAAAGAAAACACTTTTGACGACTTTGCTTCGGGTTATTTCTCAACCATCAGCGATGTAGCCGCTAAAATGGATTTCGATTACCTACCATCGCCCAACCATTACATCAAATTTGGCACTTCGGCAACACACCACAATTTTCGTCCAGGTGTCCAGCAAATTAAAAGCGGCATTGCCATAGATACTAGTTTTTCGCAGGGGCAAAGCAAAACACTAGAACTTGATGCCTATATAGAGGACGATATGAAAATAAGTGAACGCCTAAAAGCCAATGTAGGTTTACACTTGTCGGGCTTTGCCGTCGAAAATACCTTTTATAAAAGCGCTCAACCTCGCATCTCGGCTCGTTATTTATTGGGCAAAAAACTATCCGTTAAGGCTTCGTATGCCTACATGATGCAGTTTTTGCACCTACTAAGCAGCAGCAGCGGATTAAGCCTGCCCACCGACATTTGGGTGCCTGCCACCAAGCGGGTAAAACCACAACAATCGCAACAAGTAGCAGCAGGCTTTGCCTACTCGTTACTAACCGATTATGAAGTGACCATAGAAGGTTATTACAAAAAAATGAAAAACCTAATTGAATATAAAGAAGGAGTAAGTTTTTTAAATGGCAGTACTTGGGAAGATTTAGTAACCGCCGGGCAAGGCAATGCCTACGGAGCCGAATTTTTGATACAACGCAAACAAGGCAAACTAACCGGCTGGATTGGCTACACCTTAGCTTGGTCTACGCGCCAATTCGACGATATTAACTTCGGCAAAACCTACCCTTTTAAATACGATGCCCGACACGACTTTGTCATAGTCGCTATCTATCGCCCAACCAAAAACATCGAACTATCTGGCACCTGGATTTACCGCACAGGCAATGCCGTATCTATCTCTACCACCCAATATGCCAGCGCCACCCAATCGTTTTTTGGCACCGACTTGCCCATCTATTACTACAACGGACGAAACGGTTTCAGAATGCCCGCCTATCACCGCCTAGACCTAGGCATTAGTTTTGTAAAACAGAAAAAAAATGGCGAACGCCGCTGGAACATAGACATCTACAACGCCTATAACCGCAAAAACCCCTTCTTTTTGTATCGCGGACAAGACGAAAACAACAACTTCAAGCCCGTCATCAAACAAGTTAGCCTCTTTCCTGTATTACCCTCCTTGTCGTATAGCCGCACTTTTTAATACCAAATATCGCCCTCCAATACAAAGCCTGCGCCCGCCCCGCTTGACGCGGTAAATGTCTTTTTTGGGGGTGATGTTTGGCACTCCCTAATTTGCCAAGTAGGTGCCACCCCCATAACACTATTAGCGCCACCCCAATGTACAACACAAACAACCAAACAAAGCAGCACTAATACCCATAAAAACAATCACTTTTCACCAATTACCCCATCATACATTAAATGGCACGCCCAAGCAACCCAAACAACCCTAAAAAAAGCGACAAAGCACCCAGCGAAACGCCCTTGATGAAGCAATACAATTACTTCAAAGAGAAATACCCCGATGCCATTTTATTGTTTCGGGTAGGCGACTTTTACGAAACCTTTGGACCCGATGCCATTGCTACTGCAAGCGCCTTGGGCATTACCCTTACCAAACGCCACAACGGTACGGCATCAGAAATTGAACTGGCGGGCTTCCCCTATCATGCCGTTGATACTTACTTGCCCAAATTAGTGCGAGCAGGCTACCGCATTGCCGTTTGCGACCAACTCGAAGATGCCTCGCTCACCAAAACCATCGTGAAACGAGGCATCACCGAAATTATAACGCCCGGCATTGCCCTAAACGATAAAATGCTCGACCACCGAACCAATAACTATCTGGCAGCTATTAGTTGGGATAAACTACAAATGGGCATCGCTCTTGCCGACATATCAACAGGCGAGTTCTTAATCGCCGAAGGCACATCAGACTATATCGAAAAACTACTGCAAGGCTTTAACCCCTCCGAAATTCTCTACGCAAAGCCCCGACAAAAAGAACTAAAGTCAATGATTGCCGATAACTACTACATCTACCCACTAGATGAGTGGATTTTTTGAAAAACAATTTGGCGAAGATTTGCTGCTGCGCCATTTCCAAACCAAAAACCTGCGCGGCTTTGGCGTAGATGATATGGACGCAGGCATCGCCGCCGCCGGAGCCATCATACATTACCTAAAAGAAACCGAACATCCTAACCTACAACACCTAACCGCATTGTCGCGCATCAAACAAGACCGCTACGTTTGGTTAGATAGGTTTAGTATCCGTAACCTTGAACTACTACAAACCGCCCACGAAAGCGGAACCCCACTCATAAAAGTACTCGACAAATCGGTATCGCCAATGGGCGCACGGCTGCTAAAAAAATGGCTGCTGCTGCCCCTAAAAGATAAACGCCTAATTGATGAACGTTTGGATTTAACCCAATACATCATCGAACAAAACGATTTTAGAGATTTATTAGGCTCCCAACTTAGACAAGTAGGCGACCTTGAACGCCTAATTGCCAAAGTGCCAATGGGTAAAGTAGCTCCCCGACAGGTTGTGCAAATAAAAAACGGCTTGCGTGCCATAGACCCCATTAAACAATATTGCACCAATGCCGAACATCCTCTACTCCAAAAAACAGGCGAACAACTTAACCCCTGCCAATTAATTGTAGAACGCATCGAGCGCGAACTGCTCGAAGAAGCACCCGCTCAAATGGGTAAAGGCGATGTGTTTAAAAGCGGCGTATCGAAAGAATTAGACGAACTGCGCGAACTACAACACTCGGGCAAAGATTATTTGTTGCAGATAGAACAACGCGAAATAGAAAACACCGGCATAAAATCGCTAAAAGTAGGCTTTAATAGCGTGTTTGGCTATTATTTAGAGGTGCGAAACACCTACAAAGATGCCGTACCTAGCACCTGGATACGCAAACAAACCCTTACAGGCGCCGAGCGATACATTACCGAAGAGCTAAAAATTTACGAAAATAAAATATTGGGCGCCGAAGAGAAAATAGCCTCCTTAGAGGTCAAAATGTTCGACGAACTAGTGGCTACCCTGCAAGATTATATCCGCCCCATACAATTTAACGCCACCTTAATTGCTAAGTTAGATTGCCTATTGTCGTTTGCTACCATTGCCCTTAAAAATAATTACTGCCGACCCAACATAACCGACGACTTAACACTCGACATAAAAGATGGTAGGCACCCCGTTATCGAAACGCAACTGCAATTAGGCGAAGAATATGTAGCCAACGACGTGCAATTGGACAGCAACGACCAGCAAATATTGATTATCACGGGTCCTAATATGGCGGGTAAATCGGCATTGCTGCGCCAAACCGCCCTTATTGTGCTAATGGCTCAAATGGGTTGTTACGTACCTGCATCGGCGGCTACAGTGGGTTTGGTAGATAAAATTTTTACGCGCGTTGGGGCATCAGATAACATCTCATCGGGCGAGTCGACGTTTATGGTAGAGATGACCGAAACAGCCAGTATCATGAACAACATATCGGAGCGAAGCCTAATTTTACTCGACGAAATTGGACGCGGAACCAGCACCTACGACGGCATCTCGATAGCTTGGGCATTAGCCGAGTTTTTGCACAACAACCCCAAAGCTAAACCCAAAACGCTATTTGCCACACACTACCACGAACTAACCGAACTGGCAGATAAATTTGACCGAATCCGCAACTTTACCGTGTCGGTAAAAGAAGTAGGTAACAAAGTAATCTTTTTACGCAAGCTGATACCGGGCGGTGCCGAGCGTAGTTTTGGTATTCATGTGGCACAAATGGCAGGCATGCCCCAAAGTATTGTAAAACGCGCCAAAGAAATTTTAGCCGAGTTAGAACAAAAACACATAGACCAACCCGACTCGATTAAACAAAACCTGCGCAACATCAGCAAACGCGAAGAGCAATACCAACTTAGCATCTTTGATATGGGCAGCCCCGAACTGCAACGCCTAAAAGAAGCCATAGACCAGATAGACATCAACGCACTAACCCCCATCGAGGCATTGATGAAACTAAACGAACTAAAAAAAATGATGTAACAAAAAACACCTGCCCTAAATAGGCAGGTGTTTTTTTGTTGTGTATTGTTTACACCATTTCGGCATTTGGTAGCTTACAAGTGTTTAGGTGAGCCACAATATTTTTGAAGATTTGCAAACCCGCCCCTTCGTCGGGCAAGTTGGGGTTTTGGCGTTTCAGTTGCCCCCAGTTTGGGTGATTGTATAGGCTTAAAAACGCTTCGGGGTGTGGCATTAGTCCAAAAACATGTCCTGTTTCGTCGGTTAAACCGGCGCAACTTAGCTCGGCTCCGTTGGGGTTTTCGGGGTAGGTAGTAGCTGTTGTGCCATCTTCGAGGCAATAAGTTAGGCAATTAAGGTTTTTGGCGATGATATTTTTACGCATCTCATCGTCGGCAAAAATAAGTTTGCCTTCGCCATGCCGTACCGGAACAGCGAAGATGCTGATGCCGTTTAAAAATGGCGTATGCGAGTTAGCTGTTACTTTGCAATACACCCAGCGGTCTTCGTACTTAGCCGAGTCGTTGTGGCTTAGGGCGGCTTGTTGCGTAAAAGTTGCGCCTATATTGGGCAGCAAGCCCAATCGCACCAACATCTGAAACCCATTGCACACACCCAGCACATATTTGCCCGATTGTAAAAAGATTTTTATTTCGTCGAGCAAAGTTTTGCCATTTGGCAGTTGTTTGTACTTAATTTTGTTTGCCATTACTTTACCCGATGCAATATCGTCGCCAAACGAAAATCCGCCCGGAAAATTAAGTATGTCGTAATCGTGTATCGAAACCTGTTGCAACAATACTTCGTTGAAGTGGTAAATGTGGGCTTCGGCGCCTGCCAAACGATAAGCCGCTGCTAACTCTTCTTCGCAGTTAATGCCAAATCCAGTTAAAACTAAAGCACGTACCATTTTAGTTGTAAATTGTAAATTGTAAATGGAGGGAGATGAAAGAACATTGCCTATTTTGTGCCGTAAAATGCTTTTAGTTGTTAATAACAATTGGCTACAAGTAGCGTACCTGTAGCCAATTGTTTAAAAAGTGCCTTAATGTGTTAATTTTTGTGTCAAAAATTTAGTGCAAGGTAGATTAAAAACGGATATTTTACAGCTATTTTACTATCTTAGCTACCGAGTTTGTTTGTCCGTTGCTAATTTGCACCATATATAAACCGTTGGTTAGTTGTTGGGTATCTATGCTGCAAGTGTTTTGGTGGTTGTTTAGCGTGCTTTTATACACTATTTGCCCCGTACTATTGTACACCGCAATTTGGGTAGTCGGGCTTGTTGTCATCTTGCCATTGCACTAACCATTGGTTGTTGGTATCGGTAATGGTAGCCAACAATGGGTTGGTTTGGGCATTGTTGATACCTGTTACCATCTCGTCCGACCAGCCAAAAGGCAGAACAACACCAGGTACAAAAATGGGCAATTGGCATAACAAGTCTAGGGCTACACTTAATTGACCGCCTTGAATTAAACTAGGGCAATTGTTTAATATGCCCAACAACACATCGGATAGTGGGTAATGCCCATTTACTGGTGGCAAACTAATACCTGGGCATACAATTGCCAAAGCATCTGTTAAATTTGGCACTGCCACGTCTGCATCGGCTTGATTAAAGGCAAGCACATAAAAACCGTAGCCATTTGTGGTGGGCATATCGGCAAGGCTAAACGACAACTCGCTTTTGATACCTAATAGAATACCGTCTCTATTTGTGATGATGATAGAGTAATCGGTGAAAATATTGGGGTTAGGCGTGGCAAAGCTTAGGGTTACATTGGCGCCATCAAACGATTGCACGGCTAAGGTGGGCGTAGAATTGGGCGTTGGGCATGGGTCTTGGGCTACGGCGCCCAGCGAAAAAGTAAAGGCAAGCAATAAAGAGAAAAGTAATTTTTTTTGCATAAAGCAGTATTTTTTTAGATTAGATGTTTGGACGTAGAGATTAGAAATGGTCAATTAGCCGTTCATCAATTGTTCTACTACTTGGCTTACGCCCAACGATGCTTTATTGGCAATTACGTGCATATTGGGTATGCGTTTCATTTCTCGTTCGTCGGGGGCTATGTCAATGATGTATTTTTGTGCTGTTTTAGGGGCATAATGCACCAACGATGCAGCAGGATAAACCAACAACGAGGTACCTACAATTATAAAAATATCGGCTTGGCTTACCTCGTGAGAGGCGGTTTCCATCAAGGGTACCATTTCGCCAAACCACACAATATTGGGGCGCAATTGGCTACCCATTTCGCATATATCGCCCAATTCAATAGCATTAGCTCCAATGTCGTACACCAACTGTTCGTTTTGTGTACTACGGGCTTCGCGCAATTTACCATGCAAATGCAACACCTTTGTCGAGCCGCCGCGCTCGTGCAGGTCGTCTACGTTTTGAGTGATAATAGTTACGTCGTATTTTTGCTCAAGGCGTGCTAGCTCGGTATGGGCTAAATTGGGTTGGGCGTTGGCGGCGTCGGCTCGGCGCAGGTTATAAAAATCTAGCACTAATTTGGGATTTTTGTGCCAGCCATCTATCGAGGCTACTTCCATTACGTTGTAGCCGTTCCACAAACCGCCTGCACCTCTAAATGTTTGAATGCCGCTTTCGGCGCTGATGCCTGCGCCTGTTAATACTACTATTTTTTGTTTCATGGTTGATGTTTTAGTTAATAGTTGTGGGTAGATATTATTTTGGTAGCTATTTTAAGCTTTAAATTACAAAAACAAGCCTGTTTAAGCAATTACGAGGCAAAGTAAGTTATTTTCTTCCAAAAAAACAATACTTTTGCAAAAAAAAACGCGCAATTATTTTTATGAAGGCAAACTATTACTTTCGTTTGTTATTTGGGCCCGCCTTGGGCATAGCCATTATGTTGTTTGGCAACCTCGATGCACAAAACCCTTTGGTGAGCCGTATGGCGGGCATTACTGTTTGGGTAGCTTGGTGGTGGATGACCGAAGTGGTTAACTTGGCGGTTACGTCTATGTTGCCCTTTGTGTTGATGCCTTTGTTGGGTGTGTTAGATGCCAAATCGACGGCGTTTCAGTATTTCGACCAAATTATTTTTTTGTTTGTTGGTGGCTTTATCATTTCGTATGCCATCGAAAAATGGAATTTGCATCAGCGCTTATCATTGGGCATATTGGGGCGTGTGGGCGGCAATCCCTCAACGATATTGGCGGGTGTAATGGGTACTACTTTTTTTGTATCTATGTGGATGTCGAACACGGCTACTGTTATGATGTTTGTTTCGGCGGTGTTGGCAGTTAACACACAGCTCAAAAGCCTATTATCTGCCCAAAAACAAACCGATGTGTCGGCGGCTTTGTTGCTGGGTTTGGCATACTCGGCAACTATTGGCGGCATGGCAACATTGGTAGGCACGCCCACCAACATGATTTTTTACAGTTTTTATACCGATAAATTTCCACAAGACCAAACTATTAATTTTGCCTCGTGGTTTGGTGTAGCATTCCCCATATCAATGGTTATGCTGTTTATTTTGTATGCCGTATTGCGTTGGTGGTTTATTGGCGATGCTCGGCATTTGGCTTTCGACCGCTCGTATTTTAAAAACGAGTACCATAAACTGGGCAAGATGATGTACGAAGAAAAAGTAGTTGCCACTATTACCGTACTTACGGCAGTGTTGTGGTTTACGCGCCAAACCTTGCCAATTGGTAACATGCAGTTGTTTGGTTGGGGGCGCTTGTTTCCGAAAGATTTTGTACAAGATAGTACCGTTGCCGTGCTGATGGCAATGTTGTTGTTTTTGATACCCTCGCGCCACCACGCCGACAAAAAAATACTGCATTGGCACGATGTGCAAAAACTACCTTTTGGCATCATTTTGTTGTTTGGTGGCGGATTTGCGCTGTCAAAAGGTTTCGAGGTGTCGGGATTAAGTACTTATTTAGCTAGCCAATTGCATTTTTTGAGTGCTGTTCATCCACTTATCATCATACTATGCGTGTGCGCTGTTGTGTGTATTATCAGCGAGTTTGCATCTAATGTGGCAAGTATACAATTGGTTTTGCCTATTCTGGTAGCCATTCAGCAAAGTACAGGTTTGTCGCCTTTGTTGTTAATGATACCTGCTACACTTGCTGCATCGCTTGGTTTTATGCTGCCCGTTGCTACTGCCCCAAACACCATTGTATACGGTACACAATTGGTGCCTTTAAAAGCCATGTTTAGGGTAGGCTTTTTGTTAGATGTGTTGGGCGTTATGGCTATTGGCTTGCTGTGTTATTGGCTGCTTTGATGCGGCTTTTGGCTACTGGCTATCCGCTGCTCGCTATCATCCGGCTATCCGCTGCTCGCTATCATCCGGCTATCCGCTGCTCGCTATCAATATAAAACGTTTATCACCCGAAGAGAAATAAAAAAGTGCGTTAGACAACAAGCCTAGCGCACTTTTTTATGCTATTGCCCAAAGCGGATAGCGAACAGCCGACAGCGAACAGCCAAAAGCCAAGAAAACTAATTATTGATTACCACACTTTGTTCGGTGCTAACGCCATAGCCTGCCCAAATGCCAATACCGCCGTCTATGTTGTATTTTACCTTAACAACACTACCAAACGGACCCGTCGAGTTTTCGCTAAACTCTAACGAATTCAAGAAATTATAGGTGGCGTTGTCTATTGTCACCCATTTTAGGTGTGCGGTATCGCCCAAGGTATAATAGCCAAAAGTGTTTATGTCAAAATCGGCTCCGCTTGCTTCTCCCTTATTCATCGGAAAATAAAACAATTTGCCATTTACCACCAAATCATCAAAAGTTTGAACAGGATATAGGGGACCACTGTTTTTGCCTGTCCAATACCTATAGTAATTGCCCAAAGTGTCGGGGTCTTTAAACTGCACCCACAAGCGGCGTAGGCTGTCGGCATAATCGGGGTTTGGCGAGGGTTCTATCCACACACTATCTAAAGGCACGGCATTAGGTATGGTGGTTACGGCGGTTAGGTGTTTGTTGTCGGTGGTGGTAATGTCGAGGGTGTAGGTTTTACCAAACTGCCCTATCATGCTTGGCACTAACAAGGTATACACACAAAAATCGAAGCCTGCGGGTAGGCTATCGGGTAGTCCGCTCATCTGTCCAGCAAAAATTTCTTTTTGCTCGTCGGTTAGCTCCGAAAAACAAATTTCTTGCAGCGTAACGGTGTTTGTGCCGTCGGATACTTTTACAATGGCATCGCGCTCAAACCCTTGACCATATTGAGCAGGGTTAAACTCGCCAAAATAGGGGTAATTGCGGTTAAGCATTACTAAGGGCGTACCACCCGATTCGATAGAGCCTTCGACTACTACTTTCTCTACGGGGTCGGGCAGGTCGGCGGTAATGTTTTTTTCGCAATTGGTAAAGATAAGCATCGCTAAAAAGCTAAGCATAGCTATAGAAAGTGCATTTGTATTTTTCATTGTTTTTTTTAGGTTGATTGTTTTGTTTGTGGAGGGAGATAATTATTGCAATAATTGCTGAAAGATGCCCAATATCGTAGGTAGATTATCGAGGTAATAAATATCGGTATCCACTATTAAATTTTGTTGGGTTAGTTGCAAAAACAACCAAGTGCGCCCCGATGTAACTGCTCCGTAAATAACAGGCAGTTCGTGTTTTTGTTTTTTGTTAAACACCTGTGCGCCTATCATTTGTGCGGCGGCTTGGGGTATGGCTCGCTCTAAACCTTGGTGCAGTTTGGCTTCGGTAATACATATTAAGGGAGCTTGCATTTCGATGGCATTAGGTACTTGTACAAAAATAAAATCTACTTCGCCGTTTAGTTTTTGAGCGCGGTCGGCATTAAGCACCTCGCCCGAAAAAAGCGAAACAGTATTTTGGTTGTTCATTTTTACCTCAGACAGTATAGGCGAAATGATGTATTCGGACAAGGCTTTTTCGGTACTTACCGCCATTTGATGGCTGCGTTGCAAAGTACTTACTAACCAATTTGAAGGAGCTACAGGCAAAAGCTGATTGGCATTGAACAGTACTTGGCGTTGTATGGTTAAACCAAAATTTTCTTGTAAATCGACTAATTTAAAATTGCGGTATGCCATTGTGTAAAAGTGTTAAAATGTTGATTATGAACGACATTACTGCCTGTTTCCTTCATCTGCCCTAAAACTTAAAATTATACGTTACCGACGGAATGATGGGAAACAACGACACTTGTTTTAGCTGTACATTGATGTTACCATTGGTTTGTGTGGAGGCGTAATCGATGTTGGGATACACAAAAAACGGGTTGGCACGGCTGTATACATTATAAATAGAGATAGCTAACTCGGATTTTACGCGGGCGGTTTCTTTTTGTTGAGCTGGCAGGTTGCCGATAGGTCGAGGCGGTGATAAGGTTTTAGGCGATACGAGTTGCGGGGCATGTCGTACTCGGTGTACAACGAGCCGCCAATAAGGTAAAAACTATTGGGCAAGGTAAGGGCATTACCTGTGCCATATACCCAAACTGCCGATGTTGTCCAGCGTTTGCTAAGTTTGTAGGTAGCAACAATCGAGGCATCGTGGGTGCGGTCGTATTTGGTCGGGAACCATTGTTGGTTGTTTAGGTTGTCAAATTTTCGCTCCGATACCGAGTAGGTATAGCCTATCCAGCCCGTAAACTTACCGTATTTTTTGTTAAGAAACAACTCAACGCCATAAGCTCGTCCTTTACCAAAAACGTAGCTATCTTCTATGTTTTTGCCTAATTCGGGTACATACTCCTCCGAAAACTCGATTTGGTTTTTCAAATCTTTATAATACACCTCTACCGAGCCTTCGAGCTTATCTTCAAAAAAGTTTTGAAAATAACCCAAACTGTATTGAATGCCTTTTTGCGGTTTGGTTTTTTGGGTACTTGGCACCCACAAATCGGTGGGTAAGGTAGAGCCCGAGTTAGACACCAGATGTATGTACTGATTGGTAACAGCTACGCCCCCTTTGATAGACGATATGGGCGACACAGAATACCGAAAATTAACGCGTGGCTCTAATCCGCCATAAGTGGCAATACCCTCGCCGGCTTTGTACTCGATGGTGTCGGTGGGTATGCCTTGAGGGTTAAATTCGGTGGTTTTGTACGGACCAACTTGCTGATACCCCGATGCCCGCAAACCTACGTTAAATTTCCAGTTTTCGCCTATGCTAAAATCGTCTTGGATATAGGCAGCTATTTCGTGGGCATATTGTTGGTTTAGGTCTTCGTTCGAGAACTCCACATCGCCAACCGTAGCATTAAAGCTATAGGGTGTAAAGGTGTGGTAAGTATAGTTTACGCCCCCTTTGATGGTGTGCTTGGGCGATGGAAAATAATCAAGGTCTATCTTGGCGTTCCAATCTTTTACGCCCGAGTAAAACTTAGATTCAAAGCCCTGAAACTTTGAGTTAGCCGCAAAGTTGTACGAGTTGTAAATGGCGGTGGTGTTCATAAACAGTTTGTTGTTAAACACGTGGTTCCAGCGCATGGTGGCGGTGGCATTGCCCCAGGGCATGTTAAAGCTAAAACCGTCGGGCGATTTAAAATCGAACACATCGCGCCCAAAATAACCACTGGCAAACAAGCGGTCTTTTTCCGAGAATTGATAGTTAAACTTGGTGTTTAAATCGTAGAAGTAATAGCCGTTGCCCTCAAAATCGCCGCCTTTTAAAAATGGTTTTACCAACACATCGATATAGGTGCGCCTGCCCGAAATAAGAAACGAGCTTTTGTTTTTTTGGATAGGTCCTTGCACCGTTAAACGCGACGAGATAAGCCCAATGCCTCCCTCGGCGGTGTATTTTTGGTTGTTGCCTTCTTTCATCTGCACATCTAACACCGACGCTAAACGACCACCATACTCGGCAGGCATATTGCCTTTGTGTAGGGTGGTATTTTTGAGTGCATCGGAGTTAAAAACCGAGAAAAAGCCAAATAAATGCCCGGTGTTGTACACTACGGCTTCGTCTAAAAGTACTAGGTTTTGGTCGGGTCCGCCGCCGCGCACATAAAAACCTACACTTGCCTCGCCCCCCGATTTTACGCCCGGCATTAGCTGCATGGTGCGTATCACATCTACCTCGCCCATTAAAGCGGGCAGTTCTTTTACTTGCTCAATGGGCAGTTCCATAACGCCCATGCGGGTGCTTTGCACATTTTCGTCTTTGCGTTTGGCAACAATCTCTACATCGCGCATCAAAATGCCTTCGGGGTCGAGGTTAATGCTTAAGTTTTGGTTTTGGGTAAGATTTAGTTGCAGTTGTTTGGTGGTATAGCCAATATACGATACCTCGATGGTGTAAGTGCCATTGGGCAGCGTGAGCGAGTAAAAACCGTACTCGTTGGTTATATTACCCGTTGTTTTGTTGGCGGCATTGTAAATGTAGGCTCCAATAAGGGTTTCGCCCGTTTGCGAGTCTTTGATGTAGCCACTAAGGGTACTTTTGTTGGTTTGGGCAAAGCTACACAACGATAGGCATAGCATTGCCAAAGTAAGTAATTTTGATGCGATAGACATTAGGTTGTTTTGATATTAGGTGTTAAAATCCCCCTGATTAACACTTTTGCAAGCAAAAGTGTTAATCGTCCCCCTTTTGAAAAAAGGGAGAATGTTAAGAGGCAAGCCTTGTTTTGCAGCTAGCATATCAGTCCCCTCTTTTTGAAAAAAGGGGCTAGGGGGATTAGATACGCCCCTTTTGAAAAAAGTAGATTGTTAAGAGGCGGGTTTGCAAAAATAATAATGTGGTGCATTTTTTGTACAAAATAGTAAAAACCACAAAAGCAATGGCTACTTTTGCAAGTTTAAACCAAGCAAACAAACAACACGCCTATTATAACGGCAAAGGTACGGTTTTAGTTCGTTATAAGGGTAAAAAATGTTGTTTTTGAAGTGGGTAATAATATCAATATTTGTATTTTTTTTATAAAATGAAAAAACTTCTAAATTTAATTCTCTATGCAATTTATCTTTATTATAAAGGCACTAAACCAGATAACAAGAGAAATTACAATACAGCAAAAAATTCCTTTGTTCTCTTATTGTTTGGCATATTATACCAATCGGTTTAATCGTCAACTTATTATTAGTAGGCAACGCTAATAAGGGTATGTGATGTATTTTTGCAACATCAACTTGCCCAAACACCACTGTCAAGTTGATGTTGCTTACCTTTGCACAATCTAAACCAATTATTTATGAGCAAATACCAATACAACCCCAAAGAACTAAACAGCGACTTTGGCTTGTTGTGGAGCGACTACGGCGCAAGGCGGTTGGATTTGCAGCGCGGCGTTTGGGGGCAAATTGACCCGCTGGCGGAGAAATACGCGGCTTGGAGTGGGTATAATTATGTGGCAGGTAACCCAATAAAACATATTGACCCCGATGGACGTA
Organism: Sphingobacteriales bacterium; assembly: GCA_016718845.1. Classification (GTDB taxonomy): domain Bacteria; phylum Bacteroidota; class Bacteroidia; order Chitinophagales; family UBA2359; genus JAEUUX01. The sequence continues at coordinate 38,014 of JADKCK010000055.1, forward strand.
AGCTTTGGGTGGTTTGAGTACGATGGTATGATCTGTTATAATCCAGACATAAAAACGCAAGAACAAGTAACCGACTTAGGTGCAGGTAAAAAAGAAGATTTTGTTAACTACATAGACAACACTCAATTTGGGCAAGACATGAACAAAGCAGGTAGTGGAATTAGACAAACATATAAAGAAAGTCGTGATGGGCTTTATGAGATGATCATGGGGGAGGATGATGAAAAATGAAAAACTTTCTAAATCAGATTCTCTATGCAATTTATCTTTATTATAAAGGCACTAAACCAGATAACAAGAGAAATTACAACACGGCAAAAAATTCCTTTGTTCTTTTGTTGTTTTTGTGTATTATGCCAATCAGTTTGTTATTAGTAAGTGACGCTAATAGCGGTTTGTTTGAAAGCAGATCGTTTGTTTTTTTGCTCATGTTACCTTTTTACTTTTTGTTATCTCGCTTTACAATGGACTACGAAACCATGATTAACCATAAGTTTTCGGACGAAGAAATAGCACAAGGAAATGACTGGTTGGGTATGTTAATGTTGCTTATGGTGGTGCTTTTCATGATAAGCATTGCAGTTAAATAACACCAAGCAATGTGACGTATTTTTGCAACATCAACTTGCCCAAACACCATTGTCAAGTTGATGTTGCTTACCTTTGCACAACCTAAACCAATTATTTATGAGTAAATACCAATACAACCCCAAAGAACTAAACAGCGACTTTGGCTTGTTGTGGAGCGACTGCGGCGCAAGGCGGTTGGATTTGCAGCGCGGCGTTTGGGGACAGATTGACCCGCTGGCGGAGAAGTATTATGGGTGGAGTGGGTATAATTATGTGGCAGGTAATCCGATTAGGTTGATTGACCCTGATGGACCTGCAACACTTGGTATCGTTGATGGGGTGTTGGATTTAACAGGTAAAAAAGATGATTTTATTAACTATATAGACGACACTCAATTTGGGCAAGACATGAACAAAGCAGGTAGTGGAATTAGACAAACCTTCAATGAAAGTGCAGACGGGCTATATAAAATGATTACAGGGGAGGGTGATGAAAAATGAAAAACTTTCTAAATCTAATTCTCTATGCAATTTATCTTTATTATAAGGCACTAAACCAGATAACAAGAGAATTACAATACAGCAAAAAATTCCTTTGTTCTCTTATTGTTTTGGCATATTATACCAATCGGTTTAATCGTCAACTTATTATTAGTAGGCAACGCTAATAGCCATTTGTTTGAAAGCAGGTCATTTGTTTTTTTGCTCATGTTACCTCTTTATTTCTTGTTATCTCGTTTTACTATGGATTACGAAACTATGGTTAATCACCAGTTTTCGGACGAAGAAATAGCACAGGGAAATGACTGGTTAGGTATGCTAATATTCATTGCTGTTGTACTTTTTATGGTAAGTATCCCTATTTATGGCTTTGTAAAATATCGCCAGGGTATGTGATGTATTTTTGCAACATCAACTTACCCAAACACCACTGTCAAGTTGATGTTGCTTACCTTTGTATCAACAAACCAAGTATTTATGAGCAAACACCAATCATTTAAAACAATAACAAAATGTTCACCTTCCTCTATCATTCTAAATACTTTTTTATCAGCCTACTAACATGGTGTATTGTAATACAATTGGGCTGTTTAAACCGTAAAACATCTACCCAAGACTTATCTAAAGGCACAAAATTGCTATATATTGAGTACGATGGAATGTCGATTGTTCCTCCTTATGGCGATGTTGTGTTATTTGATTTAGCCACCAAGCAAAAAACACAAATAACCTATGACAGTTTCGAGGATGAGAACCCCTTTTTTTGTAAATCCCGCAATACCATCATTTTTCAATCTAGTCGTTCAGACGACAAATATTATCGTCATACAGGATCAAGCGGACCTTCTCGTTTGTACGAATACAACCTAGAAACGCAAAAAATAACAAAATTGCCACATCAACTCGATTTCTTATCCGCAACGGACCACAGAGGAGAAAAATATGGAGCAATTAAAAACCTTACGATGTCTTCGTACAACGATTCATTAATAGCGTTTACTTATTTTGAAGGTAGAAACCATAATGCTACTGTTGCCAATATTGTATCTGGGGAAAAAATACTTACGCTAACAAAGCCTTTTCTTAGTGGGTTTAGTGTTTTAACAAAAAACTATTTGTTAATAGAAGCATTCTCTATGGGGCAAGTATTGAGTGTTAATCTTAATTCGCAAAAAGTAGATACAATACCTTGTCCTTGCAGTCAAAGGCAACTCATGAACGTAAAAAATGTAAAAGAAAACACCGTTTATTTTGTTGTTTTAGAAGATGCTATTTACACTATTTACGAATACAACATTGAAACCCAAAAGTACACGACAGTTAAGCAGTTTAGCCAAACTGATTTTAAATTTAAAATTTTCTTACCTTCGTTTATTTATGCGTTTAACGATAGTACTTATTTGCTAAAAAGTAGCGCGTTTGAACATGATCAAGATGTATTTCTATATCATAGTGATAGTAAGAAAATAGAAAAATTAACTGACGATAACAAGCATAAAGGTGATATACAGGTGATAAAGAACGAATAACACCCATCATTATCGCCACAAAAAGCTCTTCTCTACATTTGGTAAAGAGGAGCTTTTTACTTACCTTTGTACAATCTAAACTAATTATTTATGAGCAAATACCAAAACAACCAACTAGAAGCCTACTACACCGAAGAAGGACGCACTACGGATAAACCGCACAAAAATGCCGTAGCATCACTAAATCAACAACTATTTCCACCCCAAAAACATTTTTTTTTACTTTTTTGTACTTTTACAGTAACTTATTATTACTTTTGCGTCTAAGAAACAAACATTTTCTGCTCTACAAAAAACATATCATGGCTAAAAAGAACATTTTCGATATCATTCGTGACGTTGTTGACGACGTTACAGGCAATAACGACGAAGCCCAACCCAAAACCGATAACCCAAACAACCAACAAACCAACAACAAAGGCGGCGGTTTGCTTGGCGACATATTGGACGATGTAATCGACAAAGTAAAAGGCACAAACAACCAACCCAAAACCGATAACCTAAACAACCAACAAACCAACAACAAAGGTGGCGGTTTGCTTGGCGACATCCTGGACGATGTAATCGACAAAGTAAAAGGTACAAACAACCAACCTAAAACCGATAAGCCAAACAACCAACAAACCAACAACAAAGGCGGCGGTTTGCTTGGCGACATATTGGACGATGTAATCGACAAAGTAAAAGGTACGCACAACCAACCCAAAACCGATAACCCAAACAACCAAACCAACAACAAAGGCGGCGGTTTGCTTGGCGACATATTGGACGATGTAATCGACAAAGTAAAAGGTACAAACAACCAACCTAAAACCGATAACCCAAACAACCAAACTAACAACAAAGGCGGTGGTTTGCTTGGCGACATCCTAGACGATGTAATCGACAAAGTAAGAGGCACAAACAACCAACCCAAAACCGATAATCCAAACAACCAACAAACCAACAACAAAGGTGGCGGTTTGCTTGGCGACATCTTGGACGATGTAATCGACAAGGTAAAAGGTACAAACAACCAACCTAAAACCGATAAGCCAACCCCACCAACCACTGAAACAAGCGGAAGAGTGAAAGCTAAACCCCGACTTAAGCAATAAGCACTCCCCCCTATCCATAAAAATGTGGCTACCCCAGATACTTCTGAGGTAGCCACATTTTTTGTGGGTTTTACCCGTAGCTTGTGTTATGCACTATGCTGTTTTAGCCTTATTTAGGTTTCGGATTAGGTGCGGATAATGTTTTTTTTTAGTGTTAGCAGAAGTCAGATGGCGTAATAATAGTGAGCTTGTCGAACTAAAAAAACAACAAGAGACACAGCGAACACAGAGAAGAACGAGTTTATGTCCTTTAGTATCAAAAAATCTCCGTGTTTTCTCTCTATCCCTTGTAAATTAAAAAACATGCTGGTATAAATTGAGCAAGCGTTCACTATTTCTCCATGTCGTCCTTAAATTGTTCAAAACTATTTTCCTAATTTTGATTGTTATAAAAAAACAAAGCACCTAAAAACGGCTATTACACAAAAAAAGTATTACCTTTGCCCTTGCGATGGCAACGCAACACAATAAACACCTGTTTTAGTCACTTCTATGCGCTTTGAGGCGGCTAAAACACCCTTACCAACTGCTTGTTTAGTACGGAATAATCACAACGGCATCTGTATTTTTTAATTTTCATAAAAAAACAAGAAACGCTCATGACAAGATTGTTCCTGACCTTACTACTCGTTGTACAATGTGCAACGTTTAGCTCATTCGCACAGCCCTATGGCAACGAATGGATTGACTACACCAAAACCTACTACAAATGTAAAGTAGGCACAAGTGGTTTGTACCGTATCGGCTACCAAACGCTGCAAAATGCAGGTTTGGCAAACAATGCCGCAAGTGGATTTAGGTTGTACCACAAAGGTACCGAAGTACCTATCTTCACAACTACCAACAATGTTTTTTCGCCAACAGACTATTTAGAGTTTTATGGCGAAAAAAACGATGGCTCGTTCGACACCCAACTCTACGCCCAACCCGATTGGCAAGCTAATCCCTACCAAAGTATGTTCTCCGACACGTCTCACTATTATTTAGTTTGGGACGATATTGTTGCGCCTACACCTAAGCGTTACATCAGCACCCCCAACAACACCGATACCCACCCACCTGCCGAAACGTATTTTAGGTACACTTAACACAAGTACTTAAGTCCATATTTAGCAATGGCAAACCCGACCGCCTTGGCGGCACCAATAATTGGTTTCCGAATTTTGACGACGGCGAAGGAAGAGCCGATTTAACCCTAGCATCAGGCAACAGCAAAACCTACAGTTTTGTTACCACAGCCCCCAAAATAGGTTTTCCGTACACACCCGCCGACCTGCGTTTGCGCGTTATAGGCTTATCCAACGATGCTGCCTACAACCCCGACCACGCTTTTACGGTGCGTGTAAACAACACCACCTATTTGCAAGAACAATTTGAGAGCTACGACAATACCGAATACACCGCGCAAGTATTTGCCACCGATATAGCCAACGATACCACACACGTTGTATTTGAGTCGACAGGCAATTTAGGGTATCTAAACCAAAACACTATACCGTACCTTACACTCACCTATACCCGCCGTTTTGATTTTGGCAATCAACGCAGTTTTTTGTTTACCTTAAACAACAACGCCCAAAAGTACCTCGAAATTGTAAACTTTAACGGTGGCGATGCTCCTGTGTTGTACGACCTTACCAATGGTTTGCGCCTAATACCCAATCTGCAAAACGATACCCTTAAAATACTGCTGCCCGCTGGCAACAACACCGCCACACCCCGACAGTTGTACCTAAGCAATACCAACAGCCCCTGCACCATTGGCTGTGTAATACCCGAGTGCAACCCTGCACAATGTGTATTATACGCTATACCACACCTTACGCCCATACAATTTACCAACTTTAATAATGTAGTCAATCAGGGCAATTACATTATTATTACGCATAGCTTGCTGCGCCTTGGCAACACCGATTGGGTAACGGCATACCAAAACTACCGCGAGTCGGTGGCAGGTGGTGGATATAATGTGGTAGTGGCAGATATTGACGAACTCTACGACCAATATTCGGCAGGCATACCCAAACATCCGCTATCAATACAGCGCTTTTTGGATGATGCAATACTACATTGGAGCATAGCGCCACAATATGTGTTGCTATTAGGCAAAAGCATTAGCTACAACAATTTTTCTAGTCTCTATTACAACACCAATCTAGTACCTACTTACGGTTTTGCGCCCAGCGACAACCGCCTAACTGCCCAAAGCGACCAAAACTACTTGCCTCGTCTACCCATAGGGCGAGTAAGTGCCATAAATGGTACGCAAGTAGGTAATTATCTGCGAAAAGTAATAGATTACGAAACGCCCAAAGCCTGCACCCGACAAGCCCGCGAATGGACAAAACGAGCCATGCAAATATCTAACGCATTTAACAATGCCGAACAAACAACCAATATGGGCTATCTGAACAATTATGCCAATGTCATCGAAAACTCAACCTACGGCGGAACAGTTAGTACTTTTGACATTTGCACCAATGGTTGTACACCTCCATCGGGTGGTTTCCCTGAAATAACCAACCAAATAAACGAAGGTATTGGTACACTCACTTTTTTTGGACATAGCGAAGGCTCCACTAGTTTTGGTGTTGATGAGATAAGCGACTACCCTAGCAACTATGGGCATTATCCGTTTGTGTTAAGTGGTGGTGCATTTACGGGCAATGTGCATCAATACGCTGTTACCGACCCCAACAACTCGTTTGCTGAGCGTTATTTGCTGGCAGATAGTTTGGGCGTGATAGGTTTATTGGGGCGCACCAGTTGGACATCGCCGGGCTATCTCGACCATTTTTTATCCAACCTACACCAACGTTTTACCACTACTAATTATGGGCAAACCATGGGTAAAAATGTGTTGAGCGTTTACCAAGATGTGTACGAAGGCGACCCCAACAACGAGGCAGCTTTTGACGAAAGCCGAAAAACTTGCTACGAAATGACCTTTGTTGGCGACCCCGCTTTGGTATTAGCAGGTGCTTATAGCCAACCCGAACTGCTAATAGAAAACAACGATACCTATACCGATGTACAACTTTTCGACCACCAAACTAACGAACTATTAGGCACAAGCATTAACAACACCCTCGACAGCATTGACCTAAAAGTACACCTTAGCAATATAGGTGCAGCCATAACAGGCAATATGGTGGTGCTTGTACAACGCGGCGTAAATGGCGGGGCATTGCAAACCATTGCCCAACAAACCATTGCCATACCCGTTGTAAGTACCAATTTGGTATTTACCGTAGCCGTTGATGCCTTAAATAATAGCGGCACTAACCAGTTTGTGGTGACAATAGACGCCAACAATCAACAAACCGAAGATTGCGAAGATAACAACCAAGTTAGTTTATTGATAGATGTAGATGCTGCACTTTGTACGGGTTTAGCTATGCCCATAATCAACGAAACACTGCCCGCAAGCATCTGTCTTAACGCCTTACCCATTACCCTATCTGCCACACCCACAGGCGGTACTTTTAGTGGTACGGGCATAACCGACAACACTTTTGCGCCTACATTGGCGGGCAACTATATCATCAACTATAGCTATACCTACCCCAATGGTTGCCAATTATCTGCCACTAAAAACATCATTGTAGAGCCAAATGTATCGGCGGCATTTAGCAGTAACAACAACAATTTGTGTATCAACCAATCGGTATCTTTGCAAATTGACAACTATAACCCCAATGCCACCTATCAATGGAGTTTAGACGAAGCCAATGTTGTATCAAGCAATAATAGTGGGCAAAGCGTTGTTTGGCAAACAGCAGGTATCAAAACCGTAACGCTTACTGTTGCCTTAAATGGCTGCTCGGATACTTATACACAAACCATAACCGTAGTAGCACCTTTGGCAACACCTACTGTTGTTTGCACAAGTACATCGCTCAATACCATAAGCATTAGTTGGGATTTGGTCGAAGGAGCTACTTCTTACAACATCTACATCAACGATGCTTTAGCACAATCTGTTACCAACACTAATTTTATTATTAATGGTTTAGACCAAGGCGAAACTATATTGATTGAGGTGATAGCAGTAGGTAACTCGCCCTGTGGCAACAGCGAAGTAGCTTACCAAAGTTGTACCACACTATCTTGCCCAGACGTTAACCTAATTATCCCTTTGTTAGAAACAAACACTAATTTTTGCAAAAATGAAACCCCTACTACCTTAGTGTCCGAGCCAGCCGGCGGTGTGTTTAACATAGATGGTAATGTGGTTACAACAATAACACCCGTTTTATTATCCAACGGAGAGCATATTGTAACGGTTGATTATGTATTAGATGATTGTTTGTACCAGCAACAGTATACCATATATATACACCCACAACCCGATGCACAAATTGTGGGCAGCTTGCAATTATAGCAGGTGATTTAGCGCAAACCCTACAGTTGGCAGATAACAGCAACTTAATAAACTATCAATGGAGCAATGGCGAGCAAACGCCCACCATAAGTGTAGGCAATGGCACTTATACGGTAACGGTAACTAACACCAATGGTTGCACGGCTGTTAGCTTTTTTGAGGTAACACTTATACCCGATGCAGTAGCACCCGTTATCAACCCAAACGCAAGCACAGCGGTGTTGATACCCAATGCCATAACTCCCAACAACGATGGTTATAACGATACTTGGCAACTGCCCGATTTGGGCGAACCCAACCCACCCGTACAAATTCTTGACCGACAGGGACACTTGGTTTGGAACAGCCAAGCCTATCAAAACAATTTTGATGGACGCGATAATCAACAACAAACCCTATCTGCCAATACCTATTATTATGTTATTAGGCTACTAAAAAGCAAAACAATAAGTGGTAGTTTAACTATTGTACGATAATCCACCAACAAAAAAAGTTCGAGGCTTTAGCTAATTAGCTAAAGCCTCGAACTTTTTTTTAGACCTTTGTAGCCCAAACACTTTATCTGCTTAACACCAATTTGGTGCGTTCTACTATTTTATCATCTTGCACTATTGCCACCAGTGTTTATGGTACGCTGATTTATCATGATTGGTCATGATTTTCAATCTGCGTGCTATTGCGTTTTGCGTTTCGCGTTTCGCGTTTCGGCTACGCTCAACGTGACGCGCTCAACGTGACATGCCGCCCTTTCATCTGCGTAACCCGCCACGCGGCGTTTTTGCGTTTGCGTTTCGCGTTTCGGCTACGCTCAACGTGACAGGCAATCAACGTGACATGGGTGACATTTTCATGATTTTCAATCTGCGTAAATCATGATCATCATGACCAATCTGCGTGCTATGTGTTTTGCGTTTTGCGTTTTGCGTTTCGGCTACGCTCAACGTGACATGCAATCAACGTGACATGGGTGACATTTTCATAATTTTCAATCTGCGTAAATCATGATGACCAATCTGCGTGCTATGTGTTTTGCGTTTTGCGTTTCGCGTTTCGGCTACGCTCAACGTGACAGGCAATCAACGACAGGTGACATTTTCATGATTTTAAATCTGCGTAAATCATGATCATCATGACCAATCTGCGTGCTATTGTGTTTCGACTACTTAACAATTACTAATTTATCTTGCAATACAATACTTCCGTCAATGGTGGCTGTATACACATACATACCTACTGGGTAATTAGCTGTATTAAATTGGTAGGTACCTGTGCTTGTTAGGTGCGTTTGTTCAATTTTACGCCCGGTATAGTCGTAAATGCTTAGGGTAGCTATTTCTTGGTTGTTTAAGTTGTAGTTTAATTGGCTTTGTTGTGTGCTTGGGTTGGGTACAAATGCACTTATTTTGTTGCTTACAACAGTCCCATCATTCACCGTAATGCCTATACCGGTTGGTAGGTTATACACCATTAGGCTTTGGGTGGTATTGGTGACAATGGCAGGGTTAAAATCGAAATAGATGTGGGCGGTATTGGCAATAAGCGTATTGTCGGGTACGGGTGTTTGTGCCTTAATGCCGTACATCAAATAGCCGTGACTGCGCGGCTCGTTGGTGGTGCTGTCGGGTAGCAAAATATGGTTGAATTTAAACTCCACCAAACCCGACTCATTGCGTATTACCTGCATGGGGTGGCTGCTTGTGATGGGGCGGAAAGTACTGCGGTCGAGATAATTGGATAGGGTGTCGGCGATGATGATGTTAAACGCCGTATCGTTGCCCGTATTTTGGAAACGAATGGTATAGATGAGTTCATCGTTGTTGATAAGGGTATAATGCTGCTCGCCAATACCTGCCGGATACACTTGTTTGTCGTTGGGGTCATAACTACATACTACCACTGTGCGGTAGCCAAAGGCGTTTTGGTCGGTTTGTTCGCCATTGGTGTTAAACGAAGTAACAGAGGCAAGGGTTGATAGGGTATCGCCCATAGAGTTAAAATCGGGGATATGAAACTGCACCGTAAATTGGCTTTGTTGAGTAGGCAATAGGTTGTTGGTGTGCCAATAAATTTTGCCCTGTGTGCTGATAGAATCAGGCTCGGGTGTGGCACTTATGTATGTTAGTTGCTCGTCGGGTTGCAGGCTAACAATACTTAGTGGCTCAATGGTAGTACCTTCGTTTATTACGGTAAGGTAATAAGGCACTGTCCAATTGCAGCGATTGATGTCGGCACTTAAATAGGGTTCTATGTCGGGGTTTAGGGTATTGGGATAGATGCCAAAATTGTTGTTGTTGCTATACCCACCTTCATCAATAGTAATAGTTTGAGAGGTAGGTGTAGTTGCCGCCCAGTTGTTGGGTACGGTGTAGCTTAGGGTATAGGTGCCTGCTGTTTCGGTATAATAAGCAAAAACGCCATTAGCATTTGCATACGAGTAGGTAGTTCCGGGATTAATGGCAGTACCTTGGCTGGACAAACCGTAGTCTCCGGCATCAAGTACGCCATTTTGATTGGTATCGTAAAACACTGTTCCACTAATGTGTGGGTTATTGAGTAAGTTTTCGTACCAAGCTATTTTATTGTCATATTGGGAAGCTGATAGCACATCTATATCTCCATCATTGTCCAAATCGGCGGCATAGACAGAGGTTGCACCATCGGCATCCGTAGTGATGATTTGCTGCGTACTGAAGTTACCGCTTCCATCGTTTTCGTACCAAGCTATTTTGTTGTCCCAATAAGAAGCTGACAACACGTCTATATCTCCATCGTTATCCAAATCGGCGGCATAGACGGAGATTGCATAATAGGCATCCGTAGTGATGATTTGCTGTGTGCCGAAGTTACCGCTTCCATCGTTTTCGTACCAAGCTATTTTGTTGTCACCATAAGAAGCTGACAGTACGTCCATATCTCCATCATTATCCAAATCGGCGGCATAGACGGAATTTGCTCCATAGGCAGCCGTAGTGATGATTTGCTGGGTACCGAAGTTACCGCTACCATCGTTTTCGTACCAAGCTATTTTGTTGTCATCTCGGAAGCCGACAATACGTCCATATCTCCATCATTGTCCAAATCGGCGGCATAGACAGATTGTGCGTAATGGCATCGGTAGTGATGATTTGCTGTATGCCGAAGTTACCGCTACCATCGTTTTCATACCAAGCTATTTTGTTGTCACCATAAGAAGCTGACAGCACATCTATATCTCCATCATTGTCCAAATCGGCGGCATAAACAGATTTTGCATAATTGGCATCCGTAGTGATGATTTGCTGAGTGCCGAAGTTACCGCTTCCATCGTTTTCGTACCAAGCTATTTGTAGTCGTATCTAGATGCTGACAATACATCCATATCTCCATCATTGTCCAAATCGGCGGCATATACGGAGGTTGCACCATTGGCATCCGTAGTGATGATTTGTTGGGTACCGAAGTTGCCGCTACCATCGTTTTCGTACCAAGCTATTTTGTCGTCACCAGAAGAAGCTGACAGTACATCCATATCTCCATCATTGTCCAAGTCGGCGGCATAGACAGATTTTGGGTAATCGGCAGCCATAGTGATGATTTGTTGGGAGCCAAAGTTGCCGCTACCATCGTTTTCGTACCAAGCTATTTTATTGTCATTTTAAGAAGCCGACAGCACATCTATATCTCCATCATTGTCCAAATCGGCGGCATAAACAGATCTTGCACCAAGTACAGATGCAGTGATGATTTGTTGGGTGCCAAAGTTACCGCTGCCATCGTTTTCGTACCAAGCTATTTTGTTGTCATAATAAGAAGCTGACAGCACATCTATATCTCCATCATTGTCCAAATCGGCGGCATAGACAGATTGTGCGTATCGGCATCCGTAGTGATGATTTGTTGGGTGCCAAAGTTACCGCTGCCATCGTTTTCGTACCAAGCTATTTTGTCGTCACCTTCAGAAGCCGACAGCACGTCTATATCTCCATCATTGTCCAAATCGGCGGCATAAACGGAGGTTGCACCAATGGCATCCGTAGTGATGATTTGCTGTGTGCCGAAGTTACCGCTTCCATCGTTTTCGTACCAAGCTATTTTGTTGTCACCATAAGAAGCTGACAGTACGTCCATATCTCCATCATTATCCAAATCGGCGGCATAAACAGATATTGCATTAAAAGCATTCGTAGTGATGATTTGTTGGGTGCCAAAATTTCCGCTACCATCGTTTTCGTACCAAGCTATTTTGTCGTCCCAATAAGAATTCGACAGTACATCTATATCTCCATCGTTGTCCAAATCGGCGGCATAAACAGATTGTGCATTAATGGCATCCGTAGTGATGATTTGTTGAGTACCGAAGTTTCCGCTACCATCGTTTTCGTACCAAGCTATTTTGTTGTCACCAAAGAAGCTGACAGTACGTCTATATCTCCATCGTTGTCCAAATCGGCGGCATAGACAGATGTGCACCAATCGGCATCCGTAGTGATGATTTGCTGCGTACCAAAGTTACCGCTACCCTCGTTTTCGTACCAAGCTATTTTGTCGTCATAATAAGAAGCCGACAGCATATCCATATCTCCATCGTTGTCCAAATCGGCGGCGTGGACATCAGTTGCACCAATGTTAGGGTTTCTTGAATGATTTGCTGGTTGCCAAAGGTGGTTTGGGCTTTTAGGGGCAGGGGTGCTGCTAATAGGCTAAGTAGCAGGGTGTAAAACAGGGTGTTTGTTGGTGTTTTCATGTTAAAATAATGAATTGGTTAAGGCATAGCTTGTTCTATGCCATCTGTTTAATTGTTTATTAAACGGCAAAAGTACAAACTATTTTTTTAAAAAACAATTTTGTGGGCTTCGGGCTGTTAAATTTAGCCTATCGGCTTTGCATACAGAGATAAAAACAAAAAACACAGCCGACATAGAGAGAAAAAACTCTGTGTCGGCTGTGTTTGGGCTGTTGGCTATCGGCTGTCCGCCTCCGTTTGCGTGCTATGTGTTTTGCGTTTTGCGTTTTGCGTTTCGCGTTTCGGCTACGCTCAACGTGACATGCAATCAACGTGACATGGGTGACATTTTCATGATTTTCAATCTGCGTAAATCATGATCATCATGAGCAATCTGCGTGATATGTGTTTATGGCACGCAGATTGGTCATGATTAGTAATGATTAGTCATGATTTTTCCCCCACATCACTACATCACAACATCGCTACATCACAATATCTCCACATTCCTCAATATCGCACCAAAGTTACCCCAATAGCGCCAGCACTAGAACGGTAAAGGTCAAAATCTTTTATGGTTACTCTGCCATCTAGGTTAAAATCGGCGCTTAGGTAGCCCACTAGTTGGGGTAGCTGCGTAACAAATACGTTGTAGTCGGTAAAAGTTACCGAGCCGTTGGCATTGGCATCGGCGGCTTTGGTGGCACCCGTATTGGTGGCAACGGTTGTTAATTGCGACGCCCCACCGTTTACGTTGGCAGCAAGGGT
>JADKCK010000056.1:0-10000 GCA_016718845.1 Sphingobacteriales bacterium
TAATTTTAATGTGGGTGATGAGTTTCATTATTACAACCAATATAGCAGTAATGATGAGTACATCATCAAAGTTGTGCTATCTAAATCTTATTCTAGCAATAACGACACCATTTTTTATACTTATCTGCTCAACGGAGTAGATACATCTTACGAAAGTATTACTAATTTAGATGCGTACATTGTTACTCAAAATGATACTACTTACGGAGACACTGACGAAACATTTAGCCATCAGGTAGAGTTTGCTACTAACCCGTTACTATATAATGGGCTTCGGACAAATTTGGTTAGCGATGATGTTTTGTACTTTGATACAGGCTACGGAAAAGACACCCTATATATAGAAGGCTGTGGAATGGTTGCTAATCATTGGGAACATGATGGCTTATTGCTTTGCTAGAACATGGAAACAACTCGTTGGTATATTTTAAGAAAGGAGTTCAAGCATGGGGCATCCTGTTCATTTTTACCTCCTTTAGTACTGGCCTAACAGCCCCGAAAATTTACTATTACCATAGGTGAAGCGTTTGATTTTGATATTGGCGACCAGTTTCAGTTTATAAAAACTAATCATGCAAGTAGCAATAGCCATTATTATACTAAACGTGTAGTAATAAACAAGCAATTTAATGTAAGTAACAATAGCAATGCAATATACCTACATCGACTCGGTTAAATATATTTCTACATATAGGTTTGGACACAAACTATGTGGAAATAAATACACAAACAATTTTTAACCTAAATGCATGGCTTTTGACAGTATTAGATAGTGTTTATTGGTACAAACAAGGTTGTCATAATATTACTGATGTACTTTTAGATTCTTGTGTACTATTATCTAACACCATTCAGCTAATTGCCCACGAAATATCGTATCCTATTTGGCGCTATCTTGTTTATAAAGGCTGTGGCATGTATTATCAAAAACAATATCAAGCCGATATGGAGTAACCGAGCACTTGTTGTATTACCACAAAGCCAATGGTACTTGCGGTACGCCATTGCCTTTATTTTACAGGTTTAGAGGATGCACACCCGCAAGTGTTGCAACTAAGTATTTCGCCCAACCCCGCCAACAACCAAGTACAAATAGGGCTACCCGCCACCGCCAACCACCAAAACGCCACCCTGCAAATCACCGACCTGCAAGGCAGAGTAGTAAAAACCATAACCTATACAACTGCCTCCTTCGGAGGGGGCAAGGGGGAGGCATCCACCCACGATTTACCAAATGGCATGTATTTGGTGAGTTACACCCAACAAGGTTTGTTGCTCGGTAGGGCTAAAATGGTGGTACAGCATTAACATTTTATCATCAACCCAAAATATACCCATTTTTTACAACAAACAAAAACAGCCTTAGCAAAATGTGCTAAGGCTGTTTTTGTGGGGTTAAGGCAATGTTTTAGTTGCCTCCGCGTGGTTGTTGTGCTGCAGGTTTTAGGGGTAGAGGCGTGCCTTTTAGCTCAATTTTTTGTGGGGCATTGCCATTACCTTTGCGCAATACATTAGGAGCAACCTCTAATTTTTGTTGTTCGATATTGCCCATTTTATTAAGTTTAGCTGTGCTTGGTGGCGCGGTGGGTGCGTCGTCGGGGCTAATATTAATCACTTCTACCTCGTAGATAAGCGGCGAGTTACTAGGTATTTTCTCGAAGGTACGGTCGCGGTATGCCAATGCCGATGGGATAATAAAAGTGCCTTTACCCCCTTTTTTAAGCATCAATAGGGCTTCGCGAACACCACGTGTTTGGGTATTTACTTTTACTTCGATAGCTACGCCATCGCTGCTATTTACTACGGTGCCGTCTAACAACGATGTTTTGTATTTGGCTTTTACCTTAGTACCTATTTTGGGCGATTCGCCGCTACCCGGATTGTCAATTTTGTAAGCCAAACCGCTTTCGGCATAGGTCATACTTAGCTCTTTGTGTGTTGCTAAATAAGCATCAATTTTTTGCTTATCGGCAGCTAATAGGGCAGTTTGGGCGGCTTTTCGGTCTTTGGTAAATTCTTCTTGGGTTTGTACGCCCAACACCGAAACGGTGTATTTGATTTTATCACCTTTTTTTACTATTCGGGGCATATTCTGGCTATAAACCGAGTCGGCAAGTACCCAAAAGGTGGCACTATCGCCCTTGCCCATTTCTAATAAACCTTGGTTTAACATGCCATTAAACAGGTTTTTCTGAAACTTAAACTGCAAAGGTTTGGCTTTGTTGTACGACGTAAAGATGATGGTATCTTTGGTTTCGTACTGCATGTTTAGGCTTACAAAACTGCCTTCGGTTACTTTTGTACCTCCTTTGTGCGTATGAATAGTGTACTCGACACCCGATGCGGTGCGTTTTTTACCGCCGCAGCCAACTATGTTTAACAAAACAAGGCTGCAAAATAGAACATAAACTACTGGTTTATATGTGTGTGTTTTTATATTTGTGTGTTTTTATTTTTGATTAAGATTATTGCCAAATTCAAATAAACCACCATCATTATCTTAGATGATGATTATCCTAGACTTTGAGTTTAGATTTGAGTTTTAAATCCCCAACCAAAAAAATTTTTTTTAAAAATTGTATAACTAAAAGCCCCTTTGCGTAACATTAGTGTTGTTGACGTTTGAAAGGGCAAAATTACAAAAAAAATAACACACCTTGACTATTTTCGTGTCATCTTACCCAAAATATAGTTGCATAGCCATTAAATGTACTTTTTAGTGGGCATTTATCCACTTAAAGCCCACTAATTGTTGATTATTGTTTGTTGTTAATCTGCCCAAATATATGCCATTGGGTAAGTTTGGGGGTAATGAAATTTGATGATTAACCGCATCTGCCCAAAAAGTTTGCTGCATAATGGGTTTGCCCAATAGGTTATAAGCCATAAAAACGTATTGTTTGCCTATGCTTAAGCCTTGCAAATAGGCGGTGTTTTGTTGCACAAAAGCGCTTATGGGGGTATTTGGGGCAGATTGGGCTATGCCTACATGGTTGATTTGAGCGGTGTTAAATGCCAAGCCGCCGCGGTTGCTACCTATTGCTAACCAATAATTTTGGTTGATGGCTTGTGCTAATGCCAAACCGCCGCGCCCGCCTTGATTGATGTTGGTGAGCGAGTCGGTTAGTAGGTTAAATGTTGCCGATTGTAGGTTGTTGTACACAAATACGCGTCCGCTTTCGGAGGCTACAAACAGCAAGGTGTCGGTGTTAAAAATGCCGATGGCAGGTGAGCTATACCCAAACGGCGAACCAAGTGTGCGCACATCAACATTGCCCCAAAACGAACTTTGCAGCGCAAAACTAAGCGTATTGCCTACGGTGGTGTTTAGATAATAGCTTAGTTTGCCCGCTTTTTCGCCCACCATTAAATCGGGTTTTTGGTCGTTGTTTATATCAAAAAGGCAGGGTACGGCGGCATCGGCATTGGCAATGCTAATAAAATTGGCTTGTTGTAGTTGCAAATTTAGCGGCTCGTTGGGTGCGGCTATGTTGGTAAAATAGTGTAGGTTGCCTGCCTCGTCGCCTGCTAATAGGTCGGTATCACCATCATTGTCAAGGTCGGCAAAGGCAGGATACAAACCCATTTGGGCAAGGTTGGCTAAGTTGTTGTAGTTGTTGCTTACAAGTTCAAAGTTGGGTTGCTGGTTGCTGCCCACATTTTGATACAAAGTTAAGGCGGCATGGCTGTATTGTTGGGTGGTGGTATCAAAGGTGCCAAGGTTGCCTATAAACAAATCGAGCAAGCCATCGGCGTTGTAATCTACAAAGGTGGGGTAGCTACGCACACCAACATCTATCATATCATCAACCAAAAAAGCATTTGTTTGCCACTCAAAAACGGGGTTAGCATTGGTGTTGATGTTTTTGTGCCAGTTGATGTGGTTAAATGTTTGCGAGCGTTTTTCGTTGGTTGCCACCACCAAATCGAGCAGTTGGTCGTTATTGGCATCGAACATAAAGGGCTGCGGAAAAAGATAAAGGTCGACGGGCTGATTGTAGGACGGAAATTGGAGGTCGAGTTGGGTAATAAGGGCGCTACTGGGCGTGCCGTTGTTGAGCAACTGCACTAGGTTGCGGTGCGATACATCGCCAATGAGCAGGTCGAGTTGGTTGTCGTTGTTAAAATCGTAGGGCAACACCGACGAGCCGCTATGCCGAGTTAGTTTGGCATCTTGCATAGGTGTGGCATAGCCCCCGGTGCAGTTGTCGTTTAGGGTAATGGTGTTCGAGTTGGCATCTTCCGAAAACTTACCCCAGCAAGCATCTGCCAATAAAAAAAACTCGTTGCTGCTGGGTGTGCCTGTGTTTTCGAGGGCTTGGTTTTCGTAGTACTCCATATATCTGCCAATAAAATCGAATTGTAAAATATCTAAATCGCCATCTTTATTTACATCAACAAAAGCAGGTATATCAACGGGGTTGGCGGGTATGGGCGTGGGTGTGCCATTGCTAACAAAGCGCAAATTGGTGGTAACTAAGCTAAACAATAGGGCGTTGTTGGGCTGTCGGCTGGCGGTGTAATATTGTATGCTTGCCACGCCGTAGGTAATCAAATCGTTTAGCCCGTCGTGGTTTAGGTCGGTAAGTATTGCCCAATCGTGCATATTTGCCGGAAAATAAGCGGCGTATTGTGGTGCAAATTGGTAGCTTGTTTGGTTGGGTGTGTTGTTGTTGATAAAAGTAAGCACGCGGTTGGTCGAGCGGTCGAACACAAACAGGTCGAGTGTGCCGTTGTTGTCTAAATCAATGGTCGAAAACTGCGGATTGTTTAAACCACCTGCCCACGCATTGCCCAATAATTGGGTGTTGTGTTGCACTGTTGGCGGGGTGCTGGGCAAAACAAAATTGGGTAGGGTAGGGGTTTGGGCTGATGTATTGGCAAGTTGTAATAACAACCACAAAGTAAGTAGGCGCATGGTATAAAGCGTTAAAGGTTTTTGGGCAGATGTGTTTGTTGTAAACGTAAATGCTTAATAATTGGTTTAAAGGTTGACCTAACAAACCACAATATTTGTACCTTTGCCCATCGTATTATCTACAAACACCACAATTATGCACAACCATTTGCACATTGCCCTACTACAACCCAATTTAATTTGGGAAGATGTACCTGCTAACCTTGCCCACTACGACCAACTACTCGATGCCCTACCCATGCAAACCGATTTGGTGGTGCTGCCCGAAATGTTTCAGAGTGGTTTTACCATGAACCCCCACTTAGTTGCCGAGCCACCCAACAGCACCACTACACAATGGATGCAAACATGGGCAAAGCGCCTCGATGCAGCTATTTGCGGCAGTATTGTTACCATACAAAACAACAATTATTACAACCGCTTGCTGTGGGTAATGCCTAAGGGCGAAGTACATTTTTACGACAAACACCACTTGTTTAGAATGGGTCGCGAAAACGAAACCTACACACGTGGCAATACCCCACCTTTGTTAGTACAGTATAAAGGGTGGAACATTTGCGGTTTGGTATGCTACGACCTGCGTTTCCCGGTCTGGAGCCGCAACCATTTTAACCCAATCCCCGAAGCCAACACCCAGCTACCCACCTACGACTTATTGTTGTATGTTGCCAACTGGCCTCAAATACGCAGCCATGTTTGGAGCACCCTTTTGCAAGCCCGAGCCATCGAAAACCTATGTTTTGTGGCGGGCTGCAACCGCGTTGGCACCGATGCAAATAATATTTACCACAGCGGCGATAGCGCCATCATAGATTTTAAAGGGCAAACCCTTGTTACCCAAACCGACCATGCGGCTGTTTTACAATACACCTTATCAAAAACACAATTAGTGCAGTTTCGCCACGATTTTCCAGCATGGATGGATGCCGATAAATTTGAGTTAAGATAGGTTTGCTCTACAACACCAATACTTCTACCACCCAAAAAAAGAGGGACAAACAAAACACAAAGCTTGTACCACACAAACAAGGTAGTTTGCTATGCCAATGTAATATCACCAAAAGAGATTAATGCTTTTACCAAAAGTTAGATGCTGCCAAATACAAATGTAGTTCTACCAAAAGAGTTAATCTATTTCATCAATTTCACTAACAGACATCCTGTAGCTTGCAGCCAATTTCTGCCAAACTTTTTGTATCTTTGCCCTCTCAAACAAAAAAAACAACATGTCCGACCAACGACTTTACCTATTAGATGCCTTTGCCCTCATTTATCGAGCCTACTTTGCCTTTGGTAAAAACCCATTAACCAATAGCAAAGGGCAAAATGTATCTGCCGTATCAGGCTTTATCAGCAATGTGTACGATTTAATACAAAAAGAAAAACCCACACACTTAGCCGTTTGTTTCGATTTAGGCTCAACCGACCGCGCCGCCGAACACACCTTTTACAAAGCTAATCGTGCCGAAACCCCCGAAGGCATATCGTGGGCAGTGCCTTTTATCAAAGAAATTTTGCGCGGCATGGGTATCCCAATCCTCGAAAAAGAAGGCTACGAAGCCGATGATATAGTAGGAACCATCGCCAAAAAAGCCGAAAAACAAGGCTATACCGTATACATGGTTACATCGGATAAAGATTTTGGACAACTTGTATCCGACAACATCTTTATCCACAAACCCGCCTACCTCAAAAACCCCGTCGAAATAATGGGCGTGCAAGAGGTATTAAAACGATGGGACATAGAAAACGTAGACCAAGTAATTGATATGCTTGGGCTAATGGGCGATGCATCGGACAATATACCCGGCATACCCGGTATAGGCGAAAAAACTGCCAACAAACTACTCAAAGATTTTGGCAGCGTGGAGGGCGTATTGGCTAATGTAGATAAACTAACAGGCAAAGTGCGCGAAAAAGTAGAACAAGGACGCGAATTGGCAATCATATCCAAACAATTAGCCACCATTATCTGCGATGTACCCATCGAGTTCGATGTCCATGCCTTCGACTACGATACCAAACGCGTAGATGCCCAAGCACTTACACCCATCTTCCGCGAATTAGAATTTAGAACACTCGGAAAACGAATAATCGGAAACAGCTACGAACTAAACGCCCCCGCCAATATCAACGAAGCCAATACCAAACCTACACCCGAAACCGTTAAACCACAAGCCGCCTCCGATTTTCAACTCGACCTTTTTGGTAACAACACCTCTGCACCCGAAGAACAAACCATCGTAAAAGCAGGTAAAAATATCAACAACACACCACATACCTATTACCTTGCCGACACCGCCGACAAACGCGCCGAACTGCTATCTATCTTGCTGCAACAAACCCTCGTTTGTTTCGATACCGAAACCACAGGTTTAGATGCCAATCAAGCCGAGTTAGTAGGCATGTCGTTTTCGTATCAACCCTTGTCGGCGTGGTATGTGCCAGTGCCAGCCAACCAAACCGATGCAAAAAAACTCGTCGACGAGTTTCTTCCATTTTTCGAAAACACCCAAATAGCCAAAGTAGCCCAAAACATAAAGTACGATATGTTGGTGTTGATGTGGTACGGCATCACCCTAAAAGGCACACTACACGATACCATGTTGGCACACTACCTGCTAAAACCCGAGCAACGCCACAACATGAACTACCTTGCCGAAACCTATTTGGGTTACTCGCCCGTACCTATCGAAGAGCTAATAGGCAAAAAAGGCAAAACTCAAATCTCTATGCGGCAGGTGCCCATCGACAAAATAGTAGAATACGCCGCCGAAGATGCCGACATAACCCTACAACTACACCATGCCCTACAGCCCCACATCGCCACCGAAAACATGGAAGCACTATACAACAACGTAGAAATGCCCGTATCTTTGGTGCTTACCCAAATGGAACACGAAGGCGTAGCCATAGATGTGGCTTTTCTAAAAAAATACTCGAAAGAACTTGGGGCAGAAATAGAAACACTTACCGACGAAATTTACAAACTAGCAGGCACACCCTTCAACATCAACTCGCCCAAACAACTTGGCGACATTTTGTTTAGCGTACTAAATATCAACGGCGACCAAAAAAACAAAAAAACAAAAACAGGGCAACTCTCTACCGACGAAGAAACCCTAACCCGTTTGGCAGAAGAACACACCATTGTACAAAAAATTTTAGAGTATCGCCAGTTAGCCAAACTTCGCAGCACTTACGTCGATGCCATACCTTTACTTATCAACCCAAGGTCGGGGCGCATCCACACCACCTTTAACCAAGCCATAGCCGCCACAGGTAGGTTAAGCTCCGACAGCCCCAACCTACAAAATATACCTATTCGCACCGAAAAAGGACGCGAGATGCGCAAAGCATTTATTGCCCGTAGCCAAGATTACCAAATACTTGCCGCCGACTATTCGCAAATAGAACTTAGGCTAATGGCACAAATGAGCCAAGATACCGCCATGCTCGAAGCTTTCAAAAACAAACTCGACATCCACACTGCCACCGCTGCACGCGTCTTCAACGTAAAACTCGAAGAAGTAACCAGCGACATGCGCCGAAAAGCAAAAATGGTTAACTTTGGCATCATCTACGGCATCACTGCCTTTGGTTTATCGCAGCGCTTAAAATAAAACGCACCGAAGCCGCCGACATCATCGAAGAATACTTTAAACAATACAGCGGCGTAAAAACCTACATGGATCTAAGCATCGAACAAGTGCGTGCCACCGGCTACGCCCAAACCCTATTAGGCCGCCGCCGCTACCTCCCCGACATCTATTCAGCCAATACCACCGTCCGCCAGTTTGCCGAGCGCAACGCCATCAATATGCCCATACAAGGCTCGGCAGCCGATATGATAAAAGTAGCAATGGTCAATATCCAACAACAAATCAACCAACAACAACTACAATCGCGCATGGTCTTACAAGTTCACGACGAATTAGTTTTCGAAGCACACCACTCCGAAATAGAACACCTAAAACACCTTGTTACCCAAAACATGAGCACCGCCCTACCCAACCTCATTGTCCCCATCGAAATAGGCATAGGCATAGGCAACAACTGGCTCGAAGCACACTAACACCCAAGCATACCTACATCGCTCTATAGTATACGGTATACAAAAACGTTTTTGGGCAGATGCAGTACTACATCACCATTTCGTCGAGCAGAGTACCGGCAGATGCTCACCACATCGCCACATCGCTCTACGGTATACAAAAGCGTTTTTGGGCAGATGCTTCGCCACATCGCTATTTCACCACATCGCTATTTCACCACATCACCACATCGCCACATCGCTCTACGGTATACAAAAACGTTTTTGGGCAGATGCTTCGCCACATCGCTATTTCACCACATCGCCACATCGCTCTACGGTATACAAAAACGTTTTTGGCAGATGCTTCGCCACATCGCTATTTCACCACATCGCCACATCGCTCTACGGTATACAAAAACGTTTTTGTGCAGATACACACCTATGCCAACTATGTAAGCCTATGTTTCTATGTGTTTCAAAATTGCAGTTCAAAAAATCTTACCAAAATTAGGCGCTTACAAAAAGTAGCCTTACCTTTGCACCCGCTAAGACAAAGAGGGCTTATTGAACAGTATTTGCACCCAAAACTACTTGCATCAAAAGCCGTAAAAAAACTTTGCAAAAAGCTTTGCCAAAATTAGGCGCTTTCAAAAAGTAGCCTTACCTTTGCACCCGCTAAGACGAAGAGAGCTTATTGAACAGCAATCTGCACCCAAAACTGCTTGCATCAAAAACACTCAAAAAAAACTTTGCAAAAAGTTTCGTCAAAATTAGGCAGTTCAAAATAAAGGTCGTACCTTTGCACCCGCTTAGGCAACGAACCAAACAGCAAGCAAAACGATGTTTGCAAAAAAAGAACTCAAAAAAACTTTGCAAAAAGTTTCGTCAAAATTAGGCAGTTCAAAATAAAGGTCGTACCTTTGCACCCGCTTAGGCAACGAACCAACAGCAAGCAAAACGATGTTTGCGAAAAAAAGAATTCAAAAAAACTTTGAAAAAAGTTTCGCCAAAATTAGGCAGTTCAAAATAAAGGTCGTACCTTTGCA
>JADKCK010000056.1:15000-25517 GCA_016718845.1 Sphingobacteriales bacterium
AGACAGTTCGGTCCCTATCTGTTGTGGGCGCAAGAGACTTGAGAGGTATTAACATTAGTACGAGAGGACCGTGTTGGACGAACCTCTGGTGTACCGGTTGTGGCGCCAGCTGCACCGCCGGGTAGCTATGTTCGGCATGGATAAGCACTGAAAGCATCTAAGTGCGAAGCCACCCTCAAGATGAGGTCTCTGATGAAGGGTCGTTGGAGATTACGACGTTGATAGGTTGCAGGTGTAAAGGTAGAGATATCAAAGCCGAGCAATACTAATAACCCGCGAGCTTTTATTTTATACTATATAATTTTGTTATGTAAATAGTAAGACCAAATGGTATTGCTATATGCAAGTTACTAACTACACACAAGGCTAAATAATTAGTGGTAAAGTAGTTTATTAAAGGAAAAATCTTGTAACAATATGTTCAATATAAAGAGCTTTAGGTGGTTATAGCGAGGAGGATCCACCTCTTCCCATTTCGAACAGAGAAGTTAAGCTCCTCAGCGCCGATGGTACTGCAATTTGTGGGAGAGTAGGTCGCCGCCTAATTTATTAACAGCACCCCTTAGTCTGAAAAGACTAAGGGGTTTGCTGCGTTTACGATATTTTATTTGCTTGATTTGTGTGTTTGGGTTGTTGTGCAATGTTTTGTTGTGTTTTTGAGGCTGTGAAAAATTGTAAGAGGCTATTAAACCAGCTTGTTTTTAAAATTTACAACGGAGACACGGAGAACACAGAGGTTTTTTGGTATGTAATATGGCTTTTTTATTTGTTATTTTTTGATTTGCAACCGAGATACTAAAAAAATATAAACTCGTTCTTCGCTGTGTTTCTTGTTGTTTTTTGTTTTTTAGTTATCAAGCAACTTGCCGTAGTTCGACAAGATCACTATAACCACGCCTTGTGAATAAGGCTGACTACTTTTCAAAATCCTTATCAAAATGCAAAACAAAGGCATGAAAAAGGTGTAATAAAATGATGTTTTTGGTGTTTTTTTTGCTCGCTTTGGTAAGCCTTTATACCACACTTCTTGCGTTGAGGTGTGGTGTTGCTGCGCTTAAGTGCTATGGGGGTGCCACCTACTTATCGAGTCAGGGAGTGCTAAGTATCACCCCCAAAAAAGACATTTTCCGTGTTTCGCGTTTCGGCTTTGCTCAACGTGACCGCTCAACATAAACAAGCGGGGCAAAGCGCGTGCTTGTAGTGTTTTGCTTGCAATAAAATTGGATTTTAAAAACCCGCTGCTGCCCAACATATTGTTAGGCGGTAGCGAGTTTTTTTGTTTGCAAACCAAAATGTATTGAAATTTAGCTAAGATAACTGTTAACAAACCCCAAAAAGTGTACACCAAAAATATTTGGTACTTTTAAAATAAATACGTACCTTTGTACCAAAAATAACCTTATACATGAAAATGCCTTTCTTTATGGCAGTTTTATTTAATTTGAATACTCATTTTTGAGTATAAAAAGGGTGTTTTATATTACGCCCCCTTACCGCAAAGAGTTTATGAGTTATATAGTATGAACACAACCTTATGTTACACCAAATGTTGGACCCTCGATACCCACCCTACTTATTACACTTGTGCCGCACAAACCCACTTTTAATAAAATAAAAAAAGTGCCAAAGTAAGAGTGATACCCAAACTATGCAATTGTTTGGATAACTGACCCAATCTCTAGATAATTGTACACTGATTCGTTTTACCGAATAAACAAATTTTCTCCGAAATATTTACTCGCAAATTTCATATTACACAAAAAACATTATTTTTTTAAATGAAAATTTTTTTAACTTTTTTCTTGTTTCTATTCTGTCATGTTGTTGTTGCACAAGTGACCCAAGAAAACAAGGACACAAACAAAAACAACCTTAAACGTTGCGGTACCACTGAATTTACCGAAAAAATGATGTCGAACGACATCAACTATCGTGTTCGACAAGAACAACTGAGCAAAAAACGAACCGAAATAGGCTCGGTGGTACACAAACAATTATTATGTGCAACAACTTATGAAGTTCCTGTTGCTATTCATTTTGATTTAGGTATCGGAACTACTGCCGCCGAGCGCGAGTGTTTGCGTTATTTGGTGAGCAGTCAGATGGAGGTGCTGAACGATGCTTTTGTGGGAGGCGCACTAAGCGAAGGCGGCGACGCCTGTATTCGTTTTGTGTTGGGCAATAGCAATCATCCCGCAGGAAATGTTATGTATCCAGGAGGACCTGTTTTGGTGAACGGCGACCCTGCTATCACCTACAATGGGGCATATCCTTGTCCGTCTGGTTCTCCTTGTACTATGGACGCTTGGAATGGTTATATGAATATAGTTGTTCAATCGGGTACGGGGGTTTTAGGTGTTGCGTTTTTAGGTGCCTCTTTTACCAGTGGAAATGCTTTAACGATTGAGGCATGTGCCTTTGGTACTTACGCTGCATGTAGCCAAGCTGGACCAAATGCCTCATGTGGGGGCTCGTGGCCATACGATGGCGGTATCACTGTCGTACACGAAGTAGGGCATTTCTTGAACTTAGAGCATGTATTCTGTAATGATACAGGTGATGGTACATCAAGTTGTGGTGGTGGCGGTTGTAATAGCGGCACCGATTGCGACGGAATTGCCGACACCCCTGCACAATGCGAATCAGTCTATTCTTGTCAGGCAACTACCAATAATCCTTGTACTGGAGTAGCAGGAGACCCTATCGCTTTTCCTAATTTTATGGACTATGGCGATGATGGTTGCCTAAATTTATTTACAGATGGGCAAATTGCTGTTATGAATGGGCTCTTGGCTACTATAATCGGCGGCGCAAGACCTAACATAAACAATGCACCTTGTCCAAACATATTAAATGGTACGCTTACCAAAACGGGTGCGGCTACTGTTTGTAGCAGTGCTACTGTTGATGCGTGTGTCCAAGTTGACTTGATAAACGATGCCGATGCCATTGTTGAGTTTAGTGATGATGCAGGCACCACGTTTGCAACAGGTACTTTGACTCCTCGCCCAAGTATTACAGTGCATACCATAACACTTAACCCGCTCGCTAACTATGGCATACCCGCTGGGCCCATCTATGAGGGCGATGTAGTGCTTATTCCTGCTACTTCGGCTCATCCTGTTCGCACCGATAATGCAGCAGGAGGTTTTCCGAGCGGAGCTACTAGATTTGGTTACAATGCAGGAGCAGGATTTGCTCCCCTAACAACCAATCTCTCGTATGCTGCCCTTGTAGCTGGCACATATCACATAGAATGTGCTAATCACCCTGCCAGCATGAACGGCACTTTTACGGTCATACCTCGCCCTAATGCCACTTATTGCAAAACATTTACCGAAACGAACACCACTTGCAGTATCCAAACCAAAACGTTTCATGCCCGCTGGAACGCCGCCAGCCAAGATAGCGACTGTAGCCTTGACTCGCAAACTACGAATAGCGCAGGAAGTACTTTAACAACTATTGTCTATCCCGCCCTACAAGTGCCCGCAGGAGCAAGTATTGCTACTAGTGGTTGTGTGGTTACTGTCACGCCAGCATGTTCGGGAAGTTTGGGTGTGGCTACTTCGCCAAGCGGTTCGGGTGTGGAAATTGCCGATTGGGATGCTGTCGCAGGCACATACACCGCCGACCCAAGCGATGCAGCAGGTAGCATTACTATCACCGTAAATGGCGTTAGCGGAGCGCCTGCGGGCTGCGTTTCTACAACTTTCAGTCTTTCGACTCCTTTATGTGTTGCTTCGCCTATCTTTACAAGTTCGGTCAACATTTCCGACCCTTGCCAATGTCACACACCCGGTGCCTCGTTGCTTACGGTAGCCGCCGATGGCACTGTAACCGACCTCAACGGTGTTGGTGCAGGCAATTCAAATGGGTTATTTGACGAGGTAATTACAGCTACTTACGATGCAGATAATGGCACTGCTGGTGTACAATATGATGCCAATGTCGATTTCCGAGTGGTATCTGTTGGACCTAGTGTAGCTGGCGGTGCTGCTCCTGCAGGCATTGCTAACGGTGATATCTTGACAGATAATTTAAATGGTACTTATGAAATTTCTTTCGAACATACATCAGGTGTAGGTTATACTGCCACTATCGAAGCTTTTTATGTTGCCGACCCCGACGGAGCAGGACCATTAGTAGCAGGTAGTGCAGTAGCAGGCTCATCTCAGGTATTAACACCAACGCCTTGTGTGTATCCCGAAGTTGTGTTTAGCGCTATGCCAACTACACTAACCAATTGTGCAGGTACTACGCTTGATTTGCTAACGCTTACTAACCCCGATACCGACCTTACTTTTGACGGTGGTGCGTATGTAAGCGGTACAACTTTTAACGCTGTTACCGCAGGCGTGGGCACACACACAGTTACAGTTGGTATTGACCCTGTTGATGCAACACCTCCTGCCAGCCAAGATGGCAATTGTTTGCAACCCTATACCTTGTCTATTGGTGTAACAGCCTGCCCTCCTGGTTGCGCTGCCTCGCCTAACATGCAATGGATAGACTAAACTACCCATTGCCTTAAATAATTAACCCTAAACCCAACAAAAACCCGCTGCTGCCCAACATATTGTTAGGCGGCAGCGAGTTTTTTTGTTTGCAAACCAAAATGTATTGAAATTTAGCTAAGATAACTGTTAACAAACCCCAAAAAGTGTACACCAAAAAAAGTTGCTACTTTTAAAATAAGTACCTACCTTTGTGCCAAAATAATAAGTATAGGTTAAGTTTGTGTTTTATATGCTGTTTTTTTGTAATATTGACGATTATGCACAACTAACTGATGCCTTGCAGGTATTTCTTTCTCTCTTTTTATAAAAGAAAAACGGGTTAAGCAAAATGGGTAAGCAAAGGGGTTTTGATGGTTTACCATAAAATATTTGCAAAATACGCAACTAACTGTTAACAAACCCCAAAAAGTGTACACCAAAAATATTTGGTGCTTTTAAAATAAATGCGTACCTTTGTACCAAAATAATAAGTATAGGTTAAGTTTGGGTTTGGTATGTTGTTTTTTTGTAATATTGACGATTATGCACAACTAACTGATGCCTTACAGGTATTTCTTTCTCTCTTTTTATAAAAGAAAAACGGGTTAAGCAAAATGGGTAAGCAAAGGGGTTTTAATGGTTTACCATAAAGTATTTGCAAAACACGCAACTAACTGTTAACAAACCCCAAAAAGTGTACACCAAAAATATTTGGTGCTTTTAAAATAAATGCGTACCTTTGTACCAAAATAATAAGTATAGGTTAAGTTTGGGTTTTATATGTTGTTTTTTTGTAATATTGGCAATTATGCACAACTAAACACCTGCCTTGTAGGTGTTACTTTTATCTTTTTATAAAAGAAAAACGGGTTAAGCAAAATGGGTAAGCAAAGGGGTTTTAATGGTTTACCATAAAGTATTTGCAAAACACGCAACTAACTGTTAACAAACCCCAAAAAGTGTACACCAAAAATATTTGGTGCTTTTAAAATAAATGCGTACCTTTGTACCAAAATAATAAGTATAGGTTAAATTTGGGCTTTATATGTTGTTTTTTTGTAATATTGACGATTATGCACAACTAACTGATGCCTTGCAGGTATTTCTTTCTCTCTTTTTATAAAAGAAAAACGGGTTAAGCAAAATGGGTAAGCAAAGGGGTTTTGATGGTTTACCATAAAATATTTGCAAAATACGCAACTAACTGTTAACAAACCCCAAAAAGTGTACACCAAAAATATTTGGCACTTTTAAAATAAATACCTACCTTTGTACCAAAAGCAACCTTATACATTAAGTTAGTGTATTACATGGTGTTTTTTGTAATATAGGTACTTATAAACAAGCAAGCTAATGTATTTTTACCTTGTTTTTACAAAAGCTCCCCAAATACATCTTCGTGAAGCAAAAGATACAAACTGCCAAATTTTAACAAAATATTTGCAAAACACGCAACTAACTGTTAACAAACCCCAAAAAGTGTACACCAAAAATATTTGGCACTTTTAAAATAAATACCTACCTTTGTACCAAAAATAAGAGTTATACATTAAGTTAGTGTATTGCATGGTGTTTTTTTGTAATATTGACGATTATACCTTACAGGTATTTCTTTCTCCAGATTAAGGTTTTTGCTTGCAAAAAACAAACGGCATGTATTTTTTTCTCCCTTTTTACAAAAGGGAGACAGATTAAGGTTTTTGCTTGCAAAAAACAAACAGCATGTATTTTTTTTCTCCCTTTTTACAAAAGGGAGACAGCTTACAGCTTTTGCTTGCAAAAGCCGTAAGCAGAGGGATTTTCCCCCCTCCCTTTTTACAAAAGGAGACAGCTTCCCCCTCTTTTACAAGGGACGCTTTTGCAACAAAGCCGTAAGCAGAGGGATTTTAACCAAACAGCTTGCCCAAAAGCTTGCCCAAGATACTAAAAAGTACAAAAAAAACAACAATTAATTACCCAAACCACTGTTACCTAACGCACTATTACACGTCCGAGTAATGTAACCCACCCTACTTTTTGCTTGCCCGATTAATGTACCCCACCCTACTTATTACGCTTGTACCGCCCAAACCTGCTCTTTAAACAACGGCAAAACCAATGCCAAAACAACAGAGCCCCGCTTAACACCACGCAATTGTTGCATAACCCAACAATTGTACCCTAATTAGTTTTACCGAATACAAATTTCCTAAAATAATTTTTTAACAAAATATTTCATCAAAATGAAAAATTTATTTCGTAACATTTTCCTAGTCTCCTGCCTGCTGCTTACAGTAGGGGCGGTTGAGGCACAGGCGCAAAGTAACGCAACGGAGTTACAAGCGTATTTGCAGCAATTAGAGGTGGATAAAGTTCAGTACAAAAACAATCCTGCTCGTTACCAAGAGTACGAGAGAAAAATTGCTAGTATCAAGGCAGAACTCAGAACAATGGGTGTGGATGAACTGCCAACACAAACAGTAACCGATGAACAGCCCACCGAAACCGAACAAGCTCGTATGGTACGTACGCTATCTGCCGATGAGTATGCTAAGTGGAAAATGGAGCAGTTGCCTAATTCAATGAAGGCTACTCAACAAATGCAAACAAAGATGGAGTATCCACGCGTTCAAGGACAGCCCGTAAATGAAGAGCTTTACATGGGGCTACCAGTTGAATACCGAACTTTTAGGGGAAAAACAAGAACTAACTATTTTCCAATTGCAGGAAGTGAGGTAAATATCCCAACTACCGTATTCGATTTATTAGCAACGCTAATAGTAAAGGAAAAGGGTATTGTAAAAGCAACTTTTGATGCGAATGCTAAACATTTTGTAATACAACATAACGTTGAAGTATTGACTTCAGAAGTAGAAAGTATCATTAAAAAAGTGGGCGATAGCGACGTATTTGAAAATGAATTTGCAAAACTTAATCTTGAAACTATCTCAAAACACTATAATAAATAAACAATGAAAAATATAATAACAATAATTTTTCTATTCTTAGTTACTACGGTAGTATGGGGGCAGTCTTGCTCTACATTTCAAGGCACAGACCCAGGTTATGTGCTTACAGCAGGGCAACTTGCACTAAGCGGCACAAATTCTTTTACAGGTGCTATCGGTAAACGCTATAAACTAAACCTAATAGCTGGACAGAGTTATACTATAACTGGTTGTTCTGGTTTTGGTTTTGGAACAGACTTAGAATTTAGTATATTTAATTATGCCTCTACAATTCTATATCAAGTTGATAGCGATGGTTGTGGTACTAATGATGAAACATATACCTTTACAGCTCCTTACACTGGGCTATATTGGTTGTTGCTTTCCGAAAATAACTGCGACCTCGTTTGTACCTTTGGCTGTACAGGTACTATTACGGTTGCTTGTACAACTTGCCCTGCTACTGCTCCTGCAGTGCCAGCTATTGGCCAGAACAATCCAGTAGCTACTGACTTATGCGCTGATGCTCCGTTGGTGCAGAACTTAGAAGGATATGGTGGCTCTACAAGTAGTGCCTACACAGCAACAGGTAATTCGGCAAGTTTAGTGAGCAATTTTTGCGGCTCTATTGAGAACAATTCATTCATCAAATTTATAGCATCTGCCACTACTGCCGAGTTTGAATTTTGGATACCAAGTTGTTCGGTAGGAATTGATGGTGTTCAATTTCAAGTATTTTCAGTAACTGGTGCTTGTGCAACAGGAACCTGGACATCAGTATCTAATGGATGCGTAAACCCTACTGGCGGTGCTAATAGCTGGGGTAAGTTTGTTGCAACATCACTAACCGTAGGCAATACTTATTATTTGATGTTTGATGGCTTTGCAGGCAACGTCTGCGACTACGTTGTCAAAGGCGTATCGGGTTTGGCAACTTGCCCCATTAGACCCTGGCACGGTTTCCCAAGTATGTAATGCAGCAGGAACAAGCTATAGTGTGCAAATTCCATTTACAGGTGGCGGAACCAAAAGTTATACCATAACAGGAGGTACTAACACAGGTGATAACCCAAGTTCAGTAGCAAGTGGTACTATGATTATTGGTCCATTTAGCAATAATACGGGTTATACCATCAACATCTCTACAGCAGATGGTATTTGTGACTACGATTTCAGCGTACCAACTTATAGCTGCCCCGATTATTGTGCAGCCATTAACCCAGTTGATAATGGTACAACTACTTGCGGCACACCCTTTAATCTTAGTTATGTACAACAGCCTGTATATGAAGCGATACAAACTTCATGTGGCATGGTAAATGTTAGCAGTCCAACAGCTGTTACTTTAACAGATGATGATAGTGAATTAGATTTGCCAATAGGATTTACCTTTAACTTCTTCGGTACAACTTATACTACATTTAACCTACATTCTAACGGTATTATTTCGTTTGATGCACCAGGGTCAGATGTGAATGGTAATTATTTGGGTTATTCAGCCGTAACTATCCCTAATGGAACAACCTTGCCTAATAATTATATAGCGGGATTATATACAGACCTAAACCCTACATGTGGAGGCACCGTAACCTATAAAACCATAGGTACTGCTCCTAACAGACAATTAGTGGTTACTTGGACTAATATTGAACCGTATGAAGGTGGTTGTAATGCCCCTGATACAGAAGAGGTAACTTTCCAAATTGTATTGACAGAAGGCACAAATGCCATTAATACTATAGTTTCAACACTTCCTACTACGTTTAGTACAGGTTGGTCAGACCCCAGTAATGCAACACAAGGCGTTGAAGCAGGTGACGGTGCTGTGGCATTCACAACACCTGGCAGAAACTGGCAGAGCTGGACAGGCATAACACCAACAGATTTAGATTGCACTACATTCCAGCCCGTACCACTTACCGTTGTTTTTAATGGCTGGTACACTGGCGGAGCTGGCGGCACATTGGTCGGTACAGCTAACCCACAAGCAGTTACACCCTCTGCCACAACAACCTACACGGGTTCTTGGACAGTTAATGGCAGAACCTGTACAAAAGATGTAGTGGTAACTATTTCGGGTGGACCAACCATGACACTTGGTACTGCTACCAATGTAACCGCTTGTGGCGGTACTGATGGCACTATTCCACTTACATTTACCAATGTACCCAATGGTACCTACACCCTATCTTATCAAAAAGACGGTACGCCTGCTACTGCATCTATAGCTGTAGCCAGCAATGCTGCTACATTAACAGGCCTTGGAGCAGGTTCTTATACTAACTTCTCTATCTCCGTTAGTGGTTGTACTGCAACAGCCGCTGGACCTCGCACAATTACAGCTCCAATTACCAGTAACCACAAGCAACTATCTGTGCTGGCGGGAGTGATACCTTTGAGTGTGGGTTTGCCTGATGTCGCGGTGCCCAAGGAGCCCCTATTGCACAAGGAGCAACCTTCAATTCAGGAACTTTAACAACTGCTGATGCAAGGTGGACTAGAAATGCTGGAGGTACTACTTGTACTGCAACAGCTACCGATAGTGAATACTATGATATTTTCACATTCACTGTATCAGCCAATGGTTCTTATTCTCTTAATATGTGTACACCAGGTACTGATTGGGACGGACACGCATCATTGTATCGAAACGCATTTAGCGATTCTGCTCCTTGTGGCGTACCAGCTAATTTTATTATAGCAGACGATGATGGTAATTCAGGTGGCAATTGTGCTGACGATGCACTGCTTACAGCTATCTTATCAACGGGTATAACCTATTATTTAATAACTACCGAATATGCAGCATCTGGTGCAAATCGTGCTTACGCATGGACATTTACAGGTCCGGCAAGTGCTACTATCTCTCCGGTTACAACTACCCCAGGCACTCTACAATGGTACACCGCAGCTACTGGTGGCACTCCCGTACAAACAGGTTCGCCCTTTAATCCAGTTGGCGATGCCGAAGTAATTGCAGCAGGCGCACCATATAGCAGTTTAACCAATACCTTACGCGGTACTTATACTTTCTATGCGGCAACTGTTCTAGCGCGCCTAATTGCCGTGCAGCTACCAATTTTATTATCAA
>JADKCK010000057.1 GCA_016718845.1 Sphingobacteriales bacterium
TCAATTTATGCTACCGACTTAGATAACGATGGCGATGTTGATGTACTTTCTGCTTCTCAAAATGATGATAAAATTGCTTGGTACCCAAACGATGGTACAGGCAACTTTGGCACCCAACAAATTATTACCACTAATGCTGGTTATTCAAGCGATGTTTACGCCACCGATTTAGACAATGATGGCGATGCCGATGTGCTTTCTGCCTCTGCTGGTGATAATAAAATTGCTACTTACACCAACGATGGTGCCGCTAATTTTAGCGAAGAGCAAATTGTTATTCAAGCACTGCTAACTGAACCCGAAGTTGTTTGCACCGCCGATGTAGACAATGACGGTTTTATTGACCTTGTTTCTGCCGCTGATGGTCCCAGTAAATTAGTGTGGTTTAAAAATAAGGGCGATGATACCTTTAACGAGCCAAGCCTTATTACCAACAACATTAGCAATGCCAGCTTAGTTTATACCGCCGACATGGACACCGATGGAGATACAGATATAGTGTACATTGTTTTGAGTTACTGAGGTGTTGGAATGTTGACGACCATATATTTTGGGCAGAAAATGATGGTATAGGCAACTTTATAACATTCACAATACTTATTACAGCTCTAACTTTATAATTAATTTTAACATTGCCGATTTAGATAATGATGGCGATGTAGATTTATTTAGACACTTCAACGGAACACTTAGCTACTGCTTAAACAATGGTACAGGTAATTTTACTAGTCCACAAATTGTAGCAACCGCAATTTATAGTTCGCCATTGCTTAACGCTACTGACTTAGATAATGATGGTTATAAAGACATACTATTTGTATCTTCTACTAACAATAGTATAATTTGGTACAAAAATAATGGCTCTGGTATTTTTACCCCTCAATCATATATTGATACAGGTCTTGATTTTGTAGGTGCTATTTACACCGCCGACCTTAACAACGACGGCAACACCGACATACTTTCGACAGGTAATAATATAGTAGCATGGATACCCAGCAATGGTGATAATACTTTTGGCGATGTTCAAATCATATCCGACCAAGTTGCTTATGCCGTAAAAGTATTAGCCGTAGATGTAGATAACGATGGAGATATAGATGTGCTTTCTGCTTCCAGATACTCAGGTAACTATCCGGCTACTAGCGCTAACAAAATAGTATGGTTTAGCAACAATGGCGATGGCACTTTTGCCCCCGAAGAAGTAATTACCACCAACATCGACAATATACAATCCATAGCCACCGCCGATTTAGACAATGATGGCGACTTAGACCTTGCTTCTGCCTCGTATGACGACAACAAAGTAGCATGGTACGAAAACCTTTTAACTTACCTACCCCCGCCCGCCACCACTCCACCCACTGCCAGTTTTAACACCTACCCCACCACCACCGACACTCTTTACATCTGCCAAGGGCAAACCGTATACTTCAACAACACCTCGCAAAACGCCACCAACTACAACTGGACCTTTGGCGACGGCACACAAAGCAACGATAGCAATCCCGCACACACCTTTAACACACCCGGCACACACGAGGTAGCTTTGGTAGCAAGCAACATAACAACCCAAGCCCCTTGCATTACTACTATCGACGATACTTTTGAGGTAGACTTCAGCGATGCCGTTACCTTATCTGTATTAGACAACGATATAATTTGCACCGACGATTATCAACTAAGCTTATTAACCTACCCAAGCAACGGAGTAGCTGCTGTTAATGGCTACAATACTATTGTTTACGTCAGTATAGATGCCGCTTTTATTGGGCAAACTTGCTTTAGCTATGTAGTTACTACTTCGTTGGGCAGCGACACCGCACAAGTATGCCTATTAGTAGGTGCTAATTGCATTATTAACCTACAAGCCGACCAATTAACAATTGCACCACCCAATACATCTATCAGTTTAGGCGGCGTGTCTAATAACGACATTGTACTTGGTTGTAACGGCTTGCCCGAGTACTACCTAACTTATCAACAGCCTAATTATGGTACAATTACTTATGCCCCTTTCGAGCCAATGAGCCCCACCTATACACCCAACCCAGGGTTTATTGGCACCGATTGTTTTGAGTACTACGTAATAGGCAATGCCAACGGAGTACCTATTGCTACAAGCCAAGTTTGCATTACCGTAACCAACTAATAACTCTATCCTTCCAAAACTTAAAAACGTACTACTATGATGTACAAAACGCCCTAGCGCAAAGCCACCCTTTGCCCGTTTTTACCTCCTCGTAATTGGCACCAATGCTCTGTTTGGCAGCCCCCAACACCGCACAAGCCCAAATACCCACTCCCTTGTTTGGGCAACAAAACACCCTAACCCAATTTATTATCAGCCCAACCGCTGTTTACGCCACTGACTTAAACGGCGATGGCTTTGCAGATGTACTTTCTGCTTCTTTTAGTGACAATAAAATTGTTTGGTATGCAAACGACGGTACAGGCAATTTTGGGGAACAACAAATTATTACTACCAATGCTAATTTAGCAAGGTCTGTTTACGCCACCGATTTAGATGGCGATGGTGATGCCGATGTACTTTCTGCTTCTGAAAATGATAGTAAAATTGCTTGGTACCAAAACGATGGTGCAGGCAACTTTGGCACCCAACAAATTATTACTACCAATGCTAATGGGGCATGGTCTGTTTATGCTACAGACTTAGATGGCGATGGCGATGCAGATGTACTTTCTGCTTCTTTAAGTGATAATAAAATTGCTTGGTACCAAAACAATGGTGCAGGAAACTTTGGCACCCAACAAATTATTACTACCAGTGCTAATTTAGTAAGGTCTGTTTATGCCACCGATTTAGATAACGATGGCGATGCCGATGTACTTTCTGCCTCTTATTATGATAATAAAATTGCTTGGTACCAAAACGATGGTGTAGGAAACTTTGGCACCCAACAAATTATTACTACCAATGCTAATTTAGCAAGGTCTGTTTATGCCATTGATTTAGATAATGATGGCGATGCCGACGTACTTTCTGCCTCTGATGATGATGATAAAATTGCTTGGTACCAAAACGATGGAGCTGGTAACTTTGGTACCCAACAAATTATTACTACCAATGCTAATGGGGCAAACACTGTTTATGCCACCGATTTAGACAACGATGGCGATACCGATGTACTTTCGGCTTCTAACTATGATAATAAAATTGCTTGGTACCAAAATGATGGTACAGGCAACTTTGGCACCCAACAAATTATTACTACTAATGCTAATTGGGCAACCGCTGTTTACGCCACCGATTTAGACAACGATGGCGATGCCGATGTACTTTCTGCTTCTTATCAGGATAATAAAATTGCTACTTATACCAACGATGGTGCAGCTAATTTTAGCGAAGAGCAAATTGTTATCCAAACGCAGCTAACTAATCCCGGAGTTGTTTGCACCGCCGATGTAGACAACGATGGTTTTACCGACCTTGTTTCTGCTTCTCTCTACCCCAATAAATTAGTGTGGTTTAAAAACAAGGGCGATGATACCTTTAACGAACCAAGCCTTATTACTAACAACATTGTTAATGCCAGCTTAGTTTATACCGCCGACATGGACACCGATGGCGATGTAGATGTAGTGTACAGTGTTTTTATATCTGATGGGTGGGAAGGAGATAGGTATATCTTTTGGGCAGAAAACGATGGTGAAGGTAATTTTGTTAACTTTCATAATACGTATTACTCCTCTTACTATATGGGCGACTTTAACATCAGTGATTTGGATAATGATGGTGATGTGGATTTAGTTGCAAATAATGGCGCTGCTACTATTAGGTGTATTTTAAACGATGGTGCGGGTAATTTCACAACCTCACAAAGCATAGAATCTAATGCTAGTAATATAGTTAACATACAGTCCACCGATTTAGATAATGATGGCTATAAAGACATACTGTATGATTATTACTATAATGCTAATCTATTTTACTACAAAAATAATGGCGATGGTACTTTTGCAACAGAAGAACATGTAATAATAGCTGGTACATACATTAAAGATATTTACAACACCGACCTTAATAACGATGGCAACACCGACATAATTTGGACAGGCAATAATATAGTAGCATGGATACCTAACAATGGTGATAATACTTTTGGCGATTCCCAAATCATATCCAACCAAGCTTTGTATGCCGCAAAAGTATTAGCCGTAGATGTAGATAATGATGGAGATGTAGATGTAATTTCTGCTTATACCTTTTCTAATGAATTTGGTAGTAGTGGTATCGATAAAATAGTGTGGTTTAGCAACAACGGCAACGGCACTTTTGCCCCCGAAGAAATAATTACCACCAACATCAACTACATACAATCCATAGCCACCGCCGATTTAGACAACGACGGAGACTTAGACCTTGCTTCTGCCTCGTATGACGACAACAAAGTAGCATGGTACGAAAACCTCTTGTCTTACCTTCCTCCGCCCGCCACCACTCCACCCACTGCCGCCTTCAACACCTACCCCACCACCACCGACACGCTTTACATCTGCCAAGGGCAAACCGTTTACTTCAACAACACCTCGCAAAACGCCACCAACTACAACTGGACCTTTGGCGACGGCACACAAAGCAACGACAGCAATCCCGCACATACCTTTAACACACCCGGCACACACGAGGTGGAGTTAGTTGCCTACACAAGCAATGCCACCGAAACCAACTGCGGTTTAGCCGTTGATGATGCCTTTGAAGTAACCAACGACGGTCAGTATACCCTTAACTTAATCGAAAACGATTTTCCTTGCGGTAACTTTACCATTCAAGCGGTGGGTTTGGGTTGCAGTGGCAATACTTGTGTAAGCGAACACGGTTCAATAACCTTTAATGCCGATGGCACTGCCCTTTTTACACCTAACCCCGATTATACCCTATACACTCCTTGGAACTTTAGCTACAACCTTATCACCAACTATGGCACATCAACGGCAAACGTTTCTTTAAACATTGCCGAATGACCTTGTGTTATCAACCCACAAGACATAAATGTAGCTATGGTGGCAAATTCTGGAAATATCTCTGTAGTATTTCCAATTTATGTTTCTGGTTCTTGTTCATTAGAATGTGCCGATATTCCACCAAATTTTGACTGTCCTTGCCCAATAGGCTTGTTAGCAAATACAATACACCCATTGTATACGCCAACAAGCCTATTTTTAAATAATAGCACATAGCGCACCTTTGCTACAAAAGTATTACCTTTGTACCTTTGTTAGCGCCTATTTATTACCTATTACAGCCACGCCGCATTACCGCTGTAATTGTTTTAACCATTACCGTTTTAAAAGTTTAGTTTATGAAAACAGCCCCCTCTTTATCTGCCTTACAACGCAACGCCACCTTTAACAGCCTCGACAATCAACACTTCGATTTGTTGATTGTTGGCGGCGGCATAACCGGTGCGGGCATTGCCCTCGATGCTGCTTCGCGTGGGTTAAGTACTGCTTTGTTCGAGATGCAAGACTTTGCAGCCGGCACAAGTAGCCGTTCAACCAAGTTAATTCATGGTGGATTGCGTTACCTTAAACAACTCGAAATAAGTTTGGTGCGCGAAGTTGGACAAGAACGTGCCATCATCTACCAA
The DNA here is from genome assembly GCA_016718845.1 of Sphingobacteriales bacterium. Taxonomy (GTDB): domain Bacteria; phylum Bacteroidota; class Bacteroidia; order Chitinophagales; family UBA2359; genus JAEUUX01. The sequence continues at coordinate 5,613 of JADKCK010000057.1, forward strand.
AACGCCCCTCATATTGTTCGCCCTCGTCAAATGCTGCTGCCCATTATCCGCGAGGGTTCGTTGGGTAAATATGGCACATCGGTAGGCTTATATGTCTACGACTTTTTGGCAGGTGTTGATAGCAAAGAACGCCGCACCATGCACACCCCCGAAGAAGTAACTGCTATGGAGCCACTACTGCGCACCGACATTTTAGAAGGCGGCGGATTATACTGGGAATACCAAACCGACGACGCACGCCTAACCATAGAAGTACTAAAAACAGCCGCCGAATACGGCAATCAGGCAATAAATTACGCCACTGTAAGCGGGTTTCACTACAACGAGGCAGGCAAGATGACTGGCATTAAAGTAACCGACCTATTAACCAACAGGTCTATCAATGTGTATGGTAAAGCTATTATCAACGCTGCTGGTCCGTGGGTTGATGAAGTGCGCAGCAAAGACGATGTTGTACGCGGCAAACATTTGCAGCTTACCAAAGGTGTACATTTGGTTTTTGCATACAAGCGTCTGCCTCTAAAAGAAGCAGTATATTTTGACGTAAAAGACGGACGTATGATATTTGCTATACCCAAAGACAACACCACTTATGTTGGCACCACCGACACACACTACCACGACCAAACAGAACGCCCACAAGTTACCCCCGACGATGTAGTGTATCTATTAGATGCCCTTAACGACATGTTCCCTACGGTTAAGCTAACGGTAAAAGACATTAAATCGAGCTGGGCAGGCTTACGCCCCTTGATACACGAAGAAGGCAAGTCGCCGTCCGAGTTATCGCGCAAAGACGAGATATTTGTGTCTAAAAGCGGCTTGTTTTCGATGGCTGGGGGCAAGCTAACGGGTTTCCGCAAAATGGCTGAACGAGTAGTTGACGAGGTAGTGAAAAAATTGTACAAAGAACAAGCCCGCCCCATTGAGGTTTGCAGTACCGATACCATTACTTTTTCGGGTGGCAACTTTAAACACCCCGACAAAATACCTGCCTACATTAGCACCTTAGTAACTAAATACACCGCCGACCAATTTAATACCGCACAAATAGCCGCCTTGGTGTATAAATATGGCAGCAACACCGAAATTATATGCCAACTCTACGACGATTTAGCTACCCAACACCCCCGCTTATCGCCCAACAAACGCCTGCTACTTGCCGAGCTGCACTACGGCATACAATACGAGATGGTAACTAACCTCTGCGACTTTTTAATACGCCGCACCGGTAGGCTATACTTCGAGCGCGAAACATTAGAAGACATCTACTTTTTACTGCTCGACGAGTTAGCCAAAGTTTTGGGCATCAACAAGCAAACGCAACTGCAATACCTCCACGACTTTGAGAAAGAATACGAGGCGGTAGTGTCGTTTAAAAAAGAAATGATTGTTGACAATAACGAATAGCCCTTAATAACTGCTCAACTTAATGCTGTTGGGTACAAATTAGTATTTCAACCCTCCCCCTGTAGGAAGGAGTTGGAGGGGGGCTAAACACACCAACCACCCCAAAGCCGCCAACAAGCCCTAATAACTTGCTGGCGGCTTTGCTTTTTTGGTTGATGATAAGGCATACACAAAAAAAAACAAGCAAAACACCTTTTTTTTGTGTTTTATTTGGATTAGTACAAAACAATTAGTACTTTTGTTGCCGTAATAGTTTTAGTTTTTAACCAATTAAATACTCGCGTTATGACTAGTTCTTCAATTTTTCTTGCGGATGTTAAGCATATTGTTGTTGTTGTTGTTATTTTATGCTATAACTGCAGTTATTATGCGCAAGCCCAAACAACTTTTGGCGAGCAACAAATTATTAATGCAAATGCTGTTGGTGCAAGATGCGTTCATGCTGCTGATTTAGATAATGATGGAGATATTGATGTACTTTCGGCTTCTGATGGCGATAATAAAATTGCTTGGTACGAAAACAATGGTGCTAATAATTTTAGTGCAGAGCAAATAATTACGGCTAATGCCCCCTCTGCAAAATTTGTTTACGCTACTGACTTAGATGGAGATGGGGATAATGATATAGTTTCTACTATTGGTGAAATTTACAACGAAATATCTTGGTACGAAAATGACGGAAATGGAAGTTTTGGCAATAAGCAAGTTATTGATTATTTTGAAGGATCAGCTAATACATACATTGTCGATTGGGATAATGATGGTGATGCAGATATAGTTGCTGGAATATTTATTATCCTTCCCTCAATACGCTTGATAATGTGGTTTGGTACGAAAATAATGGTAATGCTGATTTTAGTAGTCAACAATTTATTTTTAGTACTACTAATGGCGGTGTTTTTCTTGATGTTACCGATTTAGATAATGACGGCATTTTAGACTTAATTTCGGCTTCTGTTGGTGATAATACATTGGTTTGGTATAAACAAGATAATCAAGGAAATTTAGAAATTCCACAAACTATTAGCACAAACGCCAATGATCCTACATTTGTTTATACTGTTGATTTAGACAATGATGGCGATATGGATATAATTTTGGCATCCGATGCTAACAATACCATTGTTTACTACAAAAATAATGGTGCAGATAATTTTGAAGAACTACAAACAATTACAGATAGTGTGTTTTTTGTAACCCGTATTTATGCTGCTGATTTAGATAATGATGGCGATTTTGATGTGCTTTCTGCTTCTTTATATGACGATAAAATTGCCTGGTATCAAAACGATGGCAATGGTAATTTTGGATCACAACAAATTATTACTACTAATGCTTATGCAGCAACATCTGTTTATGCCACTGATTTAGATAATGATAATGATATTGACATTTTATCTGCTTCTGCTGGTGATGCAAAAATTGCTTGGTACCAAAACTTTTTAAACGACACAAAAATAAAAGGTCGTGTATTTTATGACCTTAACCAAAATGGTTTATTTGATACTAACGAAATAGCCTTAGATGACCAAGCTACTAATTTACAACCTATTAACCTAACTGCATACAGTAATACAAATGGCTTATTTGAGTATGGTATTGGTGCAGAAGGCGGAACCTATCAAGTAAATTACACCCCACCTATCAATTGGCACGCTACCACACCTACACAATACAACATTACTTTAGATGCAGGCGAAACCATGGCAGACAATAACTTTGGTATTTATCCCGATGTTTTTAATGTTGATGTAAAACCTTATGTTGCATCAGGCATTAACCGGTGCAACTCGGTAGTATCTTATACACTAATCTATGCCAACGAAGGCACAAGCTTTACAGATGGTATTGTGCGCTTTACCCCCGACGAACAAATGACCTATGTAAGCGCTAACCCTATCCCCGATTCTACCTCGGCTAATGGTACCTTATATTGGCATTTTGACAACCTCCCTCCGTATCAGCAACAGCAAATAAACATGAGTTGGCAAATGCCCGATGGCAATGCTACTGGCGATACCTTATCAAGTATAGCTGTTGTTGATTTTGCTTCGGCAGATGGAACAAACGCATCGAGTAATGGCTTTGGCTATCGCCCTGTTGTACTTTGTTCTTTTGACCCCAACGACAAACAAGTTACTCCAGCAGGTATTGGCAATGCTAATTATACCCTAATGAACGAAGAACTTATTTACACAATACGTTTTCAAAACACTGGCAACGACACTGCTTTTACCGTAGTTGTTCGCGATACCTTAGCCCTTAATTTAGATTGGAACACCTTTCGCCCCATAACAAGCAGCCACCCTATGGAGGTTTTGCGATACAATAATGGTTTAGTAACATTTACTTTCAACAACATTAACTTGCTTGATAGTACCGCCAACGAGGCAGCAAGTCATGGATTTATTATGTATGCCATTCGTCCGCAAACAAACCTGCCCGATGCTACCAATATTGCCAATACCGCCTACATTTACTTCGACCAAAACGAGGCTGTTGTTACCAATACTACCCAAAATATGTTGGTGTACGAACTACCTACCGAAGGAGCATTGCCTATTGAGTTGGCATTATTTAAAGGCACTGTACAAGAAAAAAACAACCTATTACAATGGCAAACCTTTACCGAAATAAACAACAACTATTTTACGCTACAACGCTCTACCGATGGTAAATCCTTTACAAACATAGCTACCATAAATGGGGCAGGTAACAGTAACTATATCCGCAATTATCAATTTGTAGATACTAAACCTAAGCAGGGTATTAATTACTACCGCTTATTAAGCACCGATTTTGATGGAAAGATTCATCAAAGCCATGTTATCGCACTTAACAACACGTTTAACACCACCTTTACCTTATTTCCTAATCCTGCACACAACCAAATTACAATATCTTTCAATACGCCTATTACGCTACCTATCCGCACAACACTATATAGTGTAAGCGGCAAAAAAATGGCTACCTATAACAACGCCGCAGGCAGCCAAACAATTACCATTGCTCGCCAAAACTTGCCCAAAGGCTTGTATTTTGTACAAGTGCAAGATGTTAATAGTGGTCAGATACTAGGCAATAGTAAAATAACATTCGATTAGCCCCCTCAACCCACCCCGCAGCCCATCAACCACAACTAAAACCCACCTACCAACCACCCCAAAGCCGCCAACAAGCCCTAATAACTTGCTGGCGGCTTTGCTTTTTTGGGCGATGATAAGGCATACGCAAAAAAAAACGAGCGAAACACCTTTTTTTTTGCGTTTTATTTGGATTAGATTACAAGACAGGCTACCTTTACTTGAGTTTTATCGTTAGGGGGTAAATAACTATTTGCTTGCATTTACCCATTGAGTAATAAAAATGGCGCATTTAAGCAACAAAACCCTTTTTTTGCAACCAATAGCCCTACTTATATCGCTATCAAACAAAAATACCCCTATCACCATATCGCCAACAAACACACCAATAGCCGCTATTTTTCTCTTTTTTTTGCCAACAAAGCTCTCTATGTATTGTTTAGCAATTGTTTTTACAGTAACTTTGTGTTTTTATTGAGCTATTTATCTTTTAGCATAGTTATCTTAGGCATTTTAATCGCCAATGTATGGCTATTTAGCCCTAATTATCGCACAAACACCGCCAAGCAATAACCGCTAAATGCAAAACTTTGTTGTTTAGCCACAAAACCAACATCAGCCTAAAACCTTAATTCATAATCTATCATCACCATGAAAAAACTACTTTTTATTGTTGCTCTATTAAGCAACATACAGGTACTAATAGCACAACCCGCTATCCAGAACCTGTATTTTAATAGTGCTGCCAACATTACAAGGCTTAACTTTGCCACCGACCCACCTACGGTTATCCCAACGGGCATACCCGATGCTGGCGGCGTTGCCGAAGGTATTGCCCACTACGAAGACCAAGACGGCAACGTTATCTTTTGGGTAAACTCTAATGGTGTTTACAACCAAAACGGAGCCTTAATGAGTGGCTCGGCAGGTATTTTAACCAACTCGTCGGCTGCCGAAATATGTGTTTGCCCTAAACCCGAAGACGACAACAAATACTACATCTTTTATAACACCGAAACCTGCTCTGCTTTGCGCTATTCAATAGTAGATATGAGTCTGAATGGTGGATTAGGTAACGTAACCAACCTAAACGCCGTAATAGACAACGCCAGTTTTGGCGAAGGCATTGAGGTGATACGCATACCTGGCACCTGCGAGTATTGGTTGGTAGGCTACCAATGTGGCACAGGCTTTAAACGGTTTAGGATAGATGGCGGAGGTATTACACCCGGAACCATCATTCAAAACTATGCAACGCCAACAGGCTACGACGGGCGCGGCGAACTTGATTTTCACCGCAACAAAATAGGTTGCGCCTTTGCTTTCTCTAATACCGTGTTTGTCTCCGATTTTGATGCCATTTCTGGCACCATTGCCAACCCTACTACCATTAGCAATGTAGCCTTTAACAATGCTCCTTATGGTTTAGAGTTTTCGCCCGATGCCTCTAAAATGTACTTCTCGTTGTGGTACTCTGGGTTTGTTACCAACGATATATATCAGTACGACTTTGCCACCCAAACCTATACGGGCTATAACGCCCCTGGTAGCAGCAACCTTGGGCATATAGAAATGGGCAGCGATGGCAAGCTATACATTATCCACGACACCAGCCCCGGCATTACCGTTATCAACAATCCCAACGACCCTATCCCTACTTTCTCTACCATCAACACTGCCAATGCTTTGGGTTTGGGTATCTCCGATTTTATCCAATCGGACATTTATAGCACAGGCATTTTTCAAGGCGATACCACCTGCCGCACTGTTGGCAATAGCGTAGTGCTAACCACCAACAACTCATCACTAACCTACAACTGGATAGACTCGTTTACAGGCGAGATATTGTTTACCGGTAGCCAATATAGCTTTACTATGCCCACCGACCCTGTTAATCTGTTTGTGGTGCGCAACGATGCACCCGGTTGCTCCGATACCCTACGTTACCTCATCAACCCTAACCCCGACATAGACGCAGGTCCCGATTTGACCATTGAATTAGGCGAAAGCATACAAATACAATCAACCGCCGAGGTTAATGCCTCGTACATTTGGTTTCCAGATGCGGGTTTAGACGACCCTTTTACCCTAAGCCCCATTGCCAGCCCAACAAGCACCACTACCTATTTTGTGGCAGCCGTTGTAGACCAATGTCAAGGAAGCGACATGATGACCATTACGGTAGTAGATAACAACACCCAAACCGATACTTTGTGCGTGCCTGTTGGCAATCAAACCACCTTATCGCTGCCCGATAGCCTGTTAAACATTACTTGGGCAACCCTCAACGACCCCACCAACATACTTAGCACCAATGCCAACTTTGCGGTAACAGCCACACCCACCGTAACCACCTATATAGGCAAGGGCGACAATCCTACCATTTTAGGCAGCTACCAAGTGCAAATAATGGTTATTGCTACGCCCAACTTAGATGCAGGTGCAGGCGGTACTATTGTTAATGGCACTTCGGTACAGCTTAGTGCATCGGGTGGCGGCGGAAATGGTTATGCATGGACACCTGCCGCAAGCCTCGACAACCCTGCCCTACCCAATCCAACAGCTACACCAACCACCACCACTACCTATTACCTAAGCAGCAACAACAACCCCTATTGCCCCGCCACCGATTCGGTAACAATAACGGTTATCAACATTACCGATGGTCAAATAGACTCGCTTTGCGCCAATGTTGGCGCTCAACAAACCTTAAACGTAAGCAGTGGTAACTTTAGTAGTATTGTTTGGGCAGATGCAGCACAACCCACCAACAGTTTAGGCAGCGGCGCAAGTTTTACTTTTACCGTGCCTAACCAAGATGCCATTTATGTAGCCAAAGCCACCGATGCATCGGGCAATATCACCAATTTTTACTTTAAGGTGTTTGCCAACCCGCAAGTAAATGCAGGCTCCGACGTAACCGTTAACGAAGGTAGCATAGTACAACTAAACGCCAGCAACGGCAGTAATTATGCTTGGACACCCGTCGCAAGCCTCGACAATGCCAACATTGCCAACCCCACCACTATTGCCCTATACGAAACCACCGATTTTAGCGTACAAAACACCACCAACAACGGCTGCACCAGCACCGATGCCGTAGTTATTACCGTAAAATCGGAGAGTATTGTGTTAGTACCAAACGCTTTTTCGCCCAACAACGACCAAACAAACGATGTGCTTAGAATAACCACCTTTAACATCACCGATTTGTTAGCCTTTGAGGTATACAACCGTTGGGGGCAAAAGGTATTTGAAACCACCAACCTAACCGACGGTTGGGATGGTAAATTTAAAGGCACCGAGCAAGAAATGGGCGTGTATGTATACCAAATACGTGTGCGTGCCAAAGACGGAACCGAATACGACTACAAAGGTAATTTTACTTTGTTTAGATAAAACACCCACCCATACATCACTAAAAACGCTGATAAGCTGTAATAGCTTGTCAGCGTTTTTGCATATACTATAAGGCATAAAAAAGTAATGTTTATTAGTGTCAATAATTAGCAAACAGTTGTGGTAAAGATACCCAATTGTTAACAAATTAACAATGCCGCTTTTGTTTTTTGGGCGATGAGTAGCTATAATAAGTGTGTTACATACAACAAGCTAAGTATTTTTTGGGCAGATGATAATAAATCTTTTGAAAACAATAAACGTATTGCTGCTAACAATGCCACCACATCTTCACATCGCCATATCGTTACATCGCCACATCGAAACATCGCCGTATCGCCACATATCAACACGTTTTAACCCCGAAGGGGTGACACTATTATAGCCAATAGATACGCGCCTTGTTTATCAAACCCCGAAGGGGTGACACTATATAATGCCCAAACATCTATCATCGCCCAAAACCGTAATAACACTAATGCAATAATAGCTCTTTGTTGTGCGGTCGTTGATACTTGCATAGCGAGTGTTGTTTGTTGTGGTGCAAAAACGCCTATCATCGCCCAAAACCGTAATAACACTAATGCAATAATAGCTCTTTGTTGTGCGGACGTTGATACTTGCGTTGCGGTCGTTATATGTTGTGACGCAATGTCCGCTCTGACTGACGCAATGTCTGCTCGTTGTCGTGCGGTCGTTGATACTTGCGTTGCGGTCGTTATATGTTGTGACGCAATGTCCGCTCTGACTGACGCAATGTCTGCTCGTTGTCGTGCGGTCGTTGATACTTGCGTTGCGGTCGTTATATGTTGTGACGCAATGTCCGCTCTGACTGAGGCACTGTCTGGTCGTTGTCGTGCGGTCGTTGATACTTGCGTTGCGGTCGTTATATGTTGTGACGCAATGTCCGCTCTGACTGACGCAATGTCTGCTCGTTGTCGTGCGGTCGTTGATACTTGCGTTGCGGTCGTTATATGTTGTGACGCAATGTCCGCTCTGACTGACGCAATGTCTGCTCTTTGTCGTGCGGTCGTTGATACTTGCGTTGCGGTTTTAATATGATGTCAAGAAATGATAGCTCTTTGTCGTGCGGTCGTTACTAATTGCGCTGCGGGTGTTGTTTGTTGTGGTATAAAAACTGCTATCATCACCCAAAACCTGTTTATTGTTTGGGCAGATGAAAATGAGGCTTTTGAAAACAATAAATGCATGGCGGCTAATAGTGCTAATTTGGCTGTAAAAATGCTTATCATCACCTCCAAACTACCTATTGTTTATAGAGAGATAAACAACGGCTACACAAGCAATAAATGTATCGTTGATGTTTGTACTCATTTACATATAAAAACCGCTATCAGGATTTAAAACCCTAATAGCGGTGGTATAAATACTAATCGATACAGTTTTATTATGCTTGCTTATCTGTTTAGCTATTCTATGGTTTGTTCAACGCTTATGATGCCTGCTGTACCGTTGCTCCATTGTACCGTAATTTGGTTAGTACCTTGCCCCGATGTGATAGTGCCTCCTATAACTGTCCAAGTGTAGGTTGCCCCTGCAACTGCGGCTACATTATAAGTATTTGATTGGTTGCCGCAAGCGTTTTCGCTACCAGCAATTACTATGTTTTGCGATACCGAGCAGCACATATATTGAGCCAACAAACGTATGTACGATGCTTGTGTATAGATGGCGTTTTCGGTTATCTCCCACGAGTTTTGGGGGTAACTTGTGTTCCAGTCTTTGAACGATTTTTGGATAGGTTGGTTTTGTGGTGGCGAGATAACAGGTCCCACATAATCTCCATCGGGTTGATAATTAGGGTTAGCACCGCCGGGTATAAATCCAGGGGCAGGACCATAAGTCGAAACCCCTACCCTATCCCATAAAGCGCTGCCGTCGGTAAACCAACCATGGTAAAACTCATTGACACTGTTTTCGGCTCCGTAGCTACTCATGTTGCTCAAATAAGCAATTGCAATAGGGTTAATGCCGTGCATATAATGTATGTATCCGGCAGCGGCATTGTTGTAGTTAGTGACATTGGCAGCATCTAAACCATACACGTTCATACTTGCTAACATACTACCTTGCCTTGCTTTCGTGCCATTACTGCCCCAAGTGTAGTTGTCATCTGATAGATAAGCCCTGTAAGCGTCGGTATTGTTGGTGTAGGCGGGTAAATTATCGGCATTGCCTGTGCTTAGGTTATTGCTGTAGGTGTTTCTGATGTTGTTTTTAACCGCATTGGTAACACCTGTTTGTTTGCTGTAGTACAATATAGCGCTTTGGTGTCCTGCCTCGAAGGGGTAAGCAAACGACCATTGGAAAAGATGCAAACTGGTGTAGTTAGCCTCGACGTAAGTTTTGTAAGTAGCATTGCTTGTTAAGGCATACAAAACACTAGCGGCAGCTAACTTACGAGCTTGGGTATCGTAGGTGCTAATTTCTTGTTCGCCAGCAGCCACTATGTTTTCATTGTAATAGGTGATATTTGGATTGGCATTAGCCCAATTATAAGCGGTAATAGCAGCCATTTGTAGGGTTGTGTCGTAGGGGGTATTGCCAATGCTGTTGTATTGTTTGGCAGCTAAGGCAAAGATAGCGGCAGCGGTATAACTTGCCGATGTTGTTGCGGGACCATAAAAGCGTTGTGCGTTGTCGGCGCTTGGTGGGCTTGCCGATGCATAGTTTTGTACACCTACTACGCACAGTACCCCGCCATCGGTTTGTTGCATACGCAGTAGCCAATCTAATTCGTATTTTGTTTCATCGAGCAAATCGGGTACGCCATTCCCCGATTCGGGTATGTTATAATCATCTGCCCAAGCAGTAGGCTTTTCTTCGTAGGCAAGCAACAAGTCTATCATCGTTTCGTACAAAAAGTTGACGTACTTATTGTAGTCTCCGGCATCGTGCCATCCACCCCAAAGGTCTTTTGAGCTTGCTGCGTTTGGGTTTAAGATAGAGCGGCAGTTGTGGTCTTGCAATGCACCTAAGTGGCAGGCTGTTGCATCTTGCCAATTGGCATGTGCATGTGGGGTAGATTTAGGTGAGCCGCATCGCTGATAATAAAATGTTCGGACAGCTTGACGCATCGTTGCATCGTACACACAATCGCTTATCTCAAATTCGTAAGAAGTTACGTTATTGCTCGGGTCGTAGATGTGGTAAGTACCCTCGGTTGTTAGGGTTGAGAAATCGAACCACCAAACCTTATCACCCGATTGCGAATGTGTAGCTCCGCCGTTCCAAGCCACAGGGCTGCCCGAAAACACCACGCTACTATCCAACGATGAGCGCACTTGGTACACGCTACCGGGTATAAAATTGGTGCTAACATTATAGCCTATTTGCGGATTGCTGATAACGGCTACTTTTTGAGCATTCGTTTGGTAGCCAAATTGGTCTACTTTAATGCGGTTATCAACGCTTGTGGTAGGTGGTGGCTCAACGGCTTGGCAAGTAGCACTTAGGGTATATTGATTAACAAAGCTCCACATTTCTTGGGCGATGTTAAACTCGTTAGTATCTTGCGTGGGCCAGCCATGCCCTTAGCTCCATGTAGTAGCGGGCGGGCTAACGGTGTTGTCGGCGGTGCCATGAATGTGTAAAACAGGTACGCTGGCATCGAAATTGGCATTATAGTAATCATTAGACACAGGGTCGTTGGTGTCGTACCATATTGAGCCTGCATAAGGAGCAATAGCCGCAATTTTATTAGACATGGCAACAGCCGCATAGTAAGCCATAAAAGCCCCCGACGAATGTCCGGCGGCATAAACCTTTTGGCAGTTGATGCCGTAAGTAGTTTTAAAATGTTCGATGAGGGCATCAAGAAACGGGAGGTCGTCGGCAAGGTTTGCATTGTCGGGTCGTCCTGCGGTACCGTCTATGTATTGGTTCCAAGTTCGGGAGCTACCAGCCATTTGTCCGTCGGGGTATACCGCGATAAAATTATTGGCATCGGCAATGGCATCTAATCCGCAATAACTTTTTATACCGCTTCCCGAGCCGCCATCGCCGTGCATCATAATAAACAGTGGCAAGTTAGAGGAGGCAGTAGGTGCATTTGCTTCGCCGAGTGAAACACAAAAGTACGTGCCAAGCCATTTACGGTTAAGGTTCCGTTGCTGTTATAGGCTTGTGCGTTTAGCGAAAAGAGGAGTACAAAGAGAACGAATGATTGAAAAAGTGGTTTCATTACCGTTAGTTGTTGGTTTATTAGTAATAATTGTGTAGTATTTTGGGCTAAATGTATCAAATGCTATTTTGTATATGGGCTTGTTGCTATAGTTTGTTACCGCAACAGCCAATTTTTTTGAGGATTTACAAAAAAAACACACTTCTTTGCGTGTTGATACAAAGAAGTGTGCAATAATGTTTCGATGATTAAAGCTATTAGTTAGCTAGCATTAAATCCGTTTGTGTTTTTAGTTATAGCTTACGTTGTTAAACACACCTGTTGTAACGGCACTTCCGCCGCCGCCTGTTGCATTGGGCAATTAAAGGTAAAAGTACCCGATACTTTTTTGGTGGCGGTATCAAATATCGAGAAGGTAAGTGTGCCGTCGGATGTACTTAGGCAAGCGTTTGTTCCGTTGGTGTAGGTAATAGGCGATAGCGAAGAAACGGGGTAGGTACCCGGAACAAATGCGCCTGAGTGCGTAATAGCAATACTTTTTGTGCCATTTGTGCCGGTTATTATCAGAATAGGCGAAGCACCTGTTGTGGCTACGCCGGTGGCAGTAATAGCGCTAAAAGACGAGCCGTCTATGGCACAAGTAAAAGTACCAGAGCCAGTACCACATGGCGAGCACGAGCCTCCGCAATCGACACCAGTTTCGGTGCCATTTTATACCATCGGTACAAGTAGGGGTTGGTTTGGCAAGCATTAGGGCAGGGTCCGCCACAATCTACGCCCAATTCGCCGCCGTCTTGAACGCCATTGCTGCAACTAACTGCGTTTTCGCATGGAGGGCATTTGCCAGCAGCATCGCCGCAATCAATACCTGTTTCGCCTTGGTTTTGTTTACCGTCGGTGCAAGAAGCCTCTTGTTTGCAGCTATTTACTAAGGTTGCAAAAGAGAGCGAAAATAAGAAAAGTAATAAAGAAAACTTTTTCATGAAAATAGATTTAAGTTTTTGAATTTGTTTGACAAGCATAAGCAGGAGGAATTTCTGCCATTACGTAATTTTTAGCGTTTTGAAGAGGCAAACTTACAGCGTAAATTTGGTTTTTTTGAAAAAATGAGCAAAAGTTTTTAGCTTAAGGCTATAAAAAAGCAATTTGAAAACTTTTTGTGTGCTTTTTACCTATTTTGGTCATTTTTTATTGTATCTTTGCATCGCTTACCAAAGTATTATGGCGTGACTAAGATTTTTTTTTCAGTCTATATCATTCAATTATTAACCATTTATCATTGTATTACAAAATACAACAAACAAATTTATCATTATGTTAAGAAAGTATTTTTTACTTAGTGTAACCCTATTAACTGCGCTACCTTGTTTGGCGGGTGGTTTTCAGGTGTCGTTGCAGGGTCAAAAACAAACGGGTATGTCGCACGTAGGTGCTGCTTTACCGCTTGATGGCTCGGCTATTTACTTTAACCCCGGTGCGTTGAGCTTTGTGGGTGGTACACACGTTAATGTGGGTCTTAGTCCCATTTTTTCGAGTGTTAATTTTAGGCAACCCTCTACAGGTGCTACATCTGCCAAAGAGCCTAGTGTTGGTACGCCTTTTTCGGCGTATATAAGCTCGGCGTTAGGCAAAGAGGGTAGCAAATTAGCCAATTTTAGTATTGGAGTGGGTGTTTATACGCCCTTTGGTAGTGGAATTGAGTATCCGAGCGATTGGGTAGGTCGTTACGTTACGCAAGCGGTAGAGTTGAAAACTATCTTTTATCAACCTACTATTAGTTACCGATTTATGGACAAGTTTGGCGTAGGGGTAGGCTTTGTTTATGGAACGGGCGATTTTTCTATCAAAAAAGCCATACCATTGTACGATGGTGCAGGCGAAGGCAGTACTACCTTGGCAGGTAAAGGTAGCGGTATTGGTTTTAACCTTGGTGTGTATGCCGAACCTATCAAAAATCTATCGGTTGGCTTAACTTACCGCACAGGCACTAAAGTTAAAATTACCGATGGCGATGCTACTTTTGATGTACCTGCGGCTGTTGCACCTAAATTTACGGCTACTAAGTTTGATTTAAATGTAGGTTTACCAAGTACCTTAGCTGTTGGTGTGGCTTATTTTTTGAAAGACGACAAGCGCGACTTTGTGTCTGTTCAGGTTGACCAAACTGGTTGGAAATCGTACGATGAACTACGTTTTGTATTTACCGATGGTGCTGCAAACGGAGATACCGAATTAGCCTCGGCACGCAATTATCATGGAGCTTTTATTTTCCGTTTGGGTGCGCAAAAAGGTATTAACGACAAACTAACTGTTAGAGCAGGTGCTTACATTGACCAATCGGCAGTACCCGATGAAACTGTTACGCCCGAGACACCAGATTCTCAAAAATCGGGTTTTTCGGTGGGTGCTAGCTACCAAATAGCTAAAATGTTTTCGGTTGATGCCTCGTTTTTATACCTTGATGGTAAAGAACGCACGACCACTAACGTAGAAGCTAACTTTGACCAAACCTATAAAACTCGTACCCTTATTCCGGGTATTGGGCTTAATCTTACATTTTAATCTTTTGGTTGATAGCGTTTAGCTAATTTACCATTTATTATTAACAATTTACAATTCAAAAAAATGTTTTCTAAAATAAAATACTTAGGTATAGCTGCCTTGTTGAGCAGCGCTTTTTATAGTTGTAGCAACGACATTGCTGCTCCTGAGAGTAGCTCGGGCAGCGCCGATTTTGCTCGTTATGTGGCTGTTGGTAACTCTATTACATCGGGTTACACTAGCTCGGGAATGACCAAAGCTACCCAAGACAACTCGTTGGCTAACCTATTGGCTAACCAATTTAAGTTAGCAGGTGGCGGCGATTTTAAACAACCCACTATGACAGACAATGGCTCGGGTGTATTGCAATTGCAAGGTTTAAATGCCGTACCGCCTTGTAACGTAGATACCAAACCAGTTATTGCCCGCTCGGAGGTTGATGCTAACTGGATAGCCAATATTTCGGCACAAGGACCGTTTAACAATTTGGCAGTGTTGCCAGGTCTATCAAAGCATCGCAAACGCCAGCATCAAACATTACTCCGTCTAATGGTTTCTTTAACCGTATGTTAGCCAATACCGTAACAAGCTACAAAGATTTTGTGTCGGAGTCGGTAAGTACTATTAATCCTACTTTTTATAGCCTTTGGCTAGGTAATAACGATGCTTTAAGCTACTCGGCTACGGGTGGTGGATGGTTACCCAACTTTTAGCACCAACCATGCGGGCGATATGACAGGACCAGAGATAGATTTATCTTCGCCTGGTCAGTTGTTAGCTCCGCCGAATGATGATGAATTTAGAGAGAAATACGTTGCATTGTTAGATGTACTAACTGCCAATGGTGCCAAAGGTGTAGTAGCTACTATTCCAGACATTACGGCTTTACCTTATTTTACCACCGTTAGCGATAGCGTTACCAATCCGTCGAGTTGTACCCAAAAATTAGCTGTTTGGATTACTGCTCGCTCTGGCACTGGCGTTCTTGTTCGCCCGGCTACTGCCAACGATTATATTTTGTTGCCTGCTGGCTCAACTATTGGTCGTATGGACGATTTTGGTGGCAATATAATCCCACATGGTTTAAGCGAGTATAACCCTTTGCGCAACGCCGAAGTACTTGACCAACAAGAGGCTGCTTTTATACGTGGTAAAGTAACCTTGTTTAACAACATCATTAAAGAAGAAGCATTGGCACGCACTATTCCGGAGCCGACTTTTTTTTTAAACAACATTAAAGATGGTGCGGTGTATGATGGTGTAGCTGTTAGTTCGGCATTTATTTCGGGCGGTGCGTTTAGTTTAGATGGTATTCACCCAACCGACCGTGGTTATGCCATTGTTGCCAACGAGTTTATACGTACTATAAACGAAGCTTATGGAGCTAGTGTTCCGTTGGTTGATGTGACTAAGTTTAAAGGTGTTACGTTTCCGTAATTGATTTGTTTTTCCATAAAATCCCCTTGTTTGGTATATACCAAACAAGGGGATTTTTTATGATTCTATCTTCAGCGTTTTTTTGCGTCCTTTACCTTTTAAAATAACTCGTCTTTTTTAGCGGCGGTAGGTTGTGTGGTATCGGCGGGGCGCACGGCTAAAATTTTGTATTCGGTTAGTTTGTTACCCAATACTTTCCAACCTTTTACATCTATCAAATCTGCTAAAACAACATTAGCTGTTTCTTTTTTGTTTTTGGCGGGTTGATAATCGTAGGTTACGGCGGTATTGGTGCTGGTGGTGGCGTAGATTAGGCTAAAGGTTTTGTTTTCGTCGACGAAAAAGAAGCGCTGATTAGTGGTGGTGGTTTCTATTTTAAACCGTTTCACAAAATACATTTTTTTCTCGCCATGATAATAAATACACGATACGATGGTTTCGGGCAGTAGTTTTTCGATGCTTAAAATGTCGTTCATTTCGTATCGGTTGGTTAGTTCGTAGTCGGTTAGCTCGTAGCTACCATTTTTGTAGAGTACTAAAATGCGCTCACCGGTATCAAACTCGCCCAATAGTGTGCCGCGCTCGTCGGTATTTAATCTGCCAATCGTTTCATCTAACCAAATGCGTCTGCCGCCCAATGTAGACGAGCCTACACTTGTTTGTTTGATGCTTTTAATGGGGTGAGGCGTTAAGGTATTGCCTTGTGCGGTGCGTCCTTTGATGGCTAATTCGCCAAAATTGTACGGAAAAACTTTATTTTTTGCTTTGGCGGTTGGGTGTAGGGTAACGGTAATTTCTTCGGCTTCGCTGTTTGGGTGTATGGTTAGGTAAGTAACTTTCGAGCCGGGTGTGCCTTGGGTTAGGTCGTACTCGGTGGTGCGGGTAACGGCGGTTACCGTAAAGCGTTTTACAAAGCTACGTCCGGTTTTGCCATCTAAGTACACGGCGTGGTACACTTTGCGTTCATCGGCTTTTTTCCATACATCAACGTGCAAAATATCTTTGCCTACAAACACTTTATCGGCAATTTTCACCACCATATATTTGCCATCTTTACGAAAAACAATCACGTCGTCCATGTCCGAGCAGTCGCAGATGTACTCATCTTTTTTCAATCCAAAACCAATAAAGCCATCTTTGCGGTTTACATACAGTTTTTCGTTGGCAACGGCTACTTGTTGTATTTGTATGGTGTCGAAATTGCGCAGTTCGGTTTGGCGTTCTCGGTTTTTGCCGTATTTTTTGAGTAGGTCGTTAAAATAGGTAATGGCATACTCGGTTAGGTGGGTTAGGTGATGTTGTATGGTGGCTATATCGGCTTGTAGTTGTCGAATTTGTTCTTCGGCTTTAAAGGTGTCGTATTTGGATATTCGTTTGATGCGAATTTCGGTTAGGCGGATAATATCGTCGTGGGTAACGGCGCGGATAAAATTTTTGGTGTAGGGTTTCAATCCTTTATCTATGGTATCAATAACCGCCTCGAAGGTTTCGCATTCTTCTATTTTTCGGTAGATGCGTTTTTCGATAAAAATTTGCTCGAGTGATGCAAAATGTAGTTTTTCGAGCAGGTGTGCCAATTTGCTTTCTAGCTCTAATTTGAGCAGATGCAGGGTGTGGTCGGTTGATATTTTTAGTAATTCATCAACGCCCAAAAAGCGTGGTTTGTTATCTACAATCACGCAGCAGTTGGGGGCAATAGATACCTCGCAGTCGGTAAAAGCATATAGAGCATCTATCGTTACATCGGGCGATACGCCGGGCGGCAATTCAATCAAAATTTCGACTTCTTTGGCGGTGTTGTCGGTTACTTTTTTGATTTTTATTTTGCCTTTATCGTTGGCTTTTACAATGCTATCAATAACCGACGAGGTAGTTGTACCAAACGGAATGTTGCGGATAACAAGGTTGGTTTTGTTTTGTGTTTCGATTTTGGCGCGCACCCGCACCCGCGAGCCTTTTTTGCCTGCGTTATAGTTGCTACAATCTGCCATGCCACCGGTCGGGAAATCGGGGAGCAACACCACAGGTTTGTTGCGCAGCACATCGATAGATGCCCTGAGTATTTCGCAAAAGTTGTGTGGCAAAATGCGGGTTGATAAGCCTACGGCAATACCCTCTACGCCTTGTGCCAACACCAACGGAAACTTGATGGGCAGGTCAACGGGTTCGCGTTTGCGCCCGTCGTAGGATAGTTGCCAAATGGTAATATCGGGGTTAAAACACACTTCGCTGGCAAATTTCGACAATCGAGCCTCGATATAACGCGGTGCGGCAGCCGAGTCGCCTGTACGTATGTCGCCCCAGTTACCTTGCATATCTATCAACAAATCTTTTTGCCCCAAATTAACTAAGGCATCGCTGATAGAGGCATCGCCGTGCGGGTGATACTGCATGGTTTGCCCTATAATGTTGGCTACTTTATTGTATCGTCCATCGTCCATTTCTTTCATGGCGTGCAAAATACGGCGCTGCACGGGTTTTAGTCCGTCGTCGATGGCAGGCACGGCGCGGTCGAGGATAACATACGATGCGTAGGTTAAAAACCAATCTTTATACATGGTGGCAACAGGCGAGTGGTCGTGTTGCTGTTTTAGTTCGTCGGACATGGGTTGTTAACGATGAATTATTGATTATTGATTATTGACTGATGTTACACACTATGCTATTTTAGTGTTATTTAAGCCACAGATTTTACGGATTAAGCACAGATTAAGATGGATTATTATTTAGTGATTCAGGAAGTTTTATTGCCCTATACTTTTTGTTTAGATTTAGGTTTTAAATCAAGATTAAATCATTTTCTAAAATCCGTGTCCAATCTGTAAAAATCCGCGTCCTCTTGTGCGTAACAGCAGTTAATTATTGATTAGTGCGGTGCAAAATTACTAACTTTTTTGGAGTTTTGCAAATTTATTTTTGATACGCTAACAAAATAACCTTTATTAAACGGGTCATGTTCAGAGATATGCTTTAATACCTTATTACCAAAGGGGCTATTGCCTTAAAGTTGGGCTGCATGGTTTCAAAGTCGGTGGCATTTACGTTGGCATTAAAATTACAATCGGCGTTGTTGTAGCCGCCTATGCCAATTTGTTGTTTATAGTAGTTGTAATCGGTTTGATTGATGATGCCATTGGCGTTACAATCGCCGGCACGCATGGCATAATAGTTATCAATACCTACTTGTTGCTCTGTTCCCCCTTCGGTTTTAACGGGCGAGTCGGTAAAATCGTAGGTTTCTGGACTGCTACTGTTCCAAACACCTCTGCTAATAACTGCCAAATGGTTGCGGTGTTTAACCACCACTTTATAATTGGTATTTGGCTGAATGTTGCAAAAACGCAAACCAATGGTTCCGTTTGGTTCTACTACTGTACCATCGGCGGTTAATATGCCTGCTCGTTGCTCCACAATGGCGTTGGGGTTGCTTGCCAAACGTAGCTCAATCAATATCCAATCAACACTATTGTTTGGGAAACTGCTGGTATTAGCCACTTGTTCGGTGCCGTTATAATTCCAAGGGCTAAGGTTATAGGGTTGATGAATGGGTATGTTGTTGGTATTTTGCAAATAGGTACGCATACTACCCGTTGCCAAATTATATGCCCCTTGTAGCAACACTTTTACAGGCACAACAATGCCTGCCGTTGGAGTAGTAAGCGTGAGCGTATGTGTAGTAAGGTTGTTTCCGCAATACGACACCAAATTTAGCTCGTAGCTGGCACAAGCATTTAGGTTGCTAAGTGTGTAACTATTGCCCGTTACCACCACCGTATTCCACAACGGATTGCCCGTTTGCCTATAGTTAAGCGTAAAAGCTTGGGTAGATGTTCCGTCCCAAATCACCTCAAAACTGTTACTTGTTACGTTTTGTATTTGCACATTAGTAGGTGCTTGGGTGATGTTGATGTTTAGTTGTGCCAAATTGCTCTCTACCACATTTTGCGACACATGTCGTGCTTCTATCGTTCCAAGTTCATTGGCGTTATCCCAGCGTATAGTTATGGTATTAGCGGTGGTGTTGATGATGGTTCCGTTGCTAACTTGCCAACAATAATACCCATTGTTGATAATGGGCAGCGTATAAGTGAGTGTATCATTGCCACAAACAAGGGTGTTGCCCGTAATGGTGGGCGTAGCGGGTTTCATGATATTGTACACAAACTGACTTATGTTGTGTATAATTTGGTTAAAGTAGGCATTGGGTTGTCCTGTTATCCAGCCACCATTTAAAGCCCCCCAATATTCGTGCGGTTGCCCCGGTTCGAGGTGTACTTCGTTTAAGATATTGAGGTTGCTTAATACGGGAGCCATCTCTTGCGAGCCACAAAACTCGGGTAGTGTAACTAATCCCACAAAAGGCTCGTTGCAATACGGAAAAACCACCACATCGCTCAAGCCATGAAACATAATGGTAGGTGCTTGGCGGCTGCCATTAAAATGGTTAAGGTTATCAATAGCTCCCCAACACGACATAACACCTGCGGGCAGCGAGTTGACATTACCCGCCACCGTAGTTGTTTGGTAGGGCGATAAAGAGGTGATACGCTCAACAGGTCGGCTGTCCATGTCGCCCAAATCGGGGGCTATCTCTATACCCAAGAAGTTGTATTGTGCATTGGCGGCTCCAAATTTTTCGTTTGGGTCTATAAAAGTGGCATGGATAGATGCAAACGCACCTGCACTACTTCCGCCAATAAAAATGTAATTAGGGTCGATGTTAAACTTGTTGGCATTTACGGTAAAATACCTGATAGCGGCGTTCATGTCTTGCGCACCACGCCAAACGGCGCGTTTAGCGCTTGCGGGTGTTAGGTCGGTAGGATCAACACCACGCCGATACTGTATGCTAGCGGTTACAAAACCACGTCGGGCAAAGGTATCAATTACTGCTTGTATGTCGTCGTTGTTTTTGCTACCTACTGCTACGGTATTGTCTAATCCCCAGATGTACAAAAATCCGCCACCATGTCCCCAAATCATTACGGGGCGTTTGGTAAGCGTGTCCGATGTTGGCGGTAGGCGTATATCCATCACCATGTCTTGCAAGGTAACTGTTTCGACGCCTAGTGTGCCTAAAAAAAACTCGGGGTCGTTTTTGGTGTATACTTTGTTGGGCAACAGTTGGGTATTGTCGTAAATTTGTTGTAGGTAACGATTGCCTGTGCAAGTAGGCATTTGCGCTTTTGTTTGTACAGAAGCGGTTACGATATAGAGTAAGAAAAAGTAAAGTACAATACGTTTCATTGGCGTAATTAATTATTTTTGGGGATATTGGTTGTTCGATGTTGGCAATTCGTTTGCTTAGTAACACAATAAAAATAAAGTACGAATTTGTCACTTTGACATTTGTACAAAAATAGTGTCACCCCGTTGGGGTTTGATAAACAAGATGTGCAACCATTGGGCTATAATCATGCCACCCCTTTGGGGTTTAAAGCAGCATTTTAACCCCGAAGGGGTGGCATGATTATAGAAAATAGGTAACGTTGGTATTTTTAACCCCGAAGGGGTGGCATGATAAAAAAAAAACAAGTATTTAGTTGTCAATTAGATAGCCCACTTTTTGCTCAAAAAAAACGATGTTTATTTAACAAAAAGGGCTGTATAGATTGGTACGTTATTTAATAGCGATTACATTACAAACATTAAGACAAAGCACGTAAAGATTTTCTGCAAACGCGCAACGCCACGTTGCAAACGCGCAACGCCACGTTGCAAACGCGCAACGCCACGTTGCAAACGCGCAACGCCACGTTGCAAACGCGCAACGCCACGTTGCAAACGCGCAACGCCACGTTGCAAACGCGCATCGCCACGTTGCAAACGCGCATCGTCACGTTGCAAACGCGCATCGTCACGTTGCAAACGCGCATCGTCACGTTGCAAACGCGCATCGTCACGTTGCAAACGCGCAACGCCACGTTGCAAACGTAACTATTTCATCAACCCTAACAAATGCAAAGTTGCATAATCTACTTGGTTATTAGCTGCCAACGAGCGATTTTGTTTGAAAGCATTTAGCGCTGCTTGTGTTTTTGTGCCCCAAACGTTGTCAATTTTACCTTTGTAGTAGCCTTCTTTTTGCAGCGCGGTTTGCACTTCTGATACATTAAATGAAATAGGAGCTAAACAAGCGGTTTCTATCTCTACCCAACTACTTAAACCACCCAGTCGTACCATTTTTTTAGAACTTTCTGTTCCATACTCCGCAGGCACTGCAATTTCGGTTACTTTGTTGCCGTATTTATCGGTGTACGATTTGATGGTGTCTTGTTTAGTGTTTTGCGCGTGCAACTCAATAGGCAAACCCGCCATAGATAAGCCAATGATAGTAACAGCGGCGGCACGTTTTATTAAGGGTGATAAATGCCAAGCTACATCAACATCAAAACCTTTGTTTAGTTGGTCTTGGGTAAATCTGCCACAAGTAAACTGGTGGTTTGCGGGTTGTTGCCAGAAAGCAATTACTTGGTCGGTGGTCATTGCCGAAAAATCCACAACTTGTTTGTTGCACGATAGGCAAAAGCCGCCTAAGTCGTTTTGTTGCATATTGTCCCATGCGGCTTCGCAGGGGTTGGTAATTTGGAAACGAAGGTTTGTGTTCATGTTTGTTTATTTTTTGGGGTGATGAATGTTATTATTACCATACCAAACCTAATAGTTTTAGGGTGGGCGAGTCTAAGGTTGAATCAAAAGGCAATCCATTATCTTTTCTAAATTTGGCAATTGCTAGGTTAGTTTCTCCGTTTAAGTCGTTTGTTATTTCACCTTTATAATAGCCTTTGTGCTTCAACATTGTTTGCACTATACTAATCGTATACTCTGACCTTGTAGGGCAGGCTTGTTCTACTTCAACCCAATCTGTAAAACCTCCTCCTGCAAAAACTTTGACTACACTATCAACATTTTTCCATTCCATAGGCACTGCTATTTCGGTTACTTTGTTGCCATACTTATCGGTATACGATTTGAGGGTGTCTTGTTGGGTGTTTTGTGCCAATAAAGTAACACAAGGCAAAGCAAGTGATAAAATTAGCAGTAAGGTTTTTGTTGTGTTCATGTTTGTTTGTTTTTTTGGGCGATGATGGGTTAGTAATTGAGTCAAAATACTTGTTTAATCTAAACAATAAAACCCGTTTTAGTGTTTAATAATTAAGTAGATGCTTATCGGTCATGCAAATATAGTGTGTTTTTTGTTAGGCTATACTATTTTCTTTTACCAAATTTACTTTTAATTTTTTGTAACATGGACAAACGTACTTTTTTAAAAACGGCTGGTTTATTAACCCTAAGCGGTTTAGTTAGTTCTAATGCGGGTTTGGCTAATACTTTACTTAGCAACGCCCCTACCCTACCCCAATCAACGCCCGAAACAACAGCAGCAGGTAGTTTTACTTTGCCTGCGCTTGGTTTTGCCACCGATGCCTTAGAGCCACATTTTGATAAGGCTACCATGGAACTACATCACGGCAAACACCACGCTGCCTACATCAAAAACCTAAACGAAGCCGTAAGTGGTACGCCTTTCGAGGGTTTAAGTATCGAGGATATACTGAAAAAAGTAACCGCCAAAGATGCTAAAATACGCAACAATGGCGGTGGGCATTATAACCACAGTTTGTTTTGGCAGAGTTTGGCACCCGCAACAGGTCAGATGCCTACGGGTAAGTTGTTAGCGGCTATCAATGCCAAATTTGGCTCGATGGAGCAATTTAAAGAGGCTTTTAATACGGCAGCAAAAGGCGTATTTGGCAGCGGCTGGGTGTGGCTATTAACTAACAACAAAGGCGATATGTGGATACAAACTACCCCAAACCAAGATAACCCATTGATGAAACGATTGGTAAAACGCACAGGCAAACCCTTGCTTATGCTCGATGTGTGGGAACATGCCTACTACCTAAAATACCAAAACAAACGCGCCGATTACATAGATGCTTTCTGGAAAGTAATTAACTGGCAAGAAATAGCTAAACGGATGTAGCTTTTGGCTATCAGCTTTTGGCTGCTGGCTGTCGGCTTTCGGTGCTACCTGCTATCAATCCCAAACATTTATCGCCCAAAAGAAAATAAGAAAGTGCGTTAGGTAACAAGCCCAACACAAGCCCACTTTTTTACACTCAGGCCAGGGGGGGGGGGCGTAGCGGACAGCCCGCACCCAAAAGCTAGCAGCCAAAAAGCTATTTCTTTCTGTTCTCTAATATCCATTTAAACGAGCGGCTGCGTATTTCTTCGAGGCTTAGTCCGGTTTGCAGTACATCGGCTTCGGTGATGGCTCCGCTGTTTAGGGCTCGCAAAAAGTAGTTGAGTAAGCCTTGTCCGGTGGCAGCATCGTCAAATACATCGCCGATAAGTGTTGCTCGGGCGGCTTTATCTACAAAAGTTTTTAATCGCTCAACGGCATCGTCGTAGCTTTCTAAGAAAAAGGCAAACACGGCGGCATAACGCATAGGCAATTGTGCGGGGTTTAAATCCCAACCTTGGTAGTAACCGTTCCAAAGCGAGTGGCGGATATGGTCGTAGCCTTTTTTCCAGGCATTGTGTACTGTGTCGCGGTTTTCGCGCAGTTGCAGGTAAGTTAGGTTATCGCCTCGGTGTGGTCCAATGGGCATGGTGTTTGTGGCTCCGTCGGACAGCCAAATGCCTGTATGTGCCAATGCTACTTTGGTAATATGGTGAGCGAAATCGCAAACAGGGTGGTTCATTTCTTGGTATTTAGCTGTAATGCCACACGATGCGGTATAATCGTAGGTGCCAAAATGGGTAGCTATACAGCGGTTTTTGGCAGCTTTGATAAAGGCAAACAGCGGTACTCGCCCTTCGTAATCCATAATAGATTGGGTAGTTTCGACCATCATTTCCATTTTTAGCGCCCCATTGGGTAGTTTTAGAGCTTCTTCGAGTGCTTCGAAACAAGCTACTAAGGTACTAACTTGCTCGGGTATGGTTACTTTGGGCAGCATCACCACAAAATTATTGGGTAGTTTGCCTTTTGTTGCCTTAACAAGGGTAGAGATAAAGATGTCGAGTGTTCGCAAGCCACGTTCTTTCATTTCTTCGGTAAAAGGCTTAATGCGTATGCCGATAAATGGAGGCAAGGTGTTGTTTTGCATACCTTTGGCTAACTCGTGGGCGGCGCTTAGGGCTGTTTCGTCTTCTTCGGCATTGCTGCGGTTGCCGTATCCGTCTTCAAAATCTATTCTAAAATCTTCTACGGCTTCGGTTTGTAGTTTTTGTTTTACCTTGTGGTACACCTGATACGACAGATGAGCAGGGTGTTTTTTTTGTGCATCGGTGGTTAAAGCCTCGTATTGCTGCCTAATGGCATCGGGGCTTTGGTGTTTGGTGTTGAGTTGAGCCATGCCATTTAGCTGAAACACCTGCCCAAAGACTACAAAGTTTGGGGCATAAGTTTCAAATGTTTCGAGGGCTTTTTTGCCTAAGTTAATGGCTAAATCGTGTTTAAACAAATTGGCTCCGCCGTATACGGTATGTACAGCTTGTCGGTTGGGTAGGTCGCCGGGATAACGCTGTTGAAACGCAAGATTGGCATGTTGTAACTGCTCGAATAGCTGTTGTTTTTTAGTGCTGGGAATAGACAGGTGCATGTTTGCTAATTGTTGATTATTGATTATTAATTATGCGTTTCGAAATGGTGATTTGTTTACGATGAGCTATTTAGCTGCCTCGATAGGTGGAGTATCCGAAAGGGTTGATGAGCAAAGGTACGTGATAATGTTGGTTATCGAACACGGTAAATTGTATCTCTACTTCGGGATAAAAGCCTGTTGTTTGGTTGGCTGCAAAATAGGCACCCGTATCGAACACCATTTTATACGCGCCTGCTGGCAATATGCGGTTGGGTGGTAACAAATCGGCAATTCGTCCGTCGGGGTTGGTGATGCCTTGTGCTACGGTTGCCCAATTTATGGCAGATGTGTTGGCTAAGGTTTGTTTTTGTTGCAGTTTAATAGTTACGTTAGTAGCAGGTTTGCCTATGGTGGTGTCGAGTATATGGGTGGTTATTTGGCTAACTTTTAGGCATTGCCAATTGGCATTGCTTAGTAGTTTTTTTAGGCGGATGATAGTAATTTTGTGTTGTTCGCCCATGGCAATAGCTAGTTCGTTGTTGTAGGTATTGTGTAGGCGGTCGGTTAGTAGGTGTAGCATTTCGTTGGCTGTTTTGCCTGTGGCACACACAATAAAAATAAAACCAAACTGCTGTTCGTAGGTTTGGTTGGCATGGGCTAAGGCTGCAATTACATCGTCGGGGGCTTGGGTTACGCTTGCCTGTTCGTTGCTGGCTAGGTGTTGGGTATTGGCAAACTTTGTTTTTAGGCTATCTATATCGCCAATTTTTGGGTGATGCGTAAATGCTTCGAGCCAATCGGTTTGGGTGCAATGATTGTACCAAATTTGCTCGGCTTGTGTGATAAGTGTTTGCTCGGATTTAAAAGGGAAATGTTGCATTAGCTCATCTACCCATTGTAACGAGCCACAACAAGTATACAAATGTGCCGCCGCTGTTGCTTGGTCGAGTTGATTAAAAGAAGAAAGGTGCATTTGTTGATTATTGATTATGGATTATAAAAAACACCATTTTGATAGTATGTTTAAAAGGGCGTTTGATGAGGGGCTGCACTTGCTTTTCTAAGGGGGTGCCACCTACTTGTCGAGTTAGGGTGTGCTAATCATCACCCCCAAAAAAGACATTTACCGCGTCAAGCGGGGCTGGTGCAAACTTATGTTACGGGCAAGAGGACACGGATTTTTAAAAGTGCTTTAATCTTGATTTAAAACCTAAATCTAAACAAAAAGCATAAGTTACTCACGTTACACATGGGGTGTTACATAATTAAGTGGCAAGGGGCTTTGGGGGTAATTTGTTATTAGGTTGCTACTACATTCGGCTCGTTAAAAGTTTGTTACTTTTTTTCTTGACAAAAAAAGTAACCAAAAAAGTCAAGGCTGTATAGTAATTGGCTAAAATGGGCAACATTCCGCTAAAAGATATAAACTTGCACGCCAAACACTTTGTTTGTCGGTTTTATTTCTTGGTTCGGTGTGGCGTGCTTCAAACAATATATCTTTCTTAACGCTACATTTATGCCCATTTCTTAACGCCAATTCCTATAATGCCGGTCCCAAAGAAACAAAATAGGAAACTGGGCATAAAAATGCAAAACACCTTGTTATTGGAATAGGCTGCGTAACATCACCAAATAAAATACATATTAATCTGTATCTAATTTGTAAAATCTGTGTCCTAAATAACGCTAAAATAGCGTAGCGTGTAACATCAAATGGTTAGTTAATATTTGCGCCTTGTTCTATCCAGCACCTTAGTATTTCGCGTTCGGGTTCGGTCATGTTGGTTTTATTGTTTTGGGGCATTGTTTTGGTAATAACTACGCGTTGCATAATTTTGTCGGATAATTTGGCAATATCGGCGGGGGTGTCGTATACTACGCCGTTGGGTGGTGCGGTTAAAGCGTCGTCGGTGGGTTTTGCCGAGTGGCAGGATACGCATCGTTTGTTTACAATTTCGGTAACTTGGGCAATAGATATGGTTGTTTTACACTCGCCGCCTTGCGTAGGGGCGGTTACAAAAGCCACACCCAACAGCACCATTATAGATACGGGTAATACCCACAACGATTGTTGGTGTTTTTCGCGCAGGTTAAGGTAGTGTTTTACGCCAGCAGTGCCAAGTGTTATGGCAGATAGTACTGCCCATTGATATTGGTTGCCAAAGGTGCTTGGGAAATGGTTGCTAATCATTACAAACAATACGGGCAATGTAAAATAGTTGTTGTGGATAGACCTAAACAGGGCGTTTTTGCCTAATTGCGGATTTAGGTAGTTGCCTTCTTTGGCAGCTTTTACCATAGCTTTTTGGGCGGGGATAATCACAAAAAACACATTAGCTGCCATTAGCGTGCCAATCATCGCCCCAAAATGAATGTAGGCAGCACGCCCGCTAAACACATGTGCATAAAAGTAGGCAAAGCCTACCAAGATGCAAAAACCTATTACAGCAAACAATAGGGTATTTTTTGCCAAGGGCGATTTACATAAACCATCGTAGAGCAACCATGCCCCCGCAAACGAGCCTATACCGATGGCAATAGCCGTAGTTGGAGCCATGTCGAGTACGTTGGTGTCTATCAAAAAGGCTTTGGCGTTAAAATAATACACCACCAACAGCAAACAAAAGCCCGACAGCCACGTAAAATAAGCCTCGTATTTAAACCAGTGTAGGTCTTTGGGTATTTCTTTGGGGGCAACTTTGTATTTTTCGAGGTAGTAAAAGCCACCGCCATGTATTGCCCACAAGTTACCAGCTAGCTCGTCGCGAACATTGTTGGTGCGGTTTAGGGCGTTTTCTAAAAACACAAAATAAAACGATGCTCCAATCCAGGCAATGCCAAAGGTAATGTGCATTAGGCGCACCACAATGTTTAACCACTCCATTAAATGCCCTTGCCAAACGGTGCCATTGGTAGCCATGTACACAAAAAACAACAAACAACAAAATGTTAAACCAATAGCGGCATATACATAGCCATTGGTGTTACTTAGTTGTTGCTGCCATTGTTCGGCTTTGTTTAGTTCGTTGGGGGTGGTGCAGTTGTCTTTATTTTTGAGTTTTTCGAGGGCAGGTAGTAGGTAGGTTAAGCTAAAAAGCATGAGCAAAACCACAACAAAAAGCAAAATGGCGGCAATATTGAACATAAATAGACAATTAACAATGAAAAACAACCCATTAATTGGTGTAAAAGGGGTGCAAAAGTACGCATTTATACGCCATTTTTTATACTATAGGCGCTAAAACTTGTTGGATTTAACCCGACCCTATTGATAACTTAAATTTCGTGGCATTAAACAAGTGTAATAACTTTGTAAAATACAAACACCGCATACCTTGTACTGGGTATGCGGTGTTTGTGTTTTTGGGATGATGATTTAGCCTTCTCCTATTACTTCGCAGTTGGGGAGTAGCGTTTTTATTTTTTGTATGTCGGGTTCGGGTAGTCCGGTTGGTAAAACCAATTTTTGGAGGTTTTTGAGTTGTTTTATGCTTTGAGGTAAGGCTTTGATTAGGTTACCATCTAGGTATAATTCTTGCAAATTGGTTAGTTGTCCTATGTTTTCGGGTAGTGCGGTAAGTTCATTATCTGTTAGTTTCAGGGTGCGCAAGTTTTTTAATTGCCCGATACTTTCGGGTAGGGCATTTAATTTGTTATAGCTTATGTTTAATGTTTGCAAATTGGTTAATTGTCCAATATTTTTAGGTAAGCTACTTAAAGAGTTAAACGTCAAATTTAAATTTTGCAGATTGTTTAACTGTTCAATGCTTTGAGGAAGTACCGCGAGTCCATTTTTTTCCAAATCTAAATTTTGCAGGTTATGCAATAGCCCGATGCTATTGGGCAGCGTAAGGGCGTTGTTATTGCCATATAAATTTAATGTTTGCAGGTTTTGCAATTGCCCAATACTTTCGGGTAGGGTGCTTAGTTGATTGTTGTACAATGATAGCATTGTAAGGTTTTGCAATTGACCAATGTTTTTTGGCAGAGTGCTTAGTTGATTACTGCTTAAATCCAGTGTTTGCAAGTTACTTAATTGCCCTGTGCTTTCGGGTAGGGTGGTAAGTTTATTGTTGCTCAAAAAAAGAGTTCGCAAGTCGTTAAGTTGCCCTATACTTTCGGGTAGGGTAGTGAGTTGATTTTCCTCTATATCCAACCTTTGCAAGTTTTTTAATTGTCCAATGCTTTCGGGTAAGATATCAAGTTGATTGTCGATTAAAGAGAGTTCTTGCAAGTTTTTTAATTTTCCAATGCTTTCGGGTAGTTTAGTAAGTTTGTTGCCGCTTAAATCTAGTGTTTGCAAGTTTTTTAATTGTCCAATGCTTTCGGGTAAGTTAGTAAATTGATTGACGCTTAAATCCAGTGTTTGCAAGTTACTTAATTGCCCGATACT
>JADKCK010000058.1 GCA_016718845.1 Sphingobacteriales bacterium
TTAGTAAGGTAGATAAGTGCTTCATAGTTTGTGAATGATTTTTGAAACAAAAAAAGTATTGGGTGTTGATACGCGTGCTAATGCACAAAATTTTATAAAGTTACCCCTTTTATACATTCCCTTAAGTACAAATAATGTTACCTATTTAGGTGCATTTGTCAAAAAAAAGCTATCTTTGGGCGTTGTTTGGGGCTGTTGGCTGTTAGGCTATGTGGCATTAGCTCAAAACTATATCCGATTGAATTTTTTTTTTGAATTTTATTGTTCATCAGGCAAATTTAAAAAACATCATATCTTAGGAGGTAAAAATGGTTCAATTGGTACTTATTGTGTTTAGCCAAGCTTCTACGAAAACATTATGGCTATGAAATAGTCGCAAAAATACTAAAAACGCCCAATTAATACGTTTAATTGAGCGTTTTTGTGTCTTTTATCTGGCAATCAACAATTTTTCGTGCATTTTGGCGGTACCATCGTTTAGTTCTACTACGTAGTAGCCTTGTGGCAATTGGTTAGTAACTAAGTTAATGGTGTTATCGCCTTGTGTGGCAAGGGTATTTTGTTGCAAAATTATTCTACCCGTTAAATCAATAATGCTGATGTTTAAGGGTGTTTCGGTTTCGGTGCTGTAGTATAAGGTAACTAAGCTGTTTGCAGGGTTGGGCGATAGGCTAAATGTTTTGAAGCCGCCGTCCCTGACAGTACCACTCAATGGGTCTGTACCTTCACTGATTATAGGGTATATTTTATCTTGAATAATGCCAAACCATTAACGTTCAATCGTTATTTTTACCGACACTTTGCTGTTAGTGGTTTGTAGCGACAATAGATAAATGCCGTTGCTTAGGTTGGCGGGTAGTTCAAAATTTTGCTTATGGTTTCCGCTTGGTGTTGAAGTAGAATTTTGCAATTGGGCTACTTTCTTACCTTGTAGGTCGTATAAATCAATCTGCACGGTTTGAGATTGTTTTAGTTCGTAGGCAATTGTCAATTGGTTGCTGTGTAGTGGGTTAGGGTAGGTATAAACTGCATTGGCAGCCGCTTCTACATCAAGTATGCCTATACTTAGTTCGGTGAGGTATTGTGCTAAATAAATGCTACTGGCACCAACAATATTTGGATTAGTAGGCATGGCTGTTGATTGGCTCGAAGCTACTAACAATTTGTTATCATCAGTAAATGCAAGGCGTACTGGTGCATAGTCATCTGGTAAAATTGGGTAGTATAGCGTATCACCCATCAAAATACCATTGTTGCCAAAATTGGTGTCCAACGTACCATTTGCATGTAGTTGTACCAAGGCTACTTTGTGTTGTTCGGTGTCGTTGAAGTGTCCGCCTATCACAATTTTGCTTTGGTCGGGATAAATTGCCATAGAGGAGGCATAGCCTTGCAATGGAGATAATACTGTAAAACTACCATTGTCGCCAAAATTGGTATCTGGCGAGCCGTCTGGGTTAAGTTGTGCGACAGTAAAAGTAGAGGCTGTTTGGAATATGGGCGAGCCTATGGTTAATATTTTGCCATTGGGCAATTCAATAATGTCCCAAATACGCCCATTAAATAGCCCACAAATAGCTGTGGCATCAAATGTATCGTCTAATACACCATCGCTGGTATATCGTTTTAGTACCCATTTTCCGCCTGCTGTGCCACCTGCCAACAGGGATCCATCGGCAAGATATTTGAGTGTCCACATACGGTCGCCTGAACCGGGTATGTCTGTAATGGTTATACCGTTTGTGCCAAATGAGGTGTTTAAACTGCCATTGTTCTTAAGTTGTACTAAGCCAAATCTATTAAGTGCATGACCGCCCATTGTAATTTTGTCGCCATCGGTAGCTACGCAATAAGCATGTGTTAATTGGGTATTTGCTATGGTTACCTCGCCATTATTGCCAAACGAAATATCCAATGAACCATCGGGTAAAAGCCGCGCCATGGCAAAAGCTGCCACATCAGATAAATGCACAACTAAAAAGTTACCGTTGTTATCTACAGCCATATTAAATGGACGTGCTGCCTCGTAGTTGTTTCCAATAGTTGTATGACCGTTGTTGCCAAAGTTAGGGTTTAGTGTGCCGTCGGGATTAAATTGGGCAACAAACCCTTGAATGCTATAAGGACTTTTCGTGTAGCAAGAGGCACAAATAGTTGGTTTGCCATCTGTTATTATTAGTTGAAAAAGTTGGTCGTAATGCCCTCTCAGATTGGTTATTATAAAACCATTATTGCCAAATGAAGCGTCCAAACTACCATTTTCGTTGATATCGGCTATCATCAAATCGCCATTGTTAGTGTTGTTGTTACATTGTGTCGTATATTGCCAAATGTCTCCTACAGTTCCAACTGCCCTTATCTTGTTACTAGCTAAGGGCAGGGCAGTTGTAAATACATCGCCGCAGCTATTGGGTATATCAAATAAAGCAATGCCGTTGTTGCCAAAGGTGTTGTCTGTACTACCGTCCGCGTTCCAGCGTGCCAGCATAGATTTTCCTCCACCGTCATTATTGGACGCAGTTCCGGCGTATACTACTTTGCCATCGGCTTGAACAAAGCCAGTATAATCCCAACTACCAAGCCCTATTAGTAAATCGGGGTTGGTTGTTGCTACGCCGTTGTTGCCAAATGTAAGGTCTGGTGTGCCATCTGTATTATAACGCAAGGCAAGTAGTTGCGTGGCAACAAATAGGCTGTTGCTATCTAAACTTGTACGGCTACCTATAACAATAAATTTATAGTTGGGCAATAGTTCAATGGTAGAACTAGCATTGCTAGCGTAGCCTTCGGCTTCGAAATTAAGTATTATTTTGCCGTCGGTATCAAACGAAGTATCAAAAGTGCCGTCGTTATTATATTTCCCAATAATTATATCACATTGCTCTGTATTACAGCTCTGTCCGGTCGCTATTATTTTGTTATCTGTGGTATAAATTAGGTCGAAAATAATATTGCTATAGCTGCTGACATAAGAGGTAGCACTTGTGCCATTATTGCCAAAATCGGTGTCCAAGATACCGTCACTTAAACAGCGGGTTATAAATGCGTTTCCGCTATTGTCATTACCCGCTACTAAAATTTTGTTATCGGGCTGTACTAAAATTGAATATCCAGTACCTGAACCCAAAATAACATAGCCGTTTGTGCCAAAGGTAGTATCGAAACTGCCATCGGGGTGCAGTCGGGCTGCAAAAACACCAAGGTCAGATGTACCCGTAAGCAATATTTTACCGTCTGCCTGTAGTGCCACAGACAGTGCATACGCTCCTACTTCGTCAAGTAATAGCGTTTGTATGCCGTTTACACCAAAACCGGGGTCTACATTGCCATTGTCTAAATAACGCGCAATGACAATGTGATAAGTGACAATGCCACCTTCGACAATAGTTTCGGTACCACCAACGGCTATTGTTTTGCCATCGGGTTGCATTACGGCGGCGTATAAGAAATCGGGGCTATCCGAAAAACTAGTACGCGACCTGCCATTGTTGCCAAAGGAGGTATCAAAATCGCCTGCAACTGTTTGTGCCATCGAAAAATGAGTGGTTAAAACCAACGAGAGTAAAAGTAAAATGTACTTCATAGTATGTGATTTTTTTTGTTTTTTACAAAAAATGTGTGTGCACCAATATATTCTTGTTTTACGACCAATTGTTACCTCTTTTTTTATTTTTTTTTATGTAATATTTATAATAAGTCAAAAGTTATTACCGCAACACAAAATCGGCAATGGTTAAATCGGCATTAGTGGGTTTAACTTTGGGTTTTGCCTCCGTTGATTGGGTAGTTGGCACTGTTGTTTTAGATGTTGGGCGGTTGCCCGTTTGTGCCATCGAGAAATGGGTCGTTAAGACCAACGAGAGTAAAAGTAAAATGTACTTCATGGTAAGTGTGTGATTTTTTTGTTTTTTTGAATAAAATGTGTTTGTAGTAACAATATGTCTGCTTTTAGAAAAATGTTACTCAATTTTCGTTTTTTGCAAGTTAGTTTATCGCTCAACTTACAACAGCCGTTTTATCGGATTAATGAAGAAAATACCACCAATGTGTGCCTATGCTGGTGCAATTACTTTGTACGGTATCAAAAATGGTATCGAGGTCGTTGTGCAATTTAGCCATTTTTGTGTACTTTGAGATTGTGTGTCTCAACCACCCCTACTATAAGCAGCAGGCAGGAGGCTAGGAAAACATGTCGAATTGAATTTTTCATCTGATTGAAATTCTGTTAGTAATCAAATTCACAAAATGGTGTTGTTCAGTAAATCTGTATTAGTGTACAATTATTTGGGTTGTTAACCCTCAACCAACTAATAACCCAAATAATTGTGTGGTATACGCACTAAGCTAACGGGTGTTTTGGGGGTTAGCTGATAAACCGTTGATAATTATCTTGCAATAACTAATTTTTCGTGCATTTTGGCGGTACCATCGTTTAACTCTACTACGTAGTAGCCTTGTGGCAATTGGTTAGTAGCTAAGTTAATGGTGTTATCGCCTTGTGTGGCAAGGGTATTTTTATCACTCAAATACATCAGGGTGCCAAATCTATCAACCCAAAGGTTTAGCTATTAAGGCAACCATAGTTTTACAGAATCCGTGAGCCAGTTTACCCAAGTATTGGTGTCGCCATTGCAATGTCCGCTACATGTTTGGTCTCTTAGCCCCCTGCTCATGCTTTTTATGGTTGGATTAGTAATAGCGTTTACCAAGTCTTCTCCATTTATATTATACATAGCTTCATAATCATTTTGACAACTAATGCTGGCTATCGGAATTTTGAAGTTTTGGGCTTGGTCGGTTCCTGTACCACCACAAGCCCCCATAAAGCCTTTTATGTCGGCAAGGTCGTTGTAATAAGCAATGTTGGTAAGCAGCAAAAAGGTGGTAAAAGAAACGCCCGCAGCTACACATGTATTACGGCTACCACCATATTTAGTAATAATACCGTTAAAGGCTTTGTTGTAATCGGTAGCCATAGCCACACCAACAGCATTCCAGTTACTATAATCAGATGCTACGGCTGGTACCACATATTGCACAATAGCTGCAATATAACCTTCGTTGGCTAATTTTTGGCATAGGGCATTTTCTAATGCACCTGTTAATGAGCCGGGCGTAGGTGCGTGTTCGTTATTGCCGCTACCTACTACCACAATACCTTTGCGGTTAGTGCTGTTTGCTGGCTCTTGTAAGTAAATTTTTATGTTCAAACCATTTGCCGTTTCTACCCTGTTTACAACCGTAGGTGGTGATGAAACTGTACCTGCACAAGTACAATCGTTTTGCACTTTGTCGTTTATGGTGTTAGGGTTATTGTCGTTGCACGCAGCTCCTTTATTGAGTTTTAAAGTAGGACAATCGTAAGTGGTGGTGCAACAAGCACGGGGGGGAACCATCATGCAACAAGCCCAAGAAGGAAGAGTATAATGGGCAGTATAACTATATCGGGCAGCCGTACTTGCCTGACCATTACTTCCTTTATCGGCATTACTTTGCTTGCTCGATTCGTCAACTAATTCCGACAACTTGGTTTGGGGTGGTATTTTGCCCAAATCGGCTTTTTGCTCTGCCGACAACGACAAACCTTTGGGCGTTTTTAAGAACTCGGCAATCGTTAAATCGGCATTGGTGGGCTTAACTTTGGGTTTTGCCTCCGTTGAAGGCTTAGTTGGCACTGTTGTTTTAGGTGTTTGGCGGTTGCCTTGTGCCATCGAGAAATGAGTGGTGAAAACCAACGAGAGTAGTAATAAAATGTACTTCATGAGAGTGTATTTTTTTTGTTTTTTGAATAAAATGTGTTTGTACCAGTATATTCTTGTTTTACAACCAATTGTTACCTCTTTTTTTATATTTTTTTATACAACATTACGGATAAATCAAAAGTTGTTACAACAACACAAAATCTGCTTTTTATTTAGCTCTTTGTTTGTCGCTGCAAAGATAATCTAAACATAGAGCGAATTGCAAAGAAAAATTTGGGGCATTATATCCTAAAAAGCTGTTTTTTTTGAAAAAAATGCAACCTAATGCACTGATAATCAAATACTTAGCCTTAACTTTGTGTATTACTTCACACACCCAAAAAAAAAATTATGCAGCCTACAAAATTGATAGTTTTACTTCAAACCTTCGATAAAGAAGAAATGAAACGGCTATACATCAATTAAACGCATTAACACACCAAGATGTAGCTACGGTTTAGCCTATCATTATGTAACCATTTGTACAAACAAAACGAGTAAATTGGGTAACTTTGATGCCGACATTAAAAAGTAGTAAATGGTTACTCAAATTACACCAGTTTGTTTTTTAAATTTACAACGGAGACACGGAGAACACGGAGATTTTTTGTGCATGAGCTATGCTTCTGTTATTTTTTAGTTTGTACTGGAAACACCAAAGAACATAAACTCCTTATTCTCTGTGTTCTCTGTGTCTCTTGTTGTTTTTTATTTTTTTAGCTCACAACAAATAAGGCACTCATAGCCAGCTTGCCATAGTTCGACAAGCTCACTATGACCACGCCTTATAAATAAAGCGGACTACTTTTCAATGTCCTTATCAAACTCTAAAAACCTTTTCACTTCCACACAACATTACCATTCACAACCATTTATCATGTTAAAACAGTTTTTGCCCTTAGCTGCCTTTGCTCTTTTTTTATTATCTGGTTTGGCATCTGCCCAAAATACAGGCACCCGCAGCGACACCCTCGACGTGCTGCACTATAGCATTGCCTTAAATATCGTTAATCTAGCACCGCCTTTATCGGGCACAACTACCTTGCGTATTGTACCTAAAATAAATAACCTAAACACCATAAACCTCGATTTGGACGATGGTTTTACCGTATCGGGGGTTACGTACAATGGTGCAGCCAATAGTTTTACTCAAGATGGAGCCTTGTTGCACATTCCGTTGGCACAAGCCATTAACCCTACCGACACCATTAACATAGCCGTAACGTATAGCGGCATTCCGCCACAAGCTAGTTTTGGTGGATTTTATTTTACCAGCACCTATGCCTATAATTTGGGCGTAGGCATTGGCGTCGACCCGCCAACTTTTGGCAGGGCTTGGTTTCCGTGTGTGGATAATTTTGTGGAACATGCCACCTTTGAGTATTACATTACCACCGCCAACAACCGAAAAGCTTTTTGTGGCGGATTGCTGCAAGATGTGCTAACCAATGCCGATAACACCAAAACGTGGCACTGGACATTGAGCCAACCCATACCTACCTACTTGGCATCGGTGGCGGTTAGCGATTATCAAACCTTAACAAGCAGCGTGCAAAGCATTGCAGGCAATACCGTGCCTGTACAATTGGGCGCACGCGCCGCCGATACCACCGACCTCAAAAACTCGTTTGTGCATCTGCCCGATGCCTTCCATGTTTTTGAAGATGCTTGGGGCGCTTATAAATTCGATAGGGTGGGTTATGTGGTTGTGCCTTTTAATGGCGGAGCTATGGAACACGCCTGCAATATTGCCTACCCCACCTTTGCCGTTGATGGTACGCTTACATGGGAGCATCAGTTGATGGCTCACGAGTTTTCGCACCATTGGTTTGGCGATTTAGTAACCTGCCAAACAGCCGCCGATATGTGGCTCAACGAAGGTTGGGCATCGTATTGCGAAAGCTACTTTTTAGAGGGCGTATATGGACGAGATAGATACAACAACGATATGCGCAAAAATAATAGCGAGGTAATGCAATATGCACATATCCGCGACGGCGCGCACTTGCCCGTTGCAGGCGTGCCTTTTGATGCAACCTACGGCGACCACGTATACAACAAAGGAGCAAGCGTTGTGCACTCGCTGCGCGGATATATGGGCGATGATGCCTTTTTCGACTGCGTAAAACAATACCTAAATACTTACGCCTTCAAAAACACCACCACCAACCAACTACGCGATTTTTTGAGTGAGTGTTCGGGTAAAGATTTAACCAACTTTTTTAACGATTGGGCATTTAGCGCCGGCTTTGCCAATTTTACCCTCGACTCGACACAAGTGGCTTTTAACCCCGATAACACCTATACCGCCCACCTATTTGTGCGCCAACGCCTATATGCCGCCCCACATTATTACCAAAATGTACCTATCCAAATTACCTTTTTCGACTCGCAACTTAACCCCTATACCGAAACTTTTGTAGTTAGTGGTGGTTGTACACAAGTAGCTACTACTCTACCCTTCTATCCCGTTTATGCCGCCCTTGATTGGAATCAATTGCTAAACGATGCCACCACCGACCAGCATCTAACCCTAAAACAAACAGGTACCATTGCTTTTGACGATGAAAAAATGAGCGTAACCGTAAGCAGCATCACCGACTCGACCTTACTGCATGTGTCGCACCATTGGGTAATGCCCGACCGCTTAGACACCCCAAATCCCAACTTAAAGCTATCGCCCAACCGATATTGGCACATTGGCGGCTACCAAACAGGCACATTTAGCGCCTCGGCGGTGTTTACCTACAACGGCAGCAACTCGACGAGTGGCGGGTATTTAGATAATGCCCTTATATCAGGCTCCGAAAACAACCTGCGTTTGTTATACCGTGCATCGTCGGCAAACGACTGGACAACTTTACCCAGCGCCCAATACACCATTAACACTCAAGGTAGCAGCACCGACAAAAAAGGCAGCATAAGCCTTGCCAACCTACAATTTGGCGAGTATACCTTAGCCTTTGCCAACCCTACACAAGCCGATACGCTGCAAACCATTATCCCCGATTGCATAGCTACTGCCCTAATACCCACACCTACGCCAAATTTACCCTTTACCGTTTCGCCCAACCCCGCCAACGATACCGTTTTGGTAGATTGTGCTACCTTTGAACCAAACAGTTTATTATCTGTCACCGATTATTTGGGTAGATTGATGCACAAGCAAAATCTTACGCAACCAAAAACCATTATCAATACTCAATTGTGGAAAAATGGCTTGTATTTTGTGCAACTACAAACACCCCAAAGCAAACAAAAACAAGTGATTAAGTTGATTGTTAATCATTAGTCTGTTGTATTTTTTTCCAAGTCGTATCATTAAATGATTGCTTATTATTTGGGCAGAACGCTTATCTATCATTCATTATTTATTATCTACAGCTTATGCTACAAAATTATTATTTAGGGGGTCCGTTATGGGCAAATAAAAATTGGGTTGGACATGTGTATCCGTCAAACACAAAAGCCACTCATTTACTGCGTCAATATGCCACTATTTTTAATACGGTTGAAGGCAGCACTACTTTTTACAGTTTGCCAAACAACGAAACTATACAACGTTGGCGGGCAGATACACCCGCACATTTTAGGTTTAGTTTTAAGTTTCCGGAGGTAATTACACATCAGCGCAAATTGCACAATGTACGCAACGAAATGGCTTTGTTTTTGCGAACAATGGAGCCTTTAACCGAAAAAATTGGCAATTTATTTATTCAGTTGCCACCCAATTTCGACCGTTTTGGGTTAGAGGTATTGCAAAAGTTTTTACTTAGCCTGCCCCCCGATTTTGTGTACAGCCTTGAAGTTAGGCACTTAGATTTTTATACCACCGATTATGCCGAGCGCCTAAACGATATGCTGCGCACCTTTGGCATTAACCGAGCTATGTTTGATACCGTTGAGTTGTTTAAGCTAAAAAACCCAACCGACGAGGACGTAATAGAAGCACAACGCAAAAAGCCACGTATGCCCGAGTATTTTGTGGCTACGGCGCAAAACCCGTTTTTGCGTTATGTGGGGCATAAAACCCTTGACCCCAATACCCAACGCCTTGAAATTATTGCCACCAAAGTTGCCGAATGGATACGGGCAGGTTTGCAGCCGTTTGTGTACTTCCATACCCCCAGCGACTACGAAGCCCTGCATTTGGCTCGATATTTTCACCAAATCTTGGCAAAAAATACCGATTTAGTTTTAGGTACACTGCCTCCGTTTGGTGCCGAGTTGCACAATAACGAGCAAGGTAATTTGTTTTGATGCTGAAATAGTCCTCCTATAATGGTGGTGAGTGTAGATATAGCACTAAAAAAGTGGCTGCCTTGTATTTGCAAGGCAGCCACTTTTTTGTGCTAAAAATCATCAAATCGACATAAACACCTCTCAAAAAGTTAATTTTGTGTTACACTAACAATGCCTACTGTGCCGTTTGTCCATTGTATTTGTGTGGTGGGTGTGCCTTGTCCGCTAACAATGGTTCCGTTGCTGCCTACTGTCCAGGTGTAGGTTGCGCCTGCTGTGGGGTTGTCTATAGTATACGTATACACGCCGCCGCTGCACGAGGTGGTGTTGCCGCTAATGTTTAAAGCCACATTAGTTGGGGCGGTACCTGTGGTGGTGGTAAAAATACCATTTTGTACGTACCAATGTTTCCAAGCTCCGCCGCTGTTGCTTGTCCAATCGTTTAGGTCAAAAAAGTTGCTGCCGTCGGGTGTGCCTGCAATTTTACACACTTTAAGCGCCTGTTGGTTTCTGTCCCAAGTAAGTGGGGTGGCATTTTGGCAGGTTTCGGGGGTGTTGGGTGGCGTGCAGTTTGTTTGCAAAAAATAGGCAAAGTCGTCGTTGTTTGGGTAATCGCCAAATACACGGGCAATACCATCTTCGTTGATACAAACAGCGGTGTATTCTTCTGATGCAATACCACGTGGGTTAATATTTAGGTCGGTCATCATCTTTGCCAAAAAAGCGGTGTGTCGTCCTTTGCGGTCGGGGTTGTCGTAGTGGGTATCGGTTATGGTGTTTTGTAGATAGGGATTGTTCAAAAAATCGTGGTAGCCAATAGTCATGTAGGTGTTATAGGGGTTGGCGAGCGCTTCGGCGCTTGTCACCGAGCCATTTTGTGCCGAGAAATAAGCATCGCCCATAATAGCCATGCCTGCGCTTGTGCCGCCAATGGTTACATTTTTTTCGTTGATGAGGTAGTTAATGGCATCTTTCATGGGGCTGTTTTTCCAGATAGATACATAGTCGTATTGGTCGCCGCCGGCAATCCAAAGAGCTTCGGCATTGCGTATTTGGTTGCTTACGTAGGGGTTGTTTGCTGCCGCCGCCGATGCCACTACTATCGTCTCGACCGAGTTGACGGTTACGCCCAAATCGGTATACAAATAGGTGTTGTAGCCGTCGCTACCTGTGGCACGCAACACCACTACATCGCCGCCGCCTGCTCGTTGCAAAAACCAAATCATGGCGTTGTCGTCTTCGGTGGCTCCGCCCATTAGCACCGTACCACCTTGTGTGGTAGTGCTTACATCGGCGGTGCTACCCGTAAAATAGCTAGTGTAGGTTTGGGCTGATGTTGATAGCGCCAATAATACACAAAAGATGATAAGTAAAGGATTTTTCATTAATTGTTAATTGTTAATTGTTAATTGTAAAAAATATTAAGGTGTAAAAAATATTAAGGTGATACACGACATCACCACATCGCCACTTCACTACTTCACGACATCGCCCACATCGCAAAATAGAACGCTGATTTTTCGACACATAGATACATTGTTTGGTGTCACCACTTCGCCACTTCACTACTTCACGACATCGCCCACATCGCAAAATAGAACGCTGATTTTTCGACACATAGATACATAGATTGACATAGTTACATAGAATTACATTAGCTATGTTTGGTGTCACCACTTCGCCACTTCACTACTTCACGACATCGCCCACATCGCAAAATAGAACGCTGATTTTTCGACACATAGATACATAGATTGACATAGTTACATAGAATTACATTAGCTATGTTTGGTGTAACCACTTCACCACTTCGCCACTTCACTACTTCACGACATCGCCCACATCGCAAAATAGAACGCTGATTTTTCGACACATAGATACATAGATTGACATAGTTACATAGAATTACATTAGCTATGTTTGGTGTCACCACTTCGCCACTTCACTACTTCACGACATCGCCCACATCGCAAAATAGAACGCTGATTTTTCGACACATAGATACATAGATTGACATAGTTACATAGAATTACATTAGCTATGTTTGGAGTCACCACTTCGCCACTTCACTACTTCACGACATCGCCCACATCGCAAAATAGAACGCTGATTTTTCGACACATAGATACATAGATTGACATAGTTACATAGAATTACATTAGCTATGTTTGGTGTCACCACATCTCCACATCACTACTTCACGACATCGCCCACATCGCAAAATAGAACGCTGATTTTTCGACACATAGATACATAGATTGACATAGTTACATAGAATTACATTAGCTATGTTTGGTGTCACCACATCCCCACATCGCCACATCACAATTTCACCACTTCACCACTTCACCACTTCACCACTTCACCACATCTCCACTTTGTAGATAAAATCGAGTTGTTTTTCGTTGAAAGATTGAGGTACTAATCGCAAACAAAAGTTGCGTAGGGCTATTAGCATGGGGTTTTGTATTTGTGCCAATTTGCCCAATATCCACGAGTTGTTTACTACTGCATGGGTGCGTTTTAGGCGTTTTTGCTCGAAGTTGGTAAAAGCTTGGGCAATATTGTTGGGTTGCTGTCGGATACAGTTTAGCAATACGGCTGCATCTTCGATGGCTTGGCAGGCACCTTGCCCCATGTTGGGTGTGGTAGCGTGTGCGGCATCGCCCAATAAAAGTACTTGGTTGTAGGCATATTGGTTAATAGGTTTTAGGTCTATGATGTCGTTCCAGATAAATTGATTGGCTTGGGTGGCTTGTAATATTTGCGGTATGGGGTAATGATAATCTTTAAAATGTAGGTACAAATCGGTTAGGTTTAGTGCCTGCATGGCGGGGTCGTTGGCAGTTGGGTTGTTCATCACCAAAAACCAATATACGCGCCCATCTTTAAGTGGCACAATGCCAAAGCGCCCGTTTTTGCCCCATGTTTCGGAGGTGGTATTGTAGTTGGCAATGGGGTTAGTGGTAACGCCCCGCCAACAGGTGTAGCCAGCGTATCGTATTTGGCTATCGGGAGCATATTTTTTCCGCACCACCGAGTGTATGCCATCGGCGGCAATAAGTGCATCAAAGCTTATGGTATAGGGTTGGTCGCCTTGGGTAATTACGGCTTTTACTTTGCCCTCGGTTTGTACAACCTCTATGCAGCGGCTGTTTAGTTGCAGGGTATTGGGTTTTAGTTGTGCCATAAGGCATTTGTGTAGTTCGGCACGATGCACGGCAAAGTTGTCTTCGGTGTCAAATTTTGCGGCTATGCGCTCGCGGTTGGTTTGCGTAATTATTTTACCATTTTGGTCGATGATGGCAAAGGTGTTTTGCAGATGCCCTACCGACAATACTTCTTTTTTTATGCCTATATAATCGAGGGCTTTTAGGGCATTGGCAGCAAGTAGCAAACCTGCACCTACATTTTTTATTTCGGCGGCACTTTCGTACACAATTACTTGGTGCGGGGTGTGGCGTTGTAGGGCAATGGCAGTGCATAATCCGCCAATGCCGCCACCAATAATGGCTATTTTTTGCATAATTGAAGGAGATGTTTGTAATTATGAGTTGGTTTGAGGTTTAAAGAGCGAGCTATAATTAGGTATTCTATGGCTCTATCTGCCAAATTTATCTGCTTTGAACAAAAAAACACACTAAATAGATACAAGCTACTACAATAGTTGTTACCTTTATCGCTGATTAGTTAGGTACATTAACTACATCTTTATTTTCACAAAAACACATTTTTTTTTTACAAGAAACTTTTTACTAACAGCAAAAAAATACACTATGAAACAGTATTACGCTACGTTTTTATTAGTTGTGCTTTGCCTATTATTTGGGCAAGTAGCATTTTCGCAAACTACCATCAACGGAACCGTTAGCGATGCTAGTGGTGGCTTACCGGGTGCAAAGATAAGCATTAAAGGCACAATTGCAGCTACGCTTAGCGATGGCGATGGTAATTTTAAATTATGTGGTACGACATGAAGTTATAGCCCGTAAACGACAATAAGTTGTGTACCTTTGTGACCTTTAAATGACATTAATAATGTGTTTTTATGGGTCAATCAATTAGCAAAGTTAAGCGTTTAATGATAATTTCGTTAAAAAAAAAGTATCTCTTTACGAGAGATTAGTAGCCAATTAGGTGTATCGTATGGGACGGTCAAAAAAATCTGTGCGAGCTATGCACTCCAGGGTCTTACGGGCTTAGATACTCACTACGACCGTTGTGGAAAGATGAAACGCGATGCCATAAAACAAGACATCTATGAAACTGCCCTTAGTTTACGTAGCCAACACGAATTGTGGGGGAGCGACCGTATCCATGTTGAGTTAGTTGAT
Organism: Sphingobacteriales bacterium; assembly: GCA_016718845.1. Lineage (GTDB taxonomy): Bacteria > Bacteroidota > Bacteroidia > Chitinophagales > UBA2359 > JAEUUX01. The sequence continues at coordinate 14,318 of JADKCK010000058.1, forward strand.
AAATATGGTTCTGATGCTCCCAATGTGCGAAGTTTACAACGTTGGTACCGGAAAGAACGGTATTCGGAGCCGAAAATGTGTCATAACGAACCGTCTATTGGTAAATCTCGTGCTGTACACAATATTTGGCAGGTAGATGCCAAAGAACAACTTATTTTACAAGATGGTCAGGTTGCCTGTTATCTCACATTTACAGACGAACATAGTGGTATTTGGCTTGGTAGCGTAATGTTTCCGTATCATCGTATCTGCCAAGTCCCTCTTAATGAGGTATTAGCGGCGTTTATCCGTATGTTTAAGCGTTGGGGCAAGGCAGGAAGTTTGCGTGTGGACAACGGCGAACCATTGGGTAATCCGAAGATGAATGCAACTTCTGCCCTCGCATTGTGGTTGATTGCCATGGATGTAGACATGATTTGGAATAAACCGCACACGCCAACACAAAACGCCAAAGTAGAGCGGATGCAAGGCACCTCTGCACGCTGGGCTGAAATACACCAATGTAGCAACCTAACGATTTTACAAGAGCGTTTAGATGCAGAAGCCGTCATCCAACGTTCAAAACTTGTGGTTAAAAGGTTAAATAATCAGACACGATTACAAGTGTTTCCTGAAATAGAAACGAGTCGCCGAACCTTTGATATGACCTCTTTTGACGTACAGCGCGTCTATGCGTTTTTAGCCACCAAGAAATACGTCCGAAAGGTATCGGCAAGCGGGGTTGTTACGCTTTACGGACAAAAATTTAATCTTGGACTCAAAAATAAAAACATTACGGTTGAAATTACGCTCAATACGGGCACTGTCGCTTGGGAGTTTTATGATAATAAGACGCTCTTAGCTACCAAACCTGCACTACATCTAAGCGAACAGAATGTCCGTAATATGACTGTTTTTACCCCTAATCCCCCTTCTAAACCAAACCCTAAATAGTACACAACTTCGTGTCGTTTTGGTGGGCTATAACTTCATGTCGCACGACAATTATCGACCAATACACCGCTACCTTTTACCTTGGTGGTATCGTTGGTAGGCATGGCATCGCAAGAGGTAGCGGTAACGCAAAACAATCAAACCGTAAATGTTACGCTAAAAGATGCCGAAGGGGTGATGCTTAACGAAACCGTTATATCGGCATCGAGGGTAGAAGAGCGCATTTTAGAGTCGCCGGTATCTATCGAAAAACTCGATGCGGTTGCCTTGCGTGCTACCCCATCTGCCAACTTTTACGATGCCGTCGAGAACCTAAAAGGCGTGCAGCTAAACACCAACAGTTTAACCTTTAAATCGGTTAATACGCGTGGTTTTGCTACCTTTGCCAACACTCGTTTTGTGCAGGTAATTGATGGTATGGACAATGCCGCGCCGGGCTTAAACTTTCCGGCGGGTAACTTGGTGGGTATATCGGAGCTTGATGTGCAAAACATGGAGCTAGTACCCGGCGCTGCATCGGCACTTTACGGACCCAATGCCTTTAACGGTATTATGTTTATCAACAGTAAAAGCCCCTTTGATGCCGAAGGCTTAAGCGTGATGGTACGCAATGGTTTCACTAATCAAGAGCCACTCGACGATTTAGAAGGCACCAATTGGTTTGGCGATTTTGCTATCCGTTATGCCAAATCGTACAACAACAAATTTGCTTTTAAAATTAATTTAGCCGCCCTACAAGGGCGCGATTGGTATGCCCGCGATTATAACGACATGGCAACCGATGTCATCAACGCACCGGTGCGCGGCGTAAATAGCCCATCGTATAATGGCGTAAATATTTATGGCGATGAGGTAGTAACAACTATCAATATCCGTAAATTGTTGCCCGGTGTAAACATCGAGTCTATCAGACCAGCCCGTACAGGGTACAAAGAGTCGGATATTACCGAAACCGATTATCTTGCCCGCAGCTATCGCGCCGATGCTGCCCTAAACTACCGTATAAACGACAAATTAGAGGTGTTGTATAACTACAGGGTTGGATTTGGCAACAGTATATACCAAGGGGCAAACCGTTATTCGCTCAAAAATCTAAACCTGCAACAACACAAAATAGAGCTGAAAGCCGATAACTTTTTTGTGCGTGCCTATACCAACATCGAAAATGCAGGCGACTCGTATGATATGCGTTTTGCCGCTTGGAACATCAACCGAGCTTGGAAAAGCGATGCAACATGGTTTGGACAGTATGCCCAAAAATACATCAGCACCTACTTGTTTTCTACATCGCTGCCTATGGACGAGCGCATTGCAGCAGCACACGAAGCCGCCCGCGCTACCGCCGACGAAGGACGCATACTACCCGGCACGCCCGAGTTTGAACAAGTACGCGACTCTATTATTGCCATTGCTGACCTTGCCACAGGTGCTAAATTTATCGACAAAACCAACCTGCGACACGTTGAGGGTAACTACAACTTTAAAAATCAGTTCGATTTTGTGGAGTTGATGGTGGGTGGTAACTGGCGACAATACAACCTAAACTCGCAAGGCACTATTTTTAACGATGCTGCCGGCTCAATAGCCATCAACGAGTACGGAGCATACATGCAGGCATCGAAAAAACTACTTGCCGAACGTTTAAAATTAACCGCCTCGATACGCTACGATAAAAACCAAAACTTTGATGGCAATTTCACTCCTCGTGTATCGGGCGTATTGTCGTTGGGCGAAAGACGCGAACACAACATTAGGGCATCGTACCAAACAGGTTTCCGTAATCCCGACACACAATCGCAGTTTATTGGCTTAAATCTAGGACCAATTACATTAGTAGGTGGCACTAAGGAAAACATAGACACATACAGCACTACCTCTGTTATTGACCCAATAGCAGGTACTACTACCACCGTTACGGGTAACGATATTTATACCAACTCGTTTACTGCTTCTTCAACAGGTGTGTACTCGGCAGCCGTAGAAGCCGCAGTTATTGCAGGCACCCCCCGCGCACAAGCCGAAATTGACAATGCTGGCTTGTTACAAAAAGCCAATGTAGCCTACATCAAACCCGAGCGCATTAGGTCGGCAGAGTTGGGTTACAAAACCCTTATCAACAACAAATTGATGATAGACATAAACGGCTATTACAGTATCTACAACGATTTTCAATCGAGCAGCATTGTTATTACGCCACTTACAGGCACTGTTGGCGAAGGCGATGCCGTAGCCGATTACAACGCAGGCTTAACCCGCGTGTTTCAGTTGTATACCAACGCAGCAGGTACGGTTAACTCTTATGGTGGCGGTATTAACCTTGGCTATAGCTTGCCCAAAGGCTATAAAATTGAAACCAACTACAGCTACAACGATTTAAGTTTCGATAAGGAAGAAAACCCCGATATTATCACCAACTTTAACACCCCCGTACACCGTGTAAATGTAGGTTTTGGCAACCGCGAAGTAGTCAAAAACTTAGGTTTTCAGCTTAATTTCCGTTGGTCGGGCGATTACTTTTGGGAATCAAGTTTTGGCAACGGTCCCATCGATTCGTATAATGTAACCGATTTACAATTCAGCTACAAACTACCCAAAATCAAAACCATGCTTAAAGTGGGTGGTAGCAACATTTTTAACCAACAATATCGCCAAGCATTTGGGGCATCTACCATTGGCTCGCAATACTACGTGTCGTTGTTGTTCGACGAAATGTTTAGATAGTTGGCTGTCGGCTGCTGGCTATTCGCTGTCGGCTTTTGGCTATCCGCTGTCCGTTTTGGGTACAACAAGTTATTTACTTCAATCAATAAAAAAATAGCGCTGCATGGTATACATGTGGCGCTATTTTTTGTTTTTGGGTAGATGATGGAGTTGTTTGGGGGTTGTTTAAAAGCAACCTAATTTTCTTTTGGCAGATAAATATCTACCTTTGTTTTTATTTCTTCTATCAATTCATCGTCCATAAAGCCATACTCGTCGGGTATATCAAGTACCACAATTTGTTTTTGTTGGGTTTCGGTCAAAAATTTTTCCATCATTCTTTGCTTATGTCGTTTTTCCATTACAAAGATAATATCTGCCCAAGCAATGTTTTTTGCGGTCAGTTTAATTCTGGCAGATGGTTCTGTTCCTGCCGATTTTACGTTTACGGTTGGGTTATTTTTATAAATAGCCTCTGCTGTTGGGCTTCGCCATTGGTTTCTGCTGCAAACAAATAAGATGTTCATGTTTTTAGTTCTGTAAATATCTATTTATCTTAATTTAGCACAAAGATAATCCAATTTTACAAAACCAACAAATTTATCGACCTATTTTAGCCATTAGGCATACAATTTTGTTTCTGTTAATTTGCACTTATCTGCATCTTTGCTTTTATTTCCCCCAAATAATCCACTTGCAATTCTTAATTTGCTAAATATTGCGTATCTTTGCGGGCAATTTTACAAACACAAAACCTATTGAGCAATTAGCGATTATTTATCCGCTAAAAAGCTCATCTATCGCAAAACCAACATGAAAGCAAACGAAATACGAAAGGCATTTCTCGATTTTTTTGCCCAAAAACAACACCTTGTGGTGTCATCGGCACCTATAGTGGTAAAAAACGACCCTACCCTGATGTTTAATAACGCAGGTATGAATCAATTTAAGGACTTTTTTTTGGGTAATACGCCACCAACGGCACCGCGCATTGCCAACTCGCAAAAGTGTATGCGGGTGTCGGGCAAGCACAACGACCTCGAAGAAGTGGGCGTAGATACGTATCACCACACCATGTTCGAGATGTTGGGCAACTGGAGTTTTGGCGATTATTTTAAAAAAGAAGCCATACAATGGTCGTGGGAGTTTTTGACCGAAGTAGCTAAATTGCCCAAAGACCGCCTTTATGTAACGGTTTTTGAAGGCAGCGAAGCCGAAAACGTGCCACGCGACAGCGAATCTTTTGATATTTGGCGACAATTTGTACCCGAAGACCATATTTTATTGGGCAACAAAAAAGACAATTTTTGGGAGATGGGCGACACGGGTCCGTGTGGTCCTTGCACCGAGATACACGTAGATATGCGCCCCGACAACGAAGTGGCTTTGGTGGCTGGTCGGGATTTGGTGAACCAAGACGACCCACAAGTGATTGAGATATGGAATAACGTTTTTATACAATTCAACCGTTTGAGCGATGGTAGCCTTGAGCCTTTGCCCGCCAAACACGTAGATACTGGTATGGGCTTTGAGCGTTTGGTGCGTGCTATACAAGGCAAATCGTCGAACTACGACACCGATGTTTTTATGCCTATCATCGAGCGGGTACAACAAATTGTGCGTATGCCCTACGGCGAAAACCCTAAAACGGACATTGCGATGCGCGTTTTAGCCGACCATATCCGTGCCATAACCTTCACTATTTGCGATGGACAACTGCCCTCGAACACCGGTGCAGGTTATGTTATCCGCCGCATTTTGCGCCGTGCGGTGCGTTATGCTTACAGTCATTTAAACTATCCGCAACCCATCTTACACCAATTAGTACCTGTTTTGGTCGAGCAGTTTAGCGATATGTATCCCGAATTGGGGCATCAACAAAAATTTATCGAGAAGGTAATTTTTGAAGAAGAAAACAGTTTTTTACGCACCTTAGATTCGGGTTTGCGTCGGTTGAGTCAGGTAGAAACCTATCTTGCCCAAAATAATATTACCCAAATAGAAGGACAAACAGCCTTTGAATTGTACGATACTTTTGGTTTTCCGTTGGATTTAACCCGCTTAATTGCCTCCGAAAAAAACTTGCAAATAGACGAATCGGGCTTTAAGGTAGCTATGGAGCAACAAAAAAACCGAGCACGCCAAGCCGCTCAAATGGACATGGGCGATTGGGTAGTTGTAAATCCGGATTACCAAGAAAGCACTTTTGTAGGTTATGATATGCTACAAGTGGCAACCGAAGTGCTAAAATACCGCAAAGTAGAGCAAAAAGGCAAGGTGCAGTATCAGTTGGTGCTTACCGAAACACCTTTTTATGCCGAAAGTGGCGGGCAGGTGGGCGACACAGGCTATCTGCAGTTTGGCGATGAAAAAATTGGGGTGATAGATACCAAAAAAGAGAACAACTTATCGGTACATTTTATTACTGCATTGCCACAAAATATAGCCCAAACTTGCACGGCTGTGGTCAATACTACTCGCCGACAAATGACTACAAGCAATCACTCGGCTACACACTTATTGCACTCGGCACTACGCGATGTGTTGGGTACGCATGTGCAGCAAAAAGGCTCGTTGGTACACCCCGACCATTTGCGTTTCGATTTTTCGCATTTCTCGAAAGTAACCGACGAAGAGTTGGCTAAAATTGAACAAATAGTTAATGCCCGCATCCGCCAAAATATTGCCCTTGAGGAGTATCGAAAAATGCCCATACAAGAAGCTATGGATATGGGTGCAACGGCTTTGTTTGGCGAAAAATATGGCGACAAAGTGCGTGTTGTTATTTTTGACCGCGATTTTTCGATGGAGTTATGTGGCGGTACACACGTAAAAGCAACAGGCGAAATTGGTTTTTGTAAGATAAATGCAGAGGCGGCTGTGTCGGCAGGTGTGCGACGTATTGAAGCAATAACGGGCGAAAAAGCCTATCAACAACTCAGTGAAGAGGCTCATCAACTGAAAGCCCTGAAACAAATGGCAAAAAACCCGCGCGAATTGGTGCAAAGTTTTGAGCAAATTTTGGACGAAAACACACAACTACGCAAAGAGTTGGAGCGTTTGCAGATGGAACGAGCTGGTGTGTTGAAAAACGAACTTAAAACACAATTTACGGTACAAAACGGCATCAACTTTTTGGCAAAACGCATTGCAGTGGATAATGCCGATGTTGTGAAAAAAATTGCCTACGACCTGCGCAACGAAGTACCAAATATGGTGCTTGTGTTGGGTTGCGAAATGGGTGGCAAAGCCAATTTAACGGTTATGGTAAGCGATGAGCTAACAAATCAATTTAATGCCACGCAAATCATCAAACAAATAGCTAAACATATACGCGGCGGCGGCGGCGGGCAGGCGTTTTATGCCACAGCGGGCGGGCAAGATGCCAATGGTATTGATGCAGCCTTGAACGAAGCCGCGACATTGGTGAAATAGTTGCGAAAAATAGCAAAAAAGGCAACCTACACTAGTGTGTAAGTTGCCTTTTTTTGTGTAAATACATTTGGTTAATGCCCTTTGTAGACAGCATGGGTTTGAGTTGGTCGTTTCCAGGTAGTGGTGCTGCCTAAAACCGAGAAATAGCCATAACCTTTTATAAATAGCTGGTCGGGTTGCTTTGCATCTAGCCAAATTTGGCAGTTGTAGGTGGTTCCGCGCTCAAAATCGTAGAGTTTGCCGTCGTTCCATTGTTGTTTTTCGGGGTCGAACAGGGCATTGACAACCATGTCGGAGCCGCGCAAACGGCGGGTTTTGAGTTTTTCGTTACTGTTGTTGCTATCCAGTTGGTCGTTGTTGTTTTGTAGCCAAGCAATACGAGCAAAGTACGACTCGCCTTTTTGGTAAAATTCTAGTACCAACGAGTTGTCTTCGTTAATCCATTTGCCTAAAATTTGCTGTGCGTTTTGGGCAGCAGTTGGTTGTGTGGCAAAGGTGCTTTGAGCAAACATAAAAAGGATAGCTAAAAAAAGGTGTACTGATTTGTTCATAGGCTAAACAAAATTTTAGAACCGAAGTGATTGAAACGAAGTGTGTATGTGAGCAAGTTGAGTTGATAAATTGGGCGCAAAGTTACCTTTTTTGTGCAAACTTGTATACAAATGTTTGTTTTTTTACAAAATAAATACATTGGTATAGCTATTGGTACACAAACGATAGTTTTTGTTCTAGTTCGGGGTGTAAACTAAGGGCTACGGGGCAGGTGCGTGCGGCATTTTCGAGCAAGGCGCGTTCTTTGGGTGTGTATGTTACATTAGGCATATACATAGTTACCTCAATAGCGGCTATTCGGCGCGGGTTAGCCTGCATAATTTTATGGATACTTACTTGGGTACCTAATATGTTTATTTCGTGTCGGTTGGCAATAATACCCATAATAGACAACATACAGCTACCTAGGGCGGTGGCAACTAAGTCGGTAGGCGAAAAAGCCTCGCCTTTGCCGTGATTATCTTTGGGGGCATCGGTTAGTATTATATCGCCCGACTGTAGGTGTGTAGCTTGGGTGCGTAGGTCGCCTTGATAAATAATTTCGCTGGTCATAAAAAAGGTGTTTAACGTGATATTAGTGTTTATGCGAAAACATCGCCTACAAAATATAAATTTCGTAGGCGATGTTGTTATATATTAGTCAGGTTGTTTTCGAATGGATTTAAGCAGTTGATTATTTTACCACTTTCATTTTTTTGCTGCGGTTTAACCAGCCATATAGCAAGCCACTTGCAAGTATAAGGGCTAAGATACCAAATAGGCTAGCCGCCGAACGGTCGGGAATGGGTATGGCAGTATTATCGCCATTTAGTTCAAAGGTTTGCTCTTGAGGCATATTGTAGCGGTTATCGTCGGCAGCCATAAAGCTAACGCTACCATAAATAGGCACGCTTTGTTTAAATTTTACGGTACGCTCAAATACTACGGTATTGGCATAACGGTTGGTTGATTTTTTAAATACTTTATCTTCGGTGTTTATTAATGTGCCATTTTCGGTAATGGTTCCATTGTCTAACCATTCTATATTAGCACTTTCTTCGAAGCGAAATTTGGTAGCTACTGGTATATCGCCTTCGTTAGTTTGGGCGTACAAGTACCAATTTGGCACTACATTAGCAGTTAGTTGTACTTTGTATATTCCTTTTTCGGTGGTTGGCACTAAATTAAATTGCCAAGCTACGGGGTCGACAACGGCAGGTGGGGGTAGTTCTTTTTTGGGCAATGGTTTTGCCATTGCTAATTTTTTGGGTGCTGGTTTAGGTTTGGGCATAAACCGAAGTACATTAGCACCTACAAGATTGCCTGTTTTTTCTATATTTACAGTTTCGTGCGTGCTATTAGTGGGCATTGTAACCGACTTGCGTTTTTTGTTGACTTCGTTTACGTCAATTGGTTCTTCGTTGTTAAGGTTAAGTCTTTCGTCAGAAGAGATATAAGAATCAGAGGCGTATTTTTTACTCGATTTAATTTCGTAATTATTGTTACTAACAACAGCAGGTGTGTTAAATAAGTTAAAATTAAATGGAACAGTTTTAGGCGGTAAACAACGGCTGTCGTTGCAGGTCATATAGCGTACATTTCCGATAATTTGGGCTATTTCGGCTTTTGATTTTACCCTTGCCTCAAAAACCACGTAATTGCTATATTTTCTGATAGTTTGTTTATTTTCTTCGTCGTATTCATCGGTTGCTTTGCCATTTTCGGTTACAGCACCCAACAGGGTATATTTAGAGTCGTCTTTATCGAAGGTAACGGTTGTAGGCATGGGCGGTTGTGTTTTTATATTCTGCGAATATAAGTACCAACCTTTTTGTATATTTGCTTTTAAAGACAAAACAAACTCGCCCTTGGTAGTGGTTGTAGTGGTAGAAAATGTCCAAGTTACCGGATTTTGTGCAGACGCACTAATGGCAAAGAATAGGACAAGAAATAAATATGAATAAGTTATTTTTTTCATAATGAAATGATTTGAAAACCAATTTTCAAAATCTGAGATTGTTTTGTTACAGATTTGGACATTGAAGCCTTTTGATAACTGATTTTGGGTGTTAAAGAAGACTAAGGAGATGCGAATGTTAGTGTGAGTATCGCTTTGTTATACTACCTCGAAAATGGGGTGAGTTGGTAGTTATTTCCTTTATCTTAACAACAAGAAAAACCTCCACGGAACAAATTATTGCTCTGTGGCGGTTAAAATTACACTAAAACTTATGTCTTTAGGAGGCAAGCAACTTTTATCGTTGCATGTCATATAGGTATACGTACCGCTTATTAGGGTACCTGCTTTGGCAGTAATAGGTTTTGTTTCGAAGGTTACATGGTGGGCATATTTTTTAACAACCATGTCAAAATTAGCGTCGTATCCTTCTTTGGCTTCGCCTATTTCGGCTAAAATATTATCGGTTATTGGCTGACCTTTATCGAAAACAAAAGTGGTAGGCATAGGTCCATTTTCCGGAACACTTTGCGAGTATACGTACCAGCCGTCTTGAATCTGAAAGTCAAATAATAATTTGTATTGCTCTTCTGCTACTTGTTCAAGTTTTAGCGTACACTTGGCAGGGTTTAACTGTTGTGCGCTTGCACTATAAGTGTTTAAAACTAAAACCAATGCAGAAAAAAGCAAGCTATATAAAAATATCGAGATGTGTTTCCTGTTCATATAATTATGAGATGATAGGGTTTACTACAAAACTAATCAAAAAATTGGTTCTACCCCAAAATATAATTGCCTTTTTAGAGCAATACACGGTATTTTTGTGCAATTTTACGGCGTTTTTCTGACATGGCAAAGTAAACCGTTGTTTTTTTTGTCATTTTTTCAACATTTTTTTATAGCCCTTATTAACAAAAACAAAAAAATCTTTTTTATTAAAAAGTATAACTCGCTATAATACAGCTATTTACAAACAAATAATTGGCATTTAAGCATCCAAACAATCACATAAAAAGCAACAAATTAATGTTCAATAAAAATTTAGCATCTGCCCACAATTTAGACAAAACTTGTATGTATAACCACTCTCGCTCGCTTTTTCACATACCTAAGCATCAAAACGAAGACTGCATTTATTTTTGTGGTAATTCGTTGGGGTTGCAGCCCAAATCAGTCCGTTCGTTTATTGAACAAGAGCTACACGACTGGGAGACCTTGGGTGTCGAGGGGCATTTTCAGGGTAAAAATCCTTGGTTTGGCTACCACCATTTTTTAACTGAGTCGGCTGCACGTTTGGTTGGTGCATTGCCACACGAGGTAGTGGTGATGAACTCGCTAACGGTTAACTTGCATTTGATGATGGTTAGCTTTTATCGCCCAACCAAAGAACGCTACAAAATTATTATCGAAGGCGGCGCTTTCCCGTCCGATTTATATGCCGTTCAAACGCAAGCCGCTTTTCATGGCTTTGACCCCGCCGATGCCATCATCGAACTTAAACCTCGCGAAAGGCGAATTTTGTTTACAAAACGAAGATATTTTAGCCGCCATTAATCTTCATGCCAATTCGGTTGCTTTGGTTATGTTGGGCGGTGTTAAACTATTATACTGGGCAATTTTACGACCAGCAAGTATCACCCAAAAGCATGAGGTTGGTGCTGTGGCGGGTTTCGATTTGGCTCATGCAGCAGGTAATGTGCCTTTAAAACTGCACGATTGGAACGTTGATTTTGCAGTTTGGTGTAGCTACAAATACCTTAACTCGGGACCCGGTGGCACAAGTGGCACGTTTGTACACGAGCGACACGCTTCTTCTCCTACACTCCCTCGTTTTGGTGGTTGGTGGGGCAACAGCGAAGAAACGCGCTTTACCATGCCCAACCAATTTGTGCCACAATATGGTGCAGCAGGCTGGCAACTAAGTAATGCCCAAATTTTGCCAATGGCGGCACATCGAGCATCGCTCCAAATTTTCGATGAATTTGGGATGGATTATCTGCGCGAAAAAAGCGAAAAAATGTCGGCTTATTTATTTGAATTATTAGACGACATCAATCCCAACCAAAAATATTTTACTATTATTACGCCTCGAAACCCGCAACAGCGCGGCTGTCAGGTATCTATTTTAATGGTACAAAACGGCAGGGCGGTGTTTGACGAGCTAACAAAACAAGGTATTATTGCCGATTGGCGACACCCCAACGTAATACGTGTAGCACCCGTGCCCTTGTATAACACTTTCGAGGAGATTTATAGATTTGTGGATGCCTTTAGAAAAAATGCTATAAATTCTTGTTTTGGCTTATTTGCCACCTACAAACAATGATTTGTGGTATAATATATGTTAATTTTATTTTTATAAAATATATTTCATGCGTTATTTATTTGGTTTTTCTTTTATTTTAGTAGCCTTATTTCATCTTTGCTTAAACACACAAGCACAGGTACAAAACAAAGCTTATGGTTTACTATTAAACAACATGTGCAAAAAAACAGTTCTGATTATTAACGTACCGCAACTTAAACAAATACAAAACAAAGTAGCTTTGTTAGATACCCGCGAAACAAAAGAGTACAACATAAGCCATCTGTTGGGGGCTATGTTTGAATTTGGATAAAAATCAAAAAGAGCATTTTGATGAACAAAAGTTTTAGCTATTACTTCTGCGATTTTCCCTAAAACAACCCATTATGGTAAAACGTATTGATTGTGAGGAGCAACGCAGTCCTAGAATGCTTGCATACGGCAAAGAGGATTTGTTGGCAATTTGCTGGCTTTACCAAGTAGAATACGATGATTTGTATGTCATTGCGGTGTTTTTGAGTGGATCAAGGCAAAAAGGAATTTTGGTTTATAATTGAGCATCAAATTTTGCAACTGATAGATTGCCAATCGATAAAATAATGGGGCTTTGGAGACTTGCAAGAAGGTATAAAGGTGAAAATATGATATTTTATTATATTTTCGCGTCGCCTAAAAGCGCCTTGCTTTTAGCTTTTTTTCATAATAAAAAATTTTTACAATCAACTATATTCAAATTATGCATATATTTTCGCTTGCTCGCAATAGGGTGTTATTTGGTGTGGTATTGGCATTGCTGATAATAGCTTTGTTTAGTGCCTTGCATTTAGTGCCTTTGCGTGCGAAGAGCCACGTAGAGCAATTGTGGCGCTCGAAATGTTGTTGTCGGGCAATTTTATATCGCCCACCATAAATGGCATTTTTTATTACAACAAACCGCCTTTATATAATTGGTTATTGGCAGGTTTATTTACCTTGTTTGGTTCGTATGCCGACTGGATAGTGCGGCTACCCTCGCCTTTGTTTTTGTTGTTAACGGGCGCACTCAATTATTGGGTGGTGCGCCGATACACAAAATCGTTAGAAACCGCTTTGTTATCAAGCCTATTTTATGTAACAAGTGGCGATATATTATTTTACTTTTCGATGCTTGGCGAGATAGATATTTTTTATACTTTTTTGGCTTACTGTCAAGTTATTTTTATTTTTGCTGGATACGAGCAAAAACGTTGGATGTGGTTATTTATTGGTTCGTATTTTTTTACTGCTGCGGGTTTGCTCACCAAAGGTTTGCCTTCGTTGGCTTTTCAGGGCATAACCTTATTGGCTGTGGCGGGCTATAAAGGGCAGTGGCGATGGCTTTTTGGCGTTTGGCATTTTGTAGGTATTGGTTTGTTGGGCATTTTGGCAGGCGGTTATTTTTACGAGTACAACACCTACAACAGTGCGGTTACTTATATCCTCAAATTATTCACCGAATCGTCGCAGCAGCGCCCTCGAAAAACAATGTGGGGTAGTGTCGAACATATCGCAACATTTCCGTTGATGTTGGCAAAACTACTTTTACCCTGGACATTAGCCCTTTTGTTTGTGGCACAAAATGGTATGTGGCAACGCATCAAACAGCAACCTTTGTTGCACTTTAGTGCTTGGTTTATATTGGCAAACGTGGGCATTTATTGGCTTTCGCCCGGCACCCGCGACAGGTATTTGTATATATTTTTGCCTTTTTTGAGTATCATCATTGCCTATTTTTATGCCCATACACCCACCAACAATCGCCGCCATACTTGGTTTAGGTATATTATTGGCGGATTATTGGCACTTATTACCCTTATATTTGCAGCACTACCTTTTGTGCCCGATTTGCAACAATTGCCCAATTTGTTGCCTATTTCGGTGGGTTTTGTTTTGGTAGGATTGGGCATTTTATACCTATTTTACCGCCGCTCGTTTGCCGACATTTTGCTATTGGCATTAGGTGTAGTAGTGTTACGTTGGGCATTTAATGTAGCAGTAGTACCTACTCAAGCCACCACCATCGACCAAAAAATTTATACCCAAAGTGCGGAAAAAATCTTAGCTATTACCCAACAACAACCCATTTATTTATACGGCGACTTGCACACCGAACATGCTTATTTTCAGCCAATGGGTAAGGTTTTGTTAGATGTGGTTTACCAACAACCGCCCTTTTTGCCCTTTCAAAGCTCGTTTTATTTATCGCGGGGCAACAAAAAAATAGTGCAATGCAGCAACGAAAAAGTACCTGATAAGTATTACATTGCCAATAAAACCACTATTCCGACACAAAACACCCAAATTTTGCACGAGTTTTACGAGCCACGCACCCAAACAACTTATGTTTTGTTTAAGTTTGATTAGTGCATAAAATACATTAATAATATACAAATATTAAATTAACGTGCTTTACGCATAAAACACAGATAATGCCGATACAAAGCAACGAGAATTGACCGCAGATAAAAGAAAATCCTCGTTCTATGATACGCAAACTAACGATCACTTATCTTTTACTAATTCCTAACCAAAGTACTGATAAGAAAGCCCCGAAATTATTTTTTCTTTTTTGAAATTACTTCTATTTCCATTTCTTTATTGTATCTTTGCAAGGCACAAACCAGCGCTACAACGACAAGCAAACCAACAAGCATTACGTGACCGAAATTGTGTGTGATGAAGTTATTTTATTAGATAAAAAAACTAATTAGTAATAACAATTATAAGTGTTGCGTTTTTTGTATTGTTACAACTTCCGACAATACAAAATACGCAATGCGTGATTTTGTATTGTTTAGCTTGCAAAAATAAAGTATTTTGTAAAATACAGACAATCAATTCTTTATAAAAGAGAATATTAACCATATCTTTTAACAAATCGCTCGCAAATAACGCACACTTGCGTCTATTAACGAGATGTGCAAAACTTCGCTTCGCTTGTTTTGCACATCGGCTCACGGCTGCACCGTAGCTGTGCTCGCTTCGCTTCGCACATCTACGGTTTTGCGAAATTTCTCAAAAAAACTTAACGCTTCGCTATTTTTTGAAAAACTTCGCAAAGCCGTGAGCCGTTAGCTGCAAGGCTACGAAACCTAAAATGGACAATTACTATCAAACAAAATGAAAGATATTTTAGACAAACTAACAACATATAACATTTTTAATTACCTACTTCATGTACAATTTTTTTGTTTATATTCTTAAAGAGTTTACGGGTTTTGACATTACCCAAACAGACACACTAATCGGAGGTTTTTTGTATTATTTCGTTGGAATGATTATTAGCCGATGTGGTTCTGTTTTTATTGAACCATTTTTAAGGTGGACAAAATTTGTAAAATTTGAAGAATACAAAGACTATATAAAAGCCAGCAAAATTGACGCAAAAATTGAATTATTATCAGAAGTAAACAATTCATATAGAACAATAATTTCTATGCTTACTCTTTTACTAATTGCCAAAGGCTATAAATCCTTAATTGATAAATTTCAAATAAATGGTGAAATTTCGATGTTAATTATTGTGGTATTGTTATTCACATTATTTATATTTTCTTATAGAAAACAAACAAACTACATAACTAAACGAGTAAAAGCGAATATATAAAAATGAGCATATTACAAAAACCAACAAGATTTAGAGCATTTCAATTAGGAAATGCAGGTTCTTCATTTTCATACTTTGACGGTACAAATTTTACTCTAATTGACAGATACAGAAAGTGGCAAAACTTGTTTAGACTATATTAAACGATATGAAAAATATTTCATTGATAAACAAAAACCAATAAAATCAAATTCTTTATCGCCTGAATATTTGAAAAGTCTTGATAGTGCAACAAATGGTTTAGGATACTCGAATATCATTTATCACCCACATAAACTATATGACAACTCTAATGACAATTCAACAGTAATGTTATTCAGAACAGGTAGCTTTACTATTTTAAGCTTGGGTGATGTTGAAAAAGAAGAAATTGCTAAATCAATTTCAAGTGGTAATATTATAAAGACATAAGTAGATATTTTAATTTTAGCACATCACGGTGCAGATAATGGATTTACTACAAATGACTTTTTAAATGCAATTAAGCCGAGAATTGCAATCTGTTCATCAAATTTTGACAACCAATTTTCTCATCCAAAACAGGAAATTAGAGAATTACTTTATAAAAATGATATACAACTTTTTACTACAAAAACAGGTGATGTTGTAATTAAGTCAATCAATGAACATTATGGAGAGTTTCAAGTTTTTAACCTAATAAGTAACAATGATAAAATTTCAAGTGACTATAAATTTAAATCAAAACGACTAAACAAATAAGCCCAGCAGCTAACATGGGTTTGGCAAAAGTGGGGCTTTAGTGCTAAATTGAGCATTTGTACTTTCTATTAGCTTTTGTGCTAAATTTGAACTTTAGTACTTTTTAATCCCCACCTTCGCCAAGCCCAAAAACGTTACTACCCCTTCTAAATACCCAACAACACAAAAACGCCCTACCAATCACGGTAGGGCGTTTTTTTTTAGCCTAATTTTCGGCTTCGTAGAAAACAAATTGATTTGAAACTTGCAAACACGTGTTTAGTAACATATAGTGTTTAATTGGGTGTGTTTACACATAAAACGCAGATAATGGGGAGACAAAGCAACGAGGACTTGCCGCTCATTTGTCCAACTTATCTTTTACTAATTCCTAACCAAAGTACTGATAATAAAGCCCGAAATTATTTTTCTTTTTTTTTGAAAATCATTTCTTATTTCCATTTTTATTGTACCTTTGCAAGGCACAAAGATGGCAGTTATTAATGTGACTGAAGTCGGCTGTGCCCTAGACGCTGTTTGGAATAATTAAGCAAGCAAAAACAAAACCCGCCGCCACAACAACAAGCAAGGCAATAAGCATTAGATGACCGAAATTGGGTGATGAAGTTGTTTTATTAGATAAAAAAACTGACTAGTACATAGCAATACAAGCGTTGCGTATTTTGTATTGTTTATGCTTGCAAAAATAAAGTATTTTGTAAAGTACAGACAATCAATTCTTTATAAAAGAGAATATTAACCATATCTTTTAATAAATCGCTCGCAAATAACGCACACTTGCGTCTATTAACGAGATGTGCAAAACTTCGCTTCGCTTGTTTTGCACATCGGCTCACGGCTGCACCGTAGCTGTGAACTAACGTTACCTGCAATGCTTGACAACCGTGCTAAAACGAAACTGGCTGCAAAAAAATAAATAGTGGCAAAAAAAAAATTACTTATGGGATTTATATCAGGACTTCTTAGATTTTTTGGTTGTAACAGTAATGCCATCGGACATTCAAGCAAAAAAGTATTCAACCAAAACTCACACGACACAGGACTTACCCGTGCAAATAATCCGATTGACACTGCAAAGCGTAACAAACTTGTTGCAAAGTATGACCTACTAAATCCAAATATCAAACAACCAATTCTTTTGACAGTTGACGAGTTCTTTGACGGCAACGATGACGAAGCATCTATTGCACCCAACCCTAAGTGTGAAGCCACGTATGACTGAATATTACTCAATCCTCAAAAAAATTGTGGACAACCCAAAAACTATTGCAGCATTTGCAGAAATCAAAGAAGTCATGATTTACGATGGCAAGTTAAATGACAACGAATGGTTTTACTCTGACATAATTTATTTTGTTGGCGACCTGACAAAAGAAGAAATTAAAGCAGCGACGAAATCTTTAATGCCTGATGAAGTAGAATGTGATAATGAAGACCGTATTAAAATGCTAAATGAAAAATATGCTGATAAAAATGTTGTGTATGTATGGTGGGATTAAGTGATTATATAGATTTTATTATCAACTTTGGACTTGATTGTTTAGGACAAACAGTAGCACATACAGGTAACACGGGTTTTGCGTCAGGCGGGTGTCGTACAAACTTGGAGCTTTGTGCCTCTAATAAATATTTGTGCTAAATTGAAACATTTGTGCTTCGATTTCCCGCCCATCGCAAATCTGCAAAACGCTACCTGCCATTATAAGTATCCAACAACAAAAAACGCCTACCAATCACGGTAGGGCGTTTTTTAGCCTAAATTTTCGGCTTCGTAGAAAACAAATTGATTTCAAACTTGCAAACACTGTTCCAGTAACATATAGTGTTTAATTGTGTGTATTTTGTGCATAAAACGCAGATAATACCGATACATAGCAACGAGAATTACGGCAGATAAAAGAAAATCCTCGTTCTATGATACGCAAACTAACGCTCACTTATCTTTTACTCATTACTTATTGTATTTTTCAAGAAAAATGCCTAATTTTGCATCGTTTTACACAGCACCAAAAATAACAAAACCCATGACAACACTAAATATAATAATAGAAGAAATAAAAAATGTGCCAATTGATAAATTAGAAGAGCTTTATCAATTTGTACATTCTCTTACCGTTAGCACTCAAATAGATGTCGAAAATAAACGACAAGCTATACTTTCGTTTGGGGGGGCGTTTAGTAATATGAGTGACGATGATTATGCCGATTATGTTAAATATATCCAAAAGACAAGAAACGAACTTTTTGATAGAAACATTACACTATGAAACCATCAATGCTTGATACTGATATTTTTTCAGAATTTTTAAGAGGTAACGACAAAGCATTTGCTAATATTGAAAAATATTTATTACAATATAAATCATTCAATATAAGCATCATTACCTATTATGAAATATTAAGTGGGCTGCTGTACAAAGATGCAAAAAAACAACTTGAAGCATTTGAACGTATCGTAGCCTTAAACAATATCATTCCATTAACGGTAAAAAGTGTTAAAATAGCTGCAAATATTCAAGCAGATTTACGCAAAAAAGGATCTGTTATTGGGCACACAGATACATTAATTGCAGGTATTGCTATCGAAAATAACTTACAGCTAATTACCAATAATACAGCTCACTTCAACCGAATTAATCAGCTTGACATTGCTAATTGGTCTATAAATGTAAAAAACACCTCATCATAAAATATTGACGAGAGTGTTTTTGGTCTATCCACTACCTAATAAAACACCCCATCAAGCTGTTTTTGTTTTGGGATAGATTCCATTTTTTGCTTAATTATTAGGTTTTGTTGTTGCCAATAGCTTTTATTGATGCGGTACAATTGTGCAATACCTATTTTGCCCACCAAATTAACTTGTTCGGATTGATGAAAAGCATAATCGGGCAAAACAGCACCACTGTTATCAATAGCCATATTGTTGCTAAACCGATTGATGAGCAGGTATAAACTATCGGTATTATGCAATGTAAAATTTGGCGCTTGCCTATACTCTATAAAACGTATTTGGTGGTATCGAAACCTACGTACAACTCACTTACATTTGTTGTATGCCATCGGTTATTACTATGGCTCAGGCATTTGGGGTAGCCTTTGATAGGTATTGTTCTACCAATTTTTGGCATCGTGCTGCCCATTATAAGCAGGCGCATAAATACATACAGCGGGTGTAGCAACAAAATAGCTATAAATCCACCTAAAAAAACCACTTTAACTATATTTTCGTTTAACAACCAATTTTTCGTTTTATATTCCTCATCTTTAACTAAATTTTCGTTTAGGATAGGTATTTTATTAAGTATTGTACTGTTTAGCGCTAAATTTGGCGCTTTTTCTGTCCAATTGTTAACTATTTTATCGTTTAGCTGTGTATTTTTGTTAACTTTATTTTCGTTTATCAACGATTTTTTAGTTACTAAATGTATCATCACCCGAAAAATTGCCCATATTAAGAGCAAAACATACAAATACAGCATGGCTCCAATGTGGGTTAAGTAAGCCAAAATACTAATGCCCAACAATGCCGTTACTACATATTGCCAACCGTATGCTGTTTTGCAAAATTTAATTAAGCCCCTACCCGAGGCGACAGCAGCAAAGGGTATAAGCATTAAATAGTGTCTGCCATCTAAGCATATAGGTATGTAATGTTTTAGCGATATAGATAGATAGTAGAACGATAAAAACAACACTACAAATGCCATTTGATAGTAGGCTTCGGGGGTTTTTAGTTGGTAGATTTGGCTCCAATTTTGCCCAACGATAGGGTGCAAACAACATTGCTACTATACCTGTAGCAACCCAAAGCTGCAATAAACCAATAGTTAGGCGGTTTATAAGGTGCGAGATAGGCAATAAATGGTAACTGCACGCCCCCACCGAGCCGCTACTTGCTTCAATGGCTTTGAACAAAGCAAAGCTGTTGTTATTGCCGATGACCAAAAAACGCCGTGTTTTTTTTGCCAAACAGCTACACCAAAAACATACACTAAAAACGGAACCACAAAATAAATGGTTTCTTTCGACACAAATCCGCCCCATAAACAAGCTGCCATTGCTGCGCCCAAAGCCACATTTTTTAGCCCACTATTATTTTGGTATTGGGCGGTGGCAGTAAAAAATAAGGCAAAGAAGCCAAAAGTAGTAACGGCAGCGTCGGCAAATAGTTTGTGCGAAAAATAGAGTGTGTAATAATCTAAACTAAACAAAGCCATAGCTGCTACTGCTACCCATTGCCCTAGATGTTTGGCGGCGGCATACACCCCTATCAACGATAACAAGGTGTATAATAAGGTAGACAAACAGGTGCTGTAATCGCCAATGCCAAAGCACTTATACAGCCAACCCGTTGGGTAAATAATGCCCCACCGAAACGAAAAATGGTCGGCAGAAGACGCAAAGGTGCCATTGGCTACCTGTGCAGCATAGCGGGCATAGGTTAGGTCGTCGTAGCCATAATACCCGTCGAAGGCAGCAAAATAATAAATTAACAAAAAAACAACAAAAATAGCAAAACCAATGTGTTGAGTGTTGATGGGTGTGTTGTAAAGTTTCAAAGTTGGCAAAGTTTTAGTGATAACTCATGTTACGCAGAGGCAACACAAATGAGTTGGTTATTAAGCGGAATGGAGATTTGTTAGTAGTTTGTTGTTTTTTGTTGCTGCTTACCACCCATTAAAAGTTTGTTACTTTTTTTCTTGACAAAAAAAGTAACCAAAAAAGTCAAGGCTGTATAGTAATTGGCTAAAATGGGCAACATTCCGCTAAAAGATATGAAACTTGCACGCCAAACGATTTGTTTGTCGGTTTTATTTCTCGGCTCGGTGGCGTGCTTCAAACAGTATATCTTTCTTAACGCTCCATTTATGCCCATTTCTTAACGCCAATTCCTATAATGCCGGTCCTTCCAAAACAGTAATTCAAAGCGTAGTTAAAAATGCAACATTAAGTAATAAATAGCTGCGTAGCGAAGGGTCTGCGTAACATTAGTGCTAATAAAAATTGAGGCTGATTATAGGTTAACAAAACGCAGCCAAAGTTGTTACACCTTGGCTGCGTTGGATGAGTAGATTGCTTAGACATAGCAGTATATACATACTTATTTTTTTAATTTCAAGTACACATAACTTTTCTCAAAAAATGGTTTTGTTTTTGTTTTTGAAATCTCGGCACTGCTTCCTACTGGCTTTACTAGCCTAACTTCGTATAGTTCTAAGCCGCCGGGTATAAATGTTAAGCCATACATTTTTTCGGTGCTACCTTTGCGACATATAAGGGTGTAGGCATTGTCTACTACATCTTTTTCGCCGTTGGTGTATAGGTCAAACTCGGTAAAATCTTTTATCCCCGATAATTGTCCATCGCACGAAAAAGTAACTGTTTTACCCTTATCTTTGGCATTAGCCCCACCTACTACTTTGTAGGGGTATCGGGCTAACGAGCAATACAACTGACGAGCAAATGCGGTATAAATTCTATCATCGCCTTTTACCAACATATCTTTGGGTGCTTTGCGGTACACATCGCCATCAAAAGCAATGGTTTGTGTTTTTTCGTTGAGTATCAACGAGCGCGGAAAATGAGTAACGCGAAGGTGTCGCTTCCTTTAAGTGTTAGTTTTCGTAGGTGCTTCCGACTGATAATTGCACAGCATCACCGAATCGGCTTTGGGCAGAAAAAATAAGCCCGAGTATCCAATGTGGTAGGGCGCGCCTTGTACGGTATCGGCGGCTATCGAATCGAAATATTTTTGATTGAGCTAATTGCCCTCAAAACCTTAAGAGTGGGTTTTTAGTATCTTTGTTGCATCGCCACACGAAGCAAACAGTATAAGTAAAAAATAGATAAATAAAAATAGTGATTTCGTTGTTTTCATCTGTATACAAGTATCTGTGTGTATTTTATTTGTTTTTGAGGGATGATAATCAGTATTATCGTAACTTGCCTACAAAGGCGGGTCAAATATACGCCTAATCGTTGTTCATTTCTATTAATTTTTGGCGATAGGCTGCAAAAATGGCTACTTGAGATAAAAACCCACAAAATAGCCTTCTTCGTGCGACACAACTGGGCAAGTACCATGCTCCTGTGCGGTCAAATTGTTGCATAACCTGCTCGGCAGAGTCTGTTTCGAGGTGCAACACTTCGGTATTAGGGTGCATAATATCGTTGACCAAACGGTTGTTAAATTGTTCGGTTTCGAACAAAAAAGGTCGTACATCATCTAAGGATACCAAACCTATTAGTTCGTTGTTGTTGTTTATTACTGCAAATTGGTTGGCGTTGTTTTCTTTATTAACGCAACAATGTCACCCAAAGTATTGGCAATTGTTAAAGTAGGTACGTTTTTTTCGATTAGTTTTGTCCATGCTAAATACACCAATAATTGTTTATCTTTGTCGTTGGCAATCCAATGTCCTTTTTTTACTAAGGCACTCTGAAAAACCGAATAGGGCATAAAATGTTTGGTGATAGAATACGACAAGCCCGACACCAACATAAACGGGATAAGTAGGTCGTAGCCGTTGGATATTTCGGCTGCCAAAAAGATAGCCGTTAAAGGGGCATGTAATACGCCGCTTGCCAAACCCGCCATACCTGCCAACATAAAAAGAGGCTCGGGCAGGCACAACTGCCAAGGCAAAGATTTAGGGATGGGCAAAAAACATAACCCGTTAGGAGCCAGTAAATAAAAAGCTGCCCATAGCTCCCCAATACCGCCGCCGCCCGACGTAAAGCCATAGGCAAAAGTTTTAAGCAACACCGAACACGACAAAATACCAGCAAAGTCACCTCGTTAAAACTATATGCCGCATAGCAGGTGTTTTGCATGTTCGGCAGATTTACCCTCCATCAATAATTTTATTACATAATAACCCTCGCCAAACAAAGGCGGAAACAAAAAGATAGACAGCCCCAACAATCCACCACCGATTAACGCTCGGTTCAAGCGGCTAGTCATGCTTAAACCACACCTCGAGGGCGTACTGGTCTTACTCAAAATGCACCGATACCAAACCTGTTATCACACCTAGCAATAAATAATAAGGTAATTGTTGGATAACAAATTGGTCGGTTAGGTAAAATTAAACAATATTTCTTCGCTAAACAACCATTTATTTACTATCACACCTTAATAGAGGCAAACAACATGGGTATGATAGTGGCTACCCGCAACTCGATGTGCAACACCTCGACGGCAAAAATAACACCCGTAATGGGCTTTAAAATTAGCCGATGTAACAGCAGCCGCCGCACAGTTTATTAATATGGTGCGGTGTTACGGGTTAAACCCCACCACAACCCAAAATTAACTGCCAACGATGCCCATAGCCACCATTGGTCCCTCGAAACCTGCCGAACCACCAAAACCCACCGTAGTAAATGCCGTTAAGGTTGCAAGTACATTTGGCGTTTTTGCATCGACTACCTTTTAAAAACACGATACATTACGCTGGTATACCTTAGCTTAAATAACCTTGTTAAGGTATCGCACCAAAAACCAGTGATAATAATACCCATAAAATGGCAGGTAAAAATAAGTAGGGAGTAACGTTTGGTACAAAATCGTTGCTTAAATAAGCCACTACTTTATGGGCACGGCAAGGTACCAATACATCTACCCAAACCCGACAAAAGCTACCACTACACCCAACACCAACAAAAATTATTAGATAGGTGCTTGCGTTGCCACCGCAAAGCCTGAGTGCGTAGTTTTTTACCAGCATTTTTTTCATAAAAGAAAGTTGTTGTAAATAAGCTAAATAAGCTATCTTTGCGGGAAAATACATGCAAAGGCTATGTACTTACCAGATTGCAAAATTACAACATCGCCACTTCATTTTTTTCACCATTTCACTATTTTACCCAAAACATGCAATTTTTCGCACATTTTGGCAGATATATCCTATTATTAGTGCAGATTTTCATCGTCCTGAAAAAATGATTATGTATTGCGAATTAATGCGTCAATGACCGTTATTGGCATAGAATCTATACCGATAATTGCCGTAGTATCTGTGTTTATAGGTGCTGTAACAGCCCTTCAGTTTGCTTATCAAATAAAAGATTTTGCGGTTCCGTTGTATTATATTGGTTATATTGTGCGCGACACTATGATTATTGAGATGGCTCCGACCATGTCGTGTTTAATGTTGGCGGGCAAAGTAGGCTCTGAACATGGTAAGCGAATTAGGCAATATACACAAGCGAGCAAATAGATGCCTCGAGATTATGGGCATCAACACATCCCGGTTATTTAGTTGGCACTAAAATATTAGCCACCTTGTTGCCGTCCCGTCGTTTGGTAGTAGCCGCATTAGTGGGCATATTGGGTGGTTTATTGCCGTTTTGTTGGCGGTTATGGTACTTTTTCGGACTACGAGCGGGGCTACATGCCTTTTTATGCCCATAAACACTAACCTAATGCTTATTAAAGGCGTTGTTTTCGCTTTTTATTCTATCCTCTATTGCTTGTTATCAGGGGTATCATGTAAAGGGGTGCGGAAATTGGTCAGGCAAGCACGCGCAGTAGTACTTGCCGATATCCTTTATTTGGTATCCGATTACGTCACTGCTCAAATCTTTTGAGCTAAATTTGTTGGATGACACCTATTAAATAAAATATAAAATATTAAGCCTCGCCAGTTTATCACTCACAAATATAATAAATGAATTTTTTAAATCATTTAGGTAGATATATGTTCATGTTGCGACATGACCGCCCGCCCCTGACAATTGGCGGATGTATCTTTAGAGGTTTTTAGGCAGATGAACAGCATTGGTGTGGGTTCGTTGATTATTATAGGTATTATTTCGTTTTTGTAAGTGCTGTAACAGCCATCTGTTTGCCCATCGTTTCGAAAAGTATGTTTTCGGTCCTCCTATATTTTAGGCTTTATTATCCGCGACCTGGTTATCATCGAGCGAATTAGCCCCCTACTATATCGGGTCTGTTGTTGGCGGGTAAGGTAGGCTCTAATATATCTGGCGAGTTAGGGAATGGAAAGCACTCACCGAACAAATAGATGCCCCTGAAATTATGGGTATTAATAGTCGTACTATTTGCTATCGTTCAAAATAATAGCCAGTTTCTCGCTTATTGCGCCTACTTATTTTAATTGCTGCCTTGCATTCGACGGATATTTGGTCGCTACAACTACGGCATATCGCCGGTCATGAGCGAAAACGATTAAGTCATATGTTTAAACCTTATAACGTATTTATTATGCAAGTAAAATCTGTTATATTTGCTTTCTTATCACTTCGGTGTCGTGTTACCGAGGGTATTTTGTAGAAGTTTGCGCGATAGATACTGGTAAAGTTAAGGCATGATGGCCAGTATTTAGCAGTATCTTAATTATACTTTTTGATTACATTATAACTTTGTTGCTTACCTGATGCTCAAAGCGTTAACATTGCTTGGCAATAAATACCAGTTCAAATAAAAATACAAAACTCTACAAATTTAATACACCAATTAATGATAGAAGTTCAAAATATCACCAAATCTTTCGACGATAAACAAATACTAAAAGGCATATCTACCATTTTTAGTCCAGTAGCATTATCAACATGGTATTTCGCATTAGTGGTCGGGCAAACCAATTTAGGAAAATGTTTAGTGGGTTTGTTTCAGCCTGACACTGGCTCTATTCTCAAGAAATGGAAGGGATTTTATGCTACATATCCATCAGAAAAAAAAAAAAACAAATTCGCAAACCCAAATAGGTATGTTGTTCTCAAGGTTCGGCTTTGTTCGATCTGATGACAGTAGAAGAAAACAGGCTTTTTCCGCTTGATATGTTTACCAAACATGACTGCTTAAAGAAAAATGAAACCGAGAAATCTTTGCTTAGAGCGTAAATTTAGTAGAAGGGACAAAAAATATCCAAGCGAAACAAGCGGCGGTGGTTGACGAACAAGTAGGGATAGCTAGGTCTGCCGTGTTAAACCCTGTACATCTTTTAGTGACGAACCCAACTCAAGTCCTGATCCACAAACATCTTTGCTTAGACCAATCCTATTAAAGAAATTGCCGCCGAGTACCACGACGACACCCATTATGAACACCCACGACATGAACTCGGTGATTGGTGCTTGGTGGTAAAATCTATATTTTTACACAAAGGTAATAAAGAATGGAAGGTACAAAACAAAGAAATTTTGACCAGCGATAACCAAACTCTAAACGATTTTATATATTCGCCTCCGAATTTTTGAAAGAAATACGGCGAGGAGCCACTTAATCCAAATAATTAATCCCTAATTGGTTGTTAGTAAAAACCACCAGTCTAACTAGTCGTTTTTTATGCCTATTAGTGACAATTCCACTAAAAAACGTCTTCTTAATGCTCCACATAACATAGCAGGTCTATGTTAGCAACCTAAGTTTCAACATATTACAATCCCCCTATCAATCAATCCTTAGCAACTGCCAAAAAGTAGCACCATTTTGTTAATAATTGCAATAGCCGTAACTCTGCAACGTCTTAGCGATAGTTCTTAAACACCTCCGTAAATTTTTAAATTACACACCAAAAACCCTCTCAACTATCTTAATATATTCCAACTATTCCATTTCACTAACAGAAAACTCCGCTTCTTTAGTTTCATTTCATTTTTTTCTTACTTTCTTTACATTTTCGCAGACCTTTCATAGTGTTTTTCTTGTATTTCATTCCCTCATTTTTCTGTTACGAAAAAACTATTCTTTAGCATTGTTTTACTAATGGCAACAAGCATAGCCTTGTTTGCACGAAGAAAGAAGAAAGGTTAGTTGTAATTATCGCCACATTTGACACCTTACCGCTTCTTATAATCAATAAAGTACAAA
>JADKCK010000059.1 GCA_016718845.1 Sphingobacteriales bacterium
TTTCCTATCTTGCAGCCCAAAATTAGCACATAGCTATCACCTCAAAACCTTCTTATTTTTTAAAACTATGTCAAAACCTATCGTTTATTTGGCATTTGCCAACAATATGGTTAATGCTGCCCAGTTTTTAGCTAAATTGGCAGAAGAACGCGCCAATTTGCGCCCCTTATTGCAAACCAACGACCGTTTGCAAATCGAAACCGACCCCGATGCAACAACCGATAATTTGTTTAATTTTTTTACTGCCCCCGACAATCGGCACCGTATACAAGTGTTTCATTATGCAGGGCATGGCTCGCCCGACGGTTTGCATTTGGTAAATACGCAAACAGGCGATAACCAAACAGCGGGTGCCGAGGGTATTGCACAAATCATAGCAAGTAGTCAAGAAAACATGCAGTTGGTGTTTTTAAATGCTTGCTCAACCGAAGAACAAGCACAAACACTTTTATCCGCGGGCGTAAAAAATGTAATTGGCACCTCAACAAGCATTAACGATGACGTTGCGGTTGATTTTGCCATGCGGTTTTATCAAGCCCTAATCAACAACCAAACCATTAACGTAGCTTTTAAAGAAACCGAAGCCTACCTAAAAACCATACTAAATAGCAATAAATCCGAAGATTTTAGAGGTATTATTTTTAAAAAAGACCTTGCTATTGTGCCACCGCCCAACGAATTACCTTGGAAATTATACAGCAAAACATCCGACGATGCCAATTGGCGTTTGAACGAAGCTCGGTTAATTCAGGGGTCGGTAAAGGTGTTTTTGGCTTATGCCGAAGAAGATGTTAAGATAAAAGATAAATTAGTGCGTAGTTTGGCAGTGCCTATTAAGCGCAGCAAAAAAATTGAAGCTTTTGATGTTTTGAGCGTAGCCAATGCCAGCGAAGAAAACAAAGACATTATCCGCAAAAAACTATACGAAGCCGATTTGATATTGTTGTTGGTAAGCGACAATTTTATGGTATCCGACGAGTGTGCCGACATTGAAGCTATTGCCATGCAGCGTCGGGCGGCAAGCGAGGCGCGGGTGATACCCATTAGGTTAAGTCCGTTTGAGGGCTACGAAGAGCTGGAGTTTGCCAAAATTGCGGGTTTGCCCAATGTACCCAATAAATCTAAATTTATTTCGGAGTGGGGCAGCAACGAGCTAGACACCGTATTGACACACGTGGCAGGAGGCGTTGTGCGGGTAGTTAATCAAATGTTAAATATTGTTTAGTTAATAAAATATTACATATTAATGCTTTGTCAAATAGTTTGCGCTTGCCCCGCTTGACGCGGAAATTTATTGGTCTTTTTTGGGGGTGATGATTAGCTTTCCCCTTGTTTTGCCCAGTTGCGGGCACCCCCATAGCAATTAAGCGCATTAGTCAACAAATTACTATTTAATCGTAATAGTTAAAGTAATTGCAATACCAATTTTAGCATAAAAAAAAATCCCCAAAAGTTACCTAACTTTTGGGGGTTTTATTATTATTTGCTTGTAGTTATTTAGTCTACATTATCGTGCAAAAAAGGATTGCGTTTTTGTTTGATTTCGGGTTTGTTTTTTTCTTCTTCGTAAAGCGAGTATTTAGATACGTTACTTTCCGATGAATGAGGCACGTCGTCCAAATCAACATTTCGGCGTTTGTAGGCGGGTTCTTTTTCCAGCTCGTTTAGGTCCGCCGATGTTAGTTTCATGCTTAAGCCGCGCAAACGTTTTTTGCGTTCTTCCATAATGGAGCGCATTTCGTCGTTTTCGAATAGTTCATCGGCTTGGTTGTTATCGCGTTTGGTGTTATTTTCGTATTGGTCGTTAAAGGTGTTACGTGTGCGCAGGTTTTTGTCCACGGGTTCGTCGTCCAGTTTAAACGTAACTCGGCTATTTTGTGGGGGTGGTGCTTGTCGGTTTTGTGGTGTAGGTGGTTGTTGTGTAGTAGGTTTTACGTTGCGTTTTTGTGCTTCTTCAAAAAATTTTTCTTGTTTTTTAAAAACGTTGTCGTTAGATTCAAAACCAGTGGCAATAACCGTTACGCTTATGCGGTCGCCAAGGCTTTCGTCAACGCAGTTACCCCAAATTACCTCCGAGCTATAGCCGGCTGCTTCTTGTATGTAGCTAATAATATCGCCTACTTCGTCCATCAATACCTCTTTGGTACCCGATGTAATATTAAGTAGTATATGTCTTGCTCCACGAATATCGTTATCATTAAGCAATGGCGATGCCAATGCCATTTTAACGGCTTTAAGCGAGCGTTCTTCGCCGTCGGCAAGTCCTGTACCCATAATAGCTACGCCGCTATTTTTCATAACGGTGTTAACGTCTTCAAAGTCTACGTTTACATAACCTGCTACGGTAATAATTTCGGCGATACCTTTTGCGGCGGTGCCTATAATATCGTCGGCTTTTGCAAAAGCGTTTGATAGGGTTAAGTTGCCATAAATTTCGCGCAGTTTATCGTTTGATATAACGATAAGAGTATCTACGTTTTTTTTCATCTCTTCGATACCTTCTTGGGCTTGGAGTACGCGTTTGCGTCCTTCAAAAATAAAAGGCGATGAAACGATACCTACCGTCAAGATGCCTAATTCGCGGGCAGCTTTGGCAACTATGGGTGCTCCGCCGGTGCCTGTTCCGCCGCCCATACCTGCGGTAATAAATACCATACGAGTGCCGCCTGCCAAATTTTTCTTAATTTCGTCGAGCGATTCGATGGTGGCATTTTTGCCTATTTCGGGCTGCGAGCCTGCGCCGCGTCCGTCTGTTAAACCTGGACCTAATTGTACCTTAACGGGTACTCCGCTTTGGTCTAGGGCTTGCGAGTCGGTGTTACATACTAAAAAATTAACGCCAACAATACCTAATTTAAACATGTGGTTAACGGCATTGCAGCCACCGCCGCCAACGCCAATTACTTTGATGATGGTATTATTGTCTTTATGATGATTGTTATTGGTCTGCATTGCCATACCGTATTATTTTATAGGTTGGGATTTTTTTTTGAATGTAATATGGTGTGTAAGTTTTTAGGCTAATTAGTTTTTAGTATAGCGTTTTACTTGTTGCAGTAAAATGCTTAATCAAACTCTTTTACATCGCCTTCGAGCCATTCGCGGCTGCGGCGCAAAACCGAGTTTAACCACGATTGTTTATTTTCTTGGTTAGTATTTTCGGATACCAAATTTTGCTCGTTTGTGTCGGATGTATTAGTAGTTATTTCTTCTTCTACCATTATTTGCGGTTGTGGTTTCGACAGTGCTTTTATTGCCAAGCCAATGCCAGTGGCATATAAGGGGTCGTTTACCTCGCCGCGTCCGTTAATAAGGTGTTCGGTGGGTATGCCAACACGTGCATCTAAGCCAGTTATATATTCGCTTAGGTGTTTTAGGTATTTAAGGCGTGCGCCTCCACCTGTAATTACAATACCGCCAATCAGTTTGTTTTCGTAGCCCGATGTGCGTATTTCGTTGTATACGTGTTCCAATATTTCTTCCATTCGAGCCTGAATAATATTGGTTAGGTTTTTAACCGAAATTTCTTTGGGTTCGCGTCCGCGCAAGCCGGGTATAGATACAATGGCGTTGATTTCGTTTTTCGGAAACAAGGCACCGCCAAATTTAACTTTTAGTTTTTCGGCTTGGTCGCGCATCACCATATAACCTTCTTTAATATCTTCGGTAACAATATGTCCGCCTAAAGGTACTACGGCTGTGTGTCGTATTAAGCCTTCTTGGAAAATGGCAATATCGGTGGTGCCGCCGCCAATGTCAACAAGGGCAATGCCTGCTTCGAGTTCTTCGGGGGTTAGCACTGCCATTGCCGATGCGATGGGTTCGAGTACCAAATCGAGTACGCGCAAGCCTGCACGCTCTACGCAGCGGTGTATGTTGCGTATGGCAGATGCCTGACCTGTGATGATGCGAAAATCGGCTTCGAGGCGCACGCCCGACATGCCAATAGGGTCTTTGATACCTTGTTCGTCATCAACCGTAAACTCTTGGGGCAATATATGGATAATTTCGTCGCCCGGTGGCAAGGCTACCCTTTGCATATCGGCAACTAATCGTTCAACGTCTTTTTGGCGGATTTCGTCGTCGTTATGGTCGCGCATTAAATAGGCTCGATGCTGATAGCAACGTATATGTTGACCTGCTATACCTACATATACTTCTTTAATCTCAACACCTGCTTTGCGTTGAGCTTCTGCCATAGCAAGGCTAATAGCCTCTACGGTTTTGTCTATATTAGCTATTACGCCACGCATCACCCCGAGCGAGTCGGATTTGCCAATGCCTAGCACTTCTATTTTTCCAAATTCGTTTTTGCGCGCAATAATGGCACACACTTTTGTGGTGCCTATGTCTAAGCCCGCTACAATAGGGGATATGTTTTTCATAAGCAGTAAATTGCTTTTGGGTAGATACTAAGAAGGATTATTTTTCGGTACAAATAATCTGTTTATTATATTTTACGCTAATGGTTTTATACTTATACCAACCTACTTGGTTTAGGGCATCTTGATAAAACGTAAGTAAGCGATTAAATTTGTTGGGTAAATCGTCAGCCGAGCCTAATAACAAGTGGTGGTTGGCTAATTTGGGTATAAGTGTAATGTCGCCATTATTGGCAACCGTAATTTGTTCGATGTTGGCTTTCCAGAATGGGTGTTGGTCTATGTAATCGGCTATTGCCCAAATAGCTTTGAGCCGCGGAGATGCGGCTGTATCCGCTACGCCTTGTGTGTCGTTGATATTGCCAGTAGCAATAGGCACACGTGCCGAAAACTGACCATTGGCAGGCATTTTTTTACCTTCTTTACTTAAATAAAAGTTGGTATTTTGCTTGGTTACTACACGCACCAAAGGGTGTCGTTGTTTAATGTCGATATGTATGGTGCCTTTGGTATCGGTATAAATATCTGCCTTTTCGATATAGGGATTGGTTTGTAGCCGTATTTCGAGTTCTTCTAAATCAAGTTTACCAACTTGCACACCGTTAAGTGTTTTGCCTGGTAGCTGATTAATAAAAAATTGCTCTACTTCTTTTTTATTGATAGACAAGCCTTTATCCGCGCTTTTTGATTTCATTAGCTGTATATCAATATTTGAGCAATAAGTGCTTTGTTGATATTGATAGGCTTGTTGTGTCAATAATAGTAAAACAAGTACGCCAACAAACCATGCCAAACCAACAAAAAGTGTTTTGCGATTAGACGAAACTTTGCTCATAAAATTTGAATTGCAGCATTATGCGCCAAATATGCACGCAAAGATAACAAAAAAGTTATACGGTTGTATAATTTAATGCAAAAAAAAATGCACATTCGTTAACTTTTTTTTCATTAAGCTCTTTTTAAATGTAGATTTTGGTAATGCACTAATTTAGTTAGCTAAAAACTAACTAAGTGGTGGTTATGTTTTTTATATCTGATAAATAAGTGTCTATATCTCCTGCCCCAACAGTTAGTAGTACATCAAAATGTTTGCCTTGTAAATAATTAAGTAGTTGGGTTTTAACACAGGTGCTTTTTTGTGTTGATTGTATATGCTCAAAAATCAAATTTGATGTAACGCCTTCAATAGGTAGTTCGCGGGCGGGGTATATGTCTAGTAAAATTACCTCGTCGGCTTGGCTCAATGCTTGACCAAATTCGGCAGCTAAATCTTTAGTGCGCGAGTACAAATGTGGCTGAAAAATAACGCTAATTTTGTGCTTGGGGTACAAAAATCGTACCGACTTTAGCAGGGCGTTTATCTCTTCGGGGTGATGGGCGTAATCGTCGATAAACACAAAATTTGGCGTGCGCACAATGTACTCAAACCGTCGTTTTACGCCTGTAAAAGTGTGCAGTGCTTCGGCAATTTTGGTATTATCAATACCCAAATATTGAGCTACGGCTATGGCAACTAAGGCGTTTTCGATGTTGTGTTTGCCGCTAATTTGTAGTTGTAAATTGTTTAAAACCTCGTTGGGAGTTTGTACCGTAAAGCCACAATGGTCGCTATCTAGCAAAATATTTTTAACGTAATAATCGGCTTTTTTATTGTCTAGGTCGTAGGTGGTTATTGGGTATTTTTTTAACTTATCCAAAATAGGCACTCGACTATTAACAAATAAATGACCATTTGATTTAACCTGCGATGCAAATTGTTCAAAAGCTTCTTCAACGCCTGCTTGGGTTCCGTATATGTCTAAATGGTCGCTATCAACGGCGGTAATAATGGCTAAGGTGGGCTTAAGGCGTAAAAACGAGCGGTCAAATTCGTCGGCTTCTATGACTACTACATTGGGGTTGCTAACCACAAAATTGGCGTTGTAGTTGGTCATAATGCCACCTACAAATGCGGTACAGCCGTAGCCCGAGTGGTGCAATAGGTGCGTGATAAGGCTGGTTACACTGGTTTTGCCATGCGAGCCTGCAACGGCTATTGTAAAAACTTGGTCGGTGATAAGTTGTAATACCTCCGAGCGTTTCAATACCGTATATCCGTTTTGGCGATAATACACTAACTCGGCATGATGAGCGGGTATGGCTGGTGTATAAACAACTAATTGAACATCTAGCGGAATTTGGGTAACGTCTTCGGTATAATGTATGTTCATACCCTCGGCTGTTAGTGTATCGCAAAGGCTCGATTGGGTACGGTCGTAGCCATAAACGCTTGCCCCGCAATGTTTAAAGTAACGAGCTAAGGCACTCATACCTATGCCACCAATACCAATAAAATAAACTTTTTTTATGTCTTTAATATTCACTTAAGAGGAGGAAATGGTGAAGAGAGTGAAATGGTGAAGAGCGTGAACGCCACATTGAGCGTAGCCGAAATGGGCGTTACACCTAAAAATGGGTGCAAATATATACACAATTGGGGATTTTGCCAAATAAATTGTTGTTTTGTCAACTAAATAAGTGATACTTTTAGTGTATTTGTGACAAAATAGTGCAAAATAGGCAAAAATAAAACGTTTTAGGTGCAAGATACTTACACATTAGGGGTCTATCAATCCAAATTTATTATATCTTGGGCTATTATTTTGCCATTTTTGGCGTATGCTGCTTGGTCGCCGGCTTGCCCGTGTTGGTACACGCCCAATATAGCTGCTTGGTGCGCCGGATAGCCTTGTGCCAAAAGTGCAACAATAAAACCCGTTAGCACATCGCCGCTACCTGCTGTTGCCATAGCTGGGTTGCCCGTCGAGTTAAAATACACCTTGCCGTTTGGCAGTGCTGTTGCCGTATGTGCGCCCTTTAACACTACTACAACTTGGTGTTGTTGGGCAAAGTGTTGCAGTTTTTCTAATCGCTCAAAATTATTACTACTGCTGCCCGCCAAACGCTCAAATTCTTTGGGGTGTGGTGTTAAAATACTGTTGGGTGGCAAATAGTTTTGCCAATTATTTTGGGCAATTAGGTTTAGTGCATCGGCATCTATCACCAAATTAATGTTGGGTGTTTTTAATAAACTAAGCAAAGCATTTTGGGTAATAGGCTGTGTGTCTAAACCCGTACCAATGGCTATGGCTTGGTATTGGTTGGTGTTGGGTAGTTGGGTAATGTAGTGCAGGTGTGGGTCGCAGAGAGCCATTATTTCGGGAGCGGCGGTTTGCATAATCGAGTAACCACATTGGGGCAAATAGGCAGTTACTAAACCTGCTCCGTTGTGCAGGGCTGCCTTTGCGGTAAGCATACAAGCCCCTATCTTGCCAAAACTACCACCAATAACCAAAACATGACCACGTGTGCCTTTGTGGGCAAATTTGGGCATTGTTTTTTGCCATTTAGTTACTAAATTAGGTGTTACATAATGGTAGTTAGTAGGTGCTTGGCTTGTAAAAAAAGGGTGCAAACCAATGGCTACAGTATGCCAATATCCCACAAAAAACGCATTTTGTGGCAACATAAACGCCAACTTGGGTAACTCGAAACTAACCGTATGCGTGGCATTTACTATGTTGGTGCTGGGCGTATGTACATCGGCAAACAAACCAGAAGGCATATCAACCGCCACAACTGCACAAGCGGCACTATTGTTTATGTGTTGGATAATAGCCGTACAAAATGGGTCGGTGATGGGGCGCGTAAGTCCCGAACCAAAAATGGCATCAATAACTATATCGGTTGGGGCAATGCTGGGTAGCGGTGTAGTGGGGTACAAGTGCAATAGGCTAATGCCGCCCTGCCGCTCAAGGCGTTTTAGGTTAAGCAAAAAATCGGGTGTTGGCTGATTGTTAAACCAAATAACATGTACACATATATCATAGGCGCGCCTATACAATTGTCGAGCAATACACAAGCCATCGCCACCATTGTTGCCTGTGCCACATATAATATGTATGGTTTGTGGTGCCGTAAAACAGCGCACAAACCAATTAGAAAAAGCCGCCGACGCTCGCTCCATTAAATCGCCCGACGAAATAGGCTCGTGTTCGATGGTGTAGCTATCGGCTTGACGGATTTGAGGAACAGAAAGTATTTTCATTATAATAGATGCTTGTTTTGAAAAAAATAAACAAAGGCAAAAATTGGGTAATAAATAGCAAATAAAATTTTTTACAGATGCAACTAAACCCTCTTTAGATAGTCAAAAGGCAAGCAAAAAGTTTTTTTGCAAAAAAATACTTTTGGGGAACTAAAGACCCTCGAAAGAACGTTAACTATGCAAACTTCAAAATAATGTAAAAACTATTTCCTCAATTATTAAAACTTACCACTATGGGCTATACCACACTTTATCAATGGCTCGAGGCTCATGCTATTCTTAGCCAATCTGCTCGATTTATCTACGATGGCAATCAGAAAATTAGCCACCAAGAATCCGAAAATATTCGCCGAGAGGTGGACTATGTTATGTCGTGCAACTACTCTAAATGCGATGCCGAACTAAAAGTACTTCGCGAGTTTGGCTACCTCAAAGATACAACATTTTTTGTAATATAGTACATGATGCCTGCAAAAGTACAAAAACTTTTGTAGACATGGTTTTTTTAACTTGTTTTAGCAAAACTTGTGTAAAATAGCGTAATAATATCACCAAAAAAGCAAATTTCGTTACCTATTGCATAGCTAAATGCCGTACCTTTGTGCAGTATTTTAACGAACAAAAAATCCTAGACATGAAAAAAGTAATTATTACACTGTTAATGGCATTTATTTGCCAAAATATTTTAGCCAAAGAGGTGGTGTTGCAATACACACACAAGGTAGGCACACAAGACATGGTGCTAAACACAGGCATTTATACCAATGCCGCGGGCGTAGCCTACAAAATTACGCGAGCCGACTTTTATATGTCGCTGATGAAACTAATACACGACGGCGAACAAGCTACCCAACTTAGCAATTATGTTTTAGTGAAAGGCGGACAAACTACTTTTCCGCTGGGCAACTACGAGGTGAATAACTTAGAGGGGTTTCAGTTTAGTTTAGGCGTAGACCCCGAAGCTAACCACTCCGACCCCTCGTCGTATCCTGCCGACCACCCACTTGCCAATCAAAACCCCGACATGAACTGGGGCTGGAGCAGCGGCTACCGTTTTATTGCCCTCGAGGGCGTTGCTGCCGATGCCAATGGCAATTTTACCGTGCCTTTTGAAATACACGTATTGTTTGACGAAAACCTAATGCGTGTGTTTGTACCAACAGCAGGCTCAACAAACGGCGATGTGCTAAACATAAACATAACAATAGACTATGCCGAAATGTTGAAAAATATTAACCTATCAAATACCATTATCAACCACGGAAATGGTGCTGCACTCGACCAAATGTTGGTTAATATTGCCCATAACCCCATATTTACCGCAACTGTTGCTACTAATGTAATAGAAAATACTTTGAAAGGAAGTGTAACGTTTGCTAATCCTAGCACCCAAAATAGCATAGTAACGTATCAGTTTACCAACTTACAACAACTAAACGCTGTGTTGTGCGATGTACAAGGCAAAATAATAGCCCAATACAAACAACTACCTACCAATGGCACTATAACCTTACCCGACAATTTGGTTGCAGGTATGTACCTACTTAACTTTACCAACGAAAAACAACAGGCTACATCGAACCACAAAATACAGGTGATACAATAACAAACTACCTACAACACCCCCGCAAAGCAGCCATTTGTTGCCTTGCGGGGGTGTTGTATAGCGCTATTTAAGTCCCACTATCTTTGCCAACAACCACGACTTTTCGGCAACTTCGGTGGTTTGCTCTACTGTTTGGGCAAGTTGTGCCAATTGTTTGGTGTAAATTTTAGGCTGATACGTCCATTTTGTAAGTTGCTGTAAGTATTTCGCAAAATTAAAATAGTAGGCATAATGGGTTGTCCATTCTTTGCGTCGGCGTTTTAGCAAGGCAATAAAATTTACCAAACCGTTATCTAAATATTCGCCATAATCTATGTCGTCATCACCTTCGTCGGTTTGGTAAAGCTCGTAGTAAGTGCGTAGTTGCAACGATTTAAAGGCAGGCATTGTTAGTGCTTCATCATACGATTTGTCTTTTAACAAACCCACAACTTGCTCAAATTTACCCTGCTCGAACCACACCCGAGCTAAATTGAGTAAATACGTATCTTCATCAACAGAGTGCCTAAATTGAGCAATAAAACGCTCTAACCACTCGTATTGTTGCTGGTATTGCGCCACTGTCACAATGTTGCGATACAAACCCGCAGGCACGTCGCCATCGGGCGATATAATATGGTGCTCAATCTCAAAAACATAAACCTCAAACAAAACCGACAAATAGCGCCTATTGTTTAGGTTTAGTTGGCGCGTGCAATAGTTATGCACCATTGTAAACATTTCTTGTTTTTCGGCAATATTAAAGGCTTGTTGGTGTGCAAATAATTGGGTTTTTAACGCCTCAAAATGTTGCTCCGACAAAGCTAAATCGGCATCAAAGGTGCGCAAAGCGTGGTAATAAATTTGTATAGCCGGATGCTGACTATAATCGTTTTGTTGCAAATGTGCCGATACTTCGGCAAGCAGATGTAGGTTGTAAGGCTCGTTTTTAAACCGCTGAAAACTAAGCGCCTTGCACGCATATTTTAACTTATTTACTAAATAATAAGCATCTAAATAATCCGATACCTTTTGTAAATTAGGCTCTTGGTCGCGTTGTTGTTGATTTTCGATAGATT
Organism: Sphingobacteriales bacterium; assembly: GCA_016718845.1. Classification (GTDB taxonomy): domain Bacteria; phylum Bacteroidota; class Bacteroidia; order Chitinophagales; family UBA2359; genus JAEUUX01. Next base: position 11,134 of record JADKCK010000059.1, read on the forward strand.
GATGCAACAACTCGTTGGCTTGCAATTGACGATGATAATAAGCCGCCGAATTGCCCATAGCCATATTGTCGCTTTGCTCAATGTGCGCCAAGGTGTCGTTTAGATGAGTATCAAGCCCATGTTGTAAAAATGCACTAGCAAGGTGTAACTGCACTTGCAACGGTTGTTTTCGCCACTGTTCGGTAGCCCAAAACTGCTCAATTAAATCGGCTAACAGGGTAGCAAACTGCCTTATTTTAATGTCTTTAAACGCCTCGTTGCCAAACAAATGCGCAAAAACACGCTCGCGATGCACATTTACATGCGTATAATCAGGAGCATACTTGTGCAAATAACGATATAGCTCCACCACATTGGCATTCGTATTAAAATAGGGCGATTGCAAAAACTTCAAAAATAACTTATGCTCGCTGCCCGAAAAACGCCTCAGCAAACCAATAACTTTAGTGTTAAACAAGCTAAATAAATTGTAAATTGTAAATCCTCTGGGAGAGGGGGGGTAGGTAGGTAATTCCCCTCTGGGAGGGGGGGGGGGTAGGTTCCCTGGGCGGAGGGGTGGGTTTAAGGTAAATGGTAAAATTTGTGTGAAAATCTAAAGCATATCACCAAAAGCGGACAGCGGACAGCCAACAGCGGATAGCCAAAAAAACTTTCGCAAAGGTAAAAAAACTTTTCGGTTAACACAAATCTCTTTTTTTAGTTTTGTAAGATGCTGTAAATCAGCAAATAACTCCTTGTTTATTGATGCATTTAGACACTAAAACGAGCTTTGTTACTTAACAAAGCTCGTTTTTTGTATTTGCATACCCCCTGTATCTGCTATACCTTTGCACTATCAATCGAGTTATGACCGCCAAGCACTGTTTTTAAGTGCGGTTTCTATAAAACCAAACTTTTAACACTTCATACATAAATACCTTTAAAACTTCCCTGCAACTTTCTAATTGTTTAAAACAGAAACCCTTAGCGGGGTTTTACTTCCAAAACCTCGCTAGCAGGGAAAGTACAAAGTACCACAAAAAAACAAACGATGAAATATACCCCTAATATAATATACATTACCCTATTGCTGCTTTTTAACCTGCAAGCAATAGCCCAAGGTGCTGGCGGTGGCGGTATGCCCTGTCAATTCGACGAATTAGACCCCGAAGTGCAACAAAGCCTAACCAACCTATACAACGCCACAAACGGTAACAACTGGGAACATAACAATGACTGGTTTTCACCCGAACCCGTAAACGACTGGTTTGGCATACAAATGGGCGGCGGACCTAACCAATGTAAAATCGCCCATATCAACCTACATAACAATAACCTAACCGGACAAATACCCCCTAACTTAAATCTACCCGATTTACAACACCTCGACCTGTCCGACAATCAACTGACGGGCAACATACCCAACTTTGACCAACTGCCCAAACTCGAAAACCTTTACCTAGATAACAACCACCTTACAGGTACTTTACCTAACTTTAATAACTTACCTTTTTTAGAGTGGCTTTTTGTAGGTCGTAATCACCTTACAGGTGTAGTGCCTAACTTTACCAACTTACCCAATTTGGTTTTCTTACAGCTATGCACCAATAACTTTGTTGGCGGAATACCTACCTTCGAGAACTGCCCAAACCTAAACGTTAGCCAAATAGATTTCTCCTGCTTATCGAGTGTTACCATAGAAGGTACTGCCTTTTACGACGCTAATAATAATTGCACACAAGATGCCAACGAACCCGGCATTCCTAACCTATTAATAAGCGCAAACAATGCCCAAAACACCACCTTTACCAACGCCAATGGCAACTTTCAGCTTGCCACCGATACCGGTACTGTGGTCATTCAACCCCAAATAAGCAATAACCTATTTTGGCAACAACAAACAACCTGCCCACAAAGTTACACCCTACAAGTTGATGATTACAACAACTTTATCATCAACCAAAACTTTGCCCTAACGCCCCTCCAAACCTGCCCTTCGCCAAGCGTAGAAATTAGTACACCTTTCTTACGCCGTTGTTTCGACAATACCTACTCCGTTTCGTATTGCAACGAAGGTACCGACCTTGCCACTAATGCCCAAATAGACCTAGAACTGCCCGATAACCTCCAATTTGTATCCGCTACGCTGCCCAACACACAAGTTAATAATACCTTTAGCTTTTTATTGGGCGATTTAGCCATTGGGCAATGTGGCTCTTTTAACGTTGTGGTGCAACCTTTGTGCGATGCCGAGTTAGGTAGCGCCGCTTGTGTAAAAGCTACCATTTATCCGCCAGCATGTATTGTTAATAGCCTCGATGGATACAACCTAAGCGTGCAAAGTACCTGCGAAAACGATACCGTAAAATTTAGTATCACCAACCAAAGCAACGACGACCTGCCAACAGGCGCCGATTATCGCCTCTACGAAGACGACATACTCTCCGCAATAGGTACTGTGCAGTTACAGGCTCACCAAACAAAAAACTTAACATTAGGTGCAACAGGCGCTACCTACCGCCTAATTGCCAATCCAAACGCTACTAACCCCACCGTAAGCCAACCCCAAGCCTTTACCGAAGGTTGTGGCGGATACCATTTAGGTTTTGTGTTACCTTTTGCCCCACCCGACAACGAACCATTTATTGACATAGATTGCCATGAGATTGTTGGCTCCTTTGACCCAAACGACCTCCAAACTGCTCCACTTGGCTTGGGCAATAATCACTACATACAACCAAATACCCCACTCGAATACACCATTCGATTTCAGAACACCGGCAACGATACCGCTATCAATGTGTTTATAATAGATACCCTTGCGGCTAATAAATTCGACCTGTCTACCTTACGTTTAGGCAACAGCACCCACCCATATACCTACGAAATACGAAACAACCAAGTCTTGATAGTTTATTTTAACCAAATTTACTTGCCCGACAGCAGCACCAACGCAGCCGCAAGTAATGGCTATTTAACCTACACCATTCAGCCTAAAAACGGTTTGTTGCAAAACGAAGTGATTACTAATCAGGCTTACTTATTTTTCGATTACAATGCGCCATTAGCCACCAATACTGTTTTTCATACCATTTGCACCAATCAACAAACCATGTGTATGCCAACAGGTATTGTCGATACCCTATATTTTAGTGTAGGCATTGCCAACAATGTGTATCAAAACATAGCCTTAAAGGTATACCCTAATCCAGCTACCGATGTGGTAAATTTCGATTGGCTAAACAAACTACCCGCTACTGCATCTGCCCCAAAATTAACTATACAAAACCTATTAGGGCAAACCGTAAACCAAACCGTACTAAACAACACCCACAACCGCATTAACGTACAAACATTACCAACAGGCATGTATTTATATAGTGTGGTAGTAAACAATCAAGCAACCGCCAACGGACGTATTTTTATTGTAAATCGTTGATAAGATGTTACCCACGTCTGCAACGCCACTTATTTAACCGCAACACATTTGCCCAAAACTGCATTTTTTAGTACCAATAAAGCAAACGGTTATAGTAGAGTAGGATAGGGGCAACAAATAATTTACTTAGATAAACAGCCTAAACAGATATTCAGCTTGATACTATCGTGTAAAAAGCAGTATTTTCAGCCCCGTTAGGGGTATAATATGGGTAGATATAATGTTGGGTAAAAGTGGTATTATCAGCCCCGTTGGTAGGGATGTTGGGAACGTATTTTAGCCCGTTAAGGGTATAATAGCTTTAAAAGATAACCCCAAATTCAAAATTTATACCCAACAGTATTATGTTTAATGGCTACTAACACATACGGTTAAGCACCAAATAGCCTATTTTATGCAAAAAACACCTATTTTAGCCACCACAAAGCAAGCGTTTATACTCGGTTAGGGTAAAGGTAACAAATAATTTACTTAGATAAACAGCCTAACGAATTGCGGAGGGGAAAAAAAGATCCCCCCCCCGGGGGAGAAAAGGGAAAAAGGAAGCCTTAGGTGTAAGGGTAGAGATGTTGGGAAACGTTTTTAGCTCTTAGGGGTGTAATAGCTTATCACCAGAAAGATACCAATTAAAATTATACCCGATAGTATTATGTTGAATGACTACTAACGCATACAGTTAAGCACCAAACAGCCTATTTTATGCAAAAAATGCCTACGGTTAAGCCAATAATGCTTAATTATCAAGGGCTTTTTTAGCAGGGTACAAAAAAAATCTGTACAACTAACGCTCCACTTTGTACAAGTAAGACGCAAATCAATACAAGTAACATTTCTTTGCATACAAGTGACGTTCCACTCTATTAGGAGATAATTCCACTCTATTAGGAAACAATTCCACTACTTACAAGTAACGTTCCACTCCTTACAAGTAACGTTCCACCCCTTACGAGTAACGTTCCACCCCTTAGGATTAAAATTCCACTATATATGTTAATCACCCTAAACGTTTTTTTAGGCTTCCGTAGCTAATTAAATGGTGGTTGTATGGATTGGGTTTGTTAGGTTTTAGGTTGGATAAACAGCCTCATCTAACAAAACTAAAAACGGATTGATTGGGTTTATTAGGTTTTGGGTTGGATAAACAGCCGCATCTAACAAAACCAAAAACGGATTGATTAGGTTTATTAGGTTTTGGGTTGGATAAACAACCGCATCTAACAAAACTAAAAACGGATTGATTGGTTTGGTTAAGTTTTGGGTTGGATAAACAGCCGCATCTAACAAAACTAAAAACGGATTTATTGGGTTTATTAGGTTTTGGGTTGGATATAAATACTAAATTTTTCTTGTCATTGATAATCAGAACACAATTAATCACGGAACAATGAAACGCAAAGACTTTTTTAAAGGCATTGGCATAACAGCTTTAGGCACTATGTTGCCATTTAATAACACCAAAGCCAAAAACATTTTGTCAGATGCCGCAGGCAATTCGGTTGTCAAATTACAACCTACTTGCCTATTAATACCCACCGAAACCGCCGGTCCTTTTGTTTTTGACCTTAGCAACAACCCCGACATGTATCGGCAAGACATTAGAGAAGGCAACGCAGGTATTCCGCTTAATTTAACACTTACTATAGTAAACGTAAACGATAACTGCAACCCCATCGGTAATGCTCGTGTGGATATCTGGCATTGTAACAAAGAGGGCTATTACTCGGGGTTTAATAACCAAAACGGTTATCTAGGCACGCAAAACCATGCGGGCGAAACATTTTTTAGAGGCATTCAATTAACCAACTGCGACGGGCAAGCCCAATTTACTACCATCTATCCGGGTTGGTATCCGGGCAGAGTTACACACATTCATTTTAGGGTCTATTTAGGTACAACATTAAGTGCAACCTCTCAAATGGCTTTCCCGATGGCTATTACCACTACCGTATACAATACGTCTTTGTACTCGGCACATGGTCAGAACCCCACAAGCAACAACACCGACAACGTTTTTTCTGATGCCGTAAATACACAATACGAGCTACTAACCGTTACCGAAAACCTAATAAGCGGAGGCTACGATGGCTCGTTGGTAATTGGGGTAGCAGCCCCCGCAAGTTATAGTGCGTTAATAATAAGTGGTAGCAACCAAGCCTGTAGTAGTGGCGTTAGTACCTATTCTATTCCTAATCCTTCGGTAGGCTCTACCATTGTTTGGTCGGTAACAGGCGGAACCATCGTAAGTGGTCAAGGCACAGCCCAAATAACAGTACAATGGAACAATGGCACCGAAGGAACTGTAGATGTTAATGTTTTCTAAACCTTTTCTAAAGCAATTTATTCAAAAGTAATTTTATCACTCTTTAAAACATAAGCAATGTTTAAGCAATTTTTTCAAGTATTAAGCGTATTAACGCTTACGGTAATCTTTTCTTTAGCTGTACAAGCACAAAACAGTCCTAAACATAGCGGACATGGCGGTGGTCGTGGTCACGGTCACGGACACGGCGGTGGTCACGGACATGGACATGGCTGGGGACACAACGACAGCACCTTACTGGATACTTTGGCATGGACACACCCAGGACACGGTCACGGACATGGTTGGGGACACAACGACAGACGAGTAGATACCCCGGCATGGCGGTGGTCACGGATGGTTGGGGCACAACGATAGCACCGACGTAGATACGCTTGGCAATGGCGGTGGTCACGGACATGGTTGGGGACACAACGATAGCCCGACGTAGATACGCTGGTGGCGGTGGTCACGGTCACGGTTGGGGACACAACGACAGCACCGACGTAGATACGCTTGGCAATGGCGGTGGTCACGGACATGGTTGGGGACACAACGATAGCACCGACGTAGATACGCTTGGCAATGGCGGTGGTCACGGACATGGTTGGGGACACAACGATAGCACTGATGTAGACACGCTTGGCAATGGCGGTGGTCACGGTCACGGTTGGGGACACAACGACAGCACCGACGTAGACACCCTTGGCAATGGCGGTGGTCACGGACATGGTTGGGGACACAACGACAGCACTGATGTAGACACGCTTGGCAATGGCGGTGGTCACGGACATGGTGGTGGCGGTGGTCACGGCGGTGGTGGTCACGGCGGCGGACATGGCGGCGGTAACGGCGGCGGCAAAACCGATGTTACAACTACAGTAAATGTTCAGTTAATGCCTAATCCTGCAATCAGTTACGTAACTGTAAATACGGGGGCTATCATTGCGCAATACCAATTGTTCGACCAATCGGGACGCATAGTACGCAGCAATGCCGTAGGTGCTCAAAACACCACCATACAACTTGATGGTTTAGCAAAAGGCATTTACGTATTAAAAGTTACTACTACCGACAATCAAATAAGCACACAAAAATTAGTGGTACAATAAAGATTTGTTAAGTAAGTTATTTGGGATGAAACACGTAGGCGCAGCACTCTTTAGGGAGGCTGCGCCTTATGTTTTTTTAGGGGAGAAGAAGTAGTAACGAAAATTTATTTTCACTAAAAAGGTATCACCTTATGCTATAAAACTATACATTTGCAAGCTAAATCAGCACACATCAATTATGACCCCAAAAACTGCCCCAAACCGCACCAATCAAACCCTTATTATAGCCACTGTTATTGTAGCCGCATTAGGTTATTTTGTGGATATCTACGACCTAATATTGTTTAGCGTAGTGCGCGTAAAAAGTTTGGCAAGTTTGGGCATTACCGAGCCTGCTATGGTCAAAGAGGTAGGTTTGTCGCTTATTAATTGGCAGATGTGGGGCATGTTGGTAGGTGGTTTTTTGTGGGGCATGTTGGGCGATATGCGCGGTAGGTTATCTGTTTTGTTTGGCTCTATTTTACTTTATTCGTTGGCAAATATTGCCAATGGTATGGTGGGTAACTTAACAGGTATAGACCCCATTACAGAGTACAAGATATTGCGTTTTATTGCAGGCATTGGTTTAGCAGGCGAGTTAGGTGCAGGCATAACCCTTGTAAGCGAGGTAATGGATAAAGAACTGCGCGGATACGGAACCACCATTGTAGCCGCTGTTGGGCTTACCGGTGCCATTGTCGCCTTTATGGTCAATCATTATTTCGATTGGCGGACAGCTTATTTTGTAGGCGGTGGTTTGGGTTTGCTGTTGTTGGTTTTGCGGGTATCGGTCAGCGAGTCGGGTATGTTTAACAATGTGGTCGGGCAAAAAGTATCGCGTGGCAACCTACTTACGCTCTTTGCTAATCCACAACGAGCTTTGCGTTATCTAAGCTGTATATTTATAGGTATACCTACGTGGTTTGTGATAGGCATTTTAGCCACTTTCTCGCCCGAGTTTGCAAAAGCCTTTGGCATGACCATTACCGTAGATGCAGGGCAGGTAGTTATGTGGGCATATATAGGTTTGGTAGTGGGCGATATATCGAGTGGTATTATTAGCCAAATGTTGCGCAGCCGCCGTAAGGTTATGTTTTTGTTCCAAATTTTATCTGCCTTAAGTATTGTATACTTCCTATCGTCGGGCAATATTAGCTTGGGCGAGTTTCATTTTAAAGCCTTTTTATTAGGATTTGGTGTGGGCTATTGGGCAATGTTTGTCACCATAGCCTCCGAGCAATTTGGTACCAATGTCCGAGCCTTAGTTACCACCACTGTACCCAACTTTGTACGCGGTTCGTTGCCGCTCATTTCACTTAGCTTTCGTCACTTCGAGCAAACATCGGGTACCGTAACATCAGGATTGATTGTTGGCGGAACGTGTATCGGCATCTCTATCATATTTCTCTACTTTTTACCCGAAACCTTTGGTAAAAACTTAGATTATGTGGAAGAATGATTTTTTTAATTGTAAGTTGTAAAGGATAAGTTGTAAATTGTAAATTGTAAATTTGTTAATGGTTAATTTTACAACATCACCACATCACCACATCCCCACATCACAACATCGCCACATCCCCACATCACAACATCGCCACATCACAATATCCCCACATCACAATAACATCACAATATCCCCACATCACAATATCGCCACATCACAATATCGCCACATCACAATATCCCCACATCTCCACATCATTTTGTTCCGATAAACGCCAAAATTTCTATTTTTTTTGTTCGATATTAGGTTGTAAATTTGCACCTAAAATAGCAAACTTTTGAATTTTATTAGCACAAAAAGACTTTACTATGACATCTATGCAAGTATTTTGTACAAACAATAACTAAACGATGTATTAAGATGACAATTTTACACAAAAAAACGTTTTTTTTTAACCAACATTAACACCGTTCCAAAAAAAGTTTCTACTTTTAGGGCTTGAAATAGAACAGTAAAGAAAAATCAACGATAAAAATAACAATAACAAACAATAATTTTTCAAACACACCAAAAAAGTTCAAAGCAATTACTATGAGCACAGCAACAAAAGGTTCTGTCGAAAAGGCAGGGAAAGGAAGTTCTATGTTTGCAACGATTGTCATTCCGGTGGCTTTCCTTATTTGCATTCTAATTTACATGTTTGTGTTGGGTAGTCCAGCTAATTTCGCAGGCGGAGACTCGAACAACCATCCATTACCCGGTAACTATTTGGGTATCGTTTACAAAGGGGGCATTATGGTTCCCGTGTTGATGAGTTTGATGCTCATCGTTATCATTTTCTGTTTCGAGCGTTTATTTACCCTAACCAAAGCAGCAGGCTCTGGCTCTGTCGAAAATTTCGTGCGTAAAGTACAAGCAAGCCTTTCAAGCAACGATATTGGTACTGCACTAAATGCTTGCGACCAACAAAAAGGCTCGGTAGCTAATGTTATTCGTGCGGGTTTGTTAAAATACCGCGAAGTACAAAGTGATACCATTATGGATAAAGACCAAAAAGTATCGGCTATCCAAAAAGAAGTAGAAGAAGCTACCTCGCTTGAGTTACCCATGCTCGAAAAAAACTTGGTTATCTTGGCAACCATTTCTTCGGTAGCTACGTTAATGGGTTTGTTAGGTACAGTAATTGGTATGATTAAAGCCTTTGCAGCTCTTGCAACAGCAGGTTCGCCCGACGCAGTAGCGCTCGCAAACGGTATCTCCGAAGCACTTATCAACACCGCACTAGGTATCGGTACATCGGCAATAGCCATTATCATGTACAACTACTTTACCACAAAAATCGATGGACTAACATACAGCATCGACGAAATTGGTTTTAGCCTAGCACAAACTTTTGCTTCTAAAAACTAATAACACCCTTCTTCATCACCTTTAATAGTATCCCGTACTATGCCAAAAGTCAAAATCCCTCGAAAAAGTACCACAATAGACATGACCGCCATGTGCGATGTAGCATTTCTGTTGCTCACCTTTTTCATGCTTACCACCAAGTTTAAACCCGACGAGGCAATCAAGGTCGAGATACCAGCATCAGTAGCCGAAACAAAGCTACCTGACAAGGACATTCTCATGCTACAGGTTGACAAAGAAGGACGGGTGTTTTATGGTATCGATAACCAAGGCGTGCGCCAAACGTTGTTCAACAAAATCAAAGAACGTCACCCCGAAATAGCATTCCAACCTCAAAACGAACGAGCTTTTATGCTCATGGATGCCTTCGGTGTGCCACTCGAAGAACTACCTAACTTGTTGAACGACCCCAAAAATTACCCACAAAAAGGGCTATCCCTCGATACTACTAAAAACGAACTTGGCGAATTGCTCCTATTCGGTCGACAATCGAACCCTGCCGTGCGTATAGCTATTAAAGCCGACGGTAATGCCGATTACGACAAGGTTAAAGAAGTTATGAACATATTGCAAAAACGCAATATCAACAAATTTAACCTAATTACCTCAACGCGCCAAAAACCCAAACCATAATACCTAATATGCAGACCTAGCCTAGGACTGCTCGAAAGGTAAATACCAAATAGGCTTTTTACTTCATATCCAAAGGAGATACAAAAAGCCTTCTTAATTCATCAACACACAAAAAAATAACTGACATGGCAGAAATGAACGTCCCCGAAAGTGGCGGGAAGAAAAAACATGCCAAGAAAAGGTCTAAAAAAATGTCTACCCGCGTAGACCTTACCGCAATGGTAGACCTCGGATTCTTGCTCATCACCTTCTTCATGCTTACAACCACTTTCAATAAACCGCAAGCCATGGAGGTAAATATGCCCGAAAAAGACGATGTTAAGGACGAAGATAGAACAAAAATCAAAGAATCAGAAGCCCTTAGTATCGTACTCGTCGAAAACGATGTAGTGTATTTTTATGTCGGATTGGAAAATCCAATGGTCGACTCTACTAACTTCTCAAAAGAGGGTATCCGTAAAATTATCCTCGGACGACAACAAGAAGTAGAAAAAGCCTCTGGCAATAAAGACAACCTCACCGTTTTGATTAAGGCAAAAAATAAGGCGAAATACAAAAATATGGTCGATATACTCGACGAAATGGCTATCACAGGCGTTAAACGCTATGCTATCCTCGATTTTGTAAAAGCCGACTCCATGATCATCTACAATACCGTAGGCAAAGCCGCTGGACAAAAATAATTTATCCGCATTAGGCAACCTTTTTTGCTTTCTTTTCGTTATGCCATATAAACCAAAATTAACACACACGTATGGCAGAAATGAACAACCCCGCACCCAGTAGCTCAAAGCAAGGACACAGCAAACAAAAACCGCGTAGCAGCAAACGCTCAACCCGCGTAGACCTAACAGCAATGGTCGACCTTGGGTTTTTGCTCATCACCTTTTTTATGCTCACCGCCTCGCTCAACAAGCCGCAAAGCATGGAACTAAACATGCCCGAAAAAGACTCAGAAACAGTAAACACAATATCTGTTGATAATGCTATAAGCATTGTACTTGCCCAAAACAATGAAGTGTATTATTACATAGGCATTGATAATCCGCAAGTAGAAAAAACCAATATGGCAGGCATCAGAGAGGTAATACTTAAGCGCCAGCAAGATGTGCAACAACGCACAGGCAAAGCTGACCTACTGACCGTCTTGATTAAGGCACAAAGCAAAGCAAAATACCAAAACCTAGTCGAAATGCTCGACGAAATGGCAATTACCAACACCAAACGGTACGCCTTAGTCGATTATAATACCACCGACTCGTTGCTTATCACACAAAAAATTGCTGCAAAATAATTTTGCAACAAAGGCAACCTTTCTTGAACAACTTTCGTTAAAGAAAATGTTGCACACCTAATTTTATCACCAAGCAAGGGAACTCACCATAATCGTGTTTAGCCCTCCGTAAAGTCCTGTTACAATGGAAGCGAAAGAATTTCAAACAGCAGATTTTAACGACATTATTTTCGAAGGTCGAAATAAGTCGTATGGGGCTTACTTACTGCGCAACTTATACCCCCAAAACCTATCAAAGGCAGCCGTTATAGGCGGGGTACTTTTTGTGCTGTTAGTATGTATTCCTTTGATTGCATCAATACTTAGCGAACTTATACCCAAAGAAAAAATGGTAGAAGTAAACGTTGAACTGATGCAACCACCCCCAATTGACGAAACCAAACCACCGCCTCCACCACCGCCTCCACCCGTTGAGCCACCACCACCTGTTAAACCAACAGTGAAGTTTGTGCCGCCCAAAATTGTGAAAGACGAGATGGTGAAAGACGAACCACCCCCACCAACCATTGAAGAGCTTAAAGAAGCCGACCCCGATAAAAAAACACAGGAAGGCAATAAAAGTGGGGTAGATATGTCGCAGGTAGAAGATGATGGCAAAGGTAAAGAACCACCGCCACCACCACCCGCCGCCAAAGAAGAACCACCACCACCCAAAGAAGACGACAACATCTATAACATAGCCGTTATTGAACAACAACCTACCTTCCCCGATGGCGAAGCTGCTTTGTTCAAATATCTAAGCGAAAACATTAAATACCCCGCCATGGCTCGCGAAAATGGTATCGAAGGTACCGTATACATCGAGTTTGTGATTGGTAAAGATGGAAGTGTTACAGGTGGTAACGTAAAACGTGGTATTGGTGGCGGCTGTAACGAAGAAGCCCTACGAGTAGTAAAACGCTATGCCTAACTGGAAACCCGGCAAACAACAAGGTAATCCTGTTAAAGTAAAATATACCCTACCCGTTAAGTTCAAATTACAGTAACAACACACCACAAAAAACGGTTCTATTTACAATAAATAGAACCGTTTTTTCATTCCTTAACCTAAGCCTAACAACAATATACGTATCAAAACCAACAAAAAAGATACCCCAACCATTTAATAACTTAAACAAAAAATACACTTTATGCACACAAAAACTTATTACGGAGCTATGCTTATGCTAATTGGCATACTAATAACCTTTACCGCTAATAGTGCCAATGCCCAAACAAAGCAAAAAAACGAACCCAAAATCAAAGATAAAGCATCATTGATAAAAGCAGACAACAAAGTATACAACGTAGCAGAAGTTGAACAAAAACCCAGCTTTATAGGTGGTGATGCCGCTTTGTTTAAATACCTTGCCGATAGCATTAAATACCCCGCCATGGCTCGTGAGAACGGCATAGAAGGAACCGTTTATGTAGAATTTATAATAGCCAAAGATGGCAGCGTTACAGAAGCTAACGTAAAACGTGGTATTGGTGGCGGCTGTAACGAAGAAGCCCTACGCATAGTAAACGCTATGCCTAAATGGATACCCGCTAAACAAAAAAACAAACCCGTTAAGGTAAAATATACCCTACCCGTTAAGTTTAAACTACAATAAACACCTTGCACTACCTACGGCAACAAAAAAATACCTACCCAATATCCCTCTACACCACCCGTGTAGAGGGATATTTATTTTTGTAAAAAAAACAACAAAAAAGCAATCCACAAAGCAACCTTTTTAATGCAAGCTACGTTTAGCGGTGTATAATCAATAACTAACCATTAACAGCTAATTACTAATTGGCTATTAACTATTCATCACCGTTAAAATGTAATTATCATGAACACACAAGAATTTAAAACCGCTACTTTCAACGACATTATTTTTGAGCACCGCAACAAACAATATGGTGCTTACGCCATTCGTAATCAGTACGAAACAGCTATGCGTAAAGCTACCATTTCGGCAGTTGCTTTGTTCTTATTGCTTATTTGCGTGCCTTTGTTGGCAGCTAAGTTTAGCACTAAAGAAGAAGAACTATTGACTAAGACCGTTTATAATCCCAAAATATTCGATTTTCCTCCCCCAACACCCCCTAAAGCTCTCCCTAAACCCCCTGCTCCGCTACCTCCACAAGCACCTAAACAAACTACCTTTAAGTATGTAGTACCTGTTATTGTAAAAGATAATACACCTATCGAAAAAGAAGATTTATTAACCGTGCCACCCGATAATGCCATTGCTGCTATAAAAACACAAACAGGTACCCAAACAGGAGCCATAAGCGGAACAGAAAACCCAAACGGTGACAACACAACTATAACAGATGAACTGCCCCTTGTTGTAGTGGAAAAACCAAAAACTACCGCAGCCCCAGTAGATACCACTACTTATACAGTAGTTATGATAGAACAACAACCTACCTTCCCCGATGGCGAAGCCGCTTTGTTCAAATACCTACACGATAACATTAAATATCCCGCCATGGCTCGCGAGAGTAACATAGATGGAACCGTTTATGTACAGTTTACCATTGCTAAAGATGGCAGTATTACAGGTACTAAAGTATTACGCGGTATTGGTGGCGGCTGTAACGAAGAAGCTATGCGAGTAATAAACGCTATGCCCAACTGGAAACCAGGTAAACAACAAGGTAATGCCGTTAAGGTAAAATATACATTACCCATTAAGTTCAAACTACAATAAATACCCCCTACTACCCAAAAAAAACGCCCTACTTTATTAAAGTAGGGCGTTTTTTTAGGCGGTTATTACACCAATTTAGTCGGTAGGTAACATATTATTATCGGTTTTGGGCTGCTCGGGGGCGGTGCTGCTGCTTGTTTGATTGCTGTAGATAACATAATCGTTGTACTTGGCTTCATCTTTATCAACGTACTGTTGTTTGCCATAGTCAAACAGTTCGCTAATTAAGCTGTACAGTTCGTTTGCCATAATAGCCCTTTTTTGTGTCGCGTTGTCGCGGTCTTGTACTGCAATGTCCTTTACTTCAATTGATTTATCAAACAAATCAATTTTGTTGCTTAGTTCATCAATTTCGCTTTGTCGCAAACCTTTTTCGTACAAGTCGTTAAGGTATTCGGTGGCTAAACGAATTACTCTGCGGGCTGTTCTTACCAAATCGCTGTCGGTTTCGTTGTACATATTACTGCTGCTAAACCGTTTGTAATCGGGCGAAGAAATACCGTACTTGTTTTTTACGCGTACCATAATGTCCGAAATACCTTTTTGAACACCGTCACGAAGAGCGTCTTTTTCGCTGGTTTTTTTAGAGGTAAATCCACTAAACTCTTCGTCGGTCGGAAAGTTTTTTTGAAGTCAACATTTTTTTGCTTCAAATTGGCAATAAATTCTTCGTCAATGCCAAAACGAGCTAAGTCGTTCATGTCACGATTAGCTAAACTCACACCAACATCTCCTAACTGGCTTAATTCACCATAGCTAATGTTGGATAAAAAAAAGATTGTACTTTGTTTCATCGTACTAATAATTAAAGTGTTAAAGATGATTATTATTAGATGCAAAGTTACTACTTTTTTTTAAAATCAATGCACTTTTTTTACTCCTAAAACAAAATTTTTTTATCAAATAGGCAATAAACCTGCTAATGTAGGCTATAAAAGCAAAAAAAGCAAAAAAATAGCTTACTGAAACTGTATTTTTGTTTATTAGGTTATCTACCAACTACATCTGTTTAAAACTATTTTACCTGTTTTATGGGCATTTTTTTATCCGCAATAAGCAATTATTACTAATCAAATCCCCAAAACTATTAACGTCAACTTTTTTTTTACTACGGTAATACTTCAACTCTATACAAGTATTATTCCATTTGTTTTTGGTAACACTCCATTTCATACAAGTGTCGATCCAATTTATACGGAGATAATTCCACTACTTACAAGTAACATTTCAGGACTTACAAGTAACATTTCAGAGCTTACAAGTAACATTTCACTACGTACAAGTAACGTTCCACTTCGTAGGATTAAAATTCCACTATATATGTTAGCATCCGTATAGGTTTTTGGCACACTAAAAATGGGTGGAATGCTACATTTAGCTTATGGTTGTTTGTGCGGACACAAACAACGGCATTTCGGAATAATTGGTGCTAAATAGTTAGTTTATGATTGTTTGTGCGGATACAAGCAATGGCATTGCGTAAGTTACGTAGCACTACATCAACCAAAACAAAAAACAAAAAAGGCAACTGATAACACAAAGTTATCAATTGCCTTTTATAGCTAATAAGGTGCAATGCTTAAAACAGTAGTTAATTGCTTAAACAATAGGTTTGTTTGTATCGCCCAAAAACAATAATTGCCTGACCAATAAACCCAAACAGCAAACGTTTGGTGTTGCTTAAACAAAAAAGGTGGTTTTTTATTTGGGTGATAAAAACCAATGTTTAGCTACATTACTTGCTTAATCTTTCAACCATTTTAGGGTTTTAACTATCGAGTTGTTGCTGCTTATCACCACAAAATAAACACCGCTTGGTAAATTAGCCAAACCATCGAAGTTAGTGGTGTAGCTGCCTGTGTTATTGGCATCTATAGCTATGCTGCGTATTGCTTTGCCGTAAACATCGGTTAAGGTAAGGGTGTTATGGGCGTTAGTAGGTAAGTTGGTGGTAATAGTTAGTACATCGGTAACTGGGTTGGGGTATAAAGTGGCATCAATACCCACAAAATTGCTGTTTTTACCGCTTGTGGTGGTTAAATTAACCAAATAATCTTCTACCTCGCCGCCCGAGTAAATGTCGCACTCGGTAGCAGTAGCACCACGTTTTAATTGAACCCGCATACGTGCGTAACCCACCGAAGCCGTAGCTGGAACCGTGATAGCTTGAGTAAAGGTGCTGTTGTTGGTAGTGGTGGTACTGATAACTGTTTCGCCTGCATCGGCAAAGCTACCGTTGCGGTTGTAGTCAATCAATACTGTCCAGTACTCGGTAACGGGTGTGCCTGTGTAGCCTGCTGCAAAACTAATTGTTGCACCGCCGCCAATGGTTAGGTTAGTACTTTGGTCTACAAAATTACCAAAACCGCTGTTGTTGCCACTGTTGTTATTTATAGTGCCAATACTATAGTTTTGTATCCACTCTTGGGTAGCGTTTAACGAGTAGGAGCTACAGTAATTATTAGGGGCTGTTGTGCCAGTTCCGCCGCCTGTTCCGCCACCTGTTCCGCCTGTTCCGCCGCCTGTAGCACAACCATAGTTAAGGGCAATATTTGCACTTGGGTCGTCGGCGGGTAGGTTCAAGATAAGGGTATTTAAAACAGTTCCTAAGTTGTATCTAAACGATATAGCACCGCCTGCATTTATGCTGTTAAAGGTGGTTTGTACGGCAGCACGCAAGTTAGCGATATTCACATCGGGATAAAGCGGGGCAATGTCGGTTATATAACTGTCCACATCTGCCCAACTAACTTGCGGGTTGTAATAATTGCCAAAGCTGTTGTTTGTTTGGTCGGCAATAGGCACTTGGTTTAGCTTATCGCCCAATACCAAAACGTATTTAGTTAAGGCGTTTTGGTAATCAAAACCATAACTATTGTCGGCAAAGTATGGCGAGATGCTGGTAGCGGATAAAGCATTTGTACGGTCGGTGTTTAAGACAGTAGCTAATGAGCCATACCACAAACCACGATTATAAGCTACAGCCATTAATTTTATGGCGGCGTTGGGGTCGGTGGCAGTGTTAAAAAAGCCGCTTGGATTCCAACCTTTATTCACTTCCCAGTATTTTACGGTAAATATATCGTAATAGGCTTTTGATAAAGCGGCGGTTTCAAAGTTACTTCCGCCAATTAAAGCGGAGTGTTGTCCGGCAGGAAAACGTTGAGGGTACTGGGCAATCAATTCGTTGTAAGCCGAATTACCTTCTATCTGGAAACAACCGTCGCCCATTGCCGCAGCTTGGTAACTTAAGGGATAAGCAGTACCTGCGGGGGCGGCAATAATATTGGCATCGCAACCACCAAATGATTCTTTTACGGCAGTAGCCCAATAAAAGTCGGCAGGTATCTTATCGGTTTTGGCAACGTTTTTAAATAAATGGGCAGCATGAACCATACTTATTGCCCAACTTAAACGGTTTTGCGGTATGTAGGCATCAACGGGCACACCCCAAACAGGACTTAAACGACCTTGCCCTAACTTTATTTCGCCTAATGGAGCATAATCGGCATTAGTAAAGTAAAAGGTAGTGGGTGCGGAGCAATTGGCGGTACTTGTACAACCTGTTGTTTGAAAACCAAAGGCAGTACTGTAAGCACTTGATAGGGTATTGCTGCAAACGCTGGCAACTTTGTACTCGTAGTTGGTGCAGGCAGTTAAACCGCTAATAGTTTTGCTGTTTGTGGTTGATGTTACGGTTGTCCAGGTAGCACTGCTGGTTGGTCTAATTTGTATTTGGTAAGATACTGCCCCTGTCGAAGCCCAATTTAATACGGCTGATGTATTGGCGGGTGTAGCTGCCAAAGCAGTTGGAGCGTTGCAAACAGGTGTGCAACCTGTTGTTTGGAAAGCAAAAGTAGTGCTGTTGGCACTTGATAGGGTATTGCTACAAACGCTTTTAACCCTAAACTGGTAGTTGGTGCAGGCGGTTAAACCGCTAATAGTTTTGGTGTTTGCGGTTGATGTGGTGCTTGTCCAGGTGGTTGCGGTGGCTAATTTGTATTGTATTTGGTAAGATGCGGCACCCGTAGAAGCCCAATTTAATACGGCAGATGTATTGGCGGGTGTAGCTGCTAAAGCAGTTGGTACATTGCAAAGCGATACGCAACCTGTTGTTTGGAAAGCAAAAGTAGTGCTGTTGGCACTTGATAGGGTATTGCTACAAACGCTTTTAACCCTAAACTGATAATTGGTGCAGGCAGTTAAACCGCTAATAGTTTTGCTGTTAGTGGTTGATGTGGTGCTTGTCCAGGTGGTTGCGGTGGCTAATTTGTATTGTATTTGGTAAGATGCGGCACCCGTAGAAGCCCAATTTAATACGGCTGATGTATTGGCGGGCGTAGCTGCCAAAGTAGTTGGTACATTGCAAAGCGATACGCAACCTGTTGTTTGGAAAGCAAAAGTAGTGCTGTTGGCACTTGATAGGGTATTACTACAAACGCTTTTAACCCTAAACTGATAGTTGGTGCAGGCAGTTAAACCGCTAATAGTTTTGCTGTTAGTGGTTGATGTGGTAGTTGTCCAGGTGGTTGCGGTGGCTAATTTGTATTGTATTTGGTAAGATGCGGCACCCGTCGAAGCCCAATTTAATACGGCTGATGTAGTTGCGGGCGTAGTTGCCAAAGCAGTTGGTACGTTGCAAGTATTTACGCAACCTGTTGTTTGAAACCAAAGGCAGTACTGTAAGCACTTGATAAGGTGTTGCTACAAACGCTAGAAACTTTGTACTCGTAGTTGGTGCAAGCAGTTAAGGCGGATAAAGTGTAATTGTTCGTGACACTTGTTACCGTTGTCCATGTGGCACTTCCAACAGGTCTAATTTGTATTTGGTAAGATGCTGCCGCTGTCGAAGCCCAATTTAATACCGCTGATGTAGTTGCGGGGGTAGCTGCTAAGGCAGTTGGGGCGTTGCAAACGGGTGTGCAACCTGTTGTCTGAAAACCAAAGGCAGTACTGTAAGCACTTGATAGGGTATTACTACAAACGCTGGAAACTTTGTACTCGTAGTTGGTGCAAGCAGTTAAACCGCTAATAGTTTTGCTATTGGTGGTTGATGTGGTACTTGTCCAGATGGTGCTGGTTGGTCTAATTTGTATATGGTAAGATGCGGCACCCGTAGAAGCCCAATTTAATACCGCAGAAGTAGTTGCGGGTGTAGCTGCTAAGGCAGTTGGGGTGTTGCAAGTAATAGGTGGTAAGCCATTGCAAAAAACGTAGTTTAAGGTGTCGGCTAATGGGGTATCGGCAATAACACCTGAACCAATGGCGGTTTCGAGGTAATCGCCGGTTATTTCCCAGATTATAGCGCCCGCTAAATTGTTATTAACAATGTATTGTGCTTTAAGGGCTATTGATTGAGCGTTATCGTAGGACACAAAAGTATTTAAACCATTAAGACCTAATAAGTAAGGTACTTGAGCTTGTGAGTCCCATTGTTGGCTAAAAAGATTAAAGCGTTTGGCAATATTGTAATACAAAGGCGAACCTTCGTCTTCGGAGAAGGTAGCGGCATCGGTGCCAGATATAGGGGCAAACAAAGCAGGCGTACCGGTTGTTTTAGCCGACCTACCGTAGAAAGCTGTTCCGGCATTAATTTTATTGGCAGGTACGCCGTAATGAGTTAGCAGGTATTGCAGGGCACTATTTAGGTTAAAGTTTGCGTCGCCTTGTGCAGGGGCATATAAGGGCGAGTTATGGTTAGCAGTTGCGTCCCACGAGCCGAAAAAGTCGTAGCTCATCAAGTTAATGTAATCTAAAACGGAGGCAATGTTGCCCCATTCTACGTTACTCATATTGCTTTGTGATGCTCCTACGCAGGCAGTCAATAGCATGGTTTTATTATGTGCTGTACCGTAGGTAGTTAATGAGTCGCGGATTTGTTGTAAAAAGATGGTGAAATTTTGTTTGTCGGCAGTGGTACCAAGATGTTCTGTATAGCCGGGATATTCCCAATCAATGTCGATACCATCGAAGTTATATTGCTGGCATAATTGTATGCAGGCATGGGCAAAGTTTGCTCTTTTTGTGGCATCGGCAGCAATGGCGGGGAACTTGTCGGATAAAGTCCAGCCACCTATCGAAGGGACAACCTTAACGCCTGCATTGTGCGCACGGTCTACGATAGAGGTATTAGGATAGTAGCTTGTGGGCGTAGTAGACCAGTTAATTTGCCCAAGTAATAAGTTTTCGTCAGCCCAAGCGTCGGTAGTTAAAATACTACCGTTGTCTTGTGGAGCAAAAAAGGCGTAGTTTATTACGGTATATTTGCTGTAGTTAATCGTTGCGGGATTAACTAATTTGGCGCGGTCGTACCATTGCCAATTAGGGTAATAACCTATTACCTGTTTGCAAGGTTGTGCCTGTGTACCAAAGCAAGTTACGAGTAAAGAAAAGAAAGTGAAGAGGCAGAGAAGATTCTTTTTCATGGTGAAAATAAGAACTATTGATGAAGAAATACTGTTTTTTGATAAGAAAATAGGTATACGCTATTAGCCACATAAAGTAGCTGATACACCAAAGTAACAAAATTAGGAATTGTAGTTTATTTTACGATAAAATTAGGCAAATGTTGGATAACAAAGTGTAAAGTAAGCACAATTTTAGGACATAAAGAAATAAAAACAAGAAAAATTGCTAAACCTGCATGTATAAACATAATAGCCAATAATGTTTAAAAGTCGGTTAATTTTTGTACCTTTGCGTCCAAAATAAACCTAATAATGGCAGTAGTTAAAAGTATAGACATAGTTTTTGAAGATGATGATATAGTAGTGATTAACAAGCCGTCGGGTATGTTATCTATCCCCGACCGCTACAATGCGGCAATCCCCAATGCTCAAGCCTTGTTGACCGAGTTATATGGTGGCATTTTTGTAGTACATAGGTTGGACAGAGAAACGAGTGGTATTATTTGCTTTGCTAAAAACGAAGATGCCCATCGTCATTTATCGTTACAATTTAACAAGCACACGGTCACCAAAATTTATCATGCCATTGTACAAGGCAAAGTAGCGCAGCCCGAAGGGGATATTGATTTGCCCTTAGCCCCTAACCCCATGCGCGGCGGTACTATGCGGGTAGATAAATTAGAAGGAAAGCCCTCGCATACCCATTATCGGGTATTAGAAACGTTTAAACACTACACCTATGTAGAAGCCCAGATTTTTACGGGCAGAATGCACCAAATCAGGGTACATTTACAAGCCATCGGTTATCCTATGATGGTTGACGAATATTACAGCAAGAAGACCGAGTTTTATTTGTCGGAGGTAAAAGCGCGTTACCACACTAAAAAAACCGATGAAGAGTTGCCCATGCTTACCCGCGTGCCACTTCATGCCTATGCCCTAACCATCGAACACCCCCGAACCAACGAAATAATAACTATTAGTGCCGACTTACCTAAAGATTTGCGTGCCGTATTAACCCAACTACGCAAACACGATGCTATTTAAGCCACCGCAGTAGTTGTAGCGATAAACAAAAACAGCCCTAAGTTTTGCGTAAAACTTGGGGCTGTTTTAGGTTAAAGTTGGGTGATTTGGGGATTGGGTATCTTAACCAGTAATGTATATGCGTATAGCACCAGCAATAGGAAAATTGATAAAGGTTTGTTGTAAGCAATACCTAAAAACGTTGAACAACATACCTGATTCTTCCATCATAATTTTACCTTCGGCGGCTAACATAATAGAGGTAGAGAAGATACTTGCGGAGGGTCTAAACGGTTTATCGAAGCGAAAGTACTCGTTCTGTCCGTATTCATCTATCTGGAAATGCTACTTCTTGTTTTTCTTCGGCAAAGTTTAGCCATTCTGCTGGGGGTGTTTTTTTTAGTGCGTCTAAGGCTTGTTGATAATCGGTAGTATCTGAATAGAGTAAGGGGTATAATTTTTCCAGAAAAGGAATTAATTGTTGTGCTAATACATCGGGTTTTAGGGTAAAAAGGTAGTTGTCGTTAACTTCGGATAGGTTGTAGATGGTAGGGTCGAAATGCAATTTGTTTTTCATTCCGTCAATCAATTCTTCTTGGGTAACATTTTGTTGTTCTAATTTTTTTTTCGAGCAACCGCATTCCGTAACTAAGCCAATAGATAGATATTGTCCCATAGCGTTGTAAATTTGAAAGTTAATAAAAAGTGAATGATTTTACGATGCAAAGTTACAAAAAAACAAGGAGATTTGGT
Source organism: Sphingobacteriales bacterium (assembly GCA_016718845.1). Classification (GTDB taxonomy): domain Bacteria; phylum Bacteroidota; class Bacteroidia; order Chitinophagales; family UBA2359; genus JAEUUX01. The sequence continues at coordinate 33,596 of JADKCK010000059.1, forward strand.
AATGAAAAGCAACAAAAAGTCCGTTTTAAGTTTGAGTACTTAAAACGGGCTTTTATTATTTGCAATTTACGGTTGCTTAATCGTTATCGTGTTCTTTCAGGTTTCCGGTGGATTCTTTTTTGATTAATTTTTCAAGGATATCGTCGAGTTGTTCGGTGGCGAGGCGTTTAGCGACAATTTTTTTATCTTTATCTAACACAAAAGTAACGGGGGTGCTATAAATGTCGTAGGTTTGATGAAAATTGTTGGTGTTTTGTGGATCGAAGTATACGGGGAAATTGACGTTGTACTCTTTAATAAACTTTTTGATTTCGTCGAGTTTGGGGTCGGTGCAAATGGTGTAAAATGCTACGCCTTTATCTTTGTATTTGTCGTAAATGTCGAGGTAATCGGGCATGTGTTTTTTGCAGTGTCCGCAGGTGTGCGACCAGAAGAGTAGTACGGTATAATCGGCTTTTAGGTCGTACATGTTTTTAGTTACCATGGCGGTGTCTTGCATTACCAAGCGTGGGGCTTTTGCGCCAAGTAAGGTAGGTTTAATTTTATTAACACGGTCGCGGAGTTTAACCATTCGGCTGCTATCCATCCAGGTTGCCATACCTGTTAGGTAGTATTTTTCGGCAAGGTTCACAAAAACGGCATCCATACCCATGTATTTAGGGTTTTCGTAGGTGGTCATTATTTTTGTGAGGGTAAATTTAAACACCTCGGGGTTGGGTTTCGATTTATCAATGATTTGGTTAGCTGCCACAATAATCGAGTCGGGAACGCGGTAGGTTAGGTTTTCGAGGTATTGGGTAATTTTGTTGCCCAAGATGGGGGTACGTACTAAGCGCTCGTCGGCGAAACTTACGTTATCCCAGAAATGTGCTTTTAGGTAGGTTAGTGCCAAACGTTGGCTGGTGGTATCGGTTTTGTCTTTTAGTTCTTTGGGTGTTTCGGGTTCTTGCATGGTACTAAAAATGGTAGACAACATGCTTTGGGGTTCGTCTTTAATGGTTTTTAGTCGGTACTCGTTTAGTTCTTTGTCTTTATTACTTAGTTTTTCGCGCAGTTTTTTTATGCGTATCGAGTCGCGTTGTTCTTTGGGTTTTTTTTCTAGTGTATCAATTTCGGTTTTTAGTTTGCCCATTTCGGGTTGTTGTACGGCTAAAAACTTTTGGTATTTGTTGAACTGTTCGTTTAGTGGCGAGCCAGTTACTTTCATTTTGGCTACAAAATCTGCGGTATCGGTTTCAATCATAAACGATTGCCCTGTGTTATCAACTAAAAAGTCGAAATATTTGGTTTCTGTTTTGCCTTTGGTGTTTTTGTCCATCAAAATTGCCAAATAAATACCGCCTTTTAGGGGTTCTTTGCCGCTAAAAGTGCAGTAGCCTTTTTTGGGGTCAATTCTAAAGGTATCTTCGACAAAGATTTGATCTCCATAATGGTAGCCTAAGTAGATAGTATCTTTTGCTCCATTAATTTTCATTTTAATGTTGTAGCCCTCTTTGTCTTTGTCGTTGTTGTTTGCGGCTACAGCAAATGTGGTTGCTAATAAGGCAACACACCAAATCAATAAATGCCAGTGCTTGTTAAACATATCGGTACGTGTTTTTCTATTTTTTTTGATGATGATGAAAGGGGTGTTGAAATTTTGTGTGTAACTGTGGTTTATTGCCTGCAAAGTTACACAAAATATAGATGCCCAAAATGCCAAACGGTTTAACCTTAACAATAATTAACGGCTTTTTTTGTAAAAACTGCTATGTAGGGCTAGTAATTTGATACAGACATGGGGAAATTTTGATTGGACGGGTTGCGCTTGCTTTGCTTTGGGGGTGCCAGAGGCTGTGCAAATAGGGTAAGCCAATAATCACCCCCAAAAAAGACCGATTCCGCGTCAAGCGGGGCAGGCGCAAGCTGTTTAAATGGCTGATATGAAATGGCGATGAATAGAGGGTTGCTCTCTTGTCTTGAATCGCAAAATTAACCGATATATTGTACTATTATCAGGCAGATTGGCTTTGTTTTTAACACGCGTATGAGGGCTAACGCCCTGCCATGACTTCTTGTGCTAGGCCGTTTGGCGATAAAGTCGGGTGCAAATGCCTGAGGCTTTGGTGTTATAAATGGGGGCGTGTGTTTCGTTGAGTTCGGCATCGGTTAGGCTTTGGTATAGTTGTTCGTTTTTATCGCAAACGGCTTTCCAATGTTGGCGCAGTATATCTATGGGCGGGTAGTTTTCGATGGGTTGCACTGTGCTACCTGCACCAAATAGTTGTTGATATGCCGGAAAAAGCATGTCGCCTTTGCCCATATATAAGGTAAGGTCGTCGTCGCTGGCAATTAAATGACCCAATATCCAAACGCCATGATTGCCATTTGGTAACACTGTTTGGCTAAGGTGTTGGTTGCTTAGGTTGTTTAAATTGCCATTTACCCAATGAAGCATAATTTGCCATTGTTCGTACAAAATACTTACTTGTGGTTGCATGGTATAAGAAGGATTGAATTGATTTTTGATGATGATGTTGAGCCATTATGATTGCGGGGAAGCAGAAATTGGACAGCAGGTAGCTGACAGCGGACAGCGGACAGCCGAAAGCGGATAGCCGAAAGCAGGTAGCCAAACGGATAGCCTATTTGTTCGACAATCTAACATTTTTTAACGACAACAAATTAAAACCATTGATGCCCAAATCGGATACGCGTTTGTTGGTAAAGCGCAGTACTTCGTCGTAGTAAAGTGGTACAATGGGTGCTTCTTCCATCAGCAAATTGTCGGCTCGTTTGTATTCGTCGTAGCGTTTGCTGGTGTCGGCTTGTTGCATGGCTTGGCGGTATATGCAGTCGTATTGATAGTTGCTAAAACGGGTGTAGTTAGGTGGTGCGGGGTTGTTGCCATACAATACAGTTAGGTAGGTTTCGGCATCGGGATAATCGCCAATCCACGAAGCTCGGAAAAAAGACACTTCGCCTTTGCTCATTTTTTCGCGCAGTAGGGCAGGTGGGTTTAGCTGAATTTGTACGGGTATACCTATTTCGCTCAACGATTTTTGCACCATTATGGCAATATCTTTGTAGGTTTCGTTGGTTTCGAGGGATAGTGGCGGAAAGTTTTTGCCGTTGGGATAACCTGCTTTTGCCAATAATTTGGCGGCTTTTTTAGGGTCGTAGTGATAACCCCTTACCCGCAGCGAGTCGAAAGAGGGTAGGGCAGGAGGCACAAAACCGCTGGTGGCAGGTGTGCCAATGCCGTTGTGTAGGTAGGTAATAATTTTTTGTCGGTCTATGGCATAGTTGATAGCTCGGCGCACATCGCGTTTTTTGAGTGCTTCGTTTTTTTGCAAGCTATCGTTCATCATAAAACCCAAGTACTCGGTGTTTAGGTAGGGCGAGCGCAGTAGGGTAGTGGTGGCTTCCCACTCGGGTTTTAGTTTGCCGTTGGGGGTTAGCAGTTCGTCTTTGTAGGTAGCGTCAATGCCCGACAACATATCGAGTTCGCCGTCTTTAAATTTCAAAAACTCGTTGCGTTTATTGTCCATAAACGTTACTTTTACGCCATCTATAAAAGGCAGTTGTTGGTTTTGGGCGTTTCGTTCAAAATAGTTTTTGTTTTTGGTCAATATTAGCACTTCGTTTTCTTTCCAGACTTTAAATGTAAACGCGCCTGTGCCAATGGGGTGGCGGCTAAAATCTTTGCCATAATGTTCCACTATTTTTTGTGGCACAATGCTGCAATACTGCATACTAAGTATGCTTAACATAGGCGGAAAAGGATGTTGCAGTTGTAGTACAAAAGTGGTATCGTTTATTGCCTTAAATGGATTTTGTGCTGCAATATGGTCGTTAAACAGCCATGCCCCTGTTGATGCTACCGATTTGTCTACAATTCTACCTAGGCTATATGCCACGTCTTTGGCGGTTAGGCGTTCGCCTTTGCCATGGTCAAAAAGTGGGTCGTTATGAAAAAACACATCGTTGCGCAATATAAAGGTATAGGTAAGTCCATCGTTGGATATTTTCCACGATTTGGCAATGCAAGGTTGTATTTGCAGTTGATTGTTGGTTTGCACTAAACCGTTAAATAGTTGGTTGACTGCCCACATATTGGCTTGGTCTTTGGCAAAGGCGGGGTCGAGCGAGCTAATGTTTGAGGCTTGGTTGTACCTAAACACTAATTTGTTGCTTAGATTGGCATCATCATCGCCACAAGAAAAAAATACCAAAAGGCAAAGTAGGTATAAATAGGTAAAGCCCCATTTTGTTAAACAGGTTGAGATAAAAGAACAAATAATGGGGCAAAGATACAACTTTATCGTAAAAAAATACCCAACTAAATACAATCGCGATTAACTCTTTTTGGTAGAAGCATTAGCTGAGGCATGGGCCTAAACTATTTGTTTGTGTTGAGTAGCATTTGTATAGCAAAGTAACCTATTTGTTTGTGTGGTGGGGACATTTGTTTTGTGAATTTTATACGCAAGCTAGGGTTTAAACCCTACCTTACGGATTTGTATTGTTAACAATCATGGTTGTAATACCACAAACAAAACCCACTCAATCATTTCTCGACAAAAATAAGCGCCATAAATGTATTTAGCTTGCGCATTTCCAAAATGTGTGTTATCTTTGTAAGCTACAACGTAATCCCTCAAAATGTACTTAAATTAGCTATCCTATGTCTTTAAACAACGAAAACTTAACGGTCAAAATCATGAAAAACATTTTTATCCTTCTCTTTTGTGGTGTCATAAACACCCTGTCTGTATTGACAAGTACTACTTTTGCAGCAAACAACTACGTGAGTGCGGCAAGTTACAATGGCAATTTGAGCCGCACCGCCACCCTTTATCCCTCTGATACCTCTGATTTTTACGCCGATAGATTTGCTTTGGTTCGCCACAATGGGCAATGCTACTTTATTGATAAAAAAGGCAATGTGGTAGCCAAACTCGGCACATGGAGCAAAGCAGAACTGTTTGACGACAGAGATTTTGCCAAAGTAGAAAGTAATAACAACAACGACACTATTCAATACCTATTAGATACACTTGGCAACACCTATCGTGTAGCCTACAACCTAAAAAATGTAAGCCTCGATATAACCGCTTTAGATTTGCAAGGACAGAATTTAAGCACCCTACCCGAAATAGTGTGCCAGCAAACACAATTAAAAGTGCTATTGCTGAACGGCACTAAACTCACCACCCTACCCATAAGCCTTCGCAAATTAACCAATTGGCCAAGGCTGAGCTACAATCAACTCACCACCCTACCCGAAAGCATTAGCAAATTAACCAACTTGCAAACGCTGTATTTACAGGGAAATCAACTCACCACCCTACCCGAAAGCATTAGCAAATTAACCAAGTTGCAAACACTGAATTTAAGCTATAATCAACTCACCACCCTACCCGAAAGCATTAGCAAATTAACCAAGTTGCAAACACTGAATTTAAGCTATAATCAACTCACCACCCTACCCGAAAGCATTAGCAAATTAACCAAGTTGCAAACACTGAATTTAAGCTATAATCAACTCACCACCCTACCCGAAAGCATTAGCAA
>JADKCK010000060.1 GCA_016718845.1 Sphingobacteriales bacterium
GTTAATCAACAACTAAATAAGGTAAATGTTTTGCTAAAAGCAGCAATTTAGCAGTAATTTTTGAGGTTTTTAAATGGTACAAGACTTTGCTTTGAACTATAAACAACTGATAATCAGTTAATGATTGCTTAATATAATAGGCACCAAAACAAACTAATTATATGGCGTTTTTGTAGTTTATTACTAGGGGACCATTGCAATATTATCTTTTTGCATCATCAAACACAACAAAATGGTGTTTGTGTAAATCGCTAGCTAACTCAAAAATCTTGTGGCTATGCAAAAACGGCCAATAATCAATCTTAATTTTTCTTTTCAATCATCTGCTAACAATTTTTTCAAACACTCAAATTTCATCTAATAACTGTAAACGCTTCAAATCATCTTCGCTCTTGTGTTGTTATCTTAACAACCTCTTTTATGGCTAATGCCCAAGACAGTTTCAATGGCATGAAAGCCAGCATCCTTCGCCCGACCGACCCGCAATTGGTGAGCTACGCCAAATTACACAAGCCGCTAACCTACAACAGGATGTAAATGTGCAAAAAATTATCATCAACAAACCCGCATAATATCGCTTTGTTTGGTTTATCCAATTATTGGTGTAAATACAGAGATTTAGCACATCGGTATTGCAGAAACAGCAAAAATACACTTAGCTTTTTACACAATCCTCAAAATACTAAAAGCTACAAACAGTGTTATTGCATACTGGCACAATAAACAGTGTTGAAGTAACCACGAAGAACAATATGCTGTTATGGGTTGACCGAAAAATTAACTACGGTATCTTACGACCAAACAAAGTTTATTTTAACGAATTAATTTTTGTAAATAATACCACAAACACCAACGTAACAACTTACTCGTGTAGCCTCTTGCGTTGATGGTAATTATAATGGCATTAAAGGCGTAGTAGCGAATTGTTACTGCCGCCGCCGAGAAGTTGTGTGGCGAACGTGTATTTGGCTGTGGATTTAGCGTAGGTTGGTTTTTAGGTACTGCTGCTGTTTGCGCTTTTGAGTGCTACCCTAAATTATTGAAAAACATAAGCTGTTTGTTTCAAAAACGGGAACAAACAACATGTTAAAACAAAGCAAATGCACTCAACTTTTTTGCAGATTTAGGTAACACATGCACCAAGTAGGTAATATACCCATTGTTGCTATCCCAGGCAATACTGCTCCAACCACACTCAACTTTTTTTTGCAGATTTAGGTAACACATTGCATCAAATAGGTAATATACCCCTTGTTGCTGTCCTGCAATACTGCTCCAATCACACACTCACTTTTTTTGCAGATTTAGGTAACACATCGCATCAAATAGGTAATATACCCCTTGTTGCTGTCCCGCAATACTGCTCCAATCACACACTCAATTTTTTGCAGATTTAGGTAACACATATTGCCAAATAGGTAATATACTCCTTGTTGCTGCCCTGCAATACAACTCAAATCACACACTCAATTTAGGGTACTTCAAATCATCGTTTAACATTTTTCAAACCAAAAATTCCTAACACCATGAAAAACTTAATAACTATCATCACATTTGTTTCGGTTTGTTGTTTGCCAACAGCATCTTTGCCCCAAAACCAAACACAGCACCGTTTCCAAAATCAAACACAAGCGGTAGTACAAACCAAGATGATTGTATTTTCCGATGGAGATATGATTGTTTACTGCTCTACTACGCCTGGCAAAGCTGATACGTATTATGCGCTAAACAAAAAAGGCAAGCATGTGGCTGTTAATGTTGATGGCAGTAAAGTTATCCCCGCATCAACAACTACCGCAACGGCAAAAAAAGGCACTTCTACTACTCCCGCCTACCAACCCCCCACCCGCCAATGAAGTTGAAGTGTATGTGTGAAAAAATCTCCCATAGGGCTTTGTCAAGAGTACGACTGCACTTGGGTACCATGCTAGGACAATAGCAATCAATTCAATATCAGACAAATGCCCTTGTTGCTGTCCTGCAATACGGCTCAAATCACGCACTCACTTTTTTTGCAGATTTAGGTAACACATTGCATCAAATAGGTAATATACCCTTGTTGCTGCCATGCAATACTGCTCTAATCACACACTCACTTTTTTTGCATCGTATCACACACACTATTTTCACTGCTCTCCAACACTCTTTTCACTTTATCTTTGTTTGCAAACGCCTTATTACTCCATTGCTGCTTCAAATCACACACTCACTTTTTATCACATCACACACACAAAAAGTTCAATCACACACTCAATCTCAAAAATGAAAACTTTTTCAATCTCTCGCTTGTTTAAGTTTGCTAGTAGGCACACTTTTTCTTTCAAGATATTTGCCAAGATGGCAACCTGAACCTAACAAAAAAGCGACATCCCAAATCTGTAAAACAGATAGACACCAAAGCTATGAATGATGTGAATTGGGCGATAAAGCTAAAAACGCAGGTGCAGGTGCAAAATCGGCGGGCATACAAGACCGACGCACAACTAAAAGCCGAAAGTGCCAAAGAAGAGCCTACCAAAAATTGCAGGTAGCTTTATCTATATTTTTGACAAAGAAAAGTAAAACCCTTTGCCGAAACCGTAGGTGCTAAAATGCCAAAACACGCGAAGAAAAATTAGCTGCTTACAATGCCTACGAAGAAAAAGCCAAAGAAAAATTAAAGAAATTGTACAAAAAATGGCTTGAAAAAGAAACATCACTAACTATTACATTGGCGGTATCACAGGTTTTTCGATAACCGTAGATAAAGGCACCAAACTCGAATCGTTGAAAGCCAAAGCCAAATTAGTTGCCGGTAAAAGAGGTATTAGAAGATGCCGAAGTAAAACTAAGTAGCACCGAAGTGGCTACCGACATCTGCCAACTCGAAGCCACAAGCCGAAGCCGACAACAACTGGGGAACAACAGTTTGCGGTACATCTGCCCTATACGGGTTCCTATTGGGCTTGGGTTATTGACACAGGTATTGACTATGCCATAGCGACCTTAACGTAGCAACAGGCTGGGCACGTACTTACGTAGGCACTGCCAATGCCAACGACGACAACGGACACGGGAACACACTTGCGCAGGTATCATAGGTGCAAAAGCCAATGGTGTAGGTATGCAAGGTGTTGCTGGTGCGCGTGTGGTGCCTATAAAAGTACTAAATAGTGCAGGTTCGGGTGCTTGGTCAGGTATATTATCGGGCATTGCCTATGTATATGGTGTTGCTTGGAACGGCGATGTAGTAAATATGAGCTTGGGCGGATATGGTTCGTATCCCGACCTAGAAACTACATTTACTGGTGCGGTTACTATGGCATTATGTAAGTATTGCTGCCCGGTAACGATGGCGCTTATGCGGGCAACTACACACCAGCTCGTGCAAACGGACCTAATGTATACACCGTATCAGCTATCGACTGGAACTGCAACTTCCCTTGGTGGTCAAACTATGGATCGAGCTATGCCGCCAACGGTCCTGTTGATTATGCTGCACCGGGTGTTAGTATCTACGCGTGCTACAAAGGCAATACCTATGCCTATTTAAGTGGCACCTCGATGGCTGCCCCACACGTAGCTGGCGTATTACTTCGCCGAGGTGGTACAATAGGCACTTACTCTTGGACATTCCAACGCGGTCAGTGGTATCCAATTGCAACAAGCCGCTGGTAAAAAATGCTTTCCGATTGATTTTTGTTAGCTATGCTGGATAGCAACCTCTTCGAACACAATCTTCTTCATCATCACACAAAACACGCCAGCCCATATTGGTTGGAGTGTTTTGTGCTTAATCAACCTTATTTTATGAAAAAACAAACCGTATTTTCGTGTTTTTTGCTGTGTTTGTTGATAACTGTTTGGTTTGGCTGTGCCCAAAAACAAAAATCAACATCGAACAAAGAGGTGTCGTCGAGCAAACAAAACACCACTACCAACCAACAACGCCCCTTGCCACCTGTACGCCAAATGCCACCATCAATTGGCGGGCAATCGCCAAACGCACCGCCTACCACGCAACCTATACCCCGCGACCCTAATCAGCCGCCACCACCTAACACACAACCATACGCCTACACCGCCATCAACAGGCGGAACGCCACCAAGCGCCACCTACCATTATGCCGCCACTAACGCCGCCCAAAAACTGGCAAAACCGATGGTTGTATTGACCCCTCGCGCCAAACGCCCGATGTGATGTGTGCTGCAGTTTTTCAGCCGGTTTCTGGCTGCGACAACCAGGCCTACAGCAACGAGTGCGAAGCCCGAAAAAATGGTGTGCTAAAATGGACACGAGGCGAATGTAAATAGATTTCAGGCTGTTGTAGTAACAAATAAAAAGGACTTACCGTTGTGGTAAGTCCTTTTTTTTTGGGCGATAATTAACGTTCTAAGCCTAAAACGCCAAGCCAAACGTAAATACTGGGCTTACATCAAGGTTTTTTAGTTTAATAGCCGAGGGTTCGGTGGTTAAATTATCTAGTACTTGTTCTTTGAAATTACTAAACCCAACATCGCCGCCAATACCTATCCGAATAATGCGAAACAATTTTAGGTTTAATCCGCCTGTAATACTAAAACCTGCCGATACCGAACCATCTTTTATTTGTTCGGTCGAGTTGTCGAGTATGTCGGTAATTTTGTTGGTAGCGTTAAAGTTAATGGGTACAAACACGCCAATATATGGCTCGAGTATGCCTACCGAAAAATATTTCTCGACACCCAAATAGGCAGTCAAACTTTGTCTGATGGCATTGTAGTTGGTGTTTAACGAGTCGGTAGTAAAGTGGTATTCAAGGTTGTTAGCCCCAATGCCTGCCCTAAAAGCGAACTGGTTTTTGTCGAAAACGCGCAAATTACCCGACAAAGAGGTCGCTCCGGTGTAGGTGGCTTCGGTGCCATCTGCACCCTCAACTTTATCTATCCCAAACGATTTAAAGTGCATAATAGCACTAAAACGTTGCTGTGCATCACTAAACTGACTAATACTTGCCAACAAGGTAACTAATAAAACGAGATTTTTCATAAAAATTGAATTAGGGGGTTATTGGGATTCAGGCTTTAGGCTGTCGGCTATCGGCTTGCAGCGGACAGCCAACAAGCGGACAGCCAACAGCGGGCAGCCGCTTAACTTGTCCATTGCCCATGTATAACGCCAACTAGGTACCAATTATTGTCGGTATGTTGTTCAAAAACTAAAGTTAAGCTACCCCAATCCATACCGCCATAATCGGGGTTTTGACCCGGCACATAATACTCAACGGCAACACCATTTGGGTAAGCCGTTTTTATGTTATTGATGCTGTTGCCCGTACCGATGGAGCGGTTAAATCCGCGTTGTTTGGATAGTTTTTGGTAATCGTAATTATACACAAATTGCTGGTAATATTTAGCAAAAGTTAGGTTTATTGGCTCGCCGCTACCATCAAACTCGCCCCAAGTGTAGGTCTTTTTATCTTGTGTGGCATTGGCAACTTCGGTGGCTTTTAGTACGCGGTCGGTTTTTAGATTAACACCCGAGTAAGGCGAAAAACGCACCCCTTTTGTTGGATGTATGTATTTAGATAGTGCTGCCATATCTTTCTTAGCCATAGCATCAATCACTAATTTGGCACTTGGTTCGGCTACATTTTGTGCTTCGCGTGCCGACAACTTAGCCGCATTTTTTAGTGGTTCGGTTTTTTTACTGGTTGGGCAGTTGTTGCAGTACTATCGGGTTGGGTAGATGTGGGAGCAACCGAAACATGGGTACTATCTACCGATTTGTTAGATGGATTGTACCTAATAGTGTCGTTGCTGTTAGAAGGTGGCGGTGTTGTTGTTGTTTGACGACACGATGTTGCCAATAATACAGTACCTAACAATAAAACAATTAATGTTTGACGCATGTTTAGAAGTGGTGAAATGGTGAAAGAGTGAAATGGTGAAGAGAGTGAAGTGGTGAAGAGAGTGAAGTGGTGAAGAGAGTGAAGTGGTGAAGAGAGTGAAGTGGTGAAGAGAGTGAAGTGGTGAAGAGAGTGAAGTGGTGAAGAGAGTGAAGTGGTGAAGGGAGTGAAGTGGTGAAGAGAGTGAAGAGAGTGAAGTGGTGAAGAGAGTGAAGTGGTGACGGTCGTTGAGCGAAGTCGAAACGAAGTGGCGAAGTGAAAACCTGTAGCAGCGGATAGCCAACAGCGGACAGCCGACAGCGGATAGCCAACAGCATCAATTCAATTGGTATTCGGGTAGTTTTACTATGTGGTATAGCAGTTGCCTTACTTGGTTAATGTATTCGTCCCAGCCTATGTTCCATATCCCTTCGTCGAAATAATTTTGTGGTACGCTACCTTTAAAAACATCGGTGGCATTTTGGTAATCTTGAGCGGTAGGTAAACCTTTAACCACCAAAAAATCTACGATGGTGGCAGCAACCAAAGCGGGGTCTATAATATCATCTTCCGACAAGGCAGTACCAGCATTGGTGCTTAACACATCAACCACCATATCGCGCAGTTGATACCATACACTATACGGAAAATATTGAATCCAATAGCTAATTTGGTCCCAGCGTAGGGCAAGCGTAGTTTCGTTAATCCAAGCCCTATGTCCGGGCCAACCTGCCACGTTGGGTGGGTTAAACAAGGTTTGTCCTTCGTCTATTGCCATATAAAACAAGCCTGTAACCGAGCCGTCATCGTAGGGCATAGATAAGGTATGTACAAACTGCACAAAATTTTCGATTGGGCTTTTTATTAGGTGTCCAATGTTGTACTCATCAAAAAAATGTTCGCTTTTAAACAACTGTCGCAAAACGGGTGTAATTTCAAAATTGTTGCTAATAAATGTTTGTGCCATAGCATTTACAATATTGGCATCAATTTCGTTACAAACAAAAAAGCGATACAATTTGCCGCAAATAAAATGGGCTATCTCGCTGCTCCGAGCCGAAAAAATAAGGTCGATGGCGGTGCTGTAGGTGAAATTAGCTGTTTGTCCAAAAATAGTTTTATTGGTATCATCAAACAAAGAAGCATCAAAAGTTGTTAATTGGCACGTATCCGACGAAGCCTGCCAACCTGTTAAGGCACGAGCCAACTCTTCAATATCCTCTTGTGTATAGCCATTGTCGCGCCCATGGTAAATAGCTCCATTAGCTCGCGGGCGTAGTTTTCGTTTGGCGATTCTTTGGTGTTTACGTTACCATTTAGGTACACCAACATAGCGGGTGTTATACCGATTTGGTACACAAAATCTTTAAAATTGCCAAAGGCATATTGCTGTAATACTTTGTGGTACTCGTACAAATACGACGAGCATTGATAATCCGACCAACCTGCCACAAAATGATTCTGCCAAAACAACGTTAGCTTTTCGCGCAAGCCTTTGGTAAGCATATCGTTTACCCACTGTACGCCCCATTGTTCGCGGTGTCCATAAATATCGCTATTAAAATCCGGATAGTTGTTAATAGGTTGCCGTGTCCAATTGTACCAAACGGGCGGAGCAGGCAAAGTTTGAGCTATTGCCATATTAAGTAGCTGGTCAACTACTTGACTTGGCGTAAAAGTAAGTGCCGTTTTTATTTCTTGAGGCGTTGCCCCAAAATTTAAACGCCTATACAAATGCGATGCACGCAGCCTATTCCATGGCATATCGCCCGAAGGTACGTAAGGATTAATGGTTCCGGTTGCACAACTCATGTTGATTATTTTGTTTTTTGAAGTTTTGAAATAGTCAAATTAGCAAACAAAGTAGCCTAACTGCTTTGTTGCCAATATTTTGTAGTGGTTAAAAATTCGTGTTATCCATAGCAAAGCCCACCTTGTTACACAAATTTTATTTTGGGCAGATGAAATACTCGATAGGCGCTTTACCAAATCAATAAAAACTATTTGGTAAAGAAAAAAAAGAACCATAATTATTACACCTAAAACCGAACACTTTTTAGTGCTATTTACGTACAATAAGGCTAAAAAGATACCCAAACAACATTTTAGGGTTAAAGCCCAAAAAGGCTTCAAAATGCGTTTTTTACAAAACTTGTAGCAAAAAAGCGCCGAGTTTTCACTCAAAGGTACTAACTTTGTCCATTAGTACGGCGCACTATCACCATATTTTATTTTTTACAAAGCTTTTGTAAAGCATAAATAACAACAATCACCCTATAAATTATCAAATCGCAACATACATTATGATGATTCAATACTACACACCTCGTTTGGTAAAACACTTAATAACGGTATTTTGTTTTTGTGTTTCGGCAAATATCTTAGCCCAAAACCTAGATATTTTGTACGATTTTAACACCTGCACCCTGCCCCAGCCTGGCAGCACTGGGCAAGGCACTGGCTTATGGGGCGTAGGCATACCCACTAATGCAGGCTCACAGGGCAGTAGCATTGATGGCACTTGCATGTTGTACTTCGACGACGACGGAGCAGGCAACGGCACACCTACCTGGAACCGACAACTAACATCGCCCGCCTTTGATGCCACCGTTAATACCCACGTATACATAGATATGGACGTGCATTACCGCGACGGTGATTATGCCGCTAATACCGACTCACTGGTCATATCGGTGTTTGATGGCAATACCTATCAACCGCTAAAAATATACAGCAAAGGACCTGACAACACAGGCACTTTGTTTAGCGACTTTGAACACCTACACATCAACGTATCGCAATACATTAACCCCAATATGCGCGTGCGCATACAGTTTTGGGACGGCAATATTTGGGGATGGTGGGCAGCCATAGATAACGTACACATAACCGGATACGGCGAAGGCGAAAACATCTTTATCGAAAATTTTAACAACTGCACCATTCCAACAAACTGGACAACCTACGTAGAAAATGGCAACGACGACTGGCAATTTGGACAACACCAATCGGGTACAATGGACGGAACCTGCTCGGCTTTTTTCGACGACGATGGCATTGGACAAGATGCAGCACCCTCGCGCATTTTCCTTATGTCGCCCATGTTTGATGGCACCCAATTTGCCAACATCACCCTCGAATTAGATGCCTTGTATCGTTACTACGGAAACGATTTTTTCTCGATAATGGTCTACGATGGCAATAACTACCACACCATAGCCACTTATGCAGGCGAAAACTTAGGCGGCGAAAATTTTCCCGACTACGAACACCTTACCCTCGACCTGTCGCCCTACCGAAGCACACAAATGCAAATCGTGTTTTTGTACGACGATGCAGGCTCGTGGAACTGGTGGGTGGGCATAGACAACATACAAGTAAGCGGCAATGGCGACATAAACGACCTTTGCACCAAAGCCGTACCGCTTACCCTTAATCAGCCTTGTGTTGCCGCATCTAACATAAATGCCTTATTTGTAGGTCCCGATGCTACTTGTGCCGACTCAACCCGACACGGTATATGGTTCTCGTTTCAGCCCACTACCAGCGTAGTTAAAATAACTACTACCGCCGATTTTAACGAATTGGTCAGTGTTTTTTCGGGCGGTTGCAACAGCCTTACTGCCATAAGTTGCCGCAATACCGATGAGTTTGGCTTTACCGGCGAATCGTTTATTGTTAGCGGGCTAGCACCCGGGGCTACCTATTTTGTGCGCGTAAGTGGTGTGGTTGGTAGATTTGGCAAAGATCAAGGAACCGTTTGTATTAAAATAAACAGCGGTGGCTCGGTGCCTATTGCCCCCAACAACGATGTTTGTTCGGTGCCATCGACCTTACCCTTAATGCCACCAACTGCACCAACGGCAGTAACCGCAACGCCAACATGGAAACGCCCATACCCACCCGCAACAGCCGTTCAAGGTCGTCTATCTGGTACAAATTTGTTGCCCCTGCCGGCGGACGCGCCCTACTAGAAACCCAAGCCAACTTTGCCGATGTGATTACCGTTTATAGCGGAAACTGCAACGCCTTAACCGAAATTGCCAGCAACGATTACGGACAATCGTTGTTGCTTAACAACCTAATGGCAGGGCAAACCTACCGCATACAACTAACAGGCTACTTTGCCACCGTAGAGGGCGGCACGTGCATGCTCGTAAGCACGCCACCCACAGCACCTATCTACGATGTATGCACCAATGCCCAAAAT
Source organism: Sphingobacteriales bacterium (assembly GCA_016718845.1). Classification (GTDB taxonomy): domain Bacteria; phylum Bacteroidota; class Bacteroidia; order Chitinophagales; family UBA2359; genus JAEUUX01. Next base: position 10,057 of record JADKCK010000060.1, read on the forward strand.
GTAACAGTAGGCGGCGAGTGTGTAGCCGCAAACAACATAGGCGCCCAATTTACAGGCGCTACAGCCGATTTACAAGTGCCTCTATCTGCCGAAGGCTACAGCAGTCAAACAAGTGGTAGAAGCACCTTTATACGCCCCCAAGAAGGTAGTACTTGCTCCATGTCCGAAACAACTACCTACTACGAGGTGTTGCCTATATCCGTCAGCCAAACAGGTACATACAACATTACCAGCCAATACAGCCCTAACTACGACGGCTATTTGCAACTGTTTGCAGGTAGCTTTGACCCCAATAACCCCTGCGCTACTTATGTAAATGGTGATGATGATTTTGGCACCATCGAGTTTTCGCAGCTAATTGTTACGCTACAAGCAGGGCAAATGTACTACATTGTCACTAGCTCGTACAACAGCTACGAAAGCGGCGAGTATACCACCACCATTACAGGCGTGGGCAATGTTACCCGCTATTTGTTGGGTACAAACATACATGGCATGAAAACCAACTGCGAACTGCTACCCACAGCCCCCATTTGGTTTAGTTTTGTAGCACCTGCATCGGGCATGATAAAAGTAAATAGCGGAGCCGATTTTGTACATACCGTATCGCTGTACGAGGGTATCTGTGGCGATTTGCAAGAAATGGATTGTGCCTTTAACCCCTCGGCTTGCGACGAACCCGTTGTTTTTGGCGGATTAACACCCAACAAAACCTATTTTGTGCAAATTGCATCGGCACGAAGCGCCTTTGGCTATACCGAGGGCAATGTGTGCCTAAACATAAAAGATGCAGGTGTAGAGCCTGTAAAAGCAAAAATTAAACTGTTGCTACAAGGTGCTTACACCACCAACGGACAAATGCGCACCACCCTACGCGAGAACAACTTGCTACCCGCCGACCAACCTTATAACACCGCCCCTTGGAACTACAACGGTCGCGAGTGCCTAAACAACCTACCCGATAATATGGTAGATTGGGTATTGGTTGAGCTGCGCAGTGCGGCTAATCCTGCCGCCATTGTTGAGCGAAAAGCAGCCTTATTACTCAACAATGGCAGTGTAGTAAGTGCCAATGCCGATGGTGTATGGTTTGATAATGCCATTGCCAACCAAAACTACCATATTGTGGTACGCCACCGCAACCACATTGCACTAATGAGCAACAACGCCATTACCTTGCCCAACGTAAGTGCCTTTAATTTTGCGGGCAACCCAAGCAGCATAATGGGTGGTAGCGTACAAGTGGCAAATATGGGCAACGGCTACTATGCCCTAAAAGCCGGCGATTTAAACGGCAATGGCGTTATTACCGTCCACGATTTTAACTACTATGTTACCCAAAGCTCGGCACTAAACGTACAACCCCGCCGATTGCACCCTCGACAAAGTAGTGTCTGTAGCCGATTTTAATACCTACCAACCTAATGCTAGTGCCACAGGGGTTAGCTATGTAAGGTATTAGTACTAACACCTTGCTATACAACAAAACAAAAGCATTTTTGCAAGTCTGCATATCAATCCAGTATATCAGTCCCCATTTTTTGAAAAAAGGGGGCTAGGGGGATTAGAAAAAAGGCTAGGGGGATTAGATTTACCCGCAAATATAGCCCTAAAAACAACTCATTATATTCTTTTTATCATCTAACTCAAAAAAAACACCCAAGCACAATTTTTTTACCCACAAAAGCAACTATTACACAACAAAATAAGCCTATAAGGTGTTAAAAAAGAGGTAAATTATTGTAAAGTAGGCTATCCTGTTGTTGTTCGTTACAAGTTTACAGCCTGCCTACCAAATTAAGCCAAAACTAAACCATTCATCTAAACACAACATGAAAATAATTCTCGCTATTCTCGACGGTTGGGGCATAAACCATAACCCCAAAATAAGTGCCATTGAGGCAGCCAACACCCCTTATATGGACAGCCTGATGCGGAACTACCCCAATGCCACCCTTGTTACACATGGCGAAGCGGTAGGTTTGCCCAACGGACAAATGGGTAACTCGGAGGTTGGACACTTAAACATTGGTGCCGGACGTATTGTGTACCAAGAGCTGTTGCGCATAAACATTGCTTTTCGCGACCACACCATCGACCAAAACCCAACCCTATTGGCAGCCCTGCATCATGCCAAAACCCACCACAAAGCGGTGCATTTAATGGGTTTAGTGTCCGACGGCGGCGTACACTCGCACCTCGAACACCTAAAAGGCTTGTGCGACATCTGCCAACAACACAACTTGCCTAATGTGTTTATCCACGCTTTTACCGACGGGCGCGACACCGACCCACATAGCGGTTTAGGCTACCTAACCAACGTACAAAATCACCTTACCCAAACCCAAAACACGGCGCAAATAGCATCGGTTTGTGGCAGATACTATGCTATGGACAGAGATAAACGCTGGGAACGCATTAAATTAGCCTACGATTTGCTCACCAAAGGCACGGGCAATGCCACCCCAAACGCCCTCGATGCCATACAGCAATCGTACAAAGCAAATATCACCGACGAGTTTATGCTGCCCATTGTTTGCACCCACCCCAACGGCACCCCCATTGCCACCATACAGCCCAATGATGTGGTTATTTCGTTTAATTTTAGAACCGACCGCTGCCGCCAAATTACCCGCGTGCTTACCCAAACCAACATGCCCGAGCAAGGCATGCACACCCTGCCCTTATATTATGTAACCATGACCAACTACGACGACACTTTTAAAGACGTAAAAGTAATTTTTGAAACCGATAACCTACAAAACACCCTCGGCGAAGTGTTACAGCAACACCACAAACAACAAGTGCGCATTGCCGAAACCGAAAAGTATCCGCATGTCACTTTCTTCTTCTCGGGTGGGCGCGAAAAACTTTTTGAGGGCGAAGAGCGCATCATGATGCCCTCGCCAAAAGTGGCTACCTACGACCTACAACCCCAAATGAGCGCCCCCGAAATAACCGCCGCCCTATGCACCAAACTACAACAACAAACCGCCGATTTTGTGTGCCTAAACTTTGCCAATACCGATATGGTAGGACACACAGGCGTGTTTGAAGCCGCCATAACCGCCGCACAAACCGTTGATAAGTGCCTACAACAGGTAATTGAAACGGGCTTGGCAAACGGTTACAGCACCATTGTAATAGCCGACCATGGCAACTCGGACGTAATGGTCAACCCCGACGGCTCGCCCAACACCGCACACTCGCTTAGCCCCGTGCCCGTTATTTGGGTAAACACCGACAAACCCTATACCATAACCAACGGCAAACTTGCCGACCTTGCACCCACCATCTTACACCTAATGGGCATACCAATACCCGACCAAATGACGGGTAATGTGCTCATCACCCCATAAAAACACCTTGCTTGCGCTTGCCCCGCTTAACGCGGTAAATGTCTTTTTTTGGGGGTGATGCCTGGTTTACCCTAATTTGCACAGCATCTGGCACCCCCAAAGCACTGTTTGCGCAAACACTCCATCAAATAGTTTTCAATAACTATCTCAAACTTTGGCAAGCACCCTATTTTAGCCGCAGCAACTTGTTTAAACAAGCTACTGCGGCTTTTTTGTGGCAGAAACACAATATTGGCTTGTTTTGCGTACCTTTGTAACCAATAATGGCTATTGGAGCAATAGATAAACAACAAATCTTGAAGATTTTTTACCAACAAACCCGCTACTAAAATGAAAAACGCAATTTGGCTACTTATAAGTTTGGCGTGGGCAATGCCTAGCAAAGCCCAATCGGGCAATTTATTTAACGACAATATAGTGGCAAACATCTACCTAACATTACCGCCCGACACCCTAACGGACATCTACGCCAATCCAACATCAACGGTTTACCGCTCGGCACAATTTGTTTTTGATGATGGTGTTAATCCGCCCGACACCTTGCCACAAGTAGGTTTTAGGTTAAGGGGTAATACATCGCGGTGGGCGGCTAAAAAATCGTTTAAGGTAAGTTTCAACGAGTTTATAACCGGGCAAGTGTATCAGGGTGCAAAAAAGATTAACCTAAATGGCTCGCACAACGACCCTACCATGCTGCGCGAAAAAGTGTTTTACGACCTTTGGCAGCAAACAGGTTTGCCACAACGCCGTACTAGCTTTGTAAAAGTGTACATCAATGGCAGCTATTACGGCTTGTATACCAACCTCGAAGAGATAAACAAAGATTGGCTGCAAAGTGCATACGCCGAAAACAATGGCAACTTGTACAAATGTACTTATCCGGCAGATTTAGCCTACATAAATAGCAACCAACAGGCATACAAAAACATACAAAACAGCACTGCCACCGGCGGACGTGCCTATGAGCTGCAAACTAACGAAGCCACCGACGACTATACCGACCTTGTGCAACTAATTACTACCCTAAATCAAACACCCGATGCTAATTTTGTTACGCAAATAGAGCAGCAATTAAACGTTGAGGGCTACCTAAAAGCATTGGCTTTAGATGTAGCTACAGGCAATTGGGATAGTTATGCGTACAACAAAACAACTACTTTTTTGTACCACAACCTAAACACAGGCAAGTTTGAGTTTATTACCTACGATACCGACAATACGCTTGGCATTGATTGGCTAAACATTGATTGGGCAACACGCAACTACCAAACATGGATACACCCCACCGAACCCCGCCCTTTGGCTGCCAAATTGCTGGCAGTGCCTGCCTATAAACAACGCTATACCACACTACTCGACAGCATTACGCGCTACATTACGCACCTCGATATACTTTCGCCGCGCCTTAATACACTGCAAACTCTAATAGCCCCCGCTGCCACCACCGATTTGTTTGCGGGCTACGATTGGGGTTTTACTCCCACCGATTTTTACGACGGCATGACGCAAACCGTAATTGGTCATGCGCCTTATGGTATTAAACCGTTTTTGGCAACACGCGCCCAAAATAGTTTTTTGCAAGGCGTAGGCATAGCTATTGTTGATGATAATTGGGCGATAACTGCCTTCCCAAATCCCATTAAACAAACCTTAACGCTATTGCGCACCCCCACCAACCAACCCTTTAATGCCACCGTTGAGTTATGCAATATAATGGGGCAAAGCATAAGCAAGCAACAATGGGTAAGCACACAAACAACCTTATCTATTGCCGTTGAGCAGTTGCCAGCAGGGGTGTATGTGTTGCTTATTGAACAAAACAATGGCACTAAAACAAGTTTTAAGGTAGTTAAATAGTTTGGGGAAATATAAGCTTTGGGCTTTTGGCTGCTGGCTTTTGGCTGTCCGCTTTCAAACTTCACTCACTAAAGACTAGCTGTCCGCTTTCAAACTTCACCCTTCACCACATGACCATACAACTTAGCACTGCACCTCTCGAAACTTCACCACTTCACCACTTCACCACATCGAAACATCACCACTTCACCACTTCACCACATCGAAACTTCACCACTTCACCACTTCACCACATCGAAACTTCACCACTTCACCACTTCACCACATCGAAACTTCACCACTTCACCACTTCACCACATCGAAACTTCACCACTTCACCACTTCACCACTTCACCACTTCACCACCTCACCACTTCACCACTTCACCACTTCACCACATCGAAACATCACCACTTCACCATTTCACCACATTGAAACATCACCACTTCACCACTTCACCACATCGCAACATCACCACTTCACCCTACTCACCACTCACCACTTCACCACATCGAAACATCACCACTTCACCACATCGAAACATCACCACTTCACCACATCGAAACATCACCACTTCACCATTTCACCACTTCACCACTTCACCACTTCGAAACATCACCACTTCGCCACCTCTAAAATATGTCACAAAAACCTACCTTTAAACAAGCCTTAGCCTTTTGGCTTAAGCTAGGCTTTATTAGTTTTGGCGGACCTGCGGGCCAAATTGCTCTAATGCACGAATACCTTGTTGAACAAAAAAAGTGGATAAGCGACAGTAAATTTCTTCATGCCTTAAACTATTGCATGATACTACCTGGTCCCGAAGCACAACAGTTGGCAACTTATATTGGCTGGCTGCTGCATGGCACTTGGGGCGGATTGGCAGCGGGGGTGTTGTTTGTGTTGCCGTCTATGTTTATTTTGTTGGGGCTTAGTGTGTTGTATGTATCGTTTGGCAGTATACCTATAGTATACGCCTTATTTACTGGCTTAAAACCTGCTATTATTGCTATTGTGTTGTTGGCATTGGTAAAAATTGCCAAAAAATCGCTGCATAATGGTTTGCATTATTTGATAGCAGCCGTGGCGTTTGTGTGTATCTTTTTCTTCCATGTTCCTTTTCCGTTTATTGTTTTAGGAGCAATTGTTTTGGGAGTACTTATTCGTGTGTTTTTGCCCAATTTGTTTACCTCAAAGAGCAACACATTGGCGCAAAACAGCAACCGCAACAACGAAGATGCTTATTATCTAAACAGCCATTCGGTGATAGCACATACGGCTTTTAGCGCCCCGAGATTAGTTACACAAATTGGGGTAGCCCTTTTACTTTGGGTATTGCCATTTGCACTGTTTTACCTATTTACCCCCGATTTTGCCTTTTGGAAAACGCTATCGCTATTTTTTACCAAAGCTGCTTTGGTTACTTTTGGTGGGGCATACGCCGTTTTGCCTTATGTGGCGCAAGTAAGCGTTGAGCAAATGGGTTGGTTAAGCAAATTACAAATGATTGACGGCTTGGCACTTGGCGAAACAACACCCGGCCCCTTGATAATGGTATTGGCTTTTGTTGGTTTTATGGCTGGGTATAATCATTATGGAGGCTCGGTGCTAATGGGCAGTGTTGGATTATTAACAACTACTTTTTTTACTTTTCTGCCTTGTTTTTTGTTTATCTTTGCGGGTGCGCCGCTTATCGAAAAAACCCATGCCAACAAACCTATCAAACAAACCCTTGAGTTGGTAACGGCTGCCGTTGTAGGCGTTGTGCTTAATTTGTGCATTTATTTGGGTATTGCTGTTGTTTTTCCGTCGGGCATATCGCTTGCAGCTATCAATTATGTATCTTTGGCTTGGGTAGTGGTATCGGTGGTGGCAATGTACAGGCTTAAAATAGGTATGCTTACTTGGATACTTGTTAGCGCCTTGTTTGGGGTAGTTAGCTATTTAGCCTTGGGCTGATTTCTGGCTTTTGGCTGTCGGCTTTTGGCTGTCGGCTTTTGGCACATGCAACTACAGACGTAGCAGTGCTACGTCTCTACATCAAAACACAAGCGTTTCGGCTTCGCTCAACGACCGTCACTCTTTTACCACATCGTACGTTTGCAACTTCAAAGGAGAAAGCGTATATTTGCGTGTCAAAAGGCTAAGAAAAAGGGAGTAGAGGAAAATAGAACCACATCTGGTACAAAGATACCGTTGGCGATGATAATAACTACTCCCTACATCATTCAAGACTGGACAGTTCAATAGGCCCCGAGCCTGCGTTACGATGATAGTATCCTAATGATGTTTTCTTGGTTTATGTAACACAATGGTCTAGTGCCATTACCATTTTTTAACGCATTTAAACATTTTTATCATGTCACGATCACAAAAAACGGTTACAAAAGAAGTAGGTATTTGTTACATTGGAGCTGATATTAGCAACAAAGTGGTGGACTTTTACTACGAAGATGAAAAAAAAGGCAATCATAAAGTAGTTAGCAACAACTACAAAAAGCTGGTAGAATATCTCAAAATGCTGGCAAGCAAGTTTAAGATACATCTTGTTATGGAAGCTACGGGAACCTACGGAGATGCCCTAAAACACGCACTACATGATAATAAGATTATGTTTTCTGTTATCAATCCGGTGCAAAGCAAAGGCTTTATGCGCTCGCAAAACATGACCACTAACAACGATAAACAAGCCGCAAAAGCACTCATGCAGTTTGGACAGATGAAGCAACCACCTTGCTTTGTGATGCCAAGTGTCGAAAAAGAGCAGCTAAAACAGCTTTTGAGTGCCTTAAATGCCCTAAAAAAGGACAAAAGGCGTCTCGAAAACCAAATACACGCTCAAAATCAACTTCTTCATCTAAACGAAGCGATAGCAACTATTTGGCAAAATAGAAAAGAGCAAATAGATGCACAAATCAAAGAACTACAAACTCAGATTGATCAATTAGCTAATGATAACTACAAAGAGATGATTGATAATATCTCTACTATCAAATGTGTTAAACACACTACTGCTCGTGCGGTGGTAGCAGTTACTGGTGGTTTTGCTAATTTTAAAAACGCCAAAGAAGTCGCAAAATTTATTGGACTATGTCCAACCGAGAACAGATCGGGGAGTTCTGTCCGAAAAGGTTCAAAAATACCCAGACAAGGAGTCGGACAGGTCAAGGCGCTACTTTTTAACTGTGCTAGGTCAGCCATTCGATATAATCCTCAATGCAAAGATTTGTATACTCGACTCATCGCCAAAGGCAAAAACGGAAAAGTGGCTCTTACTGCTGTCATGCACAAATTATTACGTATTATCTTTGGCGTTGCCAAATCAGGTGAAAAATATAACCCTAATTATATTAAACCAAAAAAAATTGATTGATTTTCTTGTTTTTTAACACAGTTCATCGCCACATCACCACATCGTACGTTTGCAACTTCAAAGGAGAAAGCGTATTATTGCGTCAAAGGCTAAAAAAGGGAGTAGAGGAAAATAGAAAACCACATCTGCGTCCAAAGATACCGTTGGCGATGATAATAACTACTCCCTACATCATTCAAGACTGGACAGTTCAATAAGGCCCCAAGAGCCTGCGTTACGATGATAGTATCCTAATGATGTTTTCTTGGTTTGTAACACAATGGTCTATTGCCATTACCATTTTTAACGCATTTAAACATTTTTATCATGTCACGATCACAAAAACGGTTTACAAAGAAGTAATTATTTGTTACATTGGAGCTGATTGAGCAACAAAGGTGGTGGTTTTTACTAAAGATGAAAAAAAAGCAATCATAAAGTAGTTAGTAACAACTACAAAAAGCTGGTAGGAGAAATATCTCAAAATGCTGGCAAGCAAGTTTAAGATACATCTTGTTATGGAAGCTACGGGAACCTACGGAGATGCCCTAAACACGCACTACATGATAATAAGATTATGTTTTCTGTTATCAATCAGATTACCAAAGCAAAGGCTTTATAAGCTCACAAAACATGACCACTAACAGCGATAAACAAGAAGCCGCAAAGCACTCATGCAGTTTGGACAGATGAAGCAACCACCTTGCTGTGATGCAAGTGTCGAAAGAGCGCTAAAACAGCTTTTGAGTGCCTTAAATGCCCTAAAAAGGACAAAGGCGTCTCGAAAACCAAATACAGGCCCAAAATCAACTTCTTCATCTAAACGAAGCGATAATACGCTATTTGTCAAAATAAGAAAGAGCAAATAGATGCACAAATCAAAGAACTACAAACTCAGATTGATCAATTAACTAATGATAACTACAAAAGATGATTGATAATATCTCTACTATCAAATGTGTTAAACACACTACTGCTCGTGCGGTGTAGTAGTTACTGGTGGTTTTTGCTAATTTTAAAAACGACAAAGAAGTCGTAAAATTTATTGGACTATGTCCAACCGAGAACAGATCGGGAGTTCTGTCGGAAAGGTTCAAAATACCAGACAAGGTCCGGACTGGTCGAGGCACTACTTTGTTAAGCTACGAACAGGAGTCAGCCATCGATATAATCCTCAATGCAAAAGATTTGTCTCTCGACGCTCATCGCCAAAGGCAAAACGGAAAAGTGGCTCTTACTGCTGTCATCTTACAAATTATTACGTACTTATCTTTGGCGTTGCCAAATCAAGTGAAAAATATAGCCTAATTATGATAGGCAAAAAATTGATTGGTGCTCTTGTTTTTAACACAGTTCATCGCAACATCACCCTTCACCACCATTATCTATGTTACCTGTGTCACAAAATAGAACGCTGATTTTATGATGGCTTATGATGGCTCACCACTTCCTCCTTCGCCACTTCACCACCATTATCTATGTTCCT
>JADKCK010000061.1 GCA_016718845.1 Sphingobacteriales bacterium
TGGCGGTGTTTTCGGCGGCGCGGGCTGTTTTTTCGGCGCGTTGTTTGGCGGTTAGGGCTGTTTGTTTTTCTGTTTCAGCTTGTTTTTGGGCAGTTTGGGCTTGGGTTTGGGCAGTTTGGGCATTTTTCGCCTCCATATTAGCCCTATTCTTTTCTTCTTCGGCAGTTTTCAGCGCGTTTTTAGCTTTTGTTTCGGCTTGTTCGGCTTTGGTTTTCAACTTGTTTATTTTATCAAACATCGCCTTAATTTCGCTGTTGGCGATGCTACTTAGTTTGGGGTCGCAATCTACGGCACTGGTGTATTTGTCTATTGCCTCTTTGTAGTTACCTTTTGCGGCGGCGTTGCGGGCATTGGTCAATATGCTTTGGCAGTTGGTTTGTGCCAATAGTGGCAAGGTGTTTAGTAAACAATAAAAGAGAAGGATAAAAATGTTTTTCATAATGCTGGGTTTAAATGTTCATTGTTTAACAACATAAGTGGGATAATTTAAGTGCCTTTATCTTGACTACATTCTAACCCACAAAGGTAATACACATTTTGGAAATACGCAAAACAAACTCATTTATGGTGTTTATTTTTACCTCCAAACGGCATTATGTGTGGTTTTGCACAAAGATGCTTTCTTTGTAGGTAATATTAACTAAATTTTTCGTAATTTTGCGCCCTCAAACAACACTAATAGCATCGCAGCACCAAACAAAACCTGTTAATAAAATTTCAATGGACTACAATTTTTCCGACATCGAGCAAAAGTGGAAAAGCCACTGGCAGCAAACCCAATTGTACAAAGTACACAACGATACCTCAAAACCTAAATATTATATCCTCGACATGTTCCCTTACCCCTCGGGCGAGGGTTTGCATGTTGGGCACCCATTGGGCTACATAGCCACCGATATTTTTGCCCGCTATAAACGCCTAAATGGTTTTAATGTGCTGCACCCTATGGGCTTCGACTCGTTTGGCTTGCCCGCCGAAAACTACGCCATTCAAACAGGGCAACACCCCGCCATTACCATCACTAAAAGCAGCGAGGTATACCGCCAACAACTAAATAACATAGGCTTAAGCTTTGATTGGAGCCGCGAGGTATCCACCTCCGACCCCAAATATTACCGCTGGACACAATGGATTGTACTCCAATTTTTCGACTCGTGGTACAATGCCACCACCGATAAAGCCGAGCCTATCAGCACCCTTATCGCCCATTTTGAACAATATGGTAGCCACCAACTAAACGCCATTTGCACCGAACACGAACCTTTTAACGCCAACGATTGGTGCAATTTTACCGAAACCCAACAACAAGCCCTATTAATCAACTATCGCTTGTTTTACCCCGGCGAGGGCGAAGTGTGGTATTGCGAAGCACTTGGTTGTGTGTTGGCAAACGACGAGGTTAAAGATGGTGTATCGGAGCGCGGCGGGCACCCCGTTGAACGACGCAAATTGCCACAATGGTTTTTGCGTATGGCGGCTTATGCCCAACGCCTGCTCGATGATTTAAACGATTTGGATTGGAGCGAGTCGATGAAAGATTTTCAACGCAACTGGATTGGTAAATCGGAGGGGGCATTAGTGCATTTTCCGATACAAAACCACCACGAACCGCTGTCGGTTTTTACTACCCGCCCCGACACCATCTTTGGCGTAACTTTTATGGTGGTTGCCCCCGAACACGATTTGGTGGCACAAATAACCACCGAAGAACAAAAATCCGAGATTGATACCTATATCAAGTACGTAAAATCGCGCTCGGAGCGCGACCGCATCTCGGAAGTAAAAACCGTTACGGGTGCTTTTACGGGCGCTTATGCCATCAACCCTTTTACCAACTTGCCCATACCCATTTACATTAGCGAGTATGTTTTGGCAGGATATGGTACAGGTGCAATTATGGCAGTGCCTTCGTCCGACGACCGCGACTTTAGATTTGCTAAACACTTTGATATACCTATAGTATACGTGATAGCCGATACCGAAAACCTAGATAACCCAACCGAAAAAAAACGCGGAACCACCATCAATTCGGGCTTTTTGAACGGATTAGATACCGATGCCGCCATTAGCCAAGCCGTTGCCGAAATAGAAAAACGCAACCTAGGTAAAGGCAAAATAAATTATCGTATGCGCGACTCTAACTTTAGCCGTCAACGCTATTGGGGCGAGCCAATACCCATTTTACATAAATACCGCGACCAAACGCTGCCCCTTTTCGCTGTTCCCGAAAACGAACTACCCGTTACGCTGCCCGATGTTACGTCGTATGTGCCGCGTGCCGATGGACAATCGCCTTTGGCTAACGTCGAGGAATGGTTAAAAACACCCAACGGCTGGCGCGAAACCGATACTTTGCCCGGTGCAGCTGGCTCGTCGTGGTACTTTTTGCGCTACATGGACCCCCACAACGAACAAGCCTTTTGCTCGCCCGAAGCCATACAATACTGGGAAAATGTAGATTTTTATGCCGGTGGCTCGGAACATGCAGGGGGGCATTTGCTATACTCGCGGGTGTGGCACAAATTTTTATACGACCGGGGATTGGTGACAACCAAAGAGCCTTTCAAAAAACTATTCAATCAGGGCATGATTCAGGGACGCTCGAACTTTGTGTATCGCGCCCAAGCACCCTTTTATGAAGAATATTTTAATGATTTCTTACAAAAAAACTTTGCAAAATACCAACCTGTTTATGTTAATAAAGGCGTAGATTTTTGTTTAGAGCTATGCGATTTAGACATTGAGGTAGCATCGTCTAATTCGGATAGAAAGTTAAGTAACCTACAAAATACCTACGAACAATCCGACAGAAGGATATTAGTAGTTTTTATAGAACAACTTATTGAGTGGATAAATACACCCGAAAAGCTTGTTGCATTTGTACAAAATGCCATAGATAGCCAAAACAAATTTATTTTTGCAGATAACTTGCCTGCTATGCGGTCGTTGTTTATTAGCCAAAGCAAATTAAGTGCTTTTAGCGAGCGTGCATCTACAACCCTACATGTTAATGTAAACTTGGTGCAAAACGATGTGTTGAATATAGACGGATTTAGAGCTTGGCGCGAAGAGTACAAAGATGCTGCGTTTTGGTTAGACGATAACAGCACTTACCGCTGCGGTTGGGCTATCGAAAAAATGTCGAAATCGAAGCACAATGTGGTTAATCCCGACGAAATAATTGCTAAATATGGCTGCGATTGTTTCCGTATGTTCGAGATGTTTTTGGGTCCTTTGGAGGTATCAAAACCCTGGAACACCGATAATATAGAAGGTACCTCGCGGTTTTTGCGCAAGTTTTGGCGTTTGTTTAACATCGACGAAAGTACCCCCAAGCTAAGCACCGACCAACCTTCTGCCGCCGAGCTAAAAGTATTACACCGTACCATAAAAGCCGTTGTCGAAGATGTTGAGCGTTATTCGTTGAACACTTGCGTTAGCCATTTTATGAAATGCGTAAACGATTTGACCGATTTGAAGTGTCAGAACCAACACATTTTAACGCAATTAACCATTTTGATGGCTCCGTTTGCGCCCTACATAACCGAAGAGTTGTGGCATTTGCTGGGCAACGAAGGCAGTGTACATACGGCAAAATACCCTGTTTTAGACGAAGCTCATTTGGTAGAAAGTGTGGTTAGCTACCCCGTACAAATTGGGGGCAAAGTACGTGCTACCATCGAGTTACCCGCCAATTGCAGCCAAGACGAAGCCCGAACTGCTGCCCTATCTAACCCCCGAGTGTTGCAATACACCGAAGGTAAAGAACCTAAAAAGTTTGTGTTTGTACCCAATCGCATTATCAATATTGTGGTGTAATTGAACAAAAGGTACACGTAAAAATCCCCCATTTTACTTTTTGGTAAGATGGGGGATTTTTTGGGTCGTAAAAATAACTGGGCTTAGTTAACACCTAAAGCACGCATGGTTTCTACGTTCAGATTACCTACTGGCAGGTTGTTATCTTTCTGAAACTGCGTAAGTGCCGTTCGGGTTTTTGCACCCAAAACGTTATCTGTTGGACCCGGGTCGTAGCCTTTTGCACGCAAAGCCTCTTGAATTTGCGAGATTTTACCGCTTGTAGGTGCAGGGGTTGGTGCTGCAGCAGGTGTAGCTTCGGTTACGGGTGTTGTTTCGGCTTTAATTGCATTTGTATTTGTATTTGTTGTAGCAGCAGCTTTTGTTGGCTTGCTACTGTTTTGTGGCTGCATTTTTACAGGTTTAGGTTTTGGTTTGGGGCTAGTTTGCATATTGCTTTGCTGTGCCATAGCCACCTGACCAAATGTTACGCATAACAATATCAACAAAAATGTTCGAATTAATTTCATTGTTTTTTTTAGTTTAGATGAGGTGTTTATTTTATTTACTTACGCCCAAAGCTCGCATAGTTTCTATGCTTAAATCGCCTTGTGGCAAATAATTATCTTTTTGGAATTGAGCAAGTGCTTGGCGCGTTTTGGTGTTTAAGGTATTGTCTGTTTCGCCGGGGTCGTAGCCTTTTTCGCGCAGGCAACACTGTATTTGGGCAATTTTTGTTAGTTCGGCACATTTTGTGGTACCTACTTGTGTGGTTTTAGGCGCTGTGCTAGCTAAAGGTGCTTTGGGTGTAGGTTTTTTGGCTGCTGTTGTTGTTTTTTTCTTGGCAACAGTGCTTTTTTTAGCCACCGTTGTTGGCTTTTTCTTTACCACCGTACTTTTTTTAGCCACCGTTGTTGGCTTTTTCTTTAGCACCGTACTTTTTTTAGCCACTGTTGTTGGCTTTTTAGCCGTAGTTACCGGTTTTTTAGCTACTGTTGTTGGCTTTTTAGCCGTAGTTACCGGTTTTTTAGCTACTGTTGTTGTTTTTTTAGCCGTAGTTACTGGCTTTTTAGCTACTGTTGTTGTTTTTTTAGCCGTAGTTACTGGCTTTTTAGTACTTGTTTGAGCATTTAATTGTGTGCTAAACAAAGACCATAAAACAAGTACCAATAATTGGATATATCTCATCGAGGTAGTTTTTTTGATTGATTAGATTTGGTTATTTTTTTGTTACTCGCCACATTTACAGCCCCTACCCAACATGCGCAACGACAGTAGGTTAAGGTTGCCTTGTGGCAAGTGATTGTCTATTTGGTATTGCAACAAAGCTGCTCGTGCATCGGCATTTAGCTCGTTGCCAATAACACCTTTGTAGTAGCCCTTTTGTTTCAAACAAATTTGTATTTGGCGAGATTTTAGGGGCGTAAGTTTACCTTCGGCAAGGTGCAAACCACAACTGTCTGTTTCTGCCGATACGTTTTGTGTGCTTGGTGTATTGGCTGTTACTAAACTTTGTGCTGTTGCTATTTGGGTTAAGGCAAATGTAAGTAAAAAGTAAAATAAAATTTTCATTGTAGTTAAATTTACAATAAATACCCATTAACTTTACTTGTAATAAAGCGGGCATTGATAAAGACCTTGAAAAGTTTTGATTGGGTAGTTGCGCCTGCTTTGCTCTGGGGGTGCCAAAGGCTGTGCAGGTAGGGTAAGCCAATCATCACCCCCAAAAAAGACATTTACCGCGTCAAGCGGGGCAAGCACAAGCCGTTTAAATAGCTGCTGATAGGTGAGTTACTGCTTACTTATTAGTCATTCTATTTAATGCTGTCGGGTATACATTTTGGACTTAGTAGTGTTTCAAGTTAATACTGTCGGATATTATGGTTCGGCAAACCCATTATAATCGGTAAATTAGCAACATCTGTTTGTCTGTTTTTTATGGATAAATAACCATATTACACCCCTAACGGGGCTGAAAATACGTTTATCTACCTCTTTGCTACCCATATCACGCCCCTAACGGGGCTAAAAGTGCCGACTTTATCCGACAGTATTAAATGAATAGACTACTTAATTGATAAATAACCATATTACACCCCTAACGGGGCTTAAAACACGTCCATCCATATTACAAACCTACCCATATTACACCCCTAACGGGGCTTAAAATACCGCTTTTTACCCGATTAGTGCAGCCAACTTAGGCAATAGTTGGGGTCTTCGATTTGCAAAGCTGTTTCGGTGAGTTGCAAGGGGCGGAAGGTATCAACCATAACAGCTAATTCGTGGGTTTCTTTTGCCCCAATGCTTTTTTCTACCGTTCCGGGGTGAGGACCATGTGGTAAGCCGCCCGGGTGTAGGGTTATTTGACCGCGCTCTACGTTTTTGCGGCTCATAAAATCGCCATCTACATAGTATAGCACCTCGTCGGAGTCGATGTTGCTGTGGTTATAAGGTGCAGGAATGGCTAAGGGGTGATAATCGTACAGACGTGGCACAAAAGAACACACCACAAAGCCGCGCGATTGAAAAGTTTGGTGTACGGGTGGTGGCTGATGTACGCGCCCTGTGAGGGGTTCAAAATCGTGAATAGAAAAGCCAAAGGGGTAGTTATTGCCGTCCCAACCAACAACACCAAACGGATGAAAACCATAGTTGAACGGATAAAGCATGCCTTCTTTTTTGATAAGTACCGAAAAGTTGCCACGTTCATCGTAAGTTTCGAGATTGGTAGGCACTTTTATGTCGCGCTCGCAAAAGGGCGAGTGTTCCATTAATTGCCCGTATTTAGATAGGTATCGTTTGGGGTATTCGATGGGGCTAAAGGATTCGACGATAAATAAGCGATTATCGGGCGTATCGAATTGTATTTGGTAGATGCTGCCGCGCGGTATTACCAAATAATCGCCGTACTCGAACCTTATTTGCCCGTATTGTGTGCGCAACACGCCGCTGCCTTCGTGTACAAACAGCATTTCGTCGGCATCGGCATTTTTGTAGTAGTAGTTGGTCATAGATTGTTGGGGTGCGGCGGTGCTAATGTGCAGGTCGCTGTTAACCAACAGTGGGGTGCGGCTTTGCAGATAATCGGGTTGCGGTGGCACGCGATAGGTAAACAAGCTGCGCTGATTGAGTTGTTTTGCTAGGGCAATTTTAGGTTGTACCGATTGTGCTTCGCCAACGCTTTGTATCATGGTTGGTGGGTGGCAATGGTACAGCAGCGAATACGAATCGGCAAAGCCTTCGGTCGAAAATAGTTCTTCGGCATATAAACTGCCGTCGAGCTTACGAAACTGTGTGTGTCGTTTATGTGGTATTTGACCCGATTTATGGTAGTGTGGCATACAAAAAAGAATGAAATGGTGAAAAGAGTGAAAAGAGTGAAAAGAGTGAAATGGTGAAAAGAGTGAAAAAGTGACGGTGAAAGAGTGATGTGGCAAAACGTCATGTTGAGCGTAGCCGAAACAGAGTGAAAGGGTTTATTTGAGTGTTTTCGTCGTTTCTTTATTTTTAGAGGCAAATATAGGGTGTTTTGTGGAGATGAGCAAATTTTGGTGTAGCTATGTTGGTATTAAGGGTACTAAAAAGCAGGTTTTTTAGTAACTGTACCGTTGTAAAACAAGGTATTTATTCCCTCCGAATAAGGCTATTCAATTAGTGTTTTTTTAGGGATTGTTGTTTTTATTTTAGCAATAAAGTAACAATTTTTTGCATTTGTATTTCTAGTGTAAATCGGGTTTTATAATCTACTAATAAACTATCTCGGTTTAATAAATTAGGTGAGTAGTTTTGGTATATATGGTTTAATTGTGTTAAACAATCTGTTTCGTTAGCAGTTTCAAACACAAAGCCATTGCGGTTTTGTTCGATAATTTCGCTTAATCCGCCAGCGTTAGATGCCAAAATAAGGCTTTTTTGCATCAATGCTTCTACGGCTACATTGCCAAAGCCTTCGCTCAACGAGGGTATGACGACCAATTTTGCCCAACAAAAAAACGACAGTAGCAAATTGTGGTCTACAAAATTGGTGATGTGTACGTAGCGTTGCAGGTTTAATTTAGCAAGTTGGTTTTGTAGGCTTTGTTCTTCATCGCCACCACCAGCAATAATTAGCACTACTTGGTTGGGTAAAAGTTGGTTTACTGTAATAAATTGTTGCCAAACGTTCAGGAAAAAAGCATGTCCCTTTGCCAACTGCAATCTACCGGGCAATACCACTACAAACGCATTTGGGGGTAATTGGTGCTGTTGGGCGTATTGTTTTGCTAAATCATCGGTGGCACTTTTGTACAAAATGCCATTATATATGGTTAGAGATGCGGGTAGATATGTTTTTTTTACCAAACTATTTTGTACCGATTTGGATACGCAAATATTGGCATTGTCGGTAAGGCGTGCAAGCAATGTTTGGCAATTATCAAATAGGTGTTCGGTTATGCCATAGTGCGTAATGCCATCTTTAAACAACGAGTGATGATAGTTTATTAGTTGCACTTTGCCACCTTGTAGCCTATAATTTAAAGTTGCCCAACGCATTACCCAATGCGAAAGTGGTAAGTGAGCAACGATATGTGAAAATTTTTTTTCTTTTAAATATTTAGTAATAGGAACTATTAGCTTATAGCTATTTATAATCGAAGATTTAGTAATAGTGCTGTTGGGATAGTGCAATTGGGTGATGCAATGAGGAGGGATAAGCAAGGCTTGAGGCGTGCAAACAATATGGTTAAGCACCAATAAATGCACCGAGTATCCTTGTTGGTGCAACCAGTTTATTTGCCAAATACTTTGTAGTTCGGCTCCACCAAAATTAATAGAAGGAAGGACATACAATATGTTTATCATTGGGTTTGTTTTAAAATTGGCGAACCTTAATCACTGATTTTTAGTAAAGTATTATATTCTATAATTATTTTCTCTAATAGTTTTTCTACTGCTTGCATTTCTAGCGATGCCACATCAGAGAAATATTTTTGCAATAGTTTATTTTCGGCGGCAAATTCTTTCAACCCAACTGTCCTAAACCAAAACTCAATATCTAAGCGTTTTACGGGTGTTAGCTCGGGCAATAAAATGGGTTTGATAGCCGATTTTTGGAGTATATTGCCTAAATCGGTGCTTATTTCGGTGGCATTTTGGTAATAATCTATCATAAAAAAGAACACAAAAACAGGATGTTTGGCTTCTAATTGTACATTACAAAACTCGTTGTTAAACCAATTAAAAAAGCCGTCGGTGTCGCCATCTGCCCAATAACGGCTGTCTATTTCAATACCTAGTGTTATTACATCAAAACGCTGGGTGCAAACAGCATCGGCGAATGTTAGCAAATTGGCGGTCATCAAATCGCTGCGTTGCCAGTTAAGCTCTAGTACTTTGGCTGTTTTTTGCAAAAAATCTATCTTAAACAAAGGCAATTTACTTTTAGGTTCGAGCAAAATGGTGCGTTCAAAGCGTCTAATTTCTTTACCTTCCCAATTAATTTCCATTTCTACATCGCGCAAACACCTATAAAGCCCAGCCGTTGATTGGGCTTCTTCGCCGTGTATATAGTAAATGAGTAATTTTTCGTCGGTAAGTTCCCATATTTTACTTTCAAACTCTTCGCGTTGGTTGCGGCGGTTGCAGGTATATCGGCGGTTAAGTAAATGGGCATTAGGCGGGGCAGGGCTGTTGCTAGTAGTGGTAGTGGCAATTGTTGTGGCAGATGAGGCAGTTTTGTTGCCTTTTAGGGTATCAATTACTTTTATTAGTGCTTCAACAATATTGTTGTAGGCTTC
The DNA here is from genome assembly GCA_016718845.1 of Sphingobacteriales bacterium. Taxonomy (GTDB): domain Bacteria; phylum Bacteroidota; class Bacteroidia; order Chitinophagales; family UBA2359; genus JAEUUX01. The sequence continues at coordinate 9,579 of JADKCK010000061.1, forward strand.
GTCGCGTACATCCCATAGTTTTATGGGTTTGGCATTTTGTGGCAATGGCGATAAGGCAGCGATAGGTTCGCAAAGTTTCCATTGGCAGGGCGATAGTATAATAGGTACTACATTTTTGTTTTGTTTAAAAGCTGTTTCTTGTATCATCCAGCAATTGTCGTTGGCAAAATATGCCGACGAAAGCAGCAGCAGCACCACGTCCGAGGTTTGTAAATTTTGCTCTATTTGTTGGGTAACAACGGCATCGGGAGCAATTTCGTTAGCTGTCCATTCGCTAATCGTACCATTGCGTTTTAGCAGTGCCAAGTTCATACTAAGCGCCTCGGCAAAAGTGTTATCCTCTGCCGAGTAGTTAATAAATAATTTGATAGGCACTGACATAAAATAGGCTGTTAGAGAAAAATGATACCTCCGTAATGCAGGCAAAGATAATACATCGTTGTCAATTTTGCACTATCTAAGTACTAAAAAGTATAAATTTAAGGCTTTTAAAGGTTTTTAACATTGTGGAGCGCACTATTTTGGCAGTTTATTGTTGTAATTAACGTACCTTTGTCACCCCAAAGTCAAACAACAGCAGTATTTTATCTACCATACTTAATAAAAATGAAGTTTTTATACTTTTTAGCGTTTCTTTTTTTAGCTTTTTGCACAAATTTATTCATCTTTGCTCAACCACCAGCAGGCGTAAGCGGAGCAATGCCCGCTATTGGCAAAATAAGTGGTCGGGTGGTTGATTCCAATACCAAAGAGGGCATTGAGTTTGCCTCGATATCTGTTAGTAATAGCTCGGACAACCGAATAGTTACTGGTGGATTAACCGATGCCAAAGGTAACTTTAGCATAGAACAAGTACCGCCCGGAAACTACCAGTTGCAGGTAGCATTTGTGGGTTACAAAAATAATGCGGTCCAAAACATTAGCTTAAAACCCAATGCCCCATTTTTTGATGCGGGTACTATTTTGTTGCAAGAAAGCGCAACCGACCTAAAAACGGTAGAAATAACGGGCGAAAAAGCCGTTTTTCAGAACAAAATTGACCGTAAGGTATTTAATGTCGACAAAAACATTGTATCGCAAGGGGGTACTGCCGCCGACGTGTTGCGCCAAGTACCTTCGGTATCGATGGATGCCGACAACAAAATGAATTTCAGAGGCAGCGAAAACGTAACCATTTTGATAGATGGCAAACCCACCAGCCTAAGCACCAACGGCTCTAATGCCCTCGAGCAAATACCTTCATCGTCTATCGAGGCAATCGAAATTATCAGCAATCCATCTGCCAAATTTGACCCCGACGGCACATCGGGCATTATTAATATTGTGCTGAAAAAAAACAAACAACGAGGCTTTAACGGTTCGGTTACAGCAGGCATAGGTACGGGTACTACTACGCCCGCAGGCAACCTAACAGCTAACAAATACAACACTGCACTCAACCTCAATTATCGAACCAAACTGTTTAATTTGTTTGGCAACTACAGCTACCGACGTGGCAATAATTGGAATTTTGGCGATTTTAGACGCACCAATATCTACACAAACCCCGATACCAGCAACCTTTTTCGCCAAAAACTCAATAGTATTAACATCAACGACATTCATCTGGCAAAAATTGGTGCCGATATTTACCTCAACAAACAAGATTTTTTAAGCCTTTCGGCTACCTACACCTTTAACAAAGGCACTAGCGACCAAGACATTAAATACCGTATTTTTGACCAAGCTGCTATCTTAGAAAACGTTTTTGGGCGCGATACCTACACCGATTCCGATGGGCAAAACGTAGATTTTTCGTTGAATTTTCGGCACGCTTTTAAAAATCCTAAACGCGAGCTAACCGCCGATGCCCTCTATTCCTTGTCCGACAAAACCGATAAATCGTTGTTTACCAACCAAGCCTACGACCTAAACGAACAACCAAATGGCAACCCAAATAACCAACACAGCACCACAGGCAATATAAACTATATTGTGTCGGGGCAGATAGATTATGTACACCCATTAAAAAATAATGGCAAAATAGAAACAGGGTACAAAGCCACTATCCGCAAAATCAACAACGATTTTGGGGCTTCGTTAATGGGCGACTGGTCGGTACCCGACGACAGCACAAGCTCGTTTATCTTCGACGAAAACATACACTCGGCTTATGGTTCGTATACCCAAACCATCAAACAATTAACTTTTCAGGTGGGGTTAAAAGCCGAGCAAGCCTTTACCACCGCTACCTACAGTGCCGAAATAAACCCATACGAAAACGACTATTTTAACTTGTTTCCAAGTGCTTTTTTACTACAAAAATTGCCCAAAAACCAAGAGTTAAAAGCTAGCTATAGCCGCCGAATTAACCGCCCAAGTGTGGGTTCGCTCAATCCTATTTTGGATTTAAGCAACCCTTATTTGCAGTTTCAGGGCAACCCAAAATTAAATCCCGAGTATATCAACTCTTTCGAGGCAAGCCATAATAAAGTATGGGAAAAATCGTCGTTGAACACCACCCTTTACTACCGCTACACCAACGACGTAATTTTTAGGTTAATTAGCGTAAACAACCAAGAAAACATATCAAGTGTAACCTTCGTAAATTTGGCTAAAACACAAACTTATGGCGTTGAGTTAGTAGGCAAAACCGATATCGCTAAATGGTGGAACGCCACTGCTACCTTTAATTTTTTCCGCACCCGCGTTGATGGCACTAACTTTAGCAGCCGTTATGCCAACGAAGATTTTGGCGGCTCGGTGCGTTTTTTATCCAACATGAACCTACCTAAAGCCTTTAACATACAATTATCGGGCAGTTACTCGTTGCCAACCGTTATCGCACAAGGCTACATCAAGCCTTTTACATCGGTTGATATTGGCTTGAAAAAAGATTTTTTGAAAGGAAAAGCAAACATAAGCCTGGGCGTAACCGACATTTTTAACACCATGCAGTTTGCCATAGAAACCGCCGATAACAATTTTGAACAACAAGGCAAACGCAAACGCGAAACTCGCGTGGGCAACCTAGCATTTACCTACCGCTTTGGTCAAGGCGACAAAGATACTCCACGCAAAAAAGCCACAAAAGCCAACAGCGACTTTAAACAAGAAGAAGGGGGATTTTAAGAGATTATAAATTATTAATTGTAAATTATAAATGAGGTTGCTGTAAAAAGGTAAAAATGCTATCAATTAGTATTTTTGCCTTTTTGCAGTGGCTTTATATATAAGTTGCTATACTACCAAGCAATAAAAGAGCGTATAGATTCTCAATTATTTACTGGCAAAAATGTATAAGATGCAAAAAATGTTTTATTTTTGTAGCAAAAAATGCAAGTCTGAATATTTTGATTTAACTTTGTGGCGATAAAAGTAATAGTCTTAGCACACGCACTTAAAATGTGCATATTTCGTGTTTTTTTTTGGCATTAAAGATAATTTATTTATCTTTACAAACAGCTTGTTATCAGGCTATTAAAATCTGATATTTTACCTAAATTTATTTTTTAACACCAAATGCTCGTGAGGTTGTACTATTAGCGAGTTAGTGGCTATTTTAGGAAAAACAAACCAACATCTTAAAAAATCCGTAAAAAACGAACAGAATTGTGGCAATAAATAAACTAATTTTAGGGGACTGCTTAGAAGTGTTAAAAACACTTGAAAACGAAACAGTAGATTTGATATACATCGACCCACCGTTTTTCAAACCGAACTTACGAAGTAATTTGGGGCGACAAAGGCGAAATTCGCAGTTTCGAAGATAGGTTTTCGGGCGGCATCGAACATTATATTTCGTGGCTCAAAGAACGAATACAAGAAATGCACCGCATTTTGAAACCAACAGGCAGTATTTTTGTGCATTGCGATTGGCACGCCCACGCTTATATTCGAGTTTTTATTTTAGACAAAATTTTTGGTTACGAAAATTTTAGAGATGAGATAATTTGGTATTACAGCAATAAATACACAGGCAACAAAACGGATGGACTTGTTAAACAACACGATATTATTTTGCGTTATTCCAAGACTAAAAATTTCATTTTCAACATTATACGAGTTCCGTCTATTCACGGAGGGCGAACAACAAGCACTACACATCGACAAATAGTAGAAGGAGTAAGCAAAAAAGTAATGAAACGAAATGATGATGGCAGTTTAATTCATCAAAATGTAGGGACTGAAAAAAATGCGGGAACTATTTTTGAAATTCCATTTATCAACTCACAAGCCAAAGAAAGAATAGGTTATCCCACTCAAAAGCCACAAGAATTATTAGACAGAATTATAAGAATTTCATCAAACGAGGAAGATACGATTTTAGACTGTTTTGTGGGAGGAGGCACAAGTATTGCAGTTGCAGACAAATTAAATCGAAATTGGATAGGCATTGATCAATCTGTGCAAGCAGTAAAAGTTACGGAATTTCGGTTGAATAGACAACAAGATTTGTTTTCAAAACCATTTTCTGTGCAACTTCATAAGTACGATTATGACACGTTGCGTTACAAAGATGCGTTTGAATTTGAAACGTGGATAGTTGGGCAGTTTGGCGGACTTTCAAATTCAAAACAAAGAGGAGATTTAGGACTTGATGGTAGGACACGAGAAAATCAAGCCATACAAGTAAAAAGAAGTGATAATGTGGGCAGAAATGTCGTCGACAACTTTTTTTCAGCCGTTCAGCGTTTTGACAAAGCAAGTTTTGAGAAAAACAAGTTAGAAAATAAACCTGTGGGCTTCATCATTGCGTTTTCGTTTGGAAAAGGTGCTATTCAAGAAGTAGCAAGGTTAAAAGTCGAGGAACAAATCATTATCGAATTAGTAACGGTTGAAAACATAGTTCCGATAGCGAAAAAACCAACTTTGCAAGTCGAAATGCAAGATTTAGGCAAAGTAAAAGAATTGCGACAAATTTCGTTTACAGCAACAGCACAAAGTGAGGCAGGCATCGAATTTTTTGCTTGGGATTTTACCTACAACGAAACTAATTTTGTACCCCAGATTTTACTCGACCAAACTGGCAAACAAACCTATTTATTTAAAGCAGAGAGAACATAAAATTGCGGTGAAAGTGGTTGATAATGAAGGACTTGAAAACATTGAAGTGCTCAAATTAAAAGTAAACGGAGAAATAAACGTAACTAAATCGACTTTTGTGGGTAAAACAAAAATAGCACGTAACGATGATTTGGCAAAAGTGCTTATTTGAACTGACATTGTGCCAAACTGAACATTCGCACTTCAAATTTCCCCTTCGCAAAGCCCAAAAACGTTATACCTCATGCTTGTTCCATAGGGCTAACCAGCACATTTCTGCGAGAAACGAACAGACAAAAACCACCAATTCAACACGACAAGAAAATACTTTACTTTGCAAATAATTTTTAAATAAATATGGAGAAGGCGTTTAAAGAAACTTTATGGAAACAATTTGGAGCAAGTATTGACATGCTTGAAAATGCCATTTTACTTTGCACTGATGAGTTGTGGGACAGCAAGAATAATTTTTGGTACTACGCTTATCACTGTTTGTTTTATTTGGATTATTATTTGACACTTGACCCAAAACAATTTTCACCAC
>JADKCK010000062.1 GCA_016718845.1 Sphingobacteriales bacterium
AATGGAAACAGGAAATAATTTTTAAAAAAAATGGGGAAATAATTTAGAGGCTCTTTATATCCCCATTTTGGTTGCTCTAACTTTCTATTTACAAAAGTTCTACATCTTCGCTGTTCATCTCTACCTGCATCAAACACCCCAAATCTGCTAAAGTTATTCGCAAAATGGTTTGATTATTTTCTGCTATTATTTCGCCCTCTAAACCCATCAGCACGCCGCTAGTAACACGCACGCGCTTGCCTATAAGTGCGTGTGCTGTTTTGTTTATCACTGTTATTTCCGTAAGGCTGCAACTAATCATACGTACACGTTCTATTTCGGCATCAGATATACTTGCATATTCCTTGCCAACACGTATATAGTTTAGTACGTTTTTACATTCAAACACCTTTTTTCTATCCTCTTCGGCTATTTTTATAAAAACATAGCTATTAAAAAGTGGTATCTCTACCCATTTTTTACGGTCTTTCCATTGTCGTAGCAGCCGCTGTGTAGGTGTGTATACACTTCTAAGCCGAGCATAGCAAGCTCATTGGCTGTTTTTTTTTCGCTACGTGGTTTTACGTATAGTACGCGCCAAAAGTCGAACATTTGAAATTATTTGTAGATTTAATTTAATATTGTTAGTATTTGTTTAAAAACTTATTTTTTTAATATAATTATTAACTACTATTGCGCACAATAGGAAACGGATTTTAAAAACCAATTTAATATTGATTTAGCACCTAAATCTAAACAAAAAAACTAAATTAAAATACATTTTAATATGTATTTAATCTGCAAGATTTGTGCCCTAAATAAAGCTAAAATAGCATAGTAGGTAATGCAAGTAAATTAGTAATGCAATTATTGAAACGGGCTGCGTAACATCAGTTAGTAAGATTTGCTGTTTTAGACGATAAAAACTTGATTGGTCAATCAATTTTATTAAAATGATGCTAAAAGTTGGTTTTGTTCGTTATTCGTTTGTACTTTTGCTGCTGCATTAAGGTTTAATTTAGTTGTTTCTTCAAATTGTTGTTGTCACCGCAAAAAAAAAACTACTTATACTAGGCGTTTAAACCACCAAAGCTTATGTCAACATACATTTATCAAACCAACTATTTACCTGCTGTGCAAGTAATGAGCATTAAAGCCGATTCGTTTCCGAAAGGCATTATCACCGCCTTTGCCCGCCTCGAAAACGCCTTGCCAAGCCTCAAAGGTCGTAGGTTTTATGGTGTACGTTATAATATAGGCACCGAAATAGCCTACCGAGCTTGCGTAGTGCCTTTGGTTGAGGGCGAATTTGAGCTATATGGCTTAGAGCGTTTTACCATTCCGGCAGGGCAATACGCCCAAGTAATGCTATGCAATTGGCAATCGGAGCCGCCACAAACAAAAGCTATTTTTAAAGATATGGCACAATACTTTGCCCAAGATACTAGCCGCCCACAAATAGAGTTTTACAAAAATGCCAACGAGATGTGGTTATATCTGCCTATTTTATAAAAGCACCTAAATAGCTATTCAATCTAATATTGTCGGGTAAATTGGGCAGCCAAATGTCAACATCAAATTACCAACATTGTTCGGTATTCGGTATTTGTTGTGTTAGCCCCCCTCCAACTCCCCCCGCAGGGGGAGAGCTATCAACTTTATTTATACCCGACAGTATTAAGTTGAGCAACTACTAAATTAAATAAACAAAACTATAATTTACAATACATAAATCATGCACCCTTTTTTATTTTCTAAAAAACACCTAATTAGTGGTATACTTTGCTGTTTTTTGATAGCCTCGTGCCAAGGCAACAGTAGCGCACCTCAACAACCCGACGAGCAAAACACCGAAGCAAATGGCAGCTTAATTGGGCAGTTGCCGCAAACCAAACTACTAACCGAACGCATCGAGAAGGAACCTAACAACCCCGAACTGTATTTTGCACGCGGTAGCATGTTGTTGAGCATGAACGATGCCAATGCCGCCAGCAAAGATTTTGTGAAGGCAATAACCCTCGACTCGACCAAAGCACTGTATTACCTTGCCGCCGCCGAGGTGTTTTACAACGTACAACGCGTGCCACAAGCCGTGTTGGTACTAGAACGAGCCGAGCGCAACGCCCCACCCGACCCACGTGTGCAACTAGAACTAGGCAAAGCCTACTACACCATACAAAAATACGACAAAGCAGCCGAAAAACTAAACCCATTGCTAACACAACAACCCGACAACGCAATGGTTTGTTTTTGGATGGGTATGTTGCAAAAAGACCAAAACAAAACGCAAGAAGCCATTAAATACCTAAAAAAAGCCACCGACCTAGACCCCAAATACTACAATGCCCACATTATGTTGGCACAAATTTATGCACAAAGCGGCAACACAACCGCACTTAACTACTACGACAAAGCAGCAGCCATCGACTCAACAAAAACAGAGGCACTGTATGGCAAGGCTATGTTTTTACAACAAAACAACAATACCAAACAAGCTATTGCCACCTACCAAAAACTAATTGAACAAGACCCACAAAACCAAGATGCCTTTTATAATTTAGGCTATATTTATTACAAACAAAACGATTATAAAAAAGCCAAAGAACATTTTGAGTTGGCTACCAAAATGAACCCTGTATTTGCCAAAGCCTACTATATGCGCGGGCAATGCTCCGAAAAATTAGGCGAAAAAGACAACGCCAAAGCCGATTACAACAAAGCCATAACCTTTGACCCCGAACTAAAAATAGCCGAAGAAGCACTTAAACATTTAAAATAACTACTTGTATCACACAAAAAAGCTCGACAGTTATTGTTGGGCTTTTTTGCAAAACAGCCGTATTTGCCAATACGCTATTTTAGCGTTATTTAGGTCACAGATTTTACGGATTAGACACAGCTAAGATGAATTTTTATTTAATGATACAGGCAGATTTATTTTAGATTGATTAGCTTTTTAATAACACTGTATGATTGCTATTGCCTGCAAAATAATCCTTTTATCACTCAAATATCCCCAAAAACTATTGCTCAACAAACAAATAATCCCACCCTATTGTTTACCATATCTTATATCCCGAAGCAGATAGCCCTGAAGCGGATAGCCTGTAGCCGCCAGCCATCTTCAATGACCATTACCCTATACCTCTTACTTATATTTAAGTTTTAAATCAACATTAAATCATTTTCTAAAATCCGTGTCCTCTTGTGCGTAAAATGAGGTATTATAGGCTAAAATCAAACTTTTTTTAAAAACCTGATAAAAATCATTTTTTTTCTTAAAAAACCTTCGTACTTTTGCGAAATACTAATAACCATAACCATTTTTAATTTTTCTACGATGAAAAATACACTAATTTTTGTTTGGATTTTGTTGTTCAGCCACACTTTAAAGGCACAAACAGACCAGTTTAACTATGCCGTTAGTCTAAATCCTATTACTATTGCCAATTTACCGGGCTTACACTCGTTTGTAGTAGCCCAAAGTGGGGGTAAATTTTTGGTAATGGGTGGGCGATTAGATGGTTTACACGCCCGCCAGCCATTCAATGCTTTTGGGGCAACGAACAACAACACCAACATTTTTGTTGTTGATGTTAATAATGCTCAATTTTGGACGGCATCGGTTAATACTTTACCCACTAATTTGAACGAGCAACTACAATCAACCAATCTAAATTTTTACCAAGATGCCGACACCCTTTATATTGTTGGCGGATACGGTTACAGCCAAACAGCAGCAGACCACCTAACTTTTCCACATTTAACAACCGTATCAATAAGCGGGCTAATAAATGCCATTATTAACGATACCCCCATCAACAACCATTTTAAGCAAATAACCAACGATGTGTTTGCAGTTACAGGTGGTCATTTGGGTAAAATTGGCAATACCTTTTACTTGGTTGGCGGGCATCGGTTTGATGGCAGATACAACCCAATGGGGCATCCAACCTATACCCAAACCTATGTTGATGGTATCCGAAAATTTACTATTAACAACTCGGGTAGCCAACTAAGCTATGCCAACTACACCAGTATAACCGACGAGGTACATTTGCACCGCAGAGACTACAACTTACTGCCACAAATATTTCCTGACGGAACCGAAGGATACACCCTATCATCGGGCGTTTTTCAACCAACCATTGACCTGCCTTTTTTGTATCCCGTAGATATAACAGCCAGTGGCTATCAACCCATTACATCGTTTAATCAATATTTAAGCAACTATCATTCGGCTAATGTTTGTTTGTACGATAGCACCCATAACCAAATGAACACCTTGTTTTTTGGCGGCATTAGCCAATATTATTATAACAACGGAACCCTGATACAAGACAACAACGTACCTTTTGTAAAAACCATTAGCCGCCTTAGCCGATACAGCGACGGTAGCCTACAAGAGCATTTATTGCCCACCGAAATGCCCACGCTAACGGGTGCTAGTGCCGAATTTATTTTAAACGAAGAAATACCACATTACCCCTCTGGAATCATCAAAACATCGCAAATTACTGCCGATTCGATTAAGATTGGGTATATTTATGGAGGCATTAACAGCTCCGAGCTAAACCCATTTACCGTTAACAATACAGGTGTAACAAGTGCCAGTAGTGTTATTTACGAGGTGTGGTTAGTAAAAAATCCAAATACCTCCGTTCAGACGTTAGATGGTAGCAACCCATTTCAGGCAGATGTGTATCCAAATCCAGCATCAAATTTGTTAAATGCTACTTTAAAAATACCCTATACCGCCAACCTAAACCTGCTAATAACCAATGCCAATGGTAAAATAGTTTGGCAAAAAGAGTATCAAAACCTAAGCAAAGGCAAACAACAACTCGAGCTGCCCAACAACAAAACATTAAGCAGTGGCATTTACTTTTTTAATTTTGTTTTTGATGGTAAATATGCAGCTATTAAAAAAGTAGCCCTAAATTAACAAATACTATCTGCATTGCTAAAAAGCATTTTTTATGAAACAGCTACTCACATGGCAAACCTTATTGCCCATTTGTTTAACGTTGGGTTTAGCCCCCTTTTATCCCGAGCCGCACATAATTGGCAAAATACGCTGGGTAGCTGGCGGAGCCGTTGGTATGGGCTATATGGATTGGTTCGATTTGCTATTGCATGGCTTACCTTGGGCATTACTTGTCGCTTCTTTTTTTATTAACAAAAAAAAAGAATGATTTAACCTTAGCAAAACACTAAGTTAAGTACAAAATTTCTATTCATTACCAAACTTATCAATAAATCGTTATGAAACAACTGGTTTTTTCGTCGTGGCATTTTATGCGCTTACTACGTTTGGTAGTAGGCATATCGTTTGTGGTAACAGGCTTTGTACAACACGATGGCGTTGCTGTTGCCTTTGGCAGTTTCTTTTTTTTACAAGCCTTGTTTAATGTGGGCTGTTGTGCAGCAAATGGTTGCAACACCAATTATTCATCGCCCAAAGACAACAAACAACAACAGGTAATTTTTGAAGAAGTAAAACCCTAATTGTATATAAACCAAATGGCTGATTTACAAACCAATAGTAATAAATTAGCCATTTTGCCCAAAATAGGAGCAATCTTTTTCAAAAGACTGATAAAAATCATTTTTTAACCTAAATACATCGCGTACCTTTGCACTTGTAACCAAACACCCAAAGTTTTTTGGGTAAGATGAGATAAGATTTATATTTATTATACAAAACTATTGTTTTATGAGAAGTATTTTTTGCATTTCTTGTGTTTTCTTGTTTTTTTTTAGCTGCAAAAAAGAAGCAGAAAAAACAAAGCCTATCCTCGAAAATATCACCGAATCGGTGTATGCATCGGGAGTTATTAAAAGCAAAAATCAGTATCAGGTTTATGCAACTGTAAATGGATTGATACAAAAAGTGCTAGTTTCGGAAGGTGATGTGGTTAAAAAAGGCGACCCACTTTTTTTAATCAAAAACGAAACATCGAAACTAAATACCGAAAATGCCAAATTAGCCGCCCAGTTTGCCGACATAAGTACCAAAACCGACCAACTAAACGAGCTAAAAGGCAACATAGAAGTAGCAAAGAAAAAAAAACAAAACGACTCTATCTTGCTTGTTCGTCAAAGGGCATTGTGGGCACAACAAATAGGCGCACGAATAGAACTTGAACAAAAAGAATTAGCCTACAGCAACTCGGTATCGGCATACGAAGCAGCTATTTTTAGATACAACAACCTAAAAAAACAACTCGATTTTGCCGACGTACAAGCTAAAAAAAACTTAGCTATCAGCAAAAGCCAAGAGCAAGATTATACCGTTAAAAGCCAAACCGATGGACGAATATATAGCATATCAAAGAAAGAAGGCGAAATAGTTGGTTTGCAAAGCCCCTTAGCTATTGTAGGTAGCGCCAACGATTACCTAATTGAACTACAGGTTGATGAATATGATATTGTACGTATAAAACCTAGTCAACAAGTTTTGCTAAACTTAGATAGTTACCGCAACCAAGTGTTTGAAGCTGCCATTAGCAAAATAGACCCTATCATGAACGAGCGCTCGCGCACCTTTACCGTCGAGGCAAATTTCACTAAACAACCCCCTACGCTTTATCCTAACTTAAGCTCCGAAGGAAACATTGTTATCAAAACCAAACAAAATGCACTAACTATTCCGCGCAACTATTTGCTTAACGATACGCTGGTGTTGTTAGAAAATCAAGAAAAACGAAAAATAGAAACAGGCTTAAAAGATTATCAAAAAGTAGAAATATTGAAAGGCTTAACCGCAAACGATGTTATCTTAAAACCAACAAAATGAACTACAAACTAATATTGGATATTGCAAAATCGCTGTTGTTAGCCCGCTGGAAACAAACACTTGTTGCCGCCATTGGTGTAACATTTAGCATTGCCATGTTTATTGCCTTGTTAGGTTTTATGACGGGCTTGAACGACTTGCTCGATGGTTTAATATTAAACCGCACCGCACATGTGCGTTTGTTTAACGAAATAAAACCCAATCCTAATCAGCCCATCAACGCATCAGATGCCTATAAAACACACCACAATTTTATCGAATCGGTAAAAGCAGTTGGCGGTAGATTAGAAATTTATAACAACGCCGCCATCATAAAAACGCTTAACGCCGACCCACGCGTGTTGGGGCTTGCCCCCAAAATAACCGCACAAGTGTTGTATAACAGCGGGGCTACCGATATTACAGGTATAGTAAGTGGTATAGATGTAGATGCCGAAACAAAATTATTTTTTTTTAACGACTATATTGTATCGGGCAAAGTAAACGACCTTAAAAATATAGCCAACAGCATTGTATTGGGTAAAGGCGTTGCCGAAAAATTGCTGGCAAACATTGGCGATATAGTGCAAGTAACCACCTCAAAAGGTGATATAATGCCGCTGCGGGTAGTGGGCTTTTTTCAGTCGGGTGTTTTAGATATAGACAAAGTACAAAGTTATGCATCTATCAGCACCACCCAAAAATTATTAGGTAAGGGCAATGGCTACATAACAGATATTAATGTAAAACTAAAAGATTTGACCTTAGCCCCAGCAATAGCAAAAGAATACGCCCAATTGTTTAGGGTTGATACCGAAGATATCCAAACAGCCAACGCACAGTACGAAACAGGCAGCTCGGTCCGAACCACCATTTCGTATACCGTAGGCATTACCTTGTTAATAGTGGCAGGTTTTGGCATCTACAATATTTTAAACATGATGATTTACGAAAAAATGGACTCTATCGCCATCTTAAAAGCAACAGGTTTTTCGGGCAAAGATGTTAGACGTATATTTATTGCCATTTCGTTAAGTATTGGCGTTTTTGGCGCTTTTTTAGGCTTAATTTCGGGCTTTTTGCTATCGGCTATCATCGACCAAATACCGTTTAACAACCCCGGATTGCCCGCCGTAAAAACCTACCCCATTAACTATAGCCTAAGTTTTTACATCATCGGCACCATTTTTTCTATTATCACCACTTATTTGGCAGGTTTTTTTCCGGCTCAAAAAGCCAGTAAAATAGACCCTGTCATCATCATCAGAGGTAAATAACATGAGCCAAATAGTATTGCAAGCTAAAAATATCAACAAAAGTTTTCACGACCCCATTACTGTAAAGGTGCTAAACAACATCAATTTTTCGATTAATAAAGGCGAATTTGTGTCTATAATTGGCAAATCGGGCTGCGGAAAATCTACCCTATTGTACATCTTATCTACCATGGACACCGACTACGAGGGCGAACTGTTGATTGATAAACAAGAGATGAAAAACAAAAAAGAAGCACAATTGGCAAAAATAAGAAACGAAAAAATTGGCTTTGTTTTTCAGTTTCATTACCTGCTAAACGAGTTTACAGTGCTAAAAAACGTAATGCTGCCCGGCTTAAAACTAGCAAAATACAATGCCAAAGAGGTAGAACACAGAGCAATGGAAAAACTAAAAATATTAGGCATAGAAAACGAAGCACTAAAAAAAGCCAATCAACTGTCGGGCGGGCAAAAACAAAGGGTGGCTATTGCACGCGCACTTATCAACGACCCCTTAATTATTATGGGCGATGAACCTACTGGTAATTTGGACAAAAAAAACAGCGAAAATGTGTTCGATATCTTTAAACAATTAACCCAAGAGTTTAACCAAACTTTATTGATTGTTACCCACGACCAAAGCTTTGCCCGCAATACCAACCGAATTATAGAAATGGAAGACGGACGAATTATCAACGATAAATAAGGGATTCATGTTACATGGGGATGTTACATAATTAAGTGGCAAGGGGCTTTGGGGGTAATTTGTTATAAAAGTTGTCTTACTTACATTCGGTTCGTTAAAGTTTGTTACTTTTTTTACCCAGATATGTAACCAAAAAAGTCGGACGGCATTATAGTAATTGACTAAAATGGCTAACATTCCGCTAAAAGATATAAACTTGCACGCCAAACGCAATTGATAAACAGTCTTTTTTCTCAGTTTGGTTTAGCGGAATGTTCAAACAGTATATCTTTCTTAACTACATTTATGCCCATTTCTTAACGAAAATTCCTTTAATGGGTGGCTAGTAAGAAACTAACTGTAAAACTGGGTATAAAAATGCAAAATACTCAATTATTGAAACGAACTACGTAACATCAGGTACTAAATAAAAAATCCATCCTATCCGTGTCTAATCCGTAAAATCTGTGTCCTAAAATAGCGTAATTTATAATACAAACCAACAACTAATAACCAACAATTTTTTATTTACCATGCACAACTACCAAGTAGACCTTACTTTTACCCAAGACCGCAAAGGCACACTTAGCTCGCCTGTTTTAACCCAATCTGTTGAGGTAGCCACCCCACCCGAGTTTCCGAAAGGCATGCCCGGTATATGGTCGCCCGAACACCTATTTGTGGCAGCCATTAGCAGTTGCCTAATGACCACCTTTTTGGCAGTATCCGAAAACTCAAAGCTACCTTTTGTTAGTTTTAACTGCGAGGCTATTGGCAAATTAGACAAAGTAGACGGCAAATTTATGATGACCGAAGTAACCCTAAAACCAACTTTGGTGATAGAACAAGCCGAACAATACGACCGAGCCAAACGAATACTAGAAATGAGCGAAAAAGCCTGCCTTATTTCTAACTCCGTAAAATCAATCATCATTTTTGAGCCAACCATAAAAACCCAATAAACCATGCCCACCACCCTATTTTTTAACCAATTGTGGCACGAAGCACGAACCCGTTTCTCGAACCAATTAGCCACCATAAACCCCGCCGATTTAACCAAAAAATTAGGCGATAGCCCCAACAGCGCAGGCTTTATTATCAGGCACATTGCCGATGTAGAATTGCTATTTGCCAAAAACGTTTTTGGGCAAGATGAGGTAAAAGTAACTGCCAAAACAGTTATCGCCAAACACGATACCGGCGAATGGACTAATTACCAAGACCTATTAGCCTATCAGCAATACGCCTTTGATGCCCTCCAAAAAGCCATTGCCGCACAAACCGACGCCGATTGGCAAACCCAAATAAGCACCAAAGAGTTTGGCACCAAAACCAAAGCCGAGGCACTAGGGCGCATCGTGTCGCATACAGCTTATCATGCAGGGCAATTGGCAATAATAGTAAAGTATGGCAAATAATTACTTAAAACGCCTCTTTAATTTCAAAACAAAAAATGAATAATAAAAACATACAAACCGAGGTTGATGCCAGTTTTTTATACCAAATACTTGCCGATAACGAACAAAACGAAACCATAGCCAACGTTTTTAGACAAATGAGCGCCATAGAAAAAAGCCATGCCGAAGCATTTGCCAAAAAACACCAACTTACCACCTTGCCAAACCCCTCTGCCCGAGCAAAAACACTACACACCATAGGCAAAATATTTGGCTACGATTACGTTTTGGGCGTGTTGATGGATACCGAAAAAAGTATATCCAATGCCGTCATTTCTGCCAAAAAACAAAACGACCTACCCATAACAGGCTCCGAAACAAACCATGTTAAAATACTTCAATCGCTCCTCGAACAACAAAAAAATGTTACCGGCAGCAACCTAACCAAGTTCGAGAGCCGACATAAATCGGTAGGCGGCAACGCCCTAAGAGCAGCCGTTTTGGGCGGAAACGATGGTTTGGTATCTAATTTTAGCTTAGTAATGGGCATTGCAGGCGCCACCGAAGGGCAAAGCGGCGTTTTGTTGGCAGGGCTTGCAGGCTTGTTGGCAGGCGCCTTGTCTATGGCTTTAGGCGAATGGATTTCGGTGAAAAGTTCGCAAGAACTATACGAAAACCAAATGCAATTAGAAATGGAAGAACTAGAAACCAACCCCGAAGGAGAACAAAAAGAACTAGCACTTATCTACATGGCAAAAGGCATACCCGAAGACCAAGCCCACCAAATGGCAGCCGAAATAATGAAAGATACCACCCAAGCCCATGCCATATTAGTAAAAGAAGAATTAGGCATAAACCCCGAAGAACTCGAAGGCTCGGCTTTCGAAGCCGCTGCCTACTCGTTTGTTTTATTTGCTATCGGAGCCATTATCCCCGTCTTCCCATTTTTCTTTACCATTGGCACAACCGCTATTTTGTTAAGCGTATTAGCAAGTGCCATAGGCTTGTTTATAATCGGCTCGGCAATTACCCTTTTTACCGGCAAAAGCATTTGGTACTCGGGTTTCCGTCAAGTGTTTTTTGGCTTGGCAGCCGCCGCCATCACCTTTGGCATAGGGCGCTTAATTGGCGTATCGGTGGGCTAATTTAATACCACACCAATTGCCTATCCACTAAACCATTGCCTCCCCCAATCATCTAAAGCTTGCGCCCGCCCCGCTTGACGCGGTAAATTTATTGGTCTTTTTTGGGGGTGATGTTTAGCTTACCCAAAGTTGTACAGCCTCTGGCACCCCCAGAAAAAAAGCAAGCACAACATCCCCACATCCCCACATCCCCACATCCCCACATCACAACACCACAACATCACAACATCCACAACATCACAACATCGCCACATCAAAACATCGCCACATCAAAACATCGCCACATCAAAACATCCCCACTTCACAACATCGCCACATCAAAACATCCCCACTTCACAACATCGCCACATCACAACATCGCCACATCACAACATCGCCACATCACAACATCGCCACATCTCCTAAAAACACTTATTTTGCAACATTTCGCCGATTTCCTAAAATATTTACAACACGAAAAACGTTACTCCGAACACACCCTTCGGGCATACGAAAGCGATTTAGCGCAATTTAACGAGTTTTTAACCCAAAACTACCCCGACCAACAAGCCGACCAAACACAAATAAAACTACGCCATCTGCGGGTTTGGGTAGCCGATTTATCTAATCAACAACTAAACACTACCTCCATACGCCGCAAAATAGCCGCCTTAAAATCGTACTATAAATTTTTACTCAAAAAACAATTAACCACCACCAACCCAACAACCGCCCTATATCTGCCCCAAACCGCCAAGCATTTGCCCACCTTTGTCGAAGAACCTAAAATGGATTTACTACTCGATAAAGTAGACTTTGGCGACGATTTTACAGGTATAAGAAATAAACTAATAGTAGAGCTGTTGTATGGATTAGGCTTACGCTCGGGCGAGTTGCTTAAAATAGAACACCAACACCTACAAAACGACAAAATAAAAATAACTGGCAAAGGCTCAAAAGAACGAATATTACCCATCTTACCCTATCTTCAAAAATTAATAGACCAATACATCGACATCCGCAATGCCACCTTTGCCGTACTTACACACAACCATTTGCTAGTTACCGACAAGGGCGACCCCATGTATGCCCGTATGTTACACCGCATTGTTACCCAACATTTGGCAATTGTTACCACCCAAAAAAAACGCAGCCCACACGTATTAAGGCACACCTTTGCCACCCATTTGCTCGATAAAGGAGCCGATTTAAACGCCATAAAATCGCTATTAGGGCATAGCAACCTCTCGGCAACCCAAATATACACCCACAACAGCGTCGAGCGCCTAAAAAACGTGTATAACCAAGCCCACCCCAAAGGCGACGAAGAAGTAGATAAGTAACCACTACTCACTACCATCATTACAAAATAAAATTACCAAACAATATTTTTCGTTTCGCTAAAAAAGCAGTACCTTTGCGCAACAACTGGCATTGCTATACCCAAAAACATTAAAAAAACCAGTATTTATGGCAGATAACATCCGCGAACACAATACAGAGGGCATTATTGGCTCGGCTGTTTTTCATTTATTGCTACTATTAGTATTCTTTTTCTTTACCATGACCAGCACTTGGCAAGACGAAGAAGGCGGAGGCATTGCCCTTAACTTTGGCACCGATGCCGAAGGTTTTGGCGATGTACAACCACAAAGCAGCAGCACCAGCGATGTTACCCTCGACAACACCCAAGAGCGCGAACTAGAAGCCGCACCCAACCCGTCGCAGCCCAACGACAGCAAAATACTAACCACCGACGATGCCGAAGCGCCCGAAATGAACATAAAAGACAACAAAACAAAAAACGATAAAAAAGACGCACCCACCGACATAAAACCCACCGACAAACCCAAAACAGGCACCGACACCAAAAATGCCGCCGCCGCTACCGCCGATGCCAACAAACCCAAAGTAGACGAAAACTCGCTGTTTAAAGGCAAAAGCAATAACTCGAAAGGACAAGGCACAACGCCCGGCAAAAACGGCGATGCAGGCAACCCCATGGGCGGAGCAACACCCGGCAATGGTAACGGAGGCAGTGGTGGTCCTAACGGAGCAAATGGCACAGGTACAGGCGATAAAGTAGAAATTGACCTAAAAGACCGCTCTGTAAAATTTAAACCCACCGTCGACGATAAATCGCAAGAAGAAGGAAAAGTAATTATAAAAATTTGGGTAGATAAACAAGGCAACGTAACCCGCGCCGAGTTTAGCTCGGCAGGCTCAACCAACAACAGCGGCGTACTAAAAAATGCCGCCATTGCAGCCGCCAAAAAAACCAAATTTAACCCCGACCCAAACGCCCCCGAAGAACAACAAGGCAAAATGGTATTTAAATTTACTTTGCAATAAAAAAACAATATGTATGTAACTATATAGTTACAAAAAGCAAAAAATAATAAAAATGATTGCAGATTTGCATCAATATAATGTTATCAGTATTCTTCAAGAAATATTAACAGATGGGCACAGTCCCTTAAAAGTATGGACAGACGATAATCGAGTTTTTATTATAAAATCTGCACAAGGTAAAATGCCCGCCTATTACCTTATCAGTGAATTTTTGTGTGGTTATTTTCTTCAATTATGGAATATTAAAACGCCCAAAATAGCTGCTGTAAAATTACCCATACAATTGCTCTCCACAACCCCTTACTTATCCGACAGACATAAACCAAGGTTTTATGAAAATACACTTTGTTTTGGTTCAGAATTAATCCAAAATATTCTCGACCTCAACTTATTATTAGAAACAATTGAAATGAAAAGAATTGCCAACCCAATTGATTTACTAAAAATAGCTTTGTTTGATATTTGGGTTGAAAACGATGACAGAAAACCAACTAACAATAATATTATTGTACAAGTAGTTGATAAAAAATATTACTTTAATGCCATCGACCACGCTTATGTATTTAATTCTTTAAATTACGAAAATTTAAATCCAAGTTATGGTGTTACAAACACCTATAACGAATCTATAATGAATACAAAATTAGCTAAGACTATTTGCTCGCAAACCTTAGTAAATGATAAATTGATAAAAGAAATGGAATTTCATTTTTTTTCATCTGTTTATTCGTGCTTTAAAAATTTCGATGCAATATCATCAAATATTCCTACTGTATTGGGATACAAATCTAACTTAAAAGAAAAAATACGACTATTTTTATTTGATGAACACCGAAATAAACTTGTTTTTAAAGAATTTATCAACCGTTTAAACTTTGATTTAGAACCATGAATACTTTTTATAGCATTATCAAAATTGCGCCTAATTCAGCATCGGTCGATGCCATTGCTATTGGTTTAATAGCTTATAATGGAAGTATATTTAAGGTAAAAATATCTAACTGGAAAATAGGTATTGCCAAAAGATTATTAAATAACGAAAAGCAAATTATTGATTTAATGAAAAAACAAATACTTGAAAAGATAAA
Source organism: Sphingobacteriales bacterium (assembly GCA_016718845.1). Taxonomy (GTDB): domain Bacteria; phylum Bacteroidota; class Bacteroidia; order Chitinophagales; family UBA2359; genus JAEUUX01. Next base: position 14,660 of record JADKCK010000062.1, read on the forward strand.
CGAAATTAACCAAAACTCAACTAAAATTCCTAATCAAATTTTCAACTCTTCTTATTTTGCTTATTTAGCCAATTATAGCAATGGCATGTTGCAATTTACACCTCCCAATCCAATCGATAAAGAAAAATTAAACGAAGAAGATTTTGAAAACTTGTACCAACTAATGATTGATAATCATAGTACAAATAAGATACTTCCAAACTCAAATCTTATTGAAAATATCATTTATTAGTCAATTGTATTAATGTACAATAAAAACAACAACTAAAAATATGGCTTCTGTTCAGCAATTACAAAATACCGCCTCGCAAGTGCGGCGCGACATTGTGCGCATGGTACATGGCGTACAATCGGGGCATCCGGGCGGCTCGCTTGGCTGTGCCGACTTTTTGACCGCCCTATACTTCGACATCATGCAACACAACCCACAGTTTTCCATGAATGGCATCGGCGAAGACCTCTTCTTCTTGTCTAACGGTCACATCTCCCCCCTTTTTTACAGCGTATTAGCTCGGTCGGGCTATTTCCCCATCGCCGAACTAACTACCTTCCGCCGCCTTAACTCGCGCCTACAAGGGCACCCCGCTACCCACGAACACCTACCGGGCGTGCGCATCGCAAGTGGCTCGTTGGGGCAAGGCTTGTCGGTAGCCATTGGAGCCGCCTTAGCCAAAAAACAAAACAACGATAACCGTTGGGTATTTTCGTTGCATGGCGACGGCGAACTACAAGAAGGGCAAATTTGGGAAGCCGCCATGTTTGCCGCTCACCACAAAGTAGACAACCTTATTGCCACCGTAGACTGGAACGGGCAACAAATAGACGGCACCGCCGACCAAATAATGTCGCTGGGCAACCTGCCCGCCAAATGGGAAGCCTTTGGTTGGCAAGTACTACAAATGGACGGACACAACATGAACCAAATTGTAGAAACACTTAACCATGCCAAATCAATAAGCAAACAAGGCAAACCTACCGTTATACTCATGAAAACTAGCATGGGCAAAGGCGTAGATTTTATGGAAGGAACCCACGAATGGCATGGCATTGCACCCAACAACGCACAATTAGCTAGCGCCCTATCGCAACTACCCGAAACATTGGGCGATTATTAATACCCAACACCCAAATGCCGCATAGCTAAACCAATTAGTTATGCGGCATTTATATTTGTATAAAAAATAAATAAATTTATATTCTCTTTCCTCGCTCAAACAAATTCGTAAAGCAATTGTTTATGACCGCAAAATATGCCGCGTAAAACAAAATTTTACGTACCTTTGCCGCTCTTTAATATTAATACTACGACAAATATTGTGGGTAATTCAAATCATTTTATCCATAACATAGGATTTAACCCTTCTGTTACAGATAAAATTATCCCCATCTTTGTCGTAGTCACAAATCAGCTATTTAGTCTTACCAACATTTATACCTTGTAAATAAAACTGGAGTTTTTCAATGTCGTTATCAAACTTGAAATTTTTAACTTTTGGTGGGTAATTATTAACCAATGTTTTGTATATTTTTAGGATAAAAAGCAAGCTATTACTAACATAATTAACTGATTATCAGCACATTACAACAAAATAAGTATTTTGGGATTTGCGATAAAAGGCATTTTTTCTTTTTTTAGCGCATTTAAAAGACTTAGCTTTGTACTTGTATTTAAATATCTTACTATTATGTTCTGTTTTACACGCTATCCTTGTACCTTCTTTTGTTTTTACTTTTTTATATACTTCACACCTTTTGCACCTAACACCTTAATCGCACAATGAACAAACTTTATCTTTACACCGCTTTCGTTTTTGTTACATCTGCCGTAGCTTATTTCGCTTACCCAATTATCAAAACAAACCTAACCAACAATACCCCTTCTCCCAAAATACGAGGTATTGCTGCTGCATTCGACCGTTTGCAACGCATCAAACAAAACCAAAACACGCATAACTACTCGTTAACCGATGTATATGCTGCCCAATACCGAGCTAATCAACAAAAAGCCGAACGCGATGCCTGCGTAGCACCACTTGTTTGGGAAGATTTGGGACCCAATAACGTAGGCGGACGCTCGCGCTCGTTGTTAGTAGACAAAAATAACCCCAGCCGACTATACACAGGTAGCGTAGCTGGCGGTTTGTTTATATCTAACAATGGCGGCAATAGCTGGCAACCTTATGGCGGCAACGATACCCTTAGCACCCTATCAATAGGCTGTATAGTACAAGGCACCGATGGTACTATTTATGTAGGCACCGGCGAGTATTACGAAAATGGGTATCCTTATGGCTTAGATGCTTCTAAATCGCCGGGCTATGGCATGTTTCGCTCTACCGATGGCGGGCAAAGTTTTCAGGCTTTACCGGCTACACAACCACAAAATTACACCTCGCAACCCAACAACTTTGATTGGGCTTTTGTAATAGCCCTTGCCACCGACCCCACCAACGCCAACCGCCTGTATGCCGCCACACAACGCGGTATTTATGTTTCGACAGATAAAGGCGATACATGGGCACACCCAGCAGGCGTACCCACCTCGGTAGCATGGGATATTGACGTAGATGCCAACGGCAAAGTATACGCCGCTGCAGGCGGTGGCATTTGGGTATCAACCGATGGCGGTACTACCTTTACCAACATATCAGGCATCCAACCCGGCAATGCCCCCAACACAGGCAACCGCCGATTGATAGCCCTATCGCCCAATAATCCTAATTATGCCTACTTAGTTACCGTATCAAACGGCTGTATAGATAAGGTATACCAAAGCTCGGACGGAGGTAATGTATGGGTAGAAATTGGAGAAGGCGACGAATACCTAAACCCATGTAGCGATTACTGCCAATGCTGGTACGATTTGGCAATGGCAGTAGACCCCGCCAACCCCGAACATATCTACTTAGGCGGCGTAACGCTTTGGCGCTGGATGAGCGATGGCGGATGGTCGCAGATAGATAACCTTAGCGAAAGTTTTTCCAATCCGCTTTATGTTCATGCCGATAAACATTTTGTGGTTTTTGACACCCAAACACCCAACCGCGCCTATATTGCCTGCGATGGTGGTATTTTTAGAACTAATAATGCCGATAACCTCCAACCTTCTTTTATAGAACTAAACAAAAACTACAACGTTACCCAAATGTACTCGGTATCGGCATCGTACAACGGCGAGGTAATGGGCGGCGCACAAGACAATGGAACCAACTACATGGGCTACGATACCAACTCGTTTGGCTCGTCGGTCGAGGTAATGGGCGGCGATGGAGCTTATACCGAAATATCGCACATAAAACCCGATGTATTTTTTGCCGAATCGCAAAACGGATTTATGGCTCGTTCTGCCAATCGTGGTCAAGGATTTAGCTCGTTTTTCGACGAAAATATTGACGGCGACGGCGATGGCGCACCCGACGCAGGCGCACCCTTTATCACCCCTTTCTTTTTGTGGGAAGATGCACAACGCTTTTTTTATGGCGATGGAGAGATAGATGCCAAATTTTTTACGGGCGATAATGCAGGCAAACTATGGCTAACCCGAAACCCCCTAGACGTAGGCACAACACCACATTGGGAGGTAGTAACCGATTTAGGCTCATCGCCCTTATCAACCATAACCTTAAATAGCGGCGGCGACATAGCTTTTGCTGGCTCAGAAGGCGGTAAGTTGATGCGCGTAAGAAACCTAAACACACCCAATCCTACCAACCAATTTATACCAAACACGCCCTTCGACAATCGCTACCTAGCGGGTTTGGCTGTTGATGCAGGCAACCCCAACAATTTGGCAGCAGTGGCAGGCAATTATGGTAATTACGATTACGTATTTTTATCGCAAAATGCTATGGCATCAACACCAGCCAATGTCACTTTCCAATCTATACAACACAACCTACCGCGTATGCCTATATACGATGTAGCCATGAACCCAGGCAACCCCGATTATTACCTAATAATAGGCACCGAATTGGGCGTTTGGAGCTATAACCTTAACCAACAATGCTGGACAGAACACAACACAGGTTTAGGTAGAGTGCCTGTATATCGTGTTCGTTTGCAAAACATACGAACCGTTGGCTGCGAGGTATTGTACATTGGCACTCACGGGCGTGGCATTATGCGCTCAACCACCCTTACCTATCCTTTTTGCGACACCGCACTTAGTTTTAGTACAGGGGTAGATAATGCAGCAACCACCAACAGCTTGCAATTGCAAATATCGCCCAACCCAATGGGCAGCCAAGCCACCATCAATTACCAAATTGCCCCAAATACAAAAGCAACCATTAGCATCTACAACCTACAAGGGCAAATAGTGCAAACGCAGCAGGTAAATTACGGTACTTCATCTATCCAAATTAATCGTAACCAATTGCCAGCAGGTACTTATATGGTGAGCTTAATAACGGATAAAGGCAATAAAATCTCGAAAAAATTACTTGTTTATTAAATAAAAAAGGTGGAATATATGTTTGGCAAATGCTAGTTTTTGCTAAATATATTTTCCACTTTTATTCTTTCACTTTTTATTCACTTATAACTCATGTGCGGTATAGTTGGCTTTATTGGACAAGAACCGATAGTATACGATTTAGTGTTGGGTTTAACTGCCCTACAGCATCGCGGACAAGATGCTGCTGGTATTGTTACATTTGATAAGATGTTTCATACCAAAAAGGGACTTGGCTTGGTGAGCAACGTTTTTGAACAGCGCCACATCGACCGTTTGCGCGGCAAGGTGGGCATTGGTCATGTGCGTTACACCACGCATGGCTCAAACGAGTTGGCTAATGCCCAACCCATTGCTACCAGCTACCCCTTTGGTATAGCAATGGCACACAATGGCAATATCACCAATTTTGCCGAAATGAACAAAGTGTTGTACGACGAGTACCACACCCTGCCCACCACCACCAACGATTTAGAGTTGTTGTTGTATGCTTTTGCATCGGAGCTAAAAAACAAAGATTTGGGCAATATTACCCCCAACGATATTTTCGATTGTGTGGAAGTAACACAAAGACGGGTGTTAGGCGCTTACTCGGCATTGGCTATTATTGCCAATCATGGTTTGTTGGCTTTCTGCGACCCCAATGGCATACGCCCCATGGTGTTGGGTAAATTAGAAACCGAAAACGGAACAAGATACGGCTTTGCGTCCGAAACAGTATGTTTTGACCACCTAGGCTATCAACTAATACGCAACCTTGCCCCAGGCGAAATGGTTTTTATTGACAACAACAACCAAGTACATAGCCGTATTGGCTACCAATTGCCTCAACATTTTTGCGTGTTCGAGTTCATCTATTTTGCCCGCGAAGATTCTATTATCCATAAACGACTAGTAGCAGGGCAGCGCGTTAGAATGGGGCGCGCCTTAGCAAGGCAAGTGCGCGAAATGGGCTTAAAACCCGATATTATTATTGATGTACCTACGTCGGGCTATTTTGCCGCATCGGGCTTGGCAGAGGTATTGGGCATACCACACCACAGAGGCTTGGTAAAAAGCAACTATATTGGGCGTAGTTTTATCTCGCCACAACAATCGGAGCGCGAAGCCATTGTACGCCGCAAACTTAACCCCATTGCCAATACCATAAAAGGCAAAAAAGTAGCCGTTGTAGACGATTCGATTGTGCGCGGAACCACCTCGCGACGCATCGTGCAAATACTGCGCGAAGCCGGAGCTACCGAAGTGTATTTCATCTCATCGGCTCCGCCAATTATTAACCCGTGCATTTATGGCATAGATATGTCGGTGACAACCGAGCTAATTGCCGCCCAAAAAACCATCGAAGAAATACGCGATTACATTGGCGCCGATGCCGTAATTTATCAAACCCTCGAAGATTTACAGCAAATATTTAGCTCCTTGTCTACTTGTATGGCGTGCTTGTCGGGCAAATACCCTACAGCCAACCCCGAAATTGCCCTTAAACTGATAGAACAAGAGCGTTTGGAACATAAAAAAGTAGCAACACCATAAAAAGGCAAGTTTATACACCTACACAAAAGTATTTTAGGTTTCTGCAAAACAAACCATAAGCTATAAATAACCCCTACAATCGAAAACAAACGCCAAATCCCTCAATATGCACCGTATATTGAGGGATTTTTGCGCCACAAACCACCGAAAAATGCCCTAATTACCAAAATATCGCCATAAAACCGTATCTTTGCACAATCTACTAAGCATTGCTTGCGTTTTTAAATAAAGTAAAACTAACACCGCCAAATTCTCATGCAACCCAAACGTCAATCGCTTGTTCAACTTGCCATTTTATTGGCTATATTGGTACTTGCCAATGTTGTAGCATCAAAAATATATACTCGTTTTGACCTTACCAAAGAAAAACGATTTACCCTTACCCAACCTACGCGCGATATGTTGCGCAATTTGGACGATGTAGTATATGTAAAAGTTTATCTCGAAGGCGAATTTCCGGCGGGATTTAAACGATTGCGCAACAGCACCCTCGAAATGCTAAATGCATTTAAGGCTTATTCCGACACCGAAATACAATACGAGTTTATCAACCCTATGGCATCGCCCGACCAAAAAGAGCGCGAAGCCATCGCCAAACAACTAATGGACAAGGGTTTAGAGCCTACTCGTTTGGTTGAAAATCAAGAGGGATATTCAGAAAAAATTATTTTTCCGGGTGCCCTTATTAGCTACAAAGGACGCGAAATGCCCGTTATGCTGCTACAACAACAAGCCGACAAGGGACCGCAAGAAACCCTAAATACCTCTATCGCCCTGCTCGAGTATAACCTTGCCAATACCATATCAAAACTAAAACGCGAGCACCGCCCAGCACTTGCCCTTATCGAAGGTAACGGCGAACTGCCCGCCGATGCTATGCAAGATATGGTAGCTACCTTATCGCGTTATTTTTTGGTAGATAGATTTGATTTATCGAGCAGCTCGTGTATTGATAATAAAAAATACGATGCCATTATTGTCGCCAAACCAACACAAAAATTCGAAGAGTCGCAAAAATACAAAATAGACCAATTTGTGATGAACGGCGGTAAGGTGTTGTGGCTTATAGAAAACATGCGCTCGGAGATGGACAGCCTAAAACGAGGCAGTTTTGTTGCCCTCGATTATGGGCTAAACCTCGAAGACCAATTGTTTAAATATGGCGTGCGTGTAAATTTTAATAACCTAAAAGACCTTCAATGCGAGCAAATACCCATTACCGTTGGCACCGACCAATATGGCAATGCTCGTCAAATGAAACTTTTTCCGTGGATGTATTTTCCGGTTATCACCAACACCAACAACAACCACCCATTGAGCAAAAACCTCGATGCCGTATTGCTTAGGTTTGCAGCTACCATAGATACGATACCTAGCAAAGATGCCAAAATCAAAAAAACAATCTTGCTTTCGTCTTCAAAATACAGCAAAACCATTGCTACACCTGTTAAAATTGATGTTGCAGAGGTGCGCATCCCACCAAAACCCGAAGAATATAGCAACGGAGACCAAGCCGTAGCCGTAGCTTTAGAAGGCGAGTTTCCGTCGGTGTTTAAAAACCGTTTGGCTTTTGCCGACCAACAAGCCCTAGAAACTGCCCCCGATTGCCAAAAATTTAAAGACCTAAGCAAACCTACCCGCATGGTTGTAGTATCCGACGGCGACATTATCCGCAACGATTTTGACCTCGAAACGCGCAAGCCATCGCCACTAGGCTTTTACAAATACACCAAATCAAACTATGCCAACCGCGATTTTTTACTAAATGCCGTTGAATGGCTAACCGACGAAACAGGCGTAATTGCCGCCCGCTCGAAAGACATAAAACTGCGCCTACTCGACGAGCAAAAAGTAAAATCGGAACGCCTAATGTGGCAACTTGTCAATGTGGTACTGCCCATACTGTTAATTGTAGTGTTTGGTTTTGCTTATAACTTTTGGCGAAACAAACGTTATGGTAAAATAACAAACACATTTGCCAAATAAATGATGCCCAAACAGGGAACTAAACCCCTCTTTTTATTGTTAAATCACCAACTAATTAACACTAACCTATCACCCAAAAATTAATTATAAACTTTGGAAACCATTAAACAACAACAAGTTGCTTCGCTTATTCACGAGGCACTAAGCGATGTATTTTTAAAAAGCGGACGCGATTATTACGGCAACAACTTTGTTACTATATCAAAAGTGCGAATGACCCCCGACTTATTTGTGGCAAGGGTGTACCTAAGCGCCTACAACGCCGCCAACAAACAAGCTGTTGTTGATGAAATTACTGCCTGTAAAGCACAAATACGCTTTGCATTGGGCAATAAAATTAAAAACGCTATGCGCCGTATGCCCGATTTGGAATTTTACGTTGACGATACCTTCGAAGAAATGGACAAAGTAAACGACATTTTCCGTAAAATAGAAAACGACCAAATAGATAAATTGCTATGAATTTAGCTTGGCTTTTTGCCCAACGTTACTTTGTGGCTCGCAAATCAACCAATGCCATTAACATTATAGCCGCCGTATCGGTCATCGGAATGATGGTCGGTACGATGGCTTTGCTTTTGGTATTGTCGGTCTTTAATGGCTTCGAAGATTTGGTCACATCGCTCTACAACTCGTTTAACCCCGACCTAAAAGTAGAAGCCCGAATAGGCAAAACCTTTGAAGTAGATAGCTCAACCATCTACAAACTCGAACATCTGCCGGGCATAAAAGCCGTGTCGGAGGTGCTAGAAGAAAACGCCCTGATGCGCTACAACGACAAAGATATGGTGGGGCGATTAAAAGGTGTTGATGATAAATTTATTGATGTATCGGGGATAGATAGCACCATTGTTGGCGGCAAATATATGCTTACCGATGCCGATAGCCTTAATTATGCCGTTGTTGGCTTGGGCATACAGGCAATGTTGGGGGTTAATATCGCCAATCAGTTTTCGAACCTCCAAATTTACATGCCCCGCCGCGAGGGTAAAGTTAGTACCACATCGCCCGAAAACGCATTTAAACAACAAGTTATTTATCCTATTGGCGTATATGCCATCCAGCAAGATTTTGACGCAAAATACACCATTGTACCCCTACAATTTATGCGCAACCTGCTCGATTACGATACCCCACAGGTAAGCGCCCTCGAGATTGCCTTATTGCCCAATGCCAATATGGCTACCGTACAAACTACCGTTGAGCAACTATTGGGCAAAAACTTTAAGGTGTCTGATAGGTATCAACAAGACGAATTTTTGTACAAAGTAATGCGTACCGAAAAATGGGCAGTATACCTTATCCTCACTTTTATCCTTATTATTGCAGCTTTTAATATTGTTGGCTCGCTGTCTATGTTGGTCATCGAAAAAAAACACGATTTAGGTATTTTGCGTGCAATGGGTGCTAACAGCCAATTTATACGCCGCGTTTTTATGCTCGAAGGTATTTTGTTGGGCGGCGTAGGTGGCTTTATGGGTATGCTGTTGGCTTTTGTTATTTGTTTGGCTCAACAACACTTTAAACTGCTACGTTTGGCAGGCGACACCTTTTTGATAGATGCCTACCCCGTTAGTATGCGATGGTTTGATTTTTTGATGGTAGGTATTACCGTTATTGTTATTGCACTACTTGCCGCCTATTTTCCGGCTCAACGCGCCACACAACAACGCGAATTGTTGCAGGTAGAGTAGTACTGCTCATCTTACATTGTAAAAATAAAAAATAAACAAGAAAACAGCGATTTTATACGCATAAAATTCCTTCTATGTTCCTATGCTACTCTATGCTACCTATGTTTTTAATAAAAAATATTAAATATAATTATGATCAATAGTTGCACATCTACAATTAACGCTATGTTCCTATGTTACTCTATGCTACCTATGTTTTTAATAAAAAATATTAAATGTGATTACAATTAATGATTGCACATCTACAATTAACGCTATGTTCCTATGCTACTCTATGCTATCTATGTTTTTAATAAAAAGTATGTAGTCTAAAACCCAAACCGCCCCAACAAACTAATTTGTTGGGGCGGTGCTTTGTTTATTTAATGCGTTTCGATGTTTTTACGGTATCGGGTGTTACCACTATCGAGCCAGGTTTGTTGGGGTCTTTACGTTTAAAATCAATCAACAGTTCTCTGATATCCTTATCAAATCCATTAAACACATTAGCAGTTGTATCCATAATTTCGGTCAGGCTTTCTTTTAGCTTTTGCGCATCGGGGCGATACTGTAAATTAACTTGGTCTTTTACCGTTCGTTTGTATTTATATAGATGATATAAAATGGGGTATTTGCCCACCTCTAATTTCTCGTGAAACGTAAGGTCGGCTTCAAACACTCGGTATTGGTTTTGCGAAAAATCCACAATTTTCTCATCTGCCACATTCCAATCCTTCGAGTCGTAGATGTTGTAATTGCCCTGCACATCTTGCATAAAACTGCGATAAGCATCTAAAAAATCTTGCTTGTTGCCTTTGCTTTTAAAATAGCTGCAACCACCCAAAATGCTTAATAACAGTATCGAAACAAAAATAGTTTTGTATGAAGATAAACGCATAGTTTAATAGTTTTTTGTGATTATTTGTAGTAACAGTTGGTCGTTTGTGTGACACAAACAACGGCACAGCCAGTAGCGAACAGCCAACAAGCCATTACATCCTCTCGGGCATATTAATACCTAACAGTTGCATTGCCGATTGTATGATACGAGCAGCCGTTTGACTAAGGTGCAACCTAAACAGTTGCGTATTGGGGTCGGCGGCATTTAGTACGGGGCAATCGTTGTAAAATTTATTAAAAATTTTAGCCACCTGATAAGCATAATTAGCCAACACCGACGCATCGTAGTTGTTGCCCGCCTCGATAACCGTTTTAGGATAATGATAGATAACCGAAATTAGCTCGCGCTCTTCGGGGGCAAGGTCGGTAGGTGAGGTGTAGGGAGCTACCACCTCGTTGCCATATTTACGAAACATAGAACGTATACGAGTATACGTATATTGGATAAACGGAGCCGTAAAACCATGTAAATCTATCGATTCTTTGGGATTAAAAAGAATTGTTTTTTTAGGATTTACGCGCAATATAAAAAATTTCAAAGCACCCAAACCCAGCGTTTCGAACAGTTGTTGGGCTTCGGTGGGCGTAAAATCGGCTATTTTGCTTAGGCTTTGGGTTTGTTCGGCGGCTTCGTCTATCATTTGTGTAATAAGGTCGTCGGCAATAACGGTTGTTCCCTCGCGCGATTTCATTTTGCCATCGGGCAGTTCCACCATGCCATACGACAAGTGAAACAAGCCATCGGCAAAAGTGCCACCTAAACGCTTAATGCACTCAAACAATACTTTGAAATGATATTCTTGTTCATTGCCTACTACATAAATCATTTTGTTCATGGCAAAATCTTGGTGGCGCAACATTGCCGTGCCTAAATCTTGGGTAATGTAGACAGACGTACCATTGCTGCGCAGCAATATTTTTTTATCCAAGCCAATATCCGTCAAGTCAATTTGCACCGACTTATCGGGTTCTTGCACAAAAACACCTTTATCTAAACCCTCTTGTATTAGTTTTTTACCCAATAGGTACATCTCTGATTCGTAGTAGTTTTTCTCGAAGGCAACGCCCAATTTTTGGTAAGTTTGTTCAAAACCTTCATACACCCAGCCGTTCATTTTTGCCCAAAGTTGTCGAGTTTCGGGGTCGTTAGCTTCCCATTTAAGCAACATTTCTTCGGCTTCGCGCATTAGGGGCGTTAGTTTTTCGGCTGCTTTTTTGTCGGTTATGGTGGGGTTTGCTTCCATAACAGCCTCGGTTTGTGGCTTCAATAATTCGGCAAAAAGCACGTAATATTTATCCACTAATCGGTCGCCTTTTAGCCCTGCATCGGTAGGTGTTTCGTTGTTGCCCAACTTTTGCCATGCCAACATCGATTTACAAATGTTTATACCCCTATCGTTGTACACACAAACCGGATGCACCGTATAGCCATTAAAACGCAAAATTTGGGTGGTGGCATAGCCCAAAAGCATGTTTCGGATATGCCCCAAATGTAGGGCTTTATTGGTATTTGGGCCACAATACTCCAACACAATAGTTTGGTTTTTGGCAGATTGTTGTCCGTAGTTAGGTGTTTGGGCAATGGCATTAAACGCATCTACCCAAAAGTTAGGGATAAAAGTTACATTTATAAACCCCTGAACCACTTGGCAATTAGCAATCTGTGGGATTTGTTGTTGCAGATATTGGGCAATTTCGGAGCCTACAACGGGCGGCGCTTTGCGGCTTATTTTGGCATACGGAAACACCACGATACTAAAATCGCCGGTAAATTGTTTGGGTGGTTCGCTTACCGTAACCGTTGCTTGCTCGATGCAAACGCCATAAAGTTGCTCAACGGCATCGGCGGTGTGTTTGCGTAATAAATTTTCTATATACATTTTATGTTAGTTGTAAGTGGTAAATGACAAGGGGTAAATTGTGGGTAGCTGCCCAAAATAGACAGTTGTAAGATGAAGCCTTTAAGAGCGGCAAAGTTACAACTTTTTTACGACATTTTGGTTTTGTAGTAGTTAAGTGTGGATATTTGGAGGTGGGAAATTTGTTTAACCTTTACACTTACACCAACTTAGGTGTACAAAAATTAAATCACCAAAGTTACTTTCTCCCCTACACCAAATTTGCAATCTTCGCAAATTTGGCGTATCTTTGTATCAAAATATCCACACTAAATAAAAAAACATGACAATACCAGAAACACGCTATGTAGTTGATAGCCATGGTAAAAAGATTTTTGTGCAACTTGCTGTTGGCGATTGGGAAAATTTGATGAATGAGCTAAACAGACTCGAAACTTTATTGAATTTTAAAACCAAGCTAAAAAGCGCATTTCGCGAAGTTAGACAGATAAAACGCGGAGAAAAATAGGCAAACCATTAAGCGAATTACTAGATGAATTGTAAAATAGTTG